>NZ_MPZX01000005.1:0-2500 GCF_002020305.1 Thioclava sp. F36-6 | reverse complement strand
CAAATCTGGAGATAGCTGGTTCTCCGCGAAAGCTATTTAGGTAGCGCGTCGATTGTATTCTCCCGGGGGTAGAGCACTGCATGGATGATGGGGGCCCACAGCCTTACTGAGTCTAAGCAAACTCCGAATACCGGGAAGAACTGATCGGCAGACACACGGCGGGTGCTAACGTCCGTCGTGGAGAGGGAAACAACCCTGACCAACAGCTAAGGCCCCCAATTCATGGCTAAGTGGGAAAGCATGTGAGACTTCCAAAACAACCAGGAGGTTGGCTTAGAAGCAGCCATCCTTTAAAGATAGCGTAACAGCTCACTGGTCTAGTTAAGAGGTCTTGCGGCGAAGATGTAACGGGGCTCAAGCCATGAGCCGAAGCTTTGGATGCACAGTGATGTGCGTGGTAGCGGAGCGTTCTGTGATATAGAACGCTGCCTCCTTATCTCCTTCGGGAGTATTGGAGGCAATGTTCTGACTGTGAAGCCGGGCTGTAAGGCATCCGGTGGAGTGATCAGAAGTGAGAATGTTGACATGAGTAGCGACAAACAGGGTGAGAGACCCTGTCGCCGAAAGTCCAAGGGTTCCTGCTTAAAGCTAATCTGAGCAGGGTAAGCCGGCCCCTAAGGCGAGGCCGAAAGGCGTAGTCGATGGGAACCAGGTTAATATTCCTGGGCCATGTGGTGGTGACGGATTGCGAGGGTTGTTCACACTTATCGGATTGTGTGGGCCGCTTAGCAGTTCCTGGAAATAGCCCCACTATCGGACCGTACCCGAAACCGACACAGGTGGACTGGTAGAGAATACCAAGGCGCTTGAGAGAACCACGTTTAAGGAACTCGGCAAAATGCCTCCGTAAGTTCGCGAGAAGGAGGCCCCATTCTCACGCAAGTGAGGGTGGGGGGCACAAACTAGGGGGTGGCGACTGTTTACTTAAAACACAGGGCTGTGCGAAGCCGTAAGGCGACGTATACAGTCTGACGCCTGCCCGGTGCCGGAAGGTTAAAAGGAGGAGTGCAAGCTCCGAATTGAAGCCCCGGTAAACGGCGGCCGTAACTATAACGGTCCTAAGGTAGCGAAATTCCTTGTCGGGTAAGTTCCGACCTGCACGAATGGCGTAACGATCTCCCCGCTGTCTCAAACGTGGACTCAGCGAAATTGAACTGTGTGTCAAGATGCACACTACCCGCGGTTAGACGGAAAGACCCCATGAACCTTTACTATAGCTTCGCACTGGCATCAGGCATGTGATGTGCAGGATAGGTGGTAGGCTTTGAAACGGGGACGCCAGTCTTCGTGGAGCCATCCTTGAGATACCACCCTTCGCCTGCTTGATGTCTAACCGCGGTCCCTTATCGGGATCCGGGACCCTGCGTGGTGGGTAGTTTGACTGGGGCGGTCGCCTCCCAAAGTGTAACGGAGGCGCGCGAAGGTTGGCTCAGACCGGTCGGAAATCGGTCGTTGAGTGCAATGGCAGAAGCCAGCCTGACTGCAAGACTGACAAGTCGAGCAGAGACGAAAGTCGGCCATAGTGATCCGGTGGTCCCGAGTGGAAGGGCCATCGCTCAACGGATAAAAGGTACTCTGGGGATAACAGGCTGATGGTGCCCAAGAGTCCATATCGACGGCACCGTTTGGCACCTCGATGTCGGCTCATCTCATCCTGGGGCTGGAGCAGGTCCCAAGGGTACGGCTGTTCGCCGTTTAAAGAGGTACGTGAGCTGGGTTTAGAACGTCGTGAGACAGTTCGGTCCCTATCTGCCGTGGGTGTAGGATACTTGAGAAGAGTTGCCCCTAGTACGAGAGGACCGGGGTGAACGGACCACTGGTGGACCAGTTATCGTGCCAACGGTAGTGCTGGGTAGCTATGTCCGGACAGGATAACCGCTGAAAGCATCTAAGCGGGAAGCCCCCTTCAAAACTAGGTATCCCTTGAGGGCCGTGGAAGACCACCACGTCGATAGGCTGGAGATGTAAGCGCGGCAACGCGTTCAGTTGACCAGTACTAATTGCCCGATTGGCTTGATTTGATCCGGTAGAAGCCAGACCTCTGGCATCCGATCAAACAGCATGCACAATACAAAGTGTACGACTTGAACTTCATCGCTTCTTCCTCGGTTTGGTGGTCATAGCACGAGCAAAACACCCGGCTCCATTCCGAACCCGGCCGTTAAGTGCCGTCGCGCCAATGGTACTGCGTCTTAAGACGTGGGAGAGTAGGTCACCGCCAAACCTAGAAAGAAGCGATAAAACTTCATCTCTCAAACAACGATGACAAACAAAATCCCGATCGCAAAAACATAAAGCCCTCGGGAAACAAACGCGGGATCGAGCACCCCGCAATCGCTACAAACTCTCCTCGAGAGTTTGTCTAACGCGATCGCCTCGTCAGGCTCATAACCTGACAAAAAAGGGCAAACGCTCAACGGACGCGGGATGGAGCAGCCCGGTAGCTCGTCAGGCTCATAACCTGAAGGTCGTAGGTTCAAATCCTACTCCCGCAACCAAA
>NZ_MPZX01000004.1:0-443480 GCF_002020305.1 Thioclava sp. F36-6 | reverse complement strand
CGTGAGGCCAAAAAGAACCGGAAGCGCTTACTTTGTAGCGCAGCCCGCCCTCAAACCTCAGTAGTGTTCGTTGCCGTTCGTGTCAGCGTTGCTGTCCCTTCCGGCGCCCCGTTGCGGTGTGTGCCGCTTCGGTGAGGCGGTATTTACGGATCACTCCCGGGAGTCGCAAGTGCCTTTTTCGAAAAACTGTCACTTTTCTCGAAAGAACAACGCAACACACTGAAATCGCTACGCTTTCAACACCGCCGCAAATGCACCCAATTCACACCAAACCAGCCCAGGGAAGAATCTTGCGCAAATCACCCGCCCTCGCGAAACCTCCTGAGGACCCTGCCCCAAGGGCAGCACCCCAAACCGCCCGAGTCACCAGCGAAACGTACGGAATCGAACAGCCATCAAAGCGATGAAGACGCCGAGCCAAGACTAGGCTCAGGGCCTATTGGTCGGCATGCATCCCTTGGGGCGGCCTCCTCCTGAGGGCAGGACACCTGACCCACGCGCGGCATGACATTCCTGCCGCGCGCGCCGTTTGGGTCAATCGGCCAGCCTGATCGGCCCGCGCTCGGGATAGAGGTCGCCGGGGCCGGGGTTTGCCACGGGGCTGCGTCCTCCGAGATGCGTCATGATCCCCCACACCGCATTGAGCGACGTCTGCACCGCGCCTTCGACCCAGGCGGGGGTCCAGCTCACACCATCACCGGCGAGGAATACGCCCTTCTGACTCGCGGCCATGCCTTGCTGCATGAAGTGGCCGTAGATGCGGTGGTTGTAGCGATAGTGGCCCGGCAGCGCGCCCTTGAAGGCTCCGAGGAAGTTTTCGTCCGCCTCCCAGCTCACGCAGATCGGCTGGCCGCGGATATGCGAGGCGATGTCGATGCCGGGGTAGATTTTGCCCAGCGCCTGCAGCGACAGTTCGACCCGGCGCTCCGCACTAAGCGGCAGCACCTTGAGCGCGTCGCTCATCCAAGCGTAGCTGAGACAGATCACACCGGGCCGGTCGGGTCCGTTGTCGAAGAAATAGGTGCCGCGCGTCAGCCGGTCGGTCAGCGTCATCGACATCAGCGGCTCGCCGGTTTCCGGATCGATGTCGTTCCAGAACGGCCGGTCGGTCATGACGAAGGTTTTCGCGGCCTGCATGTAGCGGGTCCGGTCGAGCGCCATCCACATCTTCTGATCGAACAGATCCTCTTCGGTCTCGATGGCCGTCGTCAGCAGGTGCGTCTGGCAGGTCGCGAGCACCGCCGCATAGTCGTCCTCGTTGCCCCATTGGTCCCGAAGCCGGATCATCTCGCCTTCGCGGCTCAGGGCGGTGGCGCGGCTGCGCGTCGCGCCGCCATGCAGGCTCGCGAGCGTCGAACCCTCCGGCCAATGCGCGCAGACAGGCGCCGCGTTCCAGAGGCGATGCAGGACAGTTTCCACCCCGCCCACGATGTAGCGCTGATCGTCGTCGAGCCCGAGCAGGTTCACCCGCAGGATTTCCAGCATCGAGTTCGGGAAGTCCGAATCCCAGCCGCCGGTTCCGAAGCCGACCTGACCGAAAATCTCCCGGTGCGAGAAATCGAGCTTCTGGAACGCATCCGAATGGGCCACGAAATCGTAGAAGGTGCGCTCATCCCAGTCTTGGACGAGCGGATCCCAGATCGCCTTGATGGCCTCGATGTCCTTGGCGCGCACCGCGGCTTGCAGGTCTGGAAAAGCCGCCTGACTGCGCAGCGCTTCGTCATAGGCCTCTGCAATCTGATGGTATTGCTCGGGCAGGTCCTCGAGGCTGCGGGCGAAATGCCGTTGGCCTTCGAGCTCGATGACGGTCGACCCGGCGGCGGGCGTCAGCGGGTTGGGAAAGGGTCGGCTCTCGCATCCGACGAGATCGACATAGTGGTAGAACCCACGCGAGGAGACGGGGAAGCGCATCCCGCCAAGCTCCGCCACGACCCCATTCGTTCCTTCGAAACTCTGCGAACGTAGCCGCCCGCCGAACTGAGAGGACTCGTAGACAACGGGCCGCAGTCCCAGCTTCATCAATTCGTAGGCCGCGATCACCCCGGCCGCTCCGGCGCCGATGATGGCGACAGGCGCGCCAAGCATGTCTTTGGGAATAGTGCCGAGACCCGCGGGATGACTGATCCAGTCCTCATAGGAAAAGGGGAAATCCGGTCCAAAGGCTGTCAATTGCTGCATAGCTGTCTCCTGCTCCGCCAGTCGTCACCGCAACCCGATGGATGCGGTAAAGAAGACCTCTACGAGAATATCAGGGTCTGCAAGCAGGCATTCCGCGGGCGCTCGGGCCGGCGGGTTGACCAGATCGATCCGGCCTTTCAAGCCCGAGTCACCGGAGCGAAATCCGCGACGGCTCTCACCCGGGAGGCGCCATCGGGCCGGCGGCTTCCGTCGCCGCGATGTATCCCGGCTGCGCTCGCAGCGCCGCCCAATAGGCCGCGGCCTTCGGATGATCCGCGAGCAGGTCGAACCGCGCCAACAAGGCAATGACATAGGACATCTGGATATCGGCCAGCATCGCCTTGTCGCCGAACAGCAGAGGCCCCGTACCGATCGCCCGTGCGATGAAATTGAGATGGGCATCAAGCGCCGCCTGCGCCTGAGCGGGGACCGGCTTGTCGCGAAAGGCTGGCAAAATCGCTTGCAGCACGACCTCGGCGAAGGAGCTCTCGACGTAATCGAGGAGCTCCTCGTGCTGCCAGAATTCCGGAGTGCCCCGCGGCGGTGTGTGGGTCTCGTCGCCGTATTTCGCGACGAGGTAGCGAAGGATCGTCGCGGACTCCGCGAGTATCCGATTGCCGTCCTCGATCACCGGAGACTTGCCCAAGGGGTGAACCCGGGACAGGGCCTCCGGCGCGCGAAAATTCTCGGTGCGCTGATAATCGACCCGGTGGCAAGGCTCGCCAAGATCGGCGAGCAGCCACAGCACCCGGGTCGCGCGGGAATAGTGCAGAGCGTGAAGCGTGATCATGGCAGGAACACCGCTTTTGCGTTGACGAATTCCTTCATGCCGAAGCCGCCATGCTCGCGTCCGTAACCGGAATCCTTGACCCCGCCGAAGGGCATGTTCGGATCGGCGGTCCCGAAGGAGTTGATCCGGACCATCCCGGTGTCGAAGTGATCGCGGGCGAGTTTGAGGGCGCGGTCTTCATCCTTGCTGAAGATCCCGCCGCCAAGGCCATAGCGGCTATCATTGGCGATGCGCATCGCATCCTCGTCATCCTTGGCGCGGATCACCGCAGCGACGGGACCGAAGATTTCGTCATCATAGGCGGGCATGCCGGGGACCACGTCGACCAGCACCGTCGCGGGGTAATAGGCGCCGGTGCCGCCCGGGGCCTCGCCACCGCAAAGAGCCTTTGCACCCTTGGCGAGGCTCTGCTCCACCTGCTCCTTCACGGTTTCGAACTGATCCTCGCTGGACAGCGGACCAAGCTGGGTGTCGTCTTTCGTGGGATCGCCCATCTTCACGCCTTTCATCTGCTCCACAAAGGCCTCGACAAAGGCGTCATAAACCTTGTCCGCCACGACAAAGCGCTTCGCCGACACACAGGTTTCGCCGTTGTTATACAGCCGCCCCATCAGCGAGAATTTCACCGCCGTTGCGATATCGGCATCTTCCAACACGAGATAGGCGTCGTTGGAGCCCAGCTCGAGCACGGTCTTCTTCAGCGCCTTCGACGCCACGCTGCCCACATGCCGACCCGCGCCATCGCTCCCGGTCAGGGTCACACCGCGCACCAGCGGATGCTCGATCAGATTGTCGCTGGTCTCGTGGTCGATCAGGATGACCTGGAACAGATCCTCCGGCAGCCCAGCCTCGATGCACAGCTCGCGCAGGCGCAGCCCGGAGCCGGTGCAGATGCTCGCATGTTTGAGCACGCAGGCATTCCCCGCTATCAGGTTCGCCGCCAATACGCGCACCGGCTGATAGAGCGGGAAGTTCCACGGCTGGATCGAGTAGATCACGCCAATCGGCTGATAAGTGACCACACCACGCGATCCCTTCGCGCCATGGGTGCGTTCCTCGTCGGCCAGCGCATCTGGCCCGTTCTTCGCGGTATATTCGAAGATCGCGGCGCAGATCTCGACCTCGGCCTTGCCGTCCTTCAACAGCTTTCCGGTCTCGCGCGTCATGAGCTCGGCCAGCTCTTCCGCATTCTCGCGGAGCGTCGCGGCGATCTTGGTCAGGTAGGGCGCGCGTTCGGAATGGGACAGCTTACGCCACTCCAGAAAAGCGGACTGCGCGGCCTCGAGTTTCTCGACGGCCTCCTGCTCGGACATCAGCGGATAGGTCTGGATCGTCTCGCCCGTCGCAGGGTTGGTGGTGGTGATCGTGGACATGAGAACTCCTTCGATTTCACCAGGGCAACTTGCACCGCAGTCGAGGAGTTCCAGCGCCCGCGTCGGTAACGCGGCGTCTTTCGGCCCGCGAAACGGTCACTGCTGACCACGAAAACTTGTCCCTAGCCCGGTCTTGTCGCTCTCACCCGGGGCCAAGCATTTGAAGACCCCGGAAAAGACGCAGCGGAACGTAGCCGCGCGCCTTTTCGCTGCACGCTTTGCGGTCGCCTCGAACGCAGGGCGCTCTATCTGGCAATGCAAGCGCGCCCTCGGAAACCCCCGGGCGTGAACCAACCTATTCCCGACGACATTCAAATCTGGAGATCGACATGGCGACCACTGGCAAGCAACTGTTCACGACGCTGGAGGCAGACGGTACGCTCACCGTCGCGATCGAGGACGTGGACTTCCCCGATCCGACCGGCAATCAGGTCCTCGTGAAGATGGAAGCGGCTCCGATCAATCCGTCGGACCTCGCCATCCTCGTCGGCGCGGCGGATATGGAGAACGCGGAATATTCCCCCGGCAAATTCGTGGCCAAGATGCCCGAGCCGTTCAACGCGGGTTCGAAAGCGCGGCACGGCCTTAAGCTACCCGCCGGGAACGAGGGCGCGGGCACCGTGGTCGCGACCGGTGACAGCGACGCGGCCAAGGCGCTGATGGGGCAACGCGTGTCCTGCGTGCCGGGCAACGCCTACAGCCAATATTGCACCGCCGACGCGCAGATGTGCCTGCCGCTGGGCGATCACTCCTCCGAGGAGGGCGCGAGCGCCTTCGTCAATCCGATGACCGCGCTGGGGTTCGCCGAGAACGCCAAGATGGATAAGCAGGACGCGATCCTGCACACGGTCGGGGCGTCGAACCTTGGCCAGATGCTGACCCGTATCTGTCAGGAGGACGGGCTCGGCCTCGTCAATATCGTGCGCAAGGACGATCAGGTCGATCTGCTCCAGAAGATCGGCTCCACCCATGTCGTGAACTCGTCGCAGGATGACTTCATGCAAAAACTCAGCGCCGCGATCGACGACACCGGCGCGTTCTACGGCTTCGATCCGATCGGCGGCGGCCACGCGGTCGACAACGCGTTCAAGGCGATGGAGCAGGTCGCAGTAAGCCGGATGACGGAATACTCGCGCTACGGCTCGAACCAGCCCAAGCGGATGTTCATCTACGGTCGGCTCGACACCGGCCCGACGACGCTTTCCCCGAGCTACGGCTTCGGCTGGACGCTCTCGGGCTGGCTGCTGTTCCCGTTCCTGCAAGCGGCGGGGCAAGAGACCGTTGGCCGCATGCGCAAGCGCGTGCGTGACAATCTCACGACCACCTTCGCCAGCCATTACAAGACGCGCGTCAATCTCAACGAGATGCTGACGAAGGAAGCCGTGACCGACTACCGGAAGATGAAGACCGGAGAGAAATACCTCGTGACCCCCTGGTCCTGATGATGCATCGCCGAAGTGGCCCGGATCCGATCCGGGCCGCTTCGGCCTCGGACAACCGGCAGTCGCAGGGTCAAACCATGGTCAGCTCACGCTCCACCCGTGTCGGCGCGGCGGCAAAAGCAGCCTGATGCAGAACGCAGTCTCTGCGAGGATCGTCAGCCCGTATGCCGGGGCGAAAGCCGCCGAGAGGTCGGGGGCGAGAAACCGGATCCCGCTGCCAATCAGATAGACCAGACCGGCCAGCGCGAGCCCCACCCCGAAAGCTTTCGCGAAGAGGCCCGAGCGCCAGACCAGAACGCCCATCATCAGACTGTTCACACCGAAGAAGACCAGCCCGAGATCGTAGCCATGGCCATGCAGGTCGAGAAAGATCAGCGCCAGCGACTGGGCGTCGGCCAGATCATGTGCGTTTGACAGAAGCAGCCAGGCCGTCTGCAAGGCCATCAGATTTGCCGCGATGAGGACGGCCTGAATCAGCCGAAACACCATAGCCGATAGGGCAAGACCCGGAGCGACGTTGCGGAAAATCAGATAAAGCAAGACGGCAAGGCCCGCATCGCTCAGCGCCATCACCAGATCGGCGATGATCGCCAGCCGGAACTGGCCCGGTGCCGCCAGTATCGCTGCGGCCGTGCCCGCGGCATCTGAAAGGTCGATCAGCGGAGCGCGCAGGCCAAGCTCCGCGCCGAGCCCCATGACGATGATGATGAGGTAAAGCAGCCCGGCGAGGCGCGACTTTCGGATCAGGTCGTCGGTCAGGGAAAGTTGGGCCACGCGGAAGCTCCTCCGTTGATTGACGCTCACGCCGCTCTCGATTGCGCCACGTGCGACGGGCGGAAGCTATTGGCAACGCGCGGACGGTTCGCGCGCTGCCCTGCCCAGACCGAGATCAGAACGATAGCCGCGCCGCTCATCTGGAGCAACGACAGGCCCTGCCCCAGCCAGAGCCAGCCGAGGGAGACCGCCGTGACCGGGCTCATCATCCCCAGCATCGAGACCGCGCCGGGCTCGAGACGGGCGATGCCTCGGAACCAGATCGCATAGGTCGCGCCCGCCCCGATCAGGCCAAGCCAGATCAGACCTGACAGGTTCAGCGCGGTCAGCGGCGGCAGGGACGGTTCGACGATCAAGGCCACTGGCACCAAAATCAACCCGCCCGCCGTCAGTTGCCAGCCGGTGAAACTCAGCGCCGAGACAGGTGGCTGCCATTTGCGGCTGAGCACGGTGCCCGCCGCCATCGACGCGGCCCCGCCAATACCGGCGATGACACCGACAGGATCGAGCGCGGCCTCGGGCCCCAGCAGCAGAAGCGCGACGCCCAGCACGCCTGTCGCCGCAGCGATCAACGCACCGGCGCGCACCGGCGTGCCAAGCCAGCCGCGCGCCATGAGGATGACCATCATCGCCTGAAACGAGCCGAGCGTCGCCGCGACCCCGCCGGGCAGGCGATAGGCCGCCACGAAGAGAAGGCTCCAGAACAGGGCGAAGTTCAGGCCTCCAAGGAGGAAAGTGCGACCAAGCCATGCACGCGGCGGCAGCGACCGCGTGAGCGCGACCAGCAACAGCCCCGCAGGCAAGGCGCGCAAGGCCGCAAGCGTAATGGGGTACCCAGCGGGCAGCGCCTCGGTGGTGACGAGATAGGTGCTCCCCCAGATAGCCGGGGCGAGCGCCGTGAGGAAAATATCGGTAGTGCGTGACATCGGGTGACTCGTATTCAGGGGCAAGCGAGAGAGAGAAGACGGGGCCTTGGAACGGTATCGGCGGGCGGCGTCAGGGCCCTTCCGAATGCCTCACCTCATGGAAACCCTCCTCCGGCGTGGGTTCGACGAAATGGCGGGTGAACTGACGAAACTGGGTTTCGGAAACCTCGAACGGGTGATCCCCGCGATGATTGCGCGCCTGCAACCGCGCCAGGCACATAGCATCGGACACGTCGAGCACATGAAGCTGATGCGCCGCATCGGTCTGGTCGAGGATACCGCGTAGCCAGTCCCGTTGCGTGACGGTATTCGCCGGGAAATCGAGGACCACCGAAAGCCCCGCATTCAGCAGTTTCACGACATGCGGCGCGACGACCCGCCGGAGCCTCGAAGAATAGTCGACGTAATCGGACGGTGACCGCAACGCATCGGCGAAAAGCACATGGAGCCACTCGTCCTCGGCGATGAGTACCGTTCCGGGCGCACGCACCAAGCGTGCCGCCAGAGTGGATTTGCCAGAGGCGATCTTGCCGCACAGCATGTAGAGGGTCGGAGATGGATAGGTCATTTTGGCGCCTTCGGTCGGGTCGCTCAGCGGAAGTGGCGCGGCGAGAGACAGGGGCGCTCGGGCCAAGGCTCGAGCCCGATATCGCGCATCAGATAGGGCGAGAGATCGCGCGGCACGCGTCGCGGGTGGAAGCGCCGAAGCCGGAGACCACGGAAGAACAAACGGATCTTCATCAGGGGCATTCCTCAGGCGACGAGTTTCAGGGAACTGCGCAGCTGTGCCGCGAGGTCGTCGCGCGTCCCGTTCACGAGCCGCGCGCCCGTTTCCCGGACGATCAGCGCAGGAATGGAGCGGACCTGAAGCGCGCGGGCGCGTTGACGATCGGCTTCGACGGCCTCCGCCGTGGCCGGATCGTCGAACGCCTCTGCGAAGGCCGCTGCCTCGAACCCGAGGCTTCGCGCGACATCGCGCACGATAACCGGATCGGCGATGTTCCGGGCCTCGGTGAGATGCGCGCGCTGCAGCCGGTCGAACATCTCCCAATGGGCGTCCTGCCCGCCCAGCGCCTCTGCGGCCTTGCATCCGAGCGCGGCGGTCATCCCGTGCGGATAGTCGAAATCAGCGGCCCGCATGGCCTCGATATCGACAAGCTCTGGCCGATCGCTGACCTCTCTACAGACCGTCCAATGCCCGAGGATGGTCTCGCGGGCGGATTCGGGTGAGCCCCAGCGCGCGGCCATTTCGGCGCGATCTGCCTGCAGGACGAATGTGCGATGCCGGATGTCGAGATCGAACTCGGCGGCGAGGCTGCGCATCCGCGACGAGATATTGAAACACCAGCAGCAGACCACGTCGTGAAAGAAATCGATGGTGAGCTTGGGCATCATGCGGCCTCCTCGTTCAGAGCGGCCCCTGCCAGCCGCGCCGCGATTCGTGCGACATGAGCGCCCTGAAACCGTGCACCCGCGAGATCGGTTTCGGTCGGTGTCCGTGATCCGTCCGCTCCGGCGATCGTGCCAGCGCCGTAGGGCGCACCGCCGACGATTCCGTCCGCCCTCGTCTGATCGGCGAAAGTGTAGGGCATCCCGGCGATGAGCATCCCGAAATGCTGCAGCGGGATCTGCGTGGAAAGCAGCGTCGCCTCGTGCCCGCCATGCTGCGAGCCGGTCGAGGTGAACACGGCGGCAACCTTGCCGACCAGCGCATTGCGCGCCCAGAGTCCGCCCGCCTGATCGAGGAAGGACTTCATCTGCCCGGCCATCATCCCGAACAGCGTGGGCGTGCCGAAGATGATCGCATCATAGGCTTCGAGATCGGCGGGGCTGGCGACGGGCGTATCGTCTGCGGCGAAGCCAGCCTTCTGCCGGATGTCGTCAGGCAGGGTTTCGGGAACGCGGCGCAGATCGACATGCGTGCCGGGCACGCTGCGTGCGCCCTCCGCCTCGGCTTGGGCGAGCGCACGGACATGGCCGTAGCTGGAGTAATAGAGAACGAGAACGCGGGTCATTTGATCCTCTCAGGGCATGGGTTTCATTGCCTGAGAAGATCGCGGATCAGCCGCGCCGGAATAAGCGGCCGACGCGCAAATCACTCTTTACGCCGGTTGAAGAATGTCAGGGCGCCATCGCCGCCCGCAGGTGATCGAGAAACGCCGTCACTTTCGCATCCATGCCCAGCCGCGAGGCGGTCACGGCGAAAATCTCCGGCGCGGGCAGTTCCCACTCGGGCAGGACGCGCACCAGATCGCCGCGCCTCTCTGGCTCGTTCGAGACGAAATCCGGTAAGGTGCCGATGCCTTGCCCCGCGATCAGCAGATCCCGTAGCACGAGGCTGTTGCCCACGCGAATGGCGGGATCGAGATCGAGGCTGATCGCGCCCTCCGGCCCGTGCAGCGCCCATTTCGTCAGATGGTCGGCCAGCAGGAAGCCGGTGACCCTGTGCCCCGCGATGTCCTCCGGTCGCTCGGGACTGCCAGCCTGCGCGAGATAGGCAGGCGAAGCGAAGATGCGCTGCCGCATCGTGCCGATCTTGCGCGCGACCAGAGCCGAGTCCGGCATCGCCGGTCGGATGCGGATCGAGACATCGAACCCGCCCTCCACCATGTCGACCACTCGGTCATCGAGCGAGAGCGACAGCCGCAGATCGGGATGCGCCTCCAGAAACTCCGGCAGGATCGGGGAGATTACCGTCTGCCCGAAAGAGCTCGAGGCGTTCACTTTCAGATGCCCGCGCACAGCCCCGGCCCCGTCGCGGATACGCGTCTCGACCGAGGTCACCGCGTCGAGGATGCCGCTCGCCTCGTCGTAGTAGACACGCCCGGCATCGGTCAGAGACATCGAGCGCGTCGTGCGTGTCAGCAGTGAGCTCCCGAGGCTTTCTTCCAGCAGCTTGATCTCGCGGCTCAAAAGCGCGGGCGACACCCCGAGATCCTCCGCCGCGCGCGCGAAACTGCCGCGCTCGACAATGCGGCGGAAGGCTTGCATGACGGAAAGCTTGTCCATTTCGGAAAACCCTCGGGGCGATCAGGTAGCGCTCCGAATAGCACGAATTTCGCGACACGCGAACGCCCTCGCAGAAAGCGGTCGCAAGCGCCGCCGCTGCAGGGCGCATCGCGGGAGACGAAGGCGACCTTCACGACCGCGGCCCAAAACTGCGACCGGAGGGCGCGCTCACTCGGCGGGCCGCTCCTCCAGATCCAGCCGCATCGTGGCCATGCCCTGACGCCGCGACAGCTCCTCATAACCAGCCGAGAGATAGGCGTTGTGGGCTGGCGCGTTGTCGACTTCCACCTTCAAGGTCAGGGTCAGCGCCCCGAGGTCGCGCGCCGCCTGCTCCACATGGCTCGTCAGCTCCGCAGCGGCGCCACCGCGTGCCTCTTCGACGAGATAGACATAGGTCAGGTGCCGCACTTCCGGCCCGACACCCTCACGCAGCGCGAAGAAACCCACGTCTCGCCCCGCGGCATCCTGCAGGTAGAAGGAAACATCCTCGCGGTCTCCGAGCCACTTCTGATGCCATTCCATCTCGTCGAACGGGACTTTCGCATTGGGATTGAGCAGCGGGATTTCGGCGTCCGAAAGCATTGCTGCCAAGGGTGCCAGATCGCGGTCGCGGTTGCGGCGCAGGGTAAGTGCCATATGTCCTTCCTTCGGCTGGGCCCGGCACGTGCGCCGAGGGTCCTCATGAAAGGTCGCGTGCCTGACACAAAAGTCCAGTCCGGGTCAACCGGAGGGGCCCCGCAACTGCGTCCATGTCCACGGTGCGGGCAGGCCCGAGCGGCGGGCCAGCAGATAGCGGCGCTCGGATATTCACTATTTCGGAGCTTTGGAGAATAATCGAGCGAGCTTTGTGAGGGGTGTGGGGACGGCACAACAAAGCTCGCTCGATACCCCGCGGCTCAGGTCAGGCGTGTTTGCGGCCGGTGACCATGGCTCTCGCGAGGTGTTCGGGATGGGAGTGGCCCGCGAGGTGCACGCCTCCCAAATGTAGGACACTCAAATCGAGTGTCAGGTGGGCGGTGGCGAATCTCGCCACCAGCCCGCAGTATCCGAAGCGGACGAAAGGGCCTCAGACCCGCCTGGCCGCTCCTTCGCTCATCAGTCCAGCTCGGAGCCGATGATCTCGCCCGACACCGGGTCGAGCTTCAGCTCAAGCCGACGACCGTCGCGATCGCGAACCTTGGCTTCGTAGCTGTAGCGCTCCATCTCCATCTTGCTGATCTGGTAGCCCTCGGCACGCAGGTCGCTGGCGACCTCGTCCATCTTCTTCCACTGCTCGCGCGCCTGATTCATGTTGCGAACTTCCTCGCGGTAGTTCGACGGCATGCCATATTCGCCCTCGGACTCGCCATTGCGATACGAGTTGCGATATTCGTTCCGGTATTCGTAGGTCTCGCGGTTCTGGGACTTGGTCTGCGTGGCATTCTTCTGCGGCAGCATGACCTGACCGCCCGACTGCCCGCCGCCGCCATTCCCATTGCCACCAGGACCCTGCGCCTGTGCGGCACCGAGGCTGAATGCGCCGACAGCGGCACCGAGGGCGGCGGTGAAGAGAAGAGTGCGTTTCATCTTTAACTCCTGTGATCGGATAGGGGCGAGTTGCCCGGATGAGACGACATTGGCAGATTCACTCTGACGCCGTACTGACGGGCTTTGTCAGCGTTCTGTCAGCTTGTTTGCGCTAGGAAAGCCGCATGAAAACGCTCACGACCCTCCTCCTTCTTTCGCTGGCCATGGCCACGCCCGCCCTCGCCGATCGCGCGGGCGGCGGCGGCGGCTCGGGCCGAGGCGGCTCGGATCACGACCGGGCGCGCAGCGCGGTCGAGCGCGAAGAGATTCTGCCGCTGTCGAAAATCCTCGGCGGTGTGCGCAACCGTTTCGGCGGCCGCGTCATCAAGCTGGATCTCGAATCGGATGACGGTCACTATGTCTACGAACTCAAGCTGATCACCCCGGAAGGCCGGATCATCGAGCTTGAGGTTGACGCGGCGACCGGTTTGCCGATTGGTGGTCCCGAAGACAGCGAGCGCGACGAGGACAAGTAATGCGCGTATTGGCGGTCGAGGACGACCAGAGGATCGCGGCGGATCTCAAGGCTGCGCTCGAGGCGGCGGGATTTCTCGTCGAGACCTGCGCGGACGGGCTCGATGCGTGGTTTCTGGGCGATACCGAAGATTACGACCTCGTCATTCTCGATCTGGGCCTGCCGAAGATGGACGGGCTGAGCATCCTCAAGAAATGGCGCGCCAATGATCGCGAGATGCCGGTGCTGGTGCTGACCGCGCGCGGCGCCTGGACCGAGCGGGTCGAAGGCATCGACGCGGGCGCGGATGACTACCTGCCCAAACCGTTCCGCATGGAAGAGCTGGTCGCCCGTGCGCGCGCCCTGATCCGGCGCTCGGCGGGGCGGGCCTCGGCGAACCAGAGTGTGGGCGATTTGACGCTCGACGCGAACCGGATGAGCGTGTCGATCCGCGGCGTGCCGATAGCGGCGACGGCGCTGGAATTCCGGCTGCTCTCCTACCTGATGCTGCATCGCGACCGCGTCGTGCCGCCGACCGAACTGCTCGAACATCTCTACGGCGATGACGACTCGCGCGAGGCCAATGCGCTGGAGGCGCTCGTGGCGCGGCTGCGCCGTAAGCTGGGCCCCGGCGTGATCGGCACGCGGCGCGGCTTTGGCTATTTCCTCGAAGGCGGCGGCGCGTGATGCGGTTGTCGCTGCGCCTCCGGCTCGCGCTCGGCGGCGCGCTCGCGGTGGTGCTGGCGCTGGCGATTGCCTCCGCCGCGCTGACGGCACTGTTTGCCGCCCACGTTCAGCGCCGGGCCGAGGCCGAACTGTCGGTGCAGCTCGATCAGGTCGTGGCGGCGCTCGGACGCGATGCCGACGGGAGGCTGGCGCTGCAGACGCCGCCCGCCGATCCGCGGTTCGACCAGCCTCTGAGCGGGCTTTATTGGCAGATCGACCTCGGCGACACGCTGCTGCGGTCGCGCTCGCTTTGGGATTACGCGCTGCCGCTACCGCCCGATGAGCTGCCCGACGGACATATCCACGTGCATCGTCTTCCCGACCAGACAGGCGACACCCTTCTGACGCTGGAGCGCAGCGTGACCCTGCCGCCCTCGCTGGGCGAGGGCCGAGTGCGCGCGGCGGTCGCGCTGACGACGACCGATCTGGATCAGGCGCGCAGCGATTTTCTCAAGGAACTGCTGCCCTATAATGCGATCCTCGCCGCTGCCCTGATCGTCGCCGGATGGGTTCAACTGTTCTTCGGCCTGCGCCCCCTGTCGGAAGTCGGGCGGCGCGTGCTCGCCGTGCGCTCGGGCGAACAGCGCCGCCTCGGCAGCGATTTCCCGAAAGAGGTGCAGCCCCTCGCCAATGAGGTCGACGCGCTGATCGACGCCCGCGAGGCCGAGCTGGACCGCGCGCGCCACCGCGCCGCCGATCTCGCGCACGGGTTCAAGACCCCGCTGCAGGCGCTGATGGGCGAGGCCGACCGGCTGCGCCAGACCGGCCAGACCGAGCCTGCCGCCGCCATCGAGGAGATCGCCGAAGCGATGCGCCGCCATGTCGATCGCGAACTGACGCGGTCGCGCCTCGCGGGACGCGTCGTGAAAGACAAGGCCACGGTGGCCCCTGTCGTGCAGCAGATTGTCTCGGTGATCCGGCGCACCCCCACGGGCAGCGCGGTGGAATGGAACATCGCCGTGCCCGAGGATCTGCAGGTGACGCTCGACGCCAGTGATCTTGCCGAAGCCTTGGGCGCGCTGATCGAGAATGCCAGCCGCCACGCCACGTCGCAGGTCACGATCCGCGCAAGCCGACGCGCGGAAATGATCGCCATCGACGTGCAGGACGACGGCCCCGGCATCTCGGCGGACCGCATCGAGCATCTTCAGAAACGCGGCGCGCGCGCCGATGAAAGCGGTCATGGTTTGGGACTGTCGATCAGCGCCGAGATCGCGCAGGCCGTCGGCGGTACGCTGAGCATCGCGAATGCCGAGACCGGGCTGCGTGTAACCCTGATCCTGCCCGACGCCCGCGCTGGCGTTCCCGGGACGCGTCTCTCCTGAACACCTGAAACGGGCATCATCCTCACGCATCGTTTATGAGCGATGTCCTGCCCACATATTCAAGTTTTGGAACATGAATCGATCGCGACGCATTTCTCCGGCAATCCCGAGCTGACGGAAATTCGGAGGCAAATGACATGACCATGCGTTTTGAACAGATCCTTGCGGAAGGGATCGCCCAGTGTTCCTACCTCTTGGGCGACACCGGCAGCGGCACCGCCGCCGTCGTCGACCCCCGCCCGGATTGCGATATCTATATCGAGCGCGCCAAGGCGCTCGGCCTGACGATCACCCATGTGTTTGAGACCCATATCCACGCCGACTTCCTGTCGGGCGCGCGCGAATTGGTGGACCGGCTGGATGGCACGCCCAGGCTTTGCGTCAGCGTCGAGGGCGGCGCCGAATATGACTTCGCACATGAGGGCATCCGCGATGGCGACACGTTCACCTTCGGCCAGCTCACGCTCGAAACGCGGCACACGCCGGGGCACACGCCCGAACACGTCTCCTTCCTGCTCTACGAGAAGGAGAATGACGACCCGTGGGGCGTGCTCAGCGGCGATTCCTTCTTCGTGGATTCGGTCGGTCGGCCCGACCTCTTGGGCGACGACAAGACCGAGGAACTGACCGAGGCGCTCTTCCGCACGACGCAGGAATTCTACATGCAGCTGCCCGATGGCGTTCTGGTCTACCCCTGCCACGGCGCGGGCTCGGCCTGCGGGCCGAATATCGGCGACCGGATGTCTACGAGCATCGCCTATGAGAAAGCCCATAATAAATATGTCCAGATCACCGATCTGCAGGCCTTCAAGGACGAGATGACGAAGGACGCCCCGCCGGTGCCCACGCATTACCCGCGCCTCAAGAAGGTCAATGCGGCGGGCCCCGAGGTGATGCACGGATTGCCGCGCTGCATCGGCAAGACGCCGGAGGAGTTCGAGGCGCTCATCGCCAAGAATGACGTGCAGCTCGTCGATCTCCGCGACATGCTCGCCTTCGGCGGCGGCTTTATCGAAGGGTCGCTCAATATCGGGCTGCAGCCGATCCTGTCGGTCTGGGCGGGCTGGATACTCGATCCCGACAAACCCATTGCCTTAGTGAGTGAAAAAGCTGCCGACATCGACGAGGCCGTGCTGCGTCTCTGGCGCGTGGGTTTCACGAAATTCGCGGGCTACCTGAACGGCGGCATCGCCGCGTGGCGCACCTCCGGGCGACCGCTTGCGCATATCCCGCAGGTCACGGTGCAGGCGCTGAAGGGCAGCGATCTGACCCCGCTCGACGTGCGCAAGAATGAGGAGTGGGACGGCGGCCATATCCCCGGCGCCATCCACCACTTCCTCGGCACGCTCGAAGACGAGATGGACCAACTCGACCGATCGACCGACTATGCGGTCTATTGTCAGGGCGGCTACCGTGCCAGCGTCGCCGCGAGCCTGCTGCACCGCGCCGGGTTCAAGAACGTCTCCGCCGTGCCGGGCAGCTTCGGCGCATGGTCCGCGCAGGACTACCCGGTCGAAACCTGAACCGCTTTCAACTCAAGGAGCCAACACCATGAGCTACACCATCGATAAACGCCTCACCAACACCACGCTGGAAGAGGCCGACACCCGGACCCGCGAGGCCCTCAAGGAACAAGGCTTCGGCGTGCTCACCGAGATCGACGTGCAGGGCACGATGAAGAAGAAGCTCGACGAGGACATGCCCGGCTACCTGATCCTCGGCGCCTGCAATCCGAAGATGGCGCATCAGGCGATCCAGCTGGAGCCGAATGTCGGCGCGATGCTGCCCTGCAACGTCATTCTGCGGCAGGATGGTTCGGACATCCTCGTCTGCGCGATCGATCCGGAGGCCTCGATGACGGCGATCGACAATCCGCAGCTGAAATCGGTCGCGGGCGAAGTGCGCGACATGCTGGCAAAGGCGATTGAAGCCCTTTGAGTTGGAATGCCCCCGGCAGCGAGGCCTCCTCCGCTGCCGGGGGACCCGCGCGCGCCTCCCGCGCAGCCCTTGCATTCGAGAGCCGTTTTGCGGGATATCACGGCCCGACGACCTCCCAAGCGAGGTCCCGTTAAGCGAAGGCCAGAATGTCCCAGACCGATCGTCTCAAGACCGACTGTTCGCAATGCGCAGCCCTGTGCTGCCTGGTGCTGGCGTTCGACAAGGGCAAGGATTTCGCCTTCAGCAAGAACCCCGGCGAGCCCTGTCGGCACCTCTGTGGGCACGATTGCTCGATCCACGACAAGCTGACGCAGGAAGGCATGGCGGGCTGCGTCGCCTATGACTGCCTCGGCTCGGGCAACCGTGTCGTCCAGGAGGTCTTCGGCGGGCAAACCTGGCAGAGCGAGCCGCGCCTGATGCCGGTTATGATGGAAGCCTTCTCCGCCATGCGCGAGGTCCATAAGCGGATCGACCTGCTGCGCGCCGCCGAGACCCTGTCGCTGGATGCGAGCGACGAGCGCAAACGGCACGACTTCCTCGACCATCTCGAACAGCACGAATGGACCCATCCCGAACTGACTCAATTCGAGTTCGGACTGGCGCTGGAAATCGACCTCTTCTTCCACAGCCTCAGCACGTAACGCGCCCCTGCGCCTCGATGCGCCGGCGTCACGCTGAAGCGCTCAACTCTCCGCCAGAGCCGACAAATTTTGACTGCCTGACGAAGCTGTGATCTGATCCGGATTGGGCGACGCGCCCGATCTATCTCAAGAGGCCGAGCGTGCAGCCTGCCTTTCGCACCGAAGCATTGTCGAAGACCTACGGCGAAGGTCCTGCCGCGGTTCACGCGCTCCGAGAGGTGACGCTCGAAATTCCGCGCAGCGAGGTCGTCGTGCTGCTGGGCCCCTCGGGCAGCGGCAAATCCACCTTCCTCAACATCATCGGCGGGCTCGACAGGCCAAGCTCGGGTCAGGCGTGGTTCGGCGATCAGAACCTGACCGAAATGTCCGACCGCGCGCTGACGCAATATCGGCGCAGCCATGTCGGCTTCGTCTTCCAGTTCTACAACCTGATGCCCAGCCTCACCGCGCGCGAGAATGTCGATCTGGTGACCGAGATTTCGCATGACCCGATGGATGCGGGCGAGGCGCTGCGGCTGGTGGGGCTGGAGGAACGGCTCGACCACTTCCCGGCGCAGATGTCGGGCGGCGAGCAGCAGCGCGTCGCCATCGCGCGCGCCATCGCGAAGCGCCCGGCGGTGCTGTTTTGCGACGAGCCGACCGGGGCGCTCGACAGCACGACGGGGCGGCGCGTGCTGCAGGTGCTCAACGATGTGAACCGCGAGCTGGGCACGACCGTGCTGATCGTCACCCATGCGGCGGCGACGGCGGCGATGGCGCATCGCGTGCTGCATTTCACCGATGGCCAGCTGCGCGAGACGATCGTCAACGAGACCCGCGCCGATCCTGCCGAGATCGAATGGTGAGCCGATGGTCCTGACCGTCCTCCATCGCAAGCTGTTCCGCGACCTCTGGCGCATCCGGGCGCAGGCGCTCGCGATCTCGGCGGTCGTCGCTCTGGGCGTGATGGTGCAGGTGATGATGGCGGGGCTGACCGATACGCTCACCGTCACCCGCGACGCCTATTTCGAGCGGCACCGGCTGGCGCAGGTTTTCGAGCCGCTCACCCGCGCGCCCAGCTCGATGATGGAACAGGTCAACGCCATTCCCGGCGTGCTGGCCGCCGAAGGCCGGATCAGCGGCTTCGGTCGGATCGATGCGGATGGCGGCGAGCCGGTGCAGGCGCGCATCCTGTCGCTGCCCGGCCCGGCGGGGCTCAACGGCATCCTAATGACGGCGGGACGCAAGCCCATCGCCGGGCGCAGCGACGAGGTCGTGCTGCTCGACACATTCGCAGCCGCCCGCGGGATCGCGCTTGGCGACACGCTCGGCGTCACGGTCGAAGGCCGCCACCAAAAACTGCAGGTCGTCGGTTTCGCCCGCGCGCCGGAGTTTCTGTTCATGCCCGCGCCGGGCGAATTCTTCCCGACCGATGGCCGCTTCGCCGTGATCTGGATGGAGCGCAAGGCCGCTGCCGCCGTGCTCGATCTCGACGGCGCGTTCAACGAGGTGCTGGCGCTCACCACGCGCGAGCGGCCCCGCAAGGCGGTGCTCGCCGATCTCGACCGGCTGATGGCGCCCTATGGCGGCGGCGCGGGCTATGTGCAGGACCAGCAGACCTCGGCGCGCTTCATCGAGGAAGAACTCAAAGGCCTGCGCCAGTCGCGGGTGTTTCTGCCGCCGATCTTCCTCGCCGTTGCGGCCTTCCTGCTCAACGTCACGATCACCCGGATCGTGCAGGCCGAGCGGCGCGAGATCGGGTTGATGAAAGCCTTCGGCCATAGCGGCGCGGAGATCGCCGGGCACTACCTCGAAATGGCACTGATGATCGCCTTCGCCGGCGCGCTGCTCGGATCGGCACTGGGCGTGATGCTCGGGCGCTCGATCACCGGGCTCTACATGGAATTCTACAAATTCCCCTATCTCGTCTTCTCGATGCATCCCGGTCCCTTCGCCGGGGGGCTCGCCTTCTCGCTGATCGCCGCCGCGCTCGGTGCGGCGATTGCGCTGCGCACGGTGTTCCGCCTGACGCCCGCCGAGGCGATGCGCCCGCCTGCCCCGCCGGATTTCACCCATGGCCGCGTCGGCTTCCTCGCGATCGTCACGAGTTTCTTCGACCAGCCGGGACGGATGATCCTGCGCCAGATCACGCGGCAACCGGTGCGCAGCCTCGGCACCGTCGCGGGCGTGGCCGCGGGGCTCGCGCTGAACATGGCGATGCTGATGATCTATTCGGGCTTCGATCACACGATGGATGTCACCTTCGGCTTTGCCGACCGCTCGGATGCGACGGTGAGCTTCATCCACCCCGTCTCGCGCGATGTGACGCATGAGATTGCGCACCTGCCCGGCGTGCTGGAGGCCGAGCCGACGCGCTATGTGCCGGTCCTCTTCCGCAACGGCGTCATCACCCATCGCGGCGAACTGACCGGCCTGTCCGAGGATGCGCAGCTCAACCGCGCGCTGCGGCCCGATCTGGAGCCGATCGCCTTGCCCGCGCAGGGCGTCGTGATCTCGCGGGGGCTCGCGGATGTGCTGAAACTTCAGCCGGGCGAAAACCTCACCGCCGAAGTCACCGAAGGCCGCAAGCGGACCCTGTCACTGCCAGTCGCGGCGATCTCCGACACCCTGCTGGGCGCTCCGGCCTATATGCGCCTCGACTCGCTGACCCGGGCCGTGGGCGAGGCGGACCGGATCACCTCGGTCTCGATCCGCACCGAAGGCGCCCCGTCGCCGGAGCTTCTGCACGAGCTGCGCGAGCGCCCCAAGGTCGCGGGCGTCTCGATCAAATCCGACAGCCTGGCGGCGTTCCGGGAAATCGCCGACGAGGGCGCGGGCCAGATGCGCTTCGTCTTCGGCGCGATCGCCTTCGTGCTGAGCTTCGGCATCGTCTACAACGCCGCGCGCAACGCATTCGCCGAACGCGCGCATGAACTGGCGAGCCTGCGCGTCCTTGGCTTCACCCGCGGAGAGGTGACGCTGATCCTGGCCGGGGAGATTACCCTGCTGGTCGCCTGCGCGCTCCCGGTCGGCATCTGGTTCGGCTGGACGCTTGCCAAGTTGATCGCACGCGTTTTCTCCAATGAACTCTACCGGGTCAGCGTCAGCTTCGATCTGCCCAGCATCGCAACGGCGGTGCTGGTCGTGGTCTCGGCGACACTGGCCTCGATCCTGATGTTGCGCCGCGCGCTGGATCGGTTGAACATGATTTCGGCGCTCAAGGCGAGGGACTGACCCGTGACACCAAAACCCCGGACCAGATGGCTCATTCTCATCCTGATCGGCCTGATCGCGGCGGGCGCAATTGCCGCGCTGCTTTGGCCGCAGCCGCAGACCGTCGACATGGGCGAGGTCACGCGCGGCCCCATGAAGCTCGTCATCGAGGATGATGGCCGGACCCGCGTGAGCGAAAGCTACACGGTCTCGACCCCGGTCAGCGGCAGGCTGCAGCGGCTCGATATCCATGTCGGCGATCATGTCGTCGCGAACGAGACGGTCGTCGCCCGGATGCGCCCTGCCCTGCCCGCCGTGCTGGATGCGCGCAGCCGGGCGCAGGCGGAGGCCGCGCTGGCCGAGGCCCAAGCCGCGCTGAGTGCGGCCGAAGGCGATTACCGCGCCGCCGTCGCGATGCGCGAACAGGCCGATAGCGATCTCGCGCGGTCGCAGCGGCTCGCGCTCTCCGGCACGATCAGCCAGTCGAAACTGGACCGCGATCAGATCAATGCCGACTACGCCGCCGCGCAGGAAGCCGCCGCGAAAGCCGCCATCGCGATGCGCGAGGCGGCGCTGGCCTCGGCGAAATCCGTGCTGCAGAACGATGCCGCCGCGAACAACAGCGACGGGGTCGAGCCGATCCCGCTTTATGCGCCCGCGACCGGAACGGTGCTACAAATCCTGCAGGAAAACGAGACCGTGCTGTCCGCGGGCTCCCCGATCATGGAGATCGGCGACATCTCGGAGGGGCTCGAAGTGGTGGCCGATCTTCTCTCGCGCGACGCGGTGCGCGTGCGCCTCGGCGATCCGGTGGAGATCACCGATTGGGGCGGGCCGGATGTGCTCGAGTGCAAGGTGGTCCGCATCGATCCATCGGGCACGACGAAGGTCTCCGCCCTGGGCGTCGAGGAGCAACGCGTTGGCGTGGTCATCGCCTTCACCGGCGATGCCGCGCAGCGGGCGGGGCTGGGCCACGGCTTTCAGGTGACCGCCCGGATCGTGGTCTGGCAGAACCCCGACGCGCTGCGGGTGCCGTCGAGCGCCCTGTTCCGGCGCGGCACCGGGTGGGCCGTTTTCAAGGTCGAGGACGGGCGCGCGCGGGAGGTGAACGTGAAAATCGGGACCGACAATGGCACCTATGCCGAGCTTCAGGACGGCCTCAGCGAGGGCGACAAGGTCGTACTCTATCCGGTCGAGACGCTGGAAGACGGCGCACCGGTGGAGGCCCGATCGGGTGGGTGAGGTGCGCCTCACGCCCCGCCCCAACCACCTCGCGAGGAATCACGAAGCCGCACGAAAAGCGCACCAACCGATCAAAAATGCTTGGGGCGACGCTCAAAAAACCATCACTTGAGAGTTTTTTGCGCCCAATTGCCATGCGGGGCGCAATCCGGGCGGCTTTTGCCCCCTCTCCACCTTTGGAAACGCACCAAGGTCATGCCCGAATGAGGATGCAGGGCGCTTAGGGTTCCGTTGCCGACAAGGCAGGTCTGGTCCGAGAAGTGCCACCCACGCGGCAAATTCCGTGCGGGCACACGGCGGGCCAAAATCCCGGGAGATTACTGCGCAGGTCTGACCCGCGCCTCATCTCTTGTTCCGCCAGCGGGTCGGCCTCTACGCCATACAAAGGCGGGACGCATGCCAACGGGGAAGACCATGACCAGAACGAAATTCCTGTCCGCCACGGCCCTCAGCTTGGGCGTTCTCGCCGCCTCTCTCTCGCCCGCGATGGCCGAGCAGAAAACCGATTTCAAACTCGCATGGTCGATCTATGCCGGCTGGATGCCCTGGGGCTATCTGGACAGCTCGGGGATCATGGACAAATGGGCCGAGAAATACGGCATCACGGTCGATATCGTTCAGATCAACGACTACGTGGAATCGATCAACCAATACACCGCGGGCGGCTTCGATGGCGTCTCCGCGACGAACATGGACACGCTCTCGATCCCGTCGGGCGGCGGCGTCGACACGACCGCGCTGATCGTCGGCGACTATTCCGACGGCAATGACGCGATCATCTCGAAGAAAGCGACCTCGATCGAGGAGCTGAAGGACACCAAGGTGAACCTCGTCGAGCTGTCGGTTTCGCATTACCTGCTGGCGCGCGCGCTCGATAAAGCCGGGCTGGCCGAGAAGGATCTGGCCGGTGTCGTGAACACCTCCGACGCCGACATGATCGCCGCCTTCGCGACCCCCGAGGTCGAGACCGTCGTGACGTGGAACCCGCTGGTGTCGGAAATCCTCGATTCCAACCCCGATGCGAACAAGCTCTTCGACAGCTCGCAGATCCCGGGCGAGATCCTCGATCTGATGGTGGTGAATACCGAGACGCTCAAGGACAATCCCGATTTCGGCAAGGCCGTGGTCGGCGCCTGGTATGAGGTCATGTCGAAGATGGCCGCAGGCGACGAAGAGGCCCTGACCGCGATGGCCGAGGCTGCCGGCACCGATCTCGAAGGCTACAAGGCGCAGCTCGCCGCGACGGCGATGTTCTACGATCCGGCCAAGGCGGTCGAGCAGGCTTCGAGCGCAGAGATGCCCGAGACCATGACCACGGTCGCGAACTTCCTGTTCGACAAGGGCATCCTTGGTGTCGATGCACCCTCGGCCGATTTCGTGGGCGTCGAATATCCTGACGGCAAAGTCACGGGCGACGAAGCCAATGTGAAGCTGCGCTTCGACACGACCTACATGCAGATGGCGGCCGACGGCGCGCTTTGATCTGACTTGCCCGGCCTTCGGGCCGGGCCCTTTTCCGACAATTGCCGAAAGCGCCCATGCGTTTGCTCAACCGACATCCGACCCGGCCCACCGGCATCCTGCTGGCCGCGCTGCCCTTCGTGGCAGTGCTCATCGCCTATTGGATCGGCTCGGAAATCCGGCTCGCGGCGAACCCGCAAGACAAGCTTCTGCCCGCGCCCGAGACCATCATGAACACCGCCGGGCGGCTCTTCACCGAGCCGAACAAGCGTACCGGCGAAATCCTCCTCTGGGCCGATACTTTCGCGAGCCTGCGGCGTCTGGCCTTCGGGGTCGGCATCGGGGCGCTGATCTCGCTGACGGTCGGGGTGGGGATCGGGTTGCTGCCTTACGTGCGACGCGGATTGTCGAGCTTCGTCGCGGTGCTCTCGATGGTGCCGCCGCTGGCGCTGCTGCCGATCCTCTTCATCGTTTTCGGGTTGGGTGAGACCTCGAAAATCGTGCTGATCGTCATCGGCATCACGCCCTTCCTGATCCGCGATCTCTCGCAGCGGGTGCTCGACATTCCACACGAGGAGATCGTGAAGGCGCAGACGCTGGGCGCCTCCACATGGGTCATCGCGCTGCGTGTGGTGCTGCCGCAAATCCTGCCGCGCCTGATCGCGGCCATCCGCCTGTCACTCGGCGCGGCTTGGCTGTTCCTGATCGCCGCAGAAGCCGTCGCGGCCGAGGTCGGCCTTGGCTACCGCATCTTCCTCGTCCGGCGTTACCTCGCGATGGATATCATCCTGACCTACGTCATCTGGATCACGCTGCTCGCCTTCCTGATCGACTTTGCGCTCAAGACGCTCTCGCGCAAAGCCTTCCCGTGGCTGGGAGGTGGGCTATGAGCTTCGTCACCGTCCGCGATGTCTTCCAGGAATACGACGGTCGTCCGATCATCGAACGCGTCAATCTCGACGTGGCCGAGGGCGAGTTCGTCTCGATCGTCGGCGCATCCGGCTGCGGCAAATCCACCTTCCTGCGGCTTCTGCTGGCCGACGAGACGCCCACGCGCGGGCGCATCACCGTCGATGGCGGCACGCCTGCTCGCGAACCGGGGCGCGAGCGCGGCGTGGTGTTTCAGAAATACTCGGTCTTCCCGCATATGAACGTGCGCGACAACATCGTCGCCGCCGAGAGTTTCCCGAAAGGCTGGGGCTGGTTTCGCGGCGCGAAGCTGCGCGAGGCCCGGGCGCGCGCCGATGAGGTTCTCGAACGGATCGGGCTGGCCCATGTGGCGAAGAACTACCCCTCGACGCTGTCGGGCGGGATGCAGCAACGCCTCGCCATCGGGCAGGCGCTGCACGCACGCCCGCGCATCCTGCTGCTCGACGAGCCCTTCGGCGCGCTCGACCCGGGCACGCGGCTCTCGATGCACGAATTCCTAACGCAGCTGCGCGCCGAGACCAGCATGACCGTCTTCATGGTCACGCATGATCTGGGCGAGGGCTTCAAGCTGGGCGACCGCGTTCTCGTGTTCGACAAGACCCGCTGGGATCCGGATTATCCCGAACGTTACGGCGCGACGATCACCTATGATTTCGACGCCCGCGATCACGGCATTCCGTATCAGCACATCCTCGACAAGATCCCCTCTCTGGCCGCGCAAAGCGACCCTGCACCCGCGCCGGACTGAGATCAAAGTTTCACCGCGCGCGCCGCTGGGCCCCGCGCGCGGGCCGCCGCCAAGGTCCAGACAGCCTGCCCCGATCCGGGGCTTCGATAGATTGGAGACAGAGATGTTCCATGACCTGCCAGGCGGGCGATCGCGCCCGCACCACCCGCAAGCGGCCATCGCGGCGCATGCTCTGCGCGAGCGCCGCCAGCACCACCCGGACCTGACCAAGCTCGCCGGCTGGAAGGCGATGCGCAAAGAGGCGGAACTCCCCGAGGGCCGCTGGGACGAGGAACGCCGCTGGGCGCTGCGCATGGGTCTGACCGGCGCGGACAGCATCGAGGACAAGTCGATCCCGACCTTCGCGCGCGGCGAGCTGCCCCATTACGCGGGCATCAACACTTTCCTGAAGGCGCCCTATGCCGAGGACGTGCTGGAGGTCTCGCACTACGACGCGACCGTGCTGGGCATCCCCTTCGACGGCGGCACCACCTACCGCGCCGGCACCCGCTTCGGACCGCAGGGCGTGCGCAAGATCTCCGCGCTCTACACGCCTTACAACTACGAGATCGGCGTCGACCTGCGCGAGCAGATGACGCTCTGCGATGCGGGCGACGTGTTCACCATCCCGGCGAATATCGAGAAGAGCTTCGACCAGATCAGCCGCGCGGTCAGCCACGTCTTCTCCTCGGGCTCGCTCCCGATCATGATCGGCGGCGACCACTCGATCGGCTTCCCTTGTGTGCGCGGTATCGCGGAATGCACCTCGAAGAAGATCGGCATCGTCCATTTCGACCGCCATGCCGACATTCAGGAAAAAGACCTCGACGAGCGGATGCACACCACGCCGTGGTTCCACTCGACCAACCTGCCCAACGTGCCCGCGAAGAACCTCGTGCAGATCGGCATCGGCGGCTGGCAGGTCCCGCGCGAGGCGGTGAAGGTCGCGCGCGAGCGTGAGACCAACATCATCACCATGGGCGACATGGAGAAGATGGGCATCGACAAGACGATCGAGATGGCGCTGGAGATGGCGTGGGACGGGGTCGACATGGTCTACATGTCCTTCGACATCGACTCCATCGACTGCGGCTTCGTGCCCGGCACCGGCTGGCCCGAACCGGGCGGCTTCCTGCCGCGCGAAGCGCTGGCGCTGGCCTCCGGCATCGCCGCCGAAGGCATCTGCGGGATGGAACTGGTCGAGGTCGCGCCGCCCTACGACGTGTCCGACATCACCGCGCTGATGGGCACGCGGGTGATCGTGGACGTGCTGGGCTCGCTGGTGGCCAATGGCAAACTCGGCGCGCATCGCAAGCATATCGACAAGCCCGTTTCGCTGCCCCATGGCGAATTCGAGGGCAAGCGCTGGTCGAATTCCGAACCGCATAAGGTGGGCTGAGCCATGCCGCACGATCACGCCCCCCACGGGCACCATCACCACCACGATCACGGGCACAGCCACGGGCATTCCCATGACCACGCGCATCACGGGCATGGTCACAACCACGCCCATGGCGAGCATCTGCACAGCCACATGCATCATGAGGACGAGGCGGCGGACCTGCAGGTTCTGGCCACCCAGTTCATCGACGGCTTCATGCAGGCCTCCGACAAGACGAGCTATCTCAAGCTCGCGGGCGTTCCCTTCGAGCGTCCTTCGTCCACGGGGCCGAAATCGCTGAAACTCGTGGATGTGGAGTTGAAGACCGAATGGCAGGTGGGCACCGCCTCGCCCTCCTTCGGTTCGCGCGAACTTTCCTACCTTCCGTTCCCGGGCGAGATGGTCCGCGAACGCACCAACATGTCGCTGATCTACGTGTCGATGGACGAGAAATCCGTCCTCGACATCCGCGACTTCCTGACCCAACGCAAGAAAGAGATCGACCAATGAAGACCAGCTTCGCAACGCTTCTGGGCGCAACGCTCGCCACCCCCGCGCTCGCGCATTCCGGCACGCAATTCCACACGCACGGTGTCGAGCCGATGCTGATTGTCGGCGTCGCCGCCCTCGCGGTCTATGGCATCGTCGAATTCGTCAGATCGCGCCGCTGATTTTTCGAAACGACCTTACAAGGCGCCTCGATGGGCGCCTTGTTCACTCCGGCTCCCCGAGCCCCGCGAGCTTGCGCATATGCCAGGCCAGCGCCTGATTTGAGCTGAGCACCGGCATCCCGAGCTCCGCTTTCAGCTCCGGCAAAATCCGCCGCGTACGCAGGTTGGTGCAGGACAGGAAAATGCCGTCCAGCTTGGCCTGCCCCGCAAGGCTCCGCGCGGCCTCCGCGATCGAGGCCGGATCGATCCGCGCCACCCGCGCCTCCACCTCCTCACCGAAAGACAGCGTCGCGGGCACGGTGATCCCTTCAGCGACGAAGGCCGCCCGCAGAGGCTCCGCGACCGAGGCGACATAGGGCGAGACAATCCCCACCCGCTCCAACCCCAGATCTGAGATCGCCGCCAGCGCGGCGCTCAGCGGATCGGTCACATGCCGCGTGGTGACGCCCGCCATGACATTCGCCCGTACCTCGTCCGGCCCGATCAGCGCCGCGCCAGAGGTGCAGCCATAGCCCACCACATCGAACTTCGCCGCAGGCGGCAGCAGCGCCGCCGCGCCGCTCAAAGCGCGCTCCATCTCGGCGATACTCGACGGTGTCAGATCGTCGCCGGAAAAGACGCGCGTGACATGCATCCGCGCGTCACCCGGCGGGATGTAGCGGTGGAATTCGTCCTCGATGGTCTCGTCCACACGTAGCACGATCAGCCCCATCGTGGGCGCGGCGTCTTCGCGAAGACGATAGGGGAAATCGGCCATCAGCTCAGCTCCGGCAGGGTTTCGGGGGCGCGCGGCGACAGCAGTTCCGCCCCGGTCGCACGCAGGACGATGTTTTCCTCATGGACCAACAGGCGGCGCGGGCCATCCGCAGTCTCGACCCACGCGCCGGGTTCCAGCGTCAGCACCATGCCCTCGCGCAGCTCCGTGTCGTCGCGCGGAGTGAAGGACGGCCATTCCGTCAGCGTGACCCCCAGCCCGTGGCCCAGACGCCCACCGCCCGCCGTGACACCACGCGCCGCCAGCCCTTCGACAAGCAGACGATGCGCATCATGCGCCCGCATCCCGGGCCGTAGCTCCGCCATCACCGCCTCGGTCACCTCCCAGAGCGCGGCATGGGTGCGCCGCACCGTCTCCGACGCCGGACCGACCGAGAAATTACGATCGAAATCGCAGAAATACCCGTCGCGCACCGCGCCGGTATCCAGCATCAGCACATCGCCGGTTTGCAGCGGCTCGGGCCCGGCGGGCGAGATCACATCGTCATAGCCCGACGGCCCCGCCGCCCCGGCGACATAGCTGACCCAGTCGGCCCCCTCCTCCAGAAGCGCCGATTGGAAGGCGCGGAAGATGCCGTCGAGCGGGCGCCCCGGCCCCGCGAATTCCGGCACACGGGCGAAGGCGCGGCCCGCGATGGCGCAGGCCGTGCGGATCTTCTCGATCTCGGCCGCGCTCTTGATTTCGCGCACCCGCTGGATCGCGGCGGTGCCGTCGATGAAGCGCCGCGGCGCGATACGCTCCCCGAGCCGCGCGTAATCCGCCAGCGGCATCCGCAGCTGCGTCTCCAACCCCATCGGCACCCCGATCCGCGCGCTCTCGGGCAGCAGATCGCAGAGCGTCTCGGCAAGCAGGCTCACCCCGTCATCCTCAGGGTCGGGCGCATCCCAAGTGCGAACCTGCGTCATCCATGTGCGGCCCATCAGTTCCGCCCCGATGGAGGGGATCACCGCGACCGGCGCACCGCTGGCCGGAACGATCACGAACCACGGGCGCGCGGGGCTTTCCCAGAACCGGGTCAGGAAGCCCGTGACGTAGAAGATATCCGCAGCCGAGGTCAGGAACAGCGCATCCAGACCCTGTGCGCTCATCTCGGCCTGTAGGCGGCCGACGCGGGCGCGAAACTCCTCCGCCGGGAAGATGAGCGAGCGCTCAGCCATCTTCCGGGCCTTCGCTGAGGATCGCGAGAACTCGCGCCTCCGGTCCCAGCGACAGTCTGGCAAGCAAAGCCGCCAGCCCGGCCCCGCCCGAAGGCGTCGTGGCCAGCCCGTGCGCTGCGAGGACATCCACGCCGGACTGCGCCTCGGCTTCGGTGATCGTGGCGAAGCGATCCGCATCGCGCGACAGCCCGGCCAGCGCCACCATCGAAGGCGTCTTGCAATCGAGCCGCCCCATCGCGGAGACCGGCCCTTCCGTGCTCACCAGATGGCCTGCGCGAATGCTCTCGATCAGCGCAGGCGCCGCATCGGGTTCGACCACGATGATCTCAGGCCCGTCGCCCCAAGCGAGCCGCGCATGGGCGGCCACGGCGGTCGCGAGACCGCCCACCCCGGCCTGCAAAAGAATATGCGTCGGCGGCGCGTCGATCTGCGCGACGGCCTCGGCGGCAAGCTGGGTGTAGCCCTCCATCACCCGCAGCGGCAGATCGACATAGCCCTCCCACGAGCTGTCCGACAGAAGCGTCCAGCCATTCTCCGCGGCGGCTGTCTCGGCGGCCTCCATGCTCGCTTGATACTCCGCGCCAGCCCGCACGACCTCGGCCCCGCGTGCCTCCAACCGTGCGGCGAAGGCGGCGGGCACGGTCTCGGCCAGATAGATGATCGCGCGGGCCCCGAAAATCCGCGCGCCTGCCGCGACCGAGAGACCGTGGTTGCCTGCACTGGCCGCGACATAGGTCTCACCGGAGAGGGCCGTTTGCAGGTCACCACCCTCGGCGCGCGCCGCCGCCTCCCGGGCGATCGCATGGACCGCGCCCAGCGCCTTGAAGCTGCCGAGCCCCATGCGCTCACGCTCGTCCTTGATCCAGACCTCGCTCACCCCGGCAAGCTGCGCAATCTCGGGCGCCGCACGCAGCGGGGTCTCGCGATGTGCCGGACATTGGGCGAGCAGGCTGGCCACGCCCGACGCATCCGCGATGGGCTGGATGCCATCCGGGTCGAGCCCGTCACCGCGCCAGGGATTGTCTATGATGATCGGCATTTCGGCCCCTCGCTGCGATGGAAGCAGGCCCATAAGGCAACGAGACGTCCGCGCACGCAATGACCTTTTCAGAAAGGCCATTGCGCGAAATCGTGAGGCGCGTCAGTCGGCCTCTTTCACCGCCGAGAGGAATTGCTGCGTGCGCTCTTTCTGCGGGTTGCCGAACAGATCCTCGGGGGCGCCCTGCTCTTCGATCTTGCCGTCGAAGAAGAAGCAGACCCGGTCCGAGATGTCCTTCGCGAAGCCCATCTGGTGCGTCACCATCAGCATCGTCAGATTGTGCTTCTCCACCAGCGACCGGATCACGTTGGTCACCTCGCCGATCACCTCCGGGTCGAGCGCGGAGGTCACCTCGTCAAACAGCATCACCTTGGGGCGCATCGCCAGCGCCCGCGCGATTGCGACGCGCTGCTGCTGACCGCCCGAAAGCCGCGAGGGATGCTGGTCGCGCTTGTCGGACATGCCCACGAGCTCCAGCAGTTCCTCGGCCCGTTCGCGCGCCTCGGCCTTCTTCATGCCCAGCACCTGCACCGGGCCTTCCATGCAATTCTCCAGCGCGGTCATATGCGGGAAGAGGTTGAAATGCTGGAAGCACATGCCGATCTGGCTGCGCGCCTTGCGCAGATATTTGCGGTCCGCGGGCACCAGCTTGCCGTTTTTCTCCATATGAGTCAGCGGCTTGCCGTCCACGTAGATCACGCCCTCGTTGATCGTCTCGAGCGTCATCAGCATCCGCAGCACGGTCGTCTTGCCCGAGCCGGAGGGGCCGATGATCGTGACCATTTCCCCCTCGGCCACGTCGAGATCGAGCTGGTCGAGCACCACCAGATCGCCATAGCGCTTGGTGACTTTCAGGAACCGCACCATCGGCACATTGTCGCCCGTCAGTTCGAGCGGATAGTTCGAAAGGTCTTCCATCATTTCAATCCGAGTTTACGCCGCACGCGATCCTCGAAGACGCGGATCAGGGCAGCGGTGGGAAGCGAGATGGCGAGGAAGATGACCCCCACCAGCGTATAGGGTTCGAGATAGCGATAGCTCGACGAGCCGATCGCATTCGCGGTGTGCATCAGTTCGGCCACCCCGATCACCGAGAGCATCGGCGTGTCCTTGAAGATCCCCACGAGGTAATTGCCCATCCCCGCCAGCGCGGGCGGAATGGCCTGCGGGATGACGATGCGCCAATAGGTGTCGCGGGTCGACATGTTCAGCGCGGTGCAGGCCTCCCATTGGCCTTTCGGCACCGCGTCGAGACCGCCGCGATAGACCTCCGACAGATAGGCCGAATAGTGCAGACCGATCGCGATCATGCCCGCCGTCCACGGCCCCAGCTTCAGGCCGAATTGCGGGCCGACGTAATAGACGAAGAAGATTTGCAGGATCAGCGGCGTCGAGCGGATGAACTCGATGAATTCGCGCACGACCTTGGTCAGCACCCAGTAGGGCGTGCGTTGGGCGAGCGCGAAGATCATGCCCAGCACCACCGCGATCGCATAGCCGAAGCCAGCCGCCATCAGCGTGTTGAGCGTCGCATGCAGCAGCTTGGGCAGGATTTCCCAGGTGAATTCCCAATTCCAGTTGAACCCCATGGATCAGGCCCTCCCCAGCTTGCGCCGCATGACCAGCTCCAGCCAGCGCATGAACGGCGTCACGATGAAGCGCGCGAAGACGTAGTAGATGATCAGCGCGGTGCCGAAGGTCTGCGCCGACAGGAAGGTGGAGCCGTTGATCTGCTTCGCTTCGAACATCAGGTCCGACACGGAGATCAGCGCAACCAGCGCGGTGTTCTTCAGCAGTTCGATCAGCAGGTTGCCCCAAGGCGGCAGCATATTGACGAAAGCCTGCGGCAGGATGATCCGCCACATCCGCCTCATCGGGCTCATCGACAGCGCATAGGCCGCCTCCCATTGCCCTTTCGGCACGGATTGGATGCCACCGCGCACCAGCTCGGCGCCGTATGCCCCGAGGTTCATCCCCACCGCGACGAAACCTGCGGTGAATTTCGGCAGCGTCAATCCGAACAGCGGCAGCACGAAGAAGATCCAATACAACTGGACCAGCAGCGAGGTGCCGCGGAAAATTTCGATATAGACGACGGCGATGCCCCGGATCAGCCCGTTGCGCGAGAGCTTCATCAGCCCGGCAACAAGCGCGATGACGATCGCCAGGGCGGACGCCAGGAAGAACTGCCCCGCCGTCACGAGCGTGCCGTCCCAGAAGCGCGGCCCGTATTCTTTCAAAAATTCTATGTAACTCATTCCCGTCCCGCCCCGGCGGTGAATGTCAAAATGGACGGGCCATGCGCTGGCCCGTCCATGTCTTCAGCAGCTGCGCTTAGCGCATCTCGCAGACTTCTGCGGCGGTCTTGTCGCCCGGCAGGTTGCCTTTCGAGTAGCCGTACTCGCCGACCGCTTTCATCATCGCATCCGAACCGAGATACTTCTTCTGGGCTTCATTGAACTTGTCGACGAAGTCCTGATCCGCCTTGCGGAAGCCGATGCCGACCCAGTTCTGGGTCCATTCGGGAAGCTGGCTCACATCCGACACTTCAACCGAACCGTCCGATTGCTTGGCGAGGTTCTGCGCGGTGAAATAGGTCACGCCACCTGCATCCGCACGACCCGCTTTCACGGCGGCGAGGATTTCGGTCGGGCCCGGCACGGTCATGACATTGCTGTCTTCGATTCCGCCCTTGGCTGCGGATTCCACCTGGTTGTAGCCCGCACCCGTCACGAAGGTCGCGCCAGCCTTGGCGACCTGCTCGTAGTTGTTCAGGTCCTTCGGGTTGCCCTTCGGCACGATGAACGCATCGCCCACCTTCGCCATCGGCTCCGAGAACGCGACGTTCTGGCAGCGCGAGTTGAGGATGTAGAGACCGCCGGTGACCATGTCGAAGCGGTTCGCGTTGAGGCCCGGGATCAGCCCGCCCCAATCGGTCACGACGGGGGTGATGTTGTCATAACCCATCTCGTGGAGCACACCCAGAACATAGGCGTTCACGAAGCCCAGCGGCTTGTTGTCTTCGCCCGGATAGGCCCACGGAACTTCGTTCGCAAAGCCGATGCGGATCGGCTCGCCCGAATTGATACGGTCCATCAGGGGTCCGGCCAGTGCGGCGGTGGCGCTCATGGCGAGGCCCATACCGGCAGCGGCGACAGATTTCCAAATCGATTTCATGCGTCTCTCCTGTTGGCTCTTGTTTATGGAAAGCCGAAAGCCTTCCACGCTTGATGTACACAACACCTATGAGATTTCCCGGAGTGTCAAGCCGATCACATTGATTATACTAGGTTGTCATGCAGATATCGTGTGCTCGAAGTGGGCTGCGCGCAAATGTTGTGCACCAATGCTGGAGCTTTGAGGAGGGAAGCGGCGCGCGCCTGCACCTGCGCCGGCCCTCACTGCCGCCTCGCGCGGTTTACGCTGCGCAATGAAACTCCGTATGTGCGGACAAAATCCGCCTTGGGCAGCTGATACGAAGCAGATTGACCTGCGCGCCGCCGCCGCCGATCATGGCCCTCGCGCGAAGAGACAGCAAAACCCTATGCAAGAGACACCCCTGATCCCCCGGCAAACCGACCCGGAGCGGCTGCGCGCCCGCGACCGCTACGACCTGATCCACGACGAAGTTCGCAGCCGCATCTGCCTGCTCGACTACCCGCCCGGCATGCGCCTGTCGGAGACCGCGCTGGCCTCCGAATTCGGCATCTCGCGAACGCCGCTGCGCCGCGTTCTGGCGCGTCTCGAGGATGAAGGGATGCTGCGCTCGATGCATGGGGTCGGCACCTTCGTCACCGATGTCGATTACACCGAACTAGGACAGGTTTTCCGGCTGCGTCGCGAACTCGCGGTGCTGCAGACGACCCTCGATCCGGTGCCGCCCAGCGCCGCGCTGATCGCCCGTTTCGTCACGCTGCAGGAGCGCGGTCGCGCCCTTGCCGACGCGCCCACCGCCCGCGCCTTCTCGGAGCTCGACCGCGACACGTTCCTCGGCCTGCTGGAGCTGACCGCGAATGCGCCGCTCCGGGCGATGTCGGCGGCGCTGTATTTCCGCACGGCCCGGATCTGGCTGCAGCAGGTCACCGCCTCGCAGATCGACCTGATGCAGGAGATCGAGATCTACAATGACGAGCTGCGCGACATCCTGCGCGCCTTGCGGCTCGGCGATCTCGATGCGCTCGGCCATATGCGGCGCGGCCATATCTCCATGAGCTTCGCGCGGATGCCCGTCCTGATCAAAGCGCCCTAGCGGACGACTGGGGCCGCAGCCCCCACGACCGGGTTTACCCCGCGCGCGGCTCTCGAACGCACACGGTTTGTTCAAGGAACTGCGGCGCGGCGGGTCCGTTCGATCACTGAGAGGGATGTGATTGTCTCCGGGGGCGACGCCCGGAGGCGCCGACGAAGGACATGCATTCCATGACCGATCTCACCCACCCTTCCGCCGACCGATCCGCGAAGACCACGCCCGATCCGGACAGCCCGCCGCTGCGCTTTCTCGAAGGGCGCCGGGGCTATCTCCCGATTGGCGATTACGCGGTGATCGGGGACACGCGCACGGCGGCGCTGGTGGCCCGCGACGGCGCGATCGACTGGCTCTGCGGCCCCGATTTCGACGGCGATCCGGTCTTCGGGCGGCTGCTCGACCAGTTTCGCGGCGGGACGTTCTACGTTGGCCCGGTGCCGGATGCAGCTCGCCCAAGCGCGGCGAAACGCGCCTATGAAGACCACGGCCCGATCCTGACCACGACCCACCCGACCGAGGGCGGCCAACTCAAAGTCACCGACTTCATGAACCTCCCGGACTCGCTCGAAGAGGCGGCGAGTTTCGGGCGCTCCGTCGTGCGGCTGATCGAGGCGCAGGAAGGCGCGGCGGAGGTCGAAATCTGCATCGCCCCACGCTGCGATTACGCGCTGAACACCCCCGATTTCATCCGCCGCGGCCCAGGCAGCTGGCAATTCACGCAAGACGGCGACATCGTCCTGATCGACAGCTCCATCGAGTTGGAGATCGAAGGCTCGGGCCGGCTCAACGGGCGTGGCACCCTCGCCGCCGGAGAAGAAGGCTACGTCACCCTCACGATCACCCAAGGCGGCCACGGTCACGTCGGGGGAATGGACGCGGCCCACAAGGCGCTCGCCGCGACCCGCGAGGCATGGCGCAAGCGGCAGTCCAAGACGGATTTCGGCGACGGGCCGTTCTCCGGGGCGCTCAAACGCTCGCTGATGGTGCTGCAGCTGCTGATCCACGCCCCCACCGGCGCCGTGATCGCCGCGCCGACGATGGGCCTGCCGGAGGTGGTCGGCGGTATCCGCAATTACGACTATCGCTATTGCTGGCTGCGCGATGCTTACTTCGTGCTGCATGCCTTTCTCGATCAGGGTCTGACCGGAGAGGCCGACGCCTTCTTCCGCTGGCTGATGGCGGCCACGCGCGAAACGGCGCCAGAGCTGGGCACGCTCTACACGGTGCGGGGCGACAGCGACGTCTCGCTGCACAGGCTGCAGACGGTCGAGGGCTATCGCCGCTCGGCCCCGGTGCAATTTGGCAACGGCGCTGCGACGCAACTGCAACTCGACGCTTACGGCTCGATGATCATGGCCGCGCGCGCCTATGTCGAAGCGGGCGGCGAATTGCATCCCGGCGAGGGTATCCGGCTTGTGAATTTCGCCGATGTCGTGGTCTCGCAATGGACCCGCCCCGATAACGGCATCTGGGAAATGCCCGACCCACGCCGCCATCATACCTATTCCAAGGCGATGTGCTGGGGCGCGCTGAATGCCGTCATCGCGCTGGTCGAACGCGGCGTGATCGATGCCGACACGAAGCTCTGGAAGGCCGAGCGCGCCGCGATCGAGGCGCTGATCCGGGAAGAAGCCTGGAATGAAGCGATCGGCGCCTTCACCGGCGCGATTGGCGAGGACTGGCTCGATGCGAGCGTTCTGCTGATGCCGCGCATCGGGGTGATCGCCGCGGACGATCCGAAGATGGCCGCGACCTACACCGCGATCCGCGAGCGGCTCGGCACGGGCGTCCATCTGCGGCGCTACGACCTGCGGGAAGACGGGCTGCCTGGCGTCGAGGGGTATTTCAACGCCTGCGGCTTCTGGGCGGCGGATTACCTCGTGCGGGCGGGGCGGATCGACGATGCGAAGACCCAGATCGAGGGGATGCTGAAAGCCATGACCGATCTTGGCCTGATGGCGGAGGAACACGACCCGGAGACCGGCGCGCAGTTGGGCAACTTCCCGCAAGGCCTGTCCCACGCGGGGATGATCGCGGCGATCACCGCCTATCGTTCGGCCGTGAAGGGCTGATCGCCTTCACAAAAAGCCGCACGACCCGCATGTGAAAAAAAGGCAGCCCCGATCCCCGGAGCCGCCTTTTTCATGTGTTTCGCCTGATCCCGCCGTTAGGCCGCAAGCGTCTCCGTGGAGGAGAAGAACATCGCTTGGCTGACCGCCGACTGCACTTGGCTTTCGGTGTAGGGCTTGGTGATCAGGAAGGCGGGTTCCGGCCGCTCGCCGGTCAGCAGACGCTCCGGGAAGGCCGTGATGAAGACTACGGGAAGTTCGTTGCCGAACTGTGCGAGAATGTCGTTCACCGCATCGATCCCCGAGGAATTATCCGCCAGCTGAATGTCGGCAAGGATCAGGTCGGGCTTGTCGGTCGAAGCAAGCTCCACCGCTTCGGTCCGGGTCCGGGCGATACCGGTGATCTGGTGCCCCATATCCTCGACGATGGCACGAATATCCATCGCGATGATGGCCTCGTCCTCGATGATCATCACCTTGCCCGCGACGGAGGTTTCCATCTCGCGGATCGCGATGTCGATCAGTTCCTTCGCCTCGTCGGTGTCGACCTGCATGATCGTGCCGATCTCCTCGACGCGGAAACCCTCGATCGAGTGCAGCAGAAGCGCCTCGCGCGTGTTCGGCGTCAGCGTCGACATGTGATCCTGCGCGCGTGCCGACAGCCGGTTGTCCGGCTCGCCCAGCGGTGCGCCCGCGGAGGCCCAGACCAGATGGAAGGCGTGGAACAATGCGAGCTTCGGATCGTTATTCTCGAAAGGCGAAGTGTCTTCGAGGATAGCCTCGAGCGTAGCCGCGGCGTATCTGTCGCCGCTGTCCTGGCTGCCGGTAAGGGCTCGGGCGTAGCGCCGCAGATACGGCAGGTTGGCTCCGATGGTGCCGGCGATGTCTTCGGACATGAAAACCCCCTTTTGCGTTTTTTCGGGAACCAAACTCTCTGGCCCCGCGTTCGGTTCCGTGCAAAATGAGTGGGATCGAAACCGGATGTATAGTGATATGGCAGACGAAAAGCCTAAGTCCAGTATCAGGGACCAGATCAATCAAAACCTGAAGAAGGTTTATGAGGAGGCGCTTCAGGAAGAAGTGCCAGATCGGTTCAAAGACTTGCTGGCGCAACTCAAGGCGAAGGAGGGCGAAAAATGACTTCGTCCTCCAAAGCCAACTCGTCTACCGAAGCCCGCGATCCGCGTGAGGAACTGCCCGATCATCTCGGGGCCCTGCGCGCCTTCGCCCTGTCGCTGACCCGGAATTCGGCCTCTGCCGACGACCTCGTGCAGGACACGATCGTCAAGGCATGGTCGAATATCGAGAAATTCGAGCGCGGCACGAACCTGCGTGCGTGGCTCTTCACGATCCTGCGCAATACCTTCTACTCGGACCGCCGAAAGCGTAAGCGCGAGGTTGCAGACCCCGAGGGTATCCACGCGGCTTCGCTCTACGAGAAACCTGCGCATGACGGACGTCTCGCGATGAACGATTTCGTCGTGGCCTTCGATCAGCTCAGCCCCGAACACCGCGAGGTTCTGACCCTCGTCGGCGCATCGGGCTTCTCCTACGAAGAAGCCGCCGGAATGATGGGCGTCGCAGTCGGGACGGTGAAAAGTCGTGCCAACCGAGCCCGCGCCCGGCTTGCGGAGATGCTCGGGCTGGAAGAAGGTGAAGACATTCTGTCCGGCTCGGATCGAAATTCGCTGGCCGTGATGGGCAAATCCGGAGTTGCCGCCGCATGAATTCGGAAGCCGCGAAAGCGGCAGACGACGAGCACTACAGTGACCACGCCCCGTTTCAAGCTCGGAAACGGGGCGTCATTCCCTTTTTTGACGGGCTTGGCGTGCGTCTGGCCTTCATGCTGGCGGTCGCGCTCTTCCCCCTTCTGATCATCGCCGTGCTGCAATCGACCTCGGTCGTTCGCGAAGCGCAGGCGCGCTCCGAGGCTGCCCTGATGGGCGAGACGATGCGCGCCGTCGCAGGCGAGACGCGGGTGATCCAGCACGCGCAGGATGCAGCCCGCGTCCTTGCCAGCACCGTCCAACCGCTCGTCGGTAGTGACGAGGCCTGCTCGAACTGGATGCGGCAAATCTCGGGCGCTTTCCCCGAGTTCTCGCTGGTCGCCTTCATTCCCGACAGCGGCAAGATGAGCTGCTCGAACTCGGGCAAGAGTTACGATTTCAAAGGTCAGGACATCTTCGAGAGGATGATGACCGCGGATCGCACCAGCTTCTACGTCAATCGCGATGCGCCGGTGTCGGGCACCTCGGTGCTGGGCGTGGCCCATCCCGTCTACAACGCGGCCGGCGATCATATCGGGATCATCGCGATCTCGATGAGCCACTCCTCGCTTTCGCTGGCGAAGGACGGACCGAAGCTCGCCGATGACCGGCCGCTGGTGATCATGACCTTCGACCGGGAGGGCACGATCCTGACCTCCTCGGACGGGCTGGCGAACACGCAGTCGCACCTGCCCGTCGACCGCTCGCTGAAACTGCTGGCGGGCAATGGCGCGGTGACCTTTTCGGGAGATTCCAACCGCGGCATAGAGCGGGTCTACTCCGTCGTCGAACTCGTCCCCGACCAACTCTACGCACTCGGCAGCTGGCCCGCACAGGCGGCCTCCGCGCTGAGCCCCTTCGCCGATATCTCGCCGGTGCTGTTCCCCGCGCTGATGTGGATGGCGAGCCTGCTGGTCGCCTATTTCGCGATGCAGAAACTGGTCATCGGCCATGTCCGCAAACTGTCGAGCGCGATCACCAGCTTCGCCACCGGCAGCCGGATCGTGGGCAATCTCAACCTCTCGACCGCCCCCTCGGAAATCCGCGACCTCGCCGAAGCCTATGACCGGATGACCGAGACCATCCTGCATGACGAGGCCGAACTCGAAGACATGGTGCACCACAAGGAAGTGCTGCTCCGCGAGGTCCACCACCGGGTGAAGAACAACCTCCAGCTCATCGCCTCGATCATCAACATGCAGATGCGGCAGGCGCGCACGCCCGAAGCCAAGGGGCTGATGAAATCGCTGCAGGAGCGGGTCATCTCGCTCGCGACGATCCACCGCGGCCTCTACCAGACCTCCGGGCTCACCGATATCCGCGCGCAGGAGCTGCTGCCCGATATCGTGCGCCAGATCACCCGTCTCGCGACTGGGCCGGGCCGCCATGTCTCGGTCGACTGCCATATCGACGACATTCACCTGACGCCCGATCAGGCCGTGCCGCTCTCGCTTCTACTGACCGAAGCTATGACCAACGCGATGAAATACGCCTCCGCCCGCGATGGCGAACCGAAACTCGATATCTCGCTTACCAAGCTCGAAGGGATGCAGGCGCGTCTCAGCGTGCGCAACACCGTCGATAAGGACGCCCCGCCGCTGGAGGCTGTGGACGGCACCGGGCTGGGATCGCAACTGGTCAACGCCTTCGTGCAACAGCTCTCCGGCACGATCGAGATCGAGACCACAGACGACGAGTACCTGCTCAATGCGGACTTCACATTGCGCCCCCTGGTCGAGAGCGAATTGCGTCACGAAGAGCGCTTGAAATCTCGGAAACACGAAACAGTTTCTGAAGAGAGCAATTGAGTGAGATACCTGCCGCGGCGACCTCTGGTCACCTTCGCGGCCGTTCAGAAAAAACGAGCCGCATGGAACGTCTTAAACAAGCCGGAGTTCACGCCGAGAGCCGCGTAAGACTGCTTTTGACAGCAGCCGAGGCTTACCCTGTGCTCGAGGATGCTTTCCTCGACTCGCGTCATTCTATCCACGCCTCCTTCCGCGTCTTCGACCTCAACACGAAGCTGAAATCGGATCGCGGGCGCGCCATCGGCGCGACCTGGTTCGACCTGATCATCCACCTGCTGAAACGTGGCGTGGCGATGCAGATCGACCTGACCGACTTCGACCCCTGCGCCAAGCCCGAGCTGCACCGCATGACGTGGTCGTCGATCCGCATGTTCTGCGCCGCGCGCGAACTGGCCGGGCCGAACGCCAATCTGCGGCTGCGCGCACTGATGCACCCGGCGCAATCGGGCATCCTGCCGCGCACGATCTTCTGGCCCTATGTCTATTACAAGCTCGGCAACCACGCGAGCTGGCTCAACGGGATGGACGAGGCCAAGCGGCTGACGGCGATGCGCGACATGCCGGGGCTGCGGGAATATCTCAAGGCCGGATCGGACAAGAAAATTCACCGCAAGTTCCGCGGCGCGCCGCCGAAACTGTTCCCGGCGACGCATCACCAGAAGCTTGCCGTGTTCGACGACAAGAAGCTCTATATCGGCGGGCTGGATCTCGACAATCGCCGCTTCGACACGCCCGTGCACGAGCGCGACGGCGAGATGACTTGGCACGATGTGCAGCTGATGATGACCGGCCCCGTGGTCGCCGAGGCGAAGGCCCATCTGGAGACGTTCCACGAAAGCTGCGCCGGCGACAAACTCGCAAAACCGCCGCGCCGCCTGCTCCGCACGATTTCGCAGCGGCGCAAATTCGCGACCTTCCGGATCGGGCCGAAGCTCTATCGGACCGAGATCGAGAACGCGCATGAGATGCTGATCGCGCGCGCGCAGAAGCTGATCTATCTCGAAAGCCAGTTCTTCCGCTCGCGCAACCTCGCAAATCATCTGGCCCGCGCCGCGCGCGAGAACCCCAATCTCAACCTGATCCTGATGCTGCCCGCCGTGCCCGAGACGCTGATGCTGGCCGACCGCCCGACCAGCGACGTGCGCTATGGCGAGTATCTTCAGGTCCGCGCGCTGGATACGATCCGGGAAGCCTTCGGCAGCCGCCTGTTCATCGGCTGCCCGGCGGAGCCGCGCCTCGCCGCTCCCGACGATGACGGGGCGATGCGCACCGGTGGCGCGCCGCTGATCTACGTCCATGCGAAAGTCTCGATCTTCGACGAGGACGCGGCGCTGATCACCTCCGCGAACCTCAACGGCCGGTCGCTGCACTGGGACAGCGAGGCGGGCGTCTATCTACGCCGCAACGACGGCATCCCGGCCATGCGCCGTCGCCTGATGCGCCATTGGCTGCCGCCCGCGCCGGAAGAGGCGTTCTTCGACCCGACGCGCGCGGTCTCGGCCTGGACCGAACTCGCACGCGAGAACGGCACCAAAGCCCCCGAGGACCGGGAAGGCTTCGTGCTCCCCTACGACATGGAAGCCGCGCGCAAAATTGCGCGCAAGCTGCCATTCATTCCCGAAGAGATGGTCTGATCCGCACTGGCGGATCGCGGGCCACGTCGCCTCATCTGGGGCGGGCCGCGCCGGATCAGTTCTGTTTTCAGTTGGTTTCGAGCTTCTGCTCCGCCTCGGATTTCGGATCCGGCAGGCTGTCGGTCAGCACCAACGCCCAGAGCAGCAGCGGAATCGCCACGATCCCGCCCAGCGGCCCCCAGAGCCAGATCCCGAAGGTCAGCGACAGGAAGACCAGAAGCGGATTGAGCCGCATCTGCCGCCCGATCGCGGCCGGAGTCACGAATTGCGCCTCGGTCGCGTTGAGCATGACGTAGATCAGCGGCGGCAGGATCACCCGGATCCCGTCAAACGTGGCCACGCCCGCAAATCCCAGCGCAATAATCAGCGCCGCGGGGCCGAGATACAGGATGTAGTTGATCAGGAAGGCCACCAGCCCCCAGAGCGGCGCATTCGGCAGCCCGATCAGCTGCATCGCGACGCCCACCGCCAGCCCGAGGCCGGCATTCACCACGGTGATCGTGAGGAAATAATGCGACACCCGCGTCTCCGCCTTGCGCAGCCGCGCAGCCGTCGCGCCGCGGCTCGCCGGCTCCGCAAGATGCTTTGCGATCCAGTTGTAAATCTCGGTCCGCGAGAGCTGGAAAAAGAACAGCGCCCCGATATAGATCAGCCCCTGCGCAATGATGGCCGGGGCGAGCATGACGAGATCCTTGGCGTCCGGCACGGCGCTCTTGTCGCCATTGCCACCGCCATCCTGCGCGGCATCCTTTGCCGGCGTGATCGCATCGCTCACCTCCTTCGAGGCGTCCTGAATGCCTTGGAACATGTGGCGCATGTGAATGATGGTGGAGCGCATGTCGTCCATCACCTTCGGCGCCTGACGCATCAGCTCCGCGATCACCGGCTGGATCACGAGAACCAGCAGCACGGCGATCATCAGAGAAATAACGAGCGAGGTAAGTGCCCCCCAGACAGGCGACAGACCTCTTTTCTCCCATGCATCGGAAATTGGTGAAAGCACGATCCCAACGACGAGCGCGAGCACGACGGGGGCGAGCAAGCTTTCCACCTGGCTAAGCGCAGCCACGACAGCGATTACAGCGATCGCGATCATGGCGATGCGCGACAGGGTCTCCAGGCGATGCATTTCGAGAATTACTTCCCTCTTGGGTTTCGCGAGCTAACGCCGCTGGAGCCCCCGCAGTTCCCGAGTTTTTGCGCCCTCACCCACAGGAACATCGCCCCCGGCGAAACGTTGATGGACGACGCCGAGACCCGCGTCTTCATCTTGAAAGGAGCGACGCCATGAATTGGGATCAGATTAAAGGCAGCTGGAAAGAAATGAAGGGCAAGGCCCGCGAGAACTGGGGCGAGTTGACCGACGACGAGCTTGAGGAGGCCGCAGGCCATCGCGAGCAGATGGTCGGCCTGATCCAGAAGAAATACGGCAAGACGAAAGAGGACGCCGAGCGCGAAGTCGACACCTGGTCGAGCTCGGTCTGAGCTTCGGAATTAGACCCTATTCCAGCGTAAAACAGCATAAACCGGCGTCGCAGAGATTGCGGCGCCGGTTCTCTTTTGCGGGTCGGTCACGCGCAGCGAGCGCCATGAGCCACCAAGCAAAAAGGCCGGGCGCGAGGCCCGGCCTTTTCCAATCAGGTCCACCGATCGGATCAGTGGGTGGTTTTCGGCGCCGACGAGGACGTCGGGTTGGTCGAGGACGCGCTCGACGTGGACGAGGAGGAGGAGGAGGAGGAGGAATGGTTCGCCTTCACCTTCTCGGCCGCCTCGTGAGTCTTCGCCTCAGCCTTGGACGCGACCTCTTCGGCCTTGGACTTCGCGGCATCCTTGGCCTCTTGGGCCCCGGCGCGCACTTCCTCTTCGCCTTTCTGCAGCGACTGGCCGACATCACGCAGCGCGCGGTTGGCTTCCTGAGCAAGCTGGCGCGAGAGGCGGTCGATCAGCTGCTCGCCTGCGGCCATCGCCTGATCGCCGAAGTCGCGTGCAGCACTGCGCGCCTCGTCACCCGCCGAGCTCATCACCGAACGTGCGGTCCGCTTCAGCTCGTCGGTGAACTGGTCGGCAACCTTTCCCGCGCGGCGCTTCTCGTCGCGGTAGAGGCGCTCGGCCTCGTCGAACAGACGGTTCGCCCGCGGGCCGAAGCTGCGGCGGCTGACATTGACGTCCGGCTTGGGCACCGCGTTGAAGATCGCGGCACCGATGGCGAAGCCGATAGCGGCGGCGATCAGCGGGTGATCCTTGACCATCTGCTTGCTCGTCGACCCGGCTTGGGTCGCACCGTCCTGCAGGCGAATCCGGGCGGAATAGGCTCTTTCACGGGCCCGCACCACGCGGTCGCGCGCATCTTCGTTGAGGTCGCTCAGACCCGAGGACAGCGAGTTGCGCAGGTCGCTCGCGAACTTCTGCATCACCTCGGAGCGCTCCTTGACGAAGTCGCGCGCCTTGTCGGTCGAGCTGCGCTGTTCGGCCTCGAGATCTTCGAGACGCACCGACGCATCGTGGCGCAGCGTGTCGATCTCGTCGATCCAGCCATCGGCGCCCGCTTCGCTCGGCATCACGAGCGGATCGGCATCGGCGACCAGATTTTCTTCCTCGACGGTGGCGGAGTTGCGCTGGCGCAGCAGGAACCATGCGATACCGGCACCCGCGAGGGCGAAGGCCACGGGGTTCTTGCGCACGGCCTGTTCGGCACTGCGCGCAGCCGGCGCCGCGTAGTCGCGCACGACTTGCGACACTTGATCGGAGAGATAGTCCGGCGCGATGCGGCCGGTCAGATCGCCGAGCGTCGATGCGAGATCGGCACGGTCCTGGCGCAGACGGTTCTCGATTTCCTCAATGGTTTTCTTCTCGGTCATTTGAAGCTCTCCTTAAGCGCCTGCGCGTCAGCAGACAGGTTTTCCTTGAGACGGGTGGGTGGGCTCGACACTTTGCGCAGCTTCGACGCGGCAATGAGCGCCGCGATGATGCCGAGGATCAGAAGCACCACGCCGACGATCAACGTCGCGGGGCCCCGGTCGAGGCCGGCCCATTCCAGCCCGTAGATGGCGGATTGCGTCAGGGGGAAGATCGCACCGAGCGCGAAAACCAGGGCGACCGCGCCGAGAATGACGGCATTGCGCGCAAGACCCGCCCGATGGGCAGCTTCGGCGCGCACCAATTCCGCCTCGGTCCGTGCGATCTCGCGCGTCTGCTCGATCACCCGGTTCAGCAAATCGGTCACCGTTCCCCGGCCCTCGTGGCCGTCAGGTTCTTCGGTCTCGTGGTAACTCATCGACCTCTCCCAAACATGTCACGGCCTCTTGCCGCGATTTCTGTGGTTCCAACGCGGGTTGGGGAATGCGGTTCCTTGAGGCTCTCCGCAGCCGCCCCCCTTGATTTCGTCACTTCGAGGCGCGCGGCCCGGCCACCAGCCAGATCAGGAAACCGATCAGCGGCAGGAAGAAGACGAGAAGCGCCCAGAGCACTTTCTTGCCGGTGCTGGAATTCGACCCGACGATCGAGACCAGCGCCCAGATATCAAGTGCGAGAAGTAAGATACCCCAAAAGCCGCCGAGGCCCGTCATATTCATTTCCATGTCCCCATCTCCCTTTTTCGTGAGGTTGTGAATCGCCGCCCAAACGCCGGAAAGCGCACGATGTTCCGCGGATTTACTGACTCAGGGTAATGGAACTTTCGGGAAAACGGCACGTTTGGATGTCATGAAAGCGCAGCACTCAGCGCTAATGTACGCAACATCCGAAGGAGAATACCCATGCTTGGTTGGGCTCTGACCTTTCTCGTTATCGCGCTGATTGCCGCGGCGCTCGGTTTTGGCGGCATCGCAGGCGCATCTGCCGGGATCGCACAGATCCTCTTCGTGGTCTTCCTGATCCTGTTCGTGGTGGCCATGGTCGCCCGGGCGGTAAAAGGCAAACCGCCGGTATAACTGCGAAGACGCTAGGAATTTTCGAGGCCGCTCCCGTCGGGGCGGCCTTTTTCATGTGTCGGGGGCGGTCTTGGCGCGCGCCTGCGCCAGCATCGCATCCAGATTGTCTGCGACGACCCGGGAAATCTGCGAAGCCTCCGCCGCGCCGATCTCCGACCATCCCATCTTGCGGCGCACGACCTCCGCGCCAAGCCGGAAATAAAGCACTTGCCCGATCATCGCGAAAACCCGCAGCGCGCTCTCCGCATCGTCCTCCGAGGTTCCGCTCGCCCGTGCCCCCAGCGCCAGCAGACGCCCATGCACGATCGAGATCAGGCGATCATAGAAAATATCGAGCGTCTCGCCGCCTTCGGTCACTTCGCGCATCACGAAGCCGATCATCGAGGCCGCATCCGGCTGCGTAAGGATGCGCGAGATCATCGCCTCCATCAGCGCCTTGAGCTCCGCCTCCGCCGCCTCGGGCGACAGCGCCTCCGGGGGGCCAAGAGGCCGCATCACCTCTTCCATGCGCCGCACGAATTCCAGCGCACAGGCGCGGCGCAGCCCTTCCTTGCCTTGGAAATGGTAGGATATCGCGGCGACATTCGCGCCCGCCGCCTCGGCCAGTTCCCGCGTCGAGGTGGCCGCGAACCCTTTCGTCCCGAACAGGCGCATCCCGGCTTCGATCAGGGCGCGCGCGGTGCCATCGCGGGCTTGCGGCTGTGTCTGGGTCATCGGCGCATCACGTCTGGAGAGGAAATCTGCCGCCAACATGCGCGGCGACGCCCGAAAAAAGCAAGCCGCACGGGCGACCCATGCGGCTTGGCTTTACGTGTCTCGTAGGAAGCTTTGGCCCGATCAGAACGGGAAGCTCACCCGGCGGGTCAGCATCAGCGAGACCGAGCTTTGCTCGCGCGAGCCTTGCTGCACGATCGGGCTGTCCGCCGCATCGCCCTGCAGGCGATCGTAGTTCAGCTTGCCCTCGACCGCCCAGTCATTCCCGAGCTGGTAGGTCGCCGACAGTTCCAGACCGGTCGAGACGAGGCCGCCATCGGGCGAATAGGCCGCCAGACCGCTCGCCGTGGATTCCGACGGGCTGATGCCGAAATAGGTGCGGTTGTAGAGGCCCGAGCCATAGAAGACGCGCGGACCGATGCTCAGCTTGAAATTGTCGGTCTTGATCGGCTTCCAGTCGGCGCCGATTTCGGCGACCACGGCGTTATGCCCGACCACGCCGTAGCGCATATCGGCAAAGGCGCCCCATTGCGGCGCCTGATAGCCAAGCCCGAGCCCCAGTTCGAGCGAGGTGGTGACATCGTCGAGACCCGCGATCTCCGAATAATCGCTGGAATTACGACCGCCGACGAGGCGGAAGGAGCCATGCACGTTCGGGCCCAGCTTTTCGTAATTCGGATCATCCGAGCCGAACCGCATCCCCTGCAGCGTGAAGCTGTTGAGCTTCACCTTCGCGGTGGGGCTGGTGTCGTAATGATCCGCGCCGAAATAGGACGGGGCATAGCGTGCGCCCGCGCCGATGGTGAAGGTCACGCCACTTTCTGCCTGCGCGCTCGCGGCGGTGCAGACAGCAGCGACCGCGATTGCGGCGCTTGCGGAAAGTTGGCGGATGACTTTTGCCATGATGGCGCTCCCGAAAAAATGTACCGATTTGCGCAAACACTGCCAATTGGCGGCGAAAAACGCAATCGGCTGGCGCAGATTGGTTCAGATTAGCGGCGCTTATACCACGGCTGGGCGATTTCCTCGATCCCTGTGGGCTGATCCTGCTCCACTTCACGCCAGACTGTGCCGTCCACCGGGGCGACCGTCGCATCGCGTCCTTGGGTGAAACTCTGGTCGCGCACGATCATCCGGTAGGCCGCATTCAGTGCATCGGCACGCTCCGGCGTGGGCAGGATCAGCGGGCCGATATCCTCGGCCAAAGCCGCCTCTTTCTCGGGCGGCAGCTTGCCCGCCTCCAGCCAATCCTCGATGAGCTCGGCATTGGCGCGGAACTCGTCCCCTGCCCCGTTGGTCTTCAGGTAATGGGCGTAATCGCCGCTGCCATCGGCGCGCACTCGGTCGGGCGTGCCAGCCAGCCCCTTCTGCGTCCAGTGATACCAGCCGCCGCGATAAGCCTCCTTGCCCAGCTTGCGCGCGAAGGCGAAGGTGGAATCGTCGTTCACGCCCAGCGTGCCATGACAGCCGACGCAGAACACGGTTTCCTCGAAGCTCTGCGGGCGCAGATCGCCCGTCGCATCCTCGATGAACCCCTGCAGCCGCCAGCCGAACGTGTTGGGGACACCGGTTTCGGAACTGCCGAAGAACTGCTTGGTCCGGTCGGGAAAGGCGCTGTCTTCCTTCAACTCGGCCAGCGCGGTCTCTTCCAGATCGGCATAGCTCTCCCAATCCGTCTTGACCATGTAGCGCAGCTCTTTCAGCCGCGCCGCCAGTTCGATGCCCTCGGGCGTCGGGTCGATATAGCGCACCGAATGCACGAATTCCGTGCCCTTGGGATAAAGCCCGGCGGCAAGCTGAGCACCTTCGGCACCCGCGCGCCCGGCCCAATGCATCGTGATCCCACCGAGCGGCGCGAAGGCGAATTTCACCGCCTCCGCCCGCCCCATCACCCCGTCGCGGTCCAGATCGAGGCCCATCGCGGCCTCATCAGTGGGCTCGATCGCGACATCGGCACGGGTGATCAGCGCCTGCACGATCGCGAGGTTGGTCTTGTAGATGGTGACATCCTCGCCCCCCTCAGCGGTCTGACGAAACGCCTCCGGCAGACGGATCATCACGTCATCGGTCGAGCCATTGGTCGGCCAGAACGTGCCGGGCAGCGGCTGATAGGCAAAGGCGCGCCAGCCGGTCAGGCTGCCATCGGGTCTGCGGTCGAACCCCTCGTCGTCGAAGGCGAATTGCACGTCGGGGATATAGCCGTCCCATTCGCCATTGTCGTTCACGTCCCAGGCCGCAGGCGGATCGGCGAGCCTCGTAGCCAAGGCGATCCCGCCCGCCGCATCGTGGTAATTGTCCTGCCGCACATAGGCGCGGATCTCGGCACTGTCGGTCGCGGCCACCTCGGCGCGGCGATCCACGAAGAGGTTGCGCCACGGGTTCTCGAGCGCCGGGCCCGGAAACGCATATTCGGTTTGCAGATCGGCATCGCGCACATAATTGGGATGACGCGGATAGGTGTGACAGGTCTGGCAGGGGTTATGCACCTCGCCCGCCGTGTCTTCCGTCTTGGTATAGCATTGCGGAGGAATATAGGCCGTCGGATTGTCCAGCACCGTGGTCTTCAGATCGACCGCCCCCGCCATCGTGGTCGTGCTCAGCAGCGCCAAAATCGAAATCCGCAGCATGCGTCAGTCCTCAGTCTTGAAAGAAAAGGCGAGGCCCGGGTCTCCGCCGGGCCTCGCCAGAAATGTCTCGCGAGCGCCCGTTACTGGGTCTTCGCGGTGGCATCCATCTGCGGGAACGGACCGACGTAACCCACATAGGCACGCGCCTGCGCCGGGTCGGTCAGCTTGTCTTCGTCGCTCTCGCCATAGGGGTGCTGGATGACCGCCATCAGGTAGCCGTGGCCGTTGACGTTCGGGTACCAGTAGGTCGAGGTGGTTTCCGAACCGTAGGGCGTCGACACGATGCGGGTCAGCTCCTTGGTGTCGGTGTTCATCGCCCAGATCGCGTCGTTCTGGTGGCCCGAACCGGTGTCTTCACCGATGATCAGCGTGTTGTAGCCCGGGATGTAGGTGATGTTGTCCGGGTTCGCGATGCCATTGATATCGCAGCTGTTCAGCTCGGCCGTGTCGCCGCACATGTCATGGGCCGGATCGCAGCTTGCGTCCTGTGCTTTGACCTTGTGCTCTTCGGTGAGCGGCTTGCCCGAGATCAGACCCATCATCTTCGTCGCGGTGAACTTGTCGTCCAGCGAGAGCGAGTAGACCGTGCCGCACTTGTTCTTCGGCAGCTTGATCGCGTTCATCCCGCCCAGATCCTGCTTGGCACCGTCTTCCATGCCCTTCTCGACAGCCGACATCGACAGATACATCTGATGCTTGTCGGCATCGTAGGTGATGCCTTCCATCTTGCGGAACTCGGTCGTGGCGCCCTTCATCGAAGCGTAGCGACGGGTTTCCAGACGCGAGGCAATCGCATCCATGCCGTCCTTGACCTTCAGACACTCGGGATTGCCTTCGGCGTTCGAAGCAGAGAACCCGTCGGCGCAGGAACCGTCTTCGCCCATCTCGGCGGTCTCGAAGAGATCCGAGAACTGGGTGCCGGCTTCGATCGCCTTCTGGATCGTCGCATCGTCGGCATGGCCCAGATCGACCCATTCCAGATCGGCCGCGCCGCCATTTTCTGCCGAGGTCTGGTTCCACTTGGCCGCGTACAGCGTCCCGGCGCTCAGGTCGCCTGCGGTGTCGGCTTCAAAGCGGAACAGGCCCACATTGGTGCCGTCATCCGAGATATAGGCGGTTTTCTGGTCGGGCATGACATAGGCCAGCTCGACAGCCACGCGGCCCATCGCGAAATGCTTGTCAGCCTTGGCCGAGCCGTCTTCCGAGACGGTGATCTCGGTCGGGTAGCCATAGCGATAGGGCTTATACGCGTCGCGGAACTGCTCGAGGCTCATGCCCTCGGGGTTCACGCCCGCATAGCGCACCATCGGGAAGTCGTAATCGTCGATCTCGTCGAGCGAGGTCGCCGCTTCGATCGCGCGCGCATCGGCCGGGTATTCTTCCGAGCCCAGATGGGTCTCCCACGGCGTCACGGACCCCGCGCAGGGCACCCAGAGACCGTGATATTCGGAAAAGTCGATCGGCTTGGTGGAGACCAGCTTCAGGTTGCCGTCCGCATCCTGCTCGACTTCGCTGAGATACATCGCACCGGGGCGCGATTCAAAATGCGTCACCGAATAAAGCTTGTCGCCCTGGCGGAGGAGCGAGGTGAAATCGGCGGAATCCGAGATATGCTCGGAGCCGTCGGCCGACTTGACCGGGTTGCCGTCCTTGTCGGTCAGCAGGGCGAAGGTGTTGTCACCGATCTTGTCGCCCGAGCGCGCCATCACGTGATAGCCGATCTTGTAGTCCTTGCCGTCGATGGTGACCGTGTCGGAGGCGATAGCCTGACGTTTGGCGGCGTCGTCCTTGGCGAAAGGAACGGGCGAGAAAGAGATGTCACCGGCATGCGCCGCAAACGGCAGCACAGCGATAGCGGTGGCTTGGAGGAGGGTCGTACGAAGCGACATGGCTGATCCCTTGGCTAGTTGCGTTCACGACGCTCCTAACGGCGAAGTGATTCCCTTTTGTGACAATCTGGCGCTTTCGTGATCCTGGCCTCGACCACGGGCGGAGGGCCCGCGTGGCTCGGCCCGCACTGACATCAGCGGTCGCTAAAAATAGACCCTATTCCAGCATGATTTTGTGTTTTCGGCCCTGGCTGGCACAGGCACGATCCTGCCCGCGCGACGCCAAGCGCCTGAGACGCAACAGCTTTCAGCAAAGCGCGGGCGCCGCGTTGCGATCACGCGGGGCTTGAGCAATGGTGAATGAAACGAGGAGTAGCGCGTGAGAGAAACGGCGAAATTCGCGGTCAGCCTGTTCGGGCGGCTGTTCCAATCGAATATCACCCTCGTGTCAGCGGGGGTCGCCTTCTATTCCATGCTCGCGATCTTCCCCGGCATCTCCGCAACCATCGCGCTCTGGAGCGCGTTTGCCGATCCGACCGTGATCCGCACCTATCTCAACGTGGCGGATGATTTCATTCCGCCCGAAGCCTATGCGCTGATCAACGACCAGATCCAGAACTGGCTGATCGGGCCGCGCGCGACAATCGGGCTCGGCGTAATGTTCTCTGCCGCCGTGACCCTGTTCTCGGCCCGCGCGGGCGTCGCCGCGCTGGTGCTCAGCCTCAACGTGATCCACGGCACCCGGCCTCGGGCTACGATCTGGAGCTTCATCATGGGCTACCTGATGACGATCGCGCTGGTCGGCGTGATGCTGGCCGCGATGGCGACGGTCGTCGTCGTGCCCGTCGTCATCAACTTCCTGCCCTTCCACGAATATTCCAAGATTCTGCTCTCGGGTCTGCCTTGGGCGGCGATGCTTTTGCTGATGCTGACCGCGCTCGGAATTCTCTATCGCTACGGGCCCAATACCGAGGGCAAGCGCGATCCGATCCTGACGCTCGGCGCGGTGCTGGCGACGGCGCTCTGGGGGCTCAGCTCGATCGGGCTGACCTTCTACCTGTCGAATTTCGGCAATTACAACAAGATCTACGGCTCGATCGGGGCGGTGATCGCGCTTCTCGTCTGGCTCTATCTCAGCGCCTTTTCGGTGCTGATGGGGGCCGCGCTGAACGCCGAGCTCGCCGCCTTTCGCAAGCGTCGCGCGCAAGAGAAACTCCGCGACGCGATTGAGGGCGACGACGAGGCTAAGGCCAAGGAAGCATCCTCGTCATAAGTTTCACTTATTTCCGGGCGCGGAAATGAAGTGAAACTTATGGATCAGTAGTTCTTCTCGAAATAGAGGCCGACCCCGCTCTTGCCGTCAGAGCCGACGGTGCCGCGCGCGGTGAGGCTCTTGGTCACATCCAGATTGAGGTTGATCTGCGAGGTGCCGTCGCCGCCCACCGTGACATCGGTATAGATATTGTCCGAAAGGTATTTCCCGACCTTGAGCTGGGTATTGCCCTGCGCATCGGTCGAGACGTCGAAATCATCCAGCCCGAAATTCTTCCGCAGCTTGCCGATGATCCCTTCGCCGCCCTTGCCCGCGAGCGTCGCGACTGCCGAGGCCAACTGCGCCGCCTGCAAGGGCGAGAGATTGTCGATGGACCGCCCGAAGATCAGCCGCGCCAGAACCTCGTCCTGCGGCAGGTCGGGCGAGGACGCGAACGTCACCAGCGGCGCATTCGCCTGCCCCTGAATGTTGATCGAGATCGTGTAATCTTCCTGCGTCGTCGTCGCGGTGAAGTCGATATAGGGTACCAGCGCGCCTTGCAGCGCGATCCGGCCCTGATCGAGCGTGAAGCGCTGGCCCAGAATGTCGAGCCGACCGCGCACAAGCGAGAACTGCCCGATCGGGATCACGTTCGCCGTGGTGCCGGTGATCCTCAGCGAACCGCCAAGCTCCGCATCCAGACCCCGGCCGCGCACGAAGATGCCGCGTTCGGAGGCGATGGTGACATCGAGCGGGAACGACGGACCGGAGGCCTTCGCACCACCGCTCGCATCGCTCTGGCCATTGTTCAGCAGGCTCGCACGCTTCAGCGTCTCGCGCACCGCACCGCTCTCGCCGACATGCTGGATCCCGTCGGGGACCGAAGCCCCGCCGCCGACGCCCGAGGAGGGCACCCGCAATTCGGTATCGCTCAGCGTGATGCGCCCGGCGATTTTCGCACCGCCGGTCAGCGGCCCGTCCATCGTGATCGTGCCCGAGGCGCGCGTGTCATACAGCTCGGGATCCTTCAGCCGCGCGCGGTCGAAACGGATCGTCAGATTGCCGTTATAGGGCGCGGAGAGGTTGATCGGGCCGTTGACGGTGATTTGCCCGCCCGTGCCCAGCCGCCCGGTCACGCCAAGCTGCGCGCTGCCATTCGAAAGCTGCACGCGCGTGTCGACGTTTTCCAGAACCATGCCGAGATTGGGCGCGACAACCTTCGCGCCATTCGACGTCACCGTGCCCGACAGTGCCGCGAGCCCCGGTTTGCCGTTCATCCGCAGATCGAAGCTAAGCGGGCCCTGGACCGAGCGCGGCTCGATGAAGCTGTTGGCGAGCGCGGTCTGCGCCTGCCCGGTGATCGAGAGATCGGCATCGGCGAAATTCGTCGCCATGCGCCCCGAGACCTTCGCGTCCAAGCCGCCCGGCCCGGTGCCCGAGAGGTTCAGATTATACCCAGAGCCATCCTCGGTGACCGTGCCCGACACCGTCACCGGTCCCGGGAAGCCCGGCGCGAGCAGCGCGGCATTGGCGAGGCGCGCGTTCAGGTCGACCTTGCGCGAGGTCTCGCCCGCGGTCCCCTTGGCGGAGACGTCGAGCTGCGGGTTCTTCAGGTCGAGGTTCTGCACTTCGACCGCGCCGTTCGCATATTTGGCCTGCAGCGAGAGGTTCGTCGTGCCCGCCAGCAACTTGTTCGCCTCGGCCTGACCCACGGCGAGGGATTTACCGGTGCCGTCGAGCGTCAGCCCATAGGTCGCGCCATCCATCGTCGCCGTCGCGTCGGCCACGAGCGTGCCGCCATATTTCGCGCCCAGCACCGACAGGTCCTTGGTGTCGAGATGAGCGGTCACCTTGCCCTTGTCGCCGTCGAGATTGCCCTGCGCTTGCAGCTCGCCCGCTGCGGTTTTCACGTCGAGCGAGTCGAGCGTCATGCTGGCATCGCTGCGCGAGCCCGAGACCGAAATCTCCGACCGTCCGGCCAGCGCGCGGTCCACCTCGGGGATGCCGATCGCGAGGGAATTGCCGGTGCCTTTGAGCGTCACGCCATAGGTGCCACCATTCAGCGTCACGGTCGCATCGGCGGCCAACTTGCCGCCATATTGATCGCCCAGCAGCGACAGGTCATTGGTGTCGAGCGTGGCGGTCAGTTTGCCGTTCTCGCTCGCCAGATCGCCCTGCGCCTGAAGCGTGCCGGCGCTTGTCTGCACGTTGAGCGAATCCAGCGTCAGCCCGGTCTCGTCCCGCTTGGCCGAGATCGCGATTTCCGACCGGCCCGCCAGCGCACGATCCGCCTGCGGCTGGTCGATCGAGATGTCCTGACCGACGAGGTTGAGATTGGCGTCGAAGGCACCGCTGAGAACGGTGTATTTCCCCGCGACCGTCATCCGCGCCGACCCGCCGAGATCACGCCCCGCCAGACCCGACAGCATCGAGAGGTTCGAATGGTCGACCTGCGCCGCGCCCTCAATGGTGACGCCCTCGCTGATATTGTCGATCGTGAGGTTCGAATTCAGGCTGTAACCGGTGCCTTTCAGCGCCAGTTGCGACAGGCGCAGCGGCTTGTCCTGCTGCCACGAGAACACGGTGCGCAGGGTGACGGCGCTGCCCGCGGCGGCGCTCAGCTTCGGATCGGACAGCTCCAGCCCGTTGATGCCCAAGAGCACGGTACCCCCCGCAGAGGGCGGCGAAGCCTGCCGGATGCGGCCCGAACCCGAGAGGTTCGCGGTCAGCATCTTGGTGCCATCCTCGCGACGCAGCTGGTTCAGACGGCCCGTCAGCTTCCAGCCATCGCCTTCGGCCTTGTCATAAGAGAGATCGAGCGTGCCCGATTGCACATAGGTTTTCGGCCCCGAGATCGGCAGCAGCACCTCTTGGCCATCGCCGAGGCCGAGCTTGGCGGTGAGGTCGAATTTCACCGGCATGTTGTTGGCGCCGGTCTGCGCCGAGCCGTTCAGCTGCAGCGCGCGCGATTTCAGATCGAGCGTATTGAGCGTCGTCTGCCCCGAGGCCGTGCGCGTGCCATCCGCGACCAGCGCGACCTCGTTGCCGAAGAATTCGTGGTAATCGGGCGGCAGGAGCGGACGGATATCGCCGCCCAGCGCGACGGAGAAGGTCGTGACCTTGTCGCTGCCTTCGGGTGCGCCCTCGGGCAGTTTGCTGCCCACCGAGACCTGCCCCGCCAGACGCTGCTGACCTTCGGTGCTCAGCACGATATCGGCGGTGAAATCGTCGAGCGGGCCCTTGCCCGAAACGGCGAGCGTCATCGCCGGATTGCCCGGCAGGCCGATCTTCTGCACGATGATCCCGTTCTTGCCCTCGTCCACCAGCAGGTCGAGGCCCAGTTCGCGCGTGGCGTTTTCGTAGGATGCGGTAAGGGAGAACTGGCCCTTCTTGTTGTCGATCCGGGCGATGTCGAGCTTGGCATTGCCCTCGCCGCCTGCGAGCGACATCGAACCAGAGACTTTGACCGTCGCCTCTTGCCCGAGGATCGGCTGGCCGAGGATCACCTTCTGCGCGTCGATCTTGCCGATCTTCACCGAGACCGGTAGATCGGGAAGCTGGAACGGCTTGGCCTCGGGGCTGGGGGCGGTCGAGCTGCCCTCGGAGGTCGGTAGGCGCGGCAGGTCGATCTCGGCGGCGGAAAGCTCGTCGATCTCGATCTTGCCGGTCAGCAGAGCCGTGCGGTTCCACTGGAGCGCGCCGTCCTTGATCGTGATCCACGCGCCGTCCTTGTCGGAGATCGTCAGCTGATCGAAGGTCGCCCGCGAACTGAGCGCCCCCGAGAATCCGTCGAGCCGCACAGTGCGCCCGGCGCCCGAGAGGTTATCCTCGATCAACCCAGTCAGATAAGAGCGGTCGCGCTGCGTCTGCTCGTCGGTCGCGGCCCCTGCCCCGTCCGCGGTCTGCGGCGCGCTGTCCTGCGCGGTGGCGACCAGCGGCGTGAGGCAGAAGGCGAGAAGGATAGCGAAACGTTTCATCAGAAAGCCTGCCCGATACCGATATAGAGTTGCGCCCCCGATCCGGTGCCGCCCGAGACCGGGAAGCCGACGTCGAGGCGGATAGGGCCGATGCCCGTCTTGTAGCGCAGGCCGAGACCCGCGCCTGCCTGCGAGCCCGAGTCGCCGCCGCCCGCGATATAGCCGTAGTCGTAAAAGGCGACCGCGCCGATCTTGTCGGTGATGCCGATGCGGGCTTCGCCCTGGAAGCCCACGAATTCAGTGCCGCCGGTTTTCAGCGTGCCGCCGTCGAGCACTTCGACGCCGAGCGACTGGTAGGGCTGGCCGCGCACGGTGCCGCCGCCGCCCGAGTAGAACAGGTAGTCGCGCGGGGTTTCCTCGAGATCGGAGCCATAGACCCCGCCAAGCTGCACGCGGCCCGCGAGCACGAAGCGATCGTTCTGTCCGAAGCCCCGATAGGCGCGCAGATCGCCCGTGACCTGAGCCCCGGTGCCGGTATCGCCGCCAATCCCCACGAAGGGCGTCACGCCCGCCTGAATGAAATAGCCCTTGGTCGGATCGAGCTTGTTGTCGCGATCGTCCCAGGTGAGTTTCGTCGGCAGATAGACCTGACGGAAATAGGTTTGCCCCGAGTCGTCGGTCACCTTGGACCAGCCGTAATTGATCGAGACGTCGCCGGTCAGCTTGTCGTTGAAGATCCGCGTCAGACCGAAGCCGATATCGAAGGCGTTCTCGGTGTAATCCTCTTCGTTCTTCTGGCTGATCTCGGTCGTGATGTAGGCGCTGGTTTCCGGGTTGAAGGTCGCCGGGCGGTCGATCCGCGCGCCGATCGAGTAATCCGTGCCGCCCGTCGCGCCGCCGATGCCGGAGATGCCCGCATCGACGCGGAAGCGTTCGCCGCCGCCGAAGAGGTTGCGGTGCAGCCAGTAGCCGTTGAGGCCGAGCCCGTCGCTGGTGCTGAGTTCCGCGCCGAGGCCGATCTTGCGTTTCTTCTGCTCGACCACGGCGAGGTTCACATCGAGGCTGTCATCGGGGTTGAGCGTCTTCGCCTCGGTGATCGCGACCGAAGAGAAAATCCCGGTGCGCTGCAGTCGCGACTGAACCTGATCGAGTTTCTTCGGATCATAGACCTCGCCGGTGGGAAAACCCGCGATCTCGCGCAGGCGTTTCGTGCGCAGGCGCTTGTTGCCGGAGGTCTCGAGCCGCCCGAAGGTCACCAGCGGCCCCGGTGCCAGACGCACGTCGGAGGCCAGCTGATTGGCGCGGTGATCCGCGACGATGTTCTGATAGGAGACTTCCGCCTTGGCATGGCCCGCATCGCGCCAGCCGGTCGTCGCCGCGCTTGCGGCATCGACGATCACGCCCGATTTCGCGACCGCACCGACCTTGTAGCCCTCGGGCAGATTGGTTTTCGGCGCGACCGGAGCGATATCGGCACGCGAGAAGGTAAACTCGGGGCCCGGCGTCACGGTCACGGTGACGTTGTTCACCGTGGAAGGCGCATCGAGCGGCGGAATCGTGGCGGCCTCGCGCCCGTCGAGCTTGATCGACACGACGCCGGAATACCGCCCCTCGGCGAACAGCGCCGAGACGATGCGGTTATAGTCGGCGCGCGCCTCGGAGAGCACGTCCTGCGCGTCCTTGCTGTCGTCATCTGCGGATTGCACCAGAAGCGATGCGCCCTTGATCGCTTTGCTCAGATCGTCCGACGCGCCGGGAGTATTAAACTTTAACGAATATGCGAGTGCCGGGGTCGCGAGGATCGCAAGCGCCGCCACGCTCAAATGAAAAACTCGGATGGTCTTCGGTCCCATTACTCATGCCCCCGCCCAATCGAGAGCAGAGTTACAGGTAAGCGATGCGAAAGCTAGGGCAAGCGCGGAATTCCGCGTAGCAATTTAAGGCAATCGGCAGAAATCCCCGCCGATCAACAGATCAGGGCGGGCAGGATGCGGGAGATATGCTCATGCATGTAAAACCGGAGCCAACGCGAGAACCGATCGGGATAGCGCCGCACCTCGGCCCCGAGGTCGTAAAGACCGATCCAGCGGGTCTCCGAGACCAGTTCGGGATCGGGGGTCACGGTGAGGCCGCGCTGCGCATAGGCGATGTAGATATCGGTTACTTCGTGCTCGACCAGCCCGTCGCCGATATCCATCCGATATTCGATGCGGTCGGCATGGGCAGGATAGAGCCCTTCGATGCCCAGCTCCTCACGCAGTCGCCGCAGCGCGCAGGTCTCAGGACGCTCCCCCCAATCGGGGTGACTACAGCAGGTATTCGACCAGAGACCGGGGGATTGCAGGCAGTTTTCCGAGCGCTTCTGCAGAAGGAGCTTTTCGCCATCCATGACGAAAATGGAAACCGCCCGGTGGCGGATCCCTTCGCGATGCGCATCCATCACGTCGACAGGGGCGAGCGTGCCCTCGATCCATGCCTGTATCTGGCCCATGATACCTCTTCTGAATCCGATGATCCTGCCCGGGTCGCGGACGGGATCACCGTTACAAAATGGGTCCGTGACAGGCCAGAGTCACGGTGTCAGCTTGTCCCTGAGGCACGATGCCGCGCCTCAGGCCAGCTTGACGAATCAGACCGTCGTGGGCGCCTCGGTCTGCTGACGACGCGCCAGTTCATTGCGATACAGCGCGACGAAATCGACGATCTCTAGGTTGAAGGGCGGGAAGCCACCGTCGCGGGTCACATCCGAAACGATGCGACGCACGAAGGGGAACAGCTGGCGAGGACATTCGATCAGCAGGAACGGATGAAGCTGATCTTCCGGCACGCCCTCGACGTGGAAGATGCCGCCGTAATCGAGCTCGAGCAGATAGAGCGTCGCGCCGTCCGACTTGTTGTTCGCGGTGATCTTGAACTTGGTGATCACCTCGTATTGATGCTCGGCGTTGCGCTTCTTGGCATCGAGCGACACCTGCACCTGCATCTCGGGCTGGATGTCGCTGGTCTGCACGCCTTTCGTGGCGACATTGTTCTCGAAGGACATGTCGCGCGTGAATTGCGCGAGGATGTTGATACGCAGCCCTTGTTGCTCTTGCTGCGGATCCGCGGCGCCGTTGGTCTCGCCATTTGCTTCGTCAGTCATCGACCTCTCCCAAAATTATTTGTGCGAGGTTTAGCACCGGCAGAAAGAAGCCTCAATTCTCAATGAAGCGTCCAGCCGGACGGCCCGCCCGAGGGCTTGCCGTTGGGATCGTCGCGATGGGTCATCTCCTCGACCTCTTCGGCATCGAGGATCTCCGGATCGCGCGGACGGTTCGGAGGTTCGCGGCGCGGATCGTATTGGGTCGTTGTCCGGTACGCGCCGCCCATCTCGAATCGCTGCACCTTCACCCGGCTCGCCGCGGCTTTCATCACCCAGTCGCGAATCCCGGGGATCAGCAGCAGGATCCCGACCGTGTCGGTAAAGAAGCCCGGAGTCAGCAGCAGCACCCCGGCCACGAGGATCATCGCGCCATGTGCCAGCGGCCGCGACGGGTCGCTCAATTCATTGAGAGAGCTGCGCAGATCGTTGAGCGCACGCGCCCCTTCCCGGCGTACCAGCGATGTGCCGACGATCGCGGTCAGCAACACGATCCCCAGCGTCGGCCACAGGCCGATGAGCCCGCCCACTTGAATGAACAGACCGATCTCGATCAGCGGCACGGCCAGAAAGGCCAGAAAGATCCACATGGCATCCTCTTTTATCGCGTCTCCGGGCAAGCTGCGCCGGTGGACTTGAACTAGTTGACGCCTTACATAAGTAGCCATTGACCTAGAAACAAACATGAAGCCAAACACAGGGGTCTCGATGTCCGGTGCCGTCATTCAGCTTATCGTCCTCGCGGCGATTGCGATCTTCCTGATTTTCAAGCTGAAAAGCGTGCTCGGGACCCGTGAGGGCTATGAAAAGCCGATCGCGCCCGAAACGCCTGACACGCCGACGCCGAAGCGCGATTTCGACGTGATCGAAGGCGGTCCCGATCACGATATCATCGACAATGTGCCCGAGGGCTCGACGGCCGCCGTCGCGCTTGCCGCGATGAAACGCGTCGAGCCGAGCTTCTCGGTCTCGGAATTCCTGCAAGGGGCGCGCGGCGCCTACGAGATGATCCTGATGGCTTTCGAGACCGGCGATCTGGAAAAGGTCCGCCCCTTCCTGTCCGCCGAGGTCTACGAGGCCTTCGAGGGTGCCGTGGAAGCGCGCAAGGAGAAGGGTCTCGACGTTCAGGCGGAATTCCTCGGCCTGCGCGAGTTGGTGCTGAGCAATGCCGACTTCGACCACTCAACGAAGGAAGCCGAAGTGACCGTGCGCTTCGGGGCCGAGATCATTTCGGTCGCGCGCGATGCCGCCGGAGAGGTGGTCGAGGGCGATCCCAAGTCGCCGCGCAAGCAGCGTGACATCTGGACCTTCGCACGCACGATGGGTGCGAATGACCCGAACTGGCAGCTCGTCGCCACGGGCGGCTGAAGCCGGTGGCGCTGTCCTTCGCCGATATTCCCGGCTGGACCCGGGACGATCACGCCGCCGCTTGGGCGGCGTTTTGCGTTACGGCCGATCTCTATGGGATGGACACCGCCGGGCTGGACGATGCCAGAACCGCTTTCGAGACCTATTTCGCCCCCTATGAAATCGCCCCCGAGGGGGCCGCGCATTTCACCGGATATTACGAACCCGAACTGCCCGGTGCGCGGCGGAAATCCGACCGCTTCGCCTGGCCGCTTTATGCGAAACCCGCTGAAATAGGGTCTAATTCGCCGTGGCATACCCGCGCCGAGATCGAGGCGGGCGATTTGCTGGCGGGGCACGAACTGGTCTGGCTGGAGAGCCCGATCGAGGCCTATCTCGCGCAGGTGCAGGGCTCGCTACGGGTGCGGCTTGAGGACGGCGGCAGCCTGCGGCTGGGCTTCGACGGCAAGAACGGGCATCCCTATCGCTCCATCGGCAAGGAGCTGATCGCGCGCGGCGCAGCCCCGGCCGAGGAGATGACGCCCGAGTTCATCCGAAGCTGGGCCGCCGCAAACCCCGATCAGCTGCAAGGGTTGCTCGATCACAACCCCTCTTTCGTGTTCTTCCGAGTGTTGGATATCCCAGGTGACACCGGCCCCCTGGGCGCGATGGGACGTCCGGTAAGCGCGGGGCGCAGCCTCGCCGTGGACCCCGAGGTCGTGCCGCTGGGCAGCCCGGTCTGGATCGACTGCCCCGGCTTCGGGCAGCGCCTGATGGTGGCGCAGGACGTGGGCTCTGCGATCAAGGGCGCGGGGCGCGGTGATCTCTTCATTGGCACCGGTGACGAGGCCGGGCGCATCGCAGGCGCGATCAACGCCAAAGGCCGGATGATCGGCTTGCGGAGGCGCGCATGAGCCGCAAACGCAAACTCAGCCCCGAGGAACGCGCGCTGTGGGATCGCGTAGCGTCGACCACGGAGAATTACCGTCCGAAAAAGGCCGATCCCGCCGAATTAGAGTCTTTTCTGGCGCCCAAACCCAAGCCGAAAACGAGGGCCGAGGGGCTGCGCAGTTTCGAGATGGGTCAGCACGCGAAACCCTCGCCGGGCCGTCACGATCTTGCCCCGGAGCCGGGCGAGCATCTCGCGCGACAGCCCGTCACGATGGACCGCAAGGCGCATAAGGCGATGACGCGCGGCAAGCTGAAGCCCGAAGGCGTGCTCGATCTGCACGGTCTGACGCTGGCCGAGGCGCATCCTGAACTGATCCGCTTCATCCTGAATTCGCAAAGCCACGGCAAGCGGCTAGTGCTTGTGATCACAGGCAAGGGCAAGCGCGGTGACGATGACGGTCCGATCCCGCGGCGTGTCGGCGTGCTGCGTCATCAGGTCCCGCAATGGCTGCGGATGATGCCGCTCGCGCCCGCCGTCATGCAGATCAACGAAGCGCATCTGAAACATGGCGGCGCGGGCGCCTATTACGTCTATCTGCGCCGAATCCGCTAACCGCCCGAGATCGGCGCGAGGATGATCTGCGTCGTATTCTCGACCGTCAGCACCACCGCATCGCCCAGCCCCGTGCGCCCGAACTGCTCGACCTCGAGCACCTCGGCCACTTTCTGCGCGCTGTCGAGCAACCGGATCAGCGCTGGCGAGGTGACGACGTTGAAATGCCCGTCGCCGGTGTTGAAGGCCGAAACATTGATCAGCGTCACCTTGTAATGCGCGATACTTGAGACGTTTTCCAGATTGCCCAGCCGGTCGCGCTTGCCCGACAGCCGTGCCGATAGCTGAAGCGCGCGATCCTTCGCGGAGGTGAAGATAATGAACGGCTGCGGCAGCGCGCCGATCGCGTCGGCCTGTGTCTTGAACACGTCCACCGCGATATCCGGCGAGATCAGGACCACCCCGGAAATCGTCGAAAATCGACCCTGTTTCTGCGTAATCGCCTCCTGACGCAGCACCTCCATCACCAGTTCCGCGCCCAGCGAATGCCCCACGATCAGGATGCGTTTCGCCCCCGCCGCGTTCAGATCGTCGATCAATTTCTCCAGCCCGTCGCGCGCGAAGAGCACCGAATCCCGGTCATAGGCATAGCCCAGCACATTCGCCCGCGACGGCCAGGAATAATGCACCAGCACGCCGGGCAGATCGAAATCCGCGCCCATCTGCGCCATCCGGTAGAGGCCCTCGGCGAAGGAGTTGTTGAAACCGTGGACGAACAGCACCGCCTGCCCGTCATGTTTGCGCAGCGCCGTGCGCAGCTCCGACTGGAACGCAGGGCGCTCCATGTCGATCTCGGATTGCGAGACGAGGAACTGCTTGTCCGGGTCGACCGGCGAGGTGTCGGTCATCGGATAGGCGATCTCGGCCACCTCGCGGTCCGGCGGCGTGGCGACGTCGAAGCGCGCGAGCCGCAGCTGCTGACTGCGTGCGGTGCCGAAGGGCTGCCCGGTCTGCGGATCGGGCGCCCGGGTCGAGCCCACGAAAATCGAGCGCGCATCGGCGACCGGGTGATCGAGATAGGCAAGCCGCCCACGCGGTGCGCAGGCGGCCAAGCTCAGCATCAAGATTACGATCAGAAACCGCACCATCGCCCGCGCCTCGCATCCCTCCCGCAGGAGGATAACAGAGCGCGCGCGAGGTGCCAGTGCCCTAGAGGACGTAGCGGCTCAGATCGGTGTCGCGGGTCAGATCGCCCAGCTCGTTCTCGACGAACTCCGCATCGACGGTGACGCTTTGTCCGCCACGGTCGGGCGCGGTGAAGGACAGCTCCTCGAACACGCGTTCCATAACGGTATAGAGCCTTCTCGCGCCGATATTCTCGACCGATTGGTTGACCTCCGCCGCGATCCGGGCGAGCGCCGCGATACCGTCCTCGGTGAACGCGACCTCGACCTCTTCGGTCTTCATCAGCGCCTGATATTGCCGGGTCAGCGCGTTGTCGGTCTCCGACAGGATGCGGGTGAAGTCCTGCTCGGTCAGCGCCTGCAGCTCCACGCGGATCGGCAGACGGCCCTGCAGTTCGGGCAGCAGGTCCGAGGGCTTCGCGATGTGGAACGCGCCCGAGGCTATGAACAGGATATGGTCGGTCTTCACCGGGCCGAGCTTGGTCGACACGGTCGTGCCTTCGATCAGCGGCAGCAGGTCGCGCTGCACGCCCTCGCGCGAGACGTCGGCCCCGCGCGCATCCGAGCGCGCCGTGACCTTGTCGATCTCGTCGATGAAGACCATGCCGGAATGCTGCACGGCCTCGAGGGCCGCGGTCTTCACCGTTTCGTCGTCCAGAAGCTTGTCGGCCTCTTCCGAGATCAGCGTCTCGTAGCTCTCCGAGACGGTCATCTTGCGCCGCGTGGTGCGGTTTCCGCCGAAGGCTTTGAACAGGTCCTGAAGACCCTGCATCTGCTGTTCCATGCCCGGCTGACCGCCCATCATCCCGAGCGGCATGCCGCCGGACTGATCGGCCACGTCGAGTTCGATGATCTTGTCGTCGAGCTCGCCATCGCGCAGCTTCTTGCGGAACATCTCGCGGGTGCTTTCGCGCGCATCGGTGCCGGCGAGCGCGGCGATCACGCGATCCTCGGCGGCCTGATGCGCCTTCGCCTTCACCTCTTCGCGCATATATTCGCGGGTCTGGACCATCGCGACATCGGCCAGATCGCGGATGATCTGCTCCACGTCACGCCCGACATAGCCGACTTCGGTGAACTTCGTGGCCTCGACCTTCAGGAAGGGCGCGCGGGCGAGCTTTGCCAGACGGCGCGAGATCTCGGTCTTGCCGACGCCGGTCGGGCCGATCATCAGGATGTTCTTCGGATAGACCTCTTCGCGCAGATCGTCGGGCAGCTGCTGACGGCGCCAACGGTTGCGCAGCGCAACGGCGACGGCGCGCTTGGCGTCCTTCTGGCCGATGATGAAACGGTCGAGTTCCGAGACGATTTCGCGGGGGGTCAGATCGGTCATGGATTACTCCGTGGCATAGGGCGGCAGGCGGTGCTTGCCGGGAAAATTGGGAAGCGCGCGCATCAGGCGCGTGCGCAGCTCGGTCCAGAACGAGCCGAGCGCGGTGAGAAAGAGGCCGATCAGGATCAGCGTGATCCACCAGCTGCGCGGATCGGCGGCGTCGCCGAACGCGTAGAAGCTGAGAAAGATCATGTAGCCGATCCCGGCCGTGAAGAAGGAGCGCCGGTCGATGATCAGCGCCAACGCGGCAAAGACGGCCAACGTGGCGAGCAGCAGCACATAGCCCGTCCCCGGCCCCATCTTGTAGAAGGTCAGCGCGAGCGTATTCACCAGCGCAGGCGCCGCCAGAACGTGCAGCCAGAAGCCTGAGGCCGATTGCCGACCCAGGCGATGCGGGTCGCGCATGTCGAACCAGACGCCGCCTGCGAGTGCCAGAAGCCCGAAGATGAGCATCGCGAGCGACAGCGCCGAGCCGTTCGACAGATCGAACAGATCGACCGTCTGAGAGATCGGCGCTTCGGGGTCGAAGCCTTTCGCGAAGGACAAAAGCAGGCCCAGCCCGCATAGCCCCACAAGGAACATCGAGAACGGCACCCGGTAGCGCAGGAACCACGCAATCAGCGCGACCGCGGTCGCGACCAGCGCAAGGTCGAAGTTGGGCGCCTCGGCGATGAAGCGCATCCCGAGGATCGGAATGCCGAGGAAGTTCGCCAGCACCGCCCCGCCCAGCGTGAGAGTCAGCAGGATCGAGGGCAGCACCATGCGGCGCTTGCGGGTGAAATACTCGCCCAGAAGCGCAATCAGCGGGATCAGCATCGCGTAACCCAGCTTGCCGCCCGCGAAGAGCAGGAAGCCGAACGACCCGGTGATCAGGATGCCAAGACCCACGGTCACGAAGATCTCGGCGAAACCTTTGAACAGCTCGAAGGGTTCGTCCTCGGCGGGCAAAGCCGCGCGACCGGCGAGACGGTTGCTCGCCAGCGCCATCACGGACGCGGCCTGCGCCTCGTTGATATGGCCAGCCGCGACCGCCGCGCGCAGATCGTCGCGCGTCAGCTCAGCCACCGATGCTCTCCACCGTCAGATTGCCGTTGGTGTAGACGCAGATGTCGGAGGCAATCGCCATTGCCTTGCGCGCGACCGCCTCGGCGTCGAGATCGGTTTCCATCAGCCCGCGCGCCGCGGCGAGGGCGAAATTCCCGCCCGAGCCGATCGCGGCGATGCCGTGTTCCGGCTCCAGCACGTCGCCCGCGCCGGTCAGGACGTAAAGATCATTGCCGTCGGTCACGATCAGCATCGCTTCGAGATTGCGCAGGTATTTGTCCATGCGCCAATCCTTCGCCAGCTCCACGCAGCCGCGCATCAGCTGACCGGGCGAAGCTTCGAGCTTCTTCTCGAGCCGCTCCAGCAGGGTGAACGCATCCGCGGTCGAGCCTGCAAAGCCCGCCACGATGTCGTGACCGCCGGGGCTCAGGCGGCGCACCTTGCGCGCCGAACCTTTGATGACGGTCTGGCCAAGGCTGACCTGCCCGTCGCCCGCGACCACCACTTTACCACCCTTGCGGATGCCGATGATCGTTGTGCCGTGCCAGCCCGGGAATTTCTCTTCGGCCATGTTAGTCCTCCGTTTGCGCCAAAGATATGTAACCCGCAGGCCGGGGCTGCAACCCCGCTTGCCGGTGCGTGAGCCTGCGGCTAGCGTCACCGCATGAGCGCGCAGCACCTTTCGATCTATCTCGATGACTGGATTCTGGGGCAGGTCCGGGCCGGCGAACACAATTTCTTCAAGCGGCTGATCGGGGCGGTGGAGGCGGCGGATTGGACCGTCAGCCTGCATCAGACAGGCCCCGAGGCGCGCGCAGCGGCCCCTGCCCGCGAAGGCTATGCGCTTTACCGGATGGAGCCGCCGACCCATGCGCGGGCGTTGACCTGCCGACGGACCTATGTCGGCGCGTTCTGGCATGTCGAGGCGGAGGCGGAGCGATGGGATTGGCCGGTCGCGCAGGCTGCGTTTGATGCCGATGAGGTGGACGGAGAGGCCGCGGCGCAATTCTTCTTTTCCACGCGGAACAGGCTCTATCCCGGCGTAAAACCGTCCGATGAGGAGGATCTGGCCTTCGTTCCGCTACAGGGGCGGCTGCTGGATCACCGCTCGTTCCAGTCGGTGAGCCCGGTGCAGATGATCGAAGAGGTGCTGGCCCGACATTCCGGTCCGGTCGTGGCGACGCTGCACCCGAACGAGGATTACACAGCGCGCGAAATCGAGGCGCTGGAGGCGATTGCAGCCCGCAACCCGCGCTTTCGCTTCCAGTCCGGTGGCTCGCCTGAGCTGCTGCGCCGCTGCCGCTTCGTCGCGACGCAAAACAGCGCACTCGCCCTCGAAGGGTTCTTCCTGCGCAAACCGGCGATCCTGTTCGGCCTGTCGGATTTCCACCATATCGCCGGATTCGTGCCACGCGACGGGATCGACGCCGCTTTCGCCAAACTGCGCGAGACCCCGCCGGTGGCGCGCTACCTCTATTGGTTCCTGCAGCTGCAATCGCTCAACGCAGGCCGTCCCGAATTCGAAGAGCGCCTGCGCGCGCGGCTACGCCATTTCGGCTGGCCGATATGAAAAAAGGCGCCCAAAGGCGCCCTTTTCCGTCAAACCTAATCCGCAGATCAGATCGATTCGTTGATCCAGCTTTGCAGCGCCGCTTTCGGGGCCGCGCCGATCTTGTTCGAGACGACCTCGCCATCCTTGAACAGGAACAGGGCGGGGATGCCACGAACGCCCAGCGTCGCCGGGCTGTCGGGGTTCTCGTCGACGTTCACTTTCACGACCTTGATCTTGCCCGACATTTCCTGGGCAATCTCTTCGAGCGACGGGCCGATCATGCGGCAGGGGCCGCACCATTCAGCCCAGAAATCCACCACGACGGGAACGTCGGACTTGCGCACTTCTTCGTCGAAAGTGGCGTCGGTAACAGCAACGGTAGCCATGTCAGCCTCCTGAATATTGGGTCGGCAAGGAAGGTAAGTTCCGCCCCCGTCGACGTCAAGATACAGTGGGCGTGCGCAAGCTCCCGTCTAGCTGTGCATCTGCGAGCGGCATGATCGTTCCGTCCTGTGTCCACAGGATCGCGCAGGTGATGCTGCGTCCGGGGTGAATTTGCCGCAGTGCCGCGCGATAGGCGGCCATCTGTCGCACGATCCCCTCGGGCACCTGATCGGGCGACGTCGGAACGATGCGGTTGGATTTGTAATCGAGGATGTGAACGCCTTCGGCATCGATCCGCAGACGGTCGATGAAGCCGTGAATCCGCTGGCCGCCGAATTCCTCCAGCGCGGCGGTGATCTCGACCTCCGCCAGACAGTCCGGACCCAGCCACGCCGCCATGCCCGGCGCTTCGAGAACGCGGGTCGCTTCGGCCAAAACAGGCTCTATTTCACCCGGAAGCAGCGCATCCTCGCCCTCGGACAGCAAGAGTTCGGCAAGGTCTTCCCACTGGTCGCGCGGCCGTTCCGGCAGATGTTCGAGAAGCCGGTGCAGGTTGCGCCCGTGACGCAGCGCCTCGTCTTCGTCCATCATCTCGCCATCGCCGAACAGAGCCTTCGCCCCGCCCAGATCGGAGGGCGAAAGCGGACGCGGCGGGGGTTCGACGGCGGCTGCGGGCGTGAGGCTCCATGCGGGCAGATCCAGTCGCGTGACCTCCTCTGCGGCTGCCGGGGCGCGCGCGTTTTCCGGCCATGCGCCGGTCGCGTGGCGTGGAAACTCGCCCAGCTCCTGCAACGGCTTGGAAAGGCCCGTGACGTCCTCGGTCCCGGCAGCTTCGAGGCCCGATTTCATCCGGCTATACCAAGTCTCGTCGCCCTCACCGACCTCGCCCGCTGCCGCCACGATCAGCCATTTCTCCGCCCGCGTCATCGCGACGTAGAGAAGCCGCTGCGCCTCTTCCGCCCGGGCGGTCGTCTCTTTTCCTGCGGCGGAAAGCTGGGCCTCCGGCGCGTCCGGCGCGGGCTGCCGAAGCCCCGCGACGCCATTGTCCAAACGCAGGATTTTAGGCGGATTAGGCTCTTTTTTCTTCGCCGTATCGGGCAGGATGACGATCGGCGCCTCCAACCCTTTCGAGCCGTGGACCGTCATCACCCGGATCGCGCGCCCTGCCCCGTCCAACTGCCGTTTCACCTGCACGTCATCGGCATCGAGCCAACCGAGGAACCCGGTCAGACTGGGCACTTCGTTACGCTCGAACGCCAGCGCCTGCGAGATCAACTCGTCGATACCGTCTTCCGCCTCGGGCCCGAGCCGCGCCAGAAGTCGCTCGCGCCCGCCATGCCGGGTCAGCAGGCGCTCGATCAACTCGAATGGCCGCAGGAAATCCGAGTGATCGCGCAGATCTTTCAGCATCTCCTGCGTATCGGGCCGCATCTCGCCACGGCGGAGCGCCTCCCAGAGATAGCCCTTCCGGGGCTGCGCGAGTTGGTAAAGCTCCTGCTCGGACCAGTTCAGAAGCGGCGAGCGCAACGCCTCCGCCAGCGACAGATCGTCCTCCGGCGTCGCGAGGAAGCTCAGCAGCGAGCGGATGTCACGCACCGCAAGCTCCGCCCCGAGCTTCAGGCGATCCGCCCCCGCCACCGCGAGACCGATCGACTTGCAGGCGCGAATGATCTCGGAAAACAGCTCCGACCGCCGCCGCACGAGGATCAGGAAATCGCCCTCATGCACCGGGCGCGCGCCGCCGGGCGCCTCGTGATCGGGGATTTGCACGCCTTGCGCGATCATCGCGGAAATCTCGGTGGCGATCATGCGAGACAGCTGCGAAATCGCCGATTCAGCGCTCGTCAGATCAACCGGGCTCTCCCAATCGTCCTCGTCATCCGTCTTCACCGATTCGATCGCAGGCCACAGATCGACGCGGCCCGGAAGCGCCTCGTGGAAGGCGATATGCGAGGGCGCCCCGCCCAGGCCCTGCTCGGCCCCGCGCGCAAAAGCGAGGTCGACGGAGCGAAGCACGGCTGCGGACGAACGGAAGGAGTGCTCCAGTTCCAGCGGAGAGAGCGCGCGGCCGATATCCGCGAATTTCCGGGCGAAATGGGCCCGCATTTCTTCGAATTGCTGAAGATCGGCCCCCTGGAAGGAATAGATCGACTGCTTGCGGTCGCCCACCACGAACAGCGTGCGCTCGCCCTTATGCGCGCCTTCGCCGGAGGTGAATTCCTCGGCGATCCGCTCGATCACCCGCCATTGCCGGGGGCTGGTGTCCTGCGCCTCATCGACAAGGATATGGTCGATCCCGCCATCGAGGCGGAACAGCACCCATTGCGCCACCGACGGCTCATCCAGGAGCGCCGCCGCCCGGTCGATCAGATCGTCGAAATCGAGCCAGCCGCGCGCGGCCTTATAGGCGTCGAGCCGCGGCAGGAAGACCTGCGCAAAGCGGTGCAACGCATGGGCGCGCTTGGCCGCGACGAAGGCGAGGCGGCGGGGGCGGTTCTCGGAGACGCGCTCGGACAGATCGGACAGCGCGGCCATCGTGCCGTCGCCCAGCGATTTGGCGAGCGCCTTGGTGGCGACCTTGTCGAGCTTGGGCTGATAAGGCGGTCCGTCCTTCGGTTTCTTGACGCAAAGCACGTCTTCCAAGGCCTGCACAGCGTCCAGATCGCGGGTGCGCGCCGCCGCCAGACCTGCGCCGACGCGCTGATCGTTCTTGGAGCTTGCAAGGAACGCAGGCGCGACCTCGCGGATCATTTTCAGATCGCCGTCGTCGAAGACCTCAGATAGCAGCGCCTCTTCGGTCATGTCCCGCGGCAGATCGTAGGCTTCCAGCAGATCGGACAAGCCCAGATCGCCTGCGAAACCGACCCTATTCCTGCTTATATCGGCTGCGAGGGCCGTCAGGTCCTCACCGGAATAGACGCCGAGCAACGCATCGAGCCGGTCGCAATCCGAGCCGGTCGCGATCTCCTCGAGGATATCCTCGCGCATCAATTCCCCAGCGCGGTCGTCCATCTCGGAAAAGCCCGGCGAGACTTTCGCCTCGAGCGGGAAGCGGCGCAGCAACCCCGCACAGAAGGCGTGGATCGTCTGGATCTTCAGCCCGCCCGGTGTCTCGATCGCCTTGGCGAACAGCCGTCGCGCTTTCGCCAGATCCTCGGCAGAGAGCGCCTCATCGGCACCGAGCGCCCTTAGCTTCTCGCGCAGCTTCGCCTCGTCCATCATCGCCCAGCCGCCCAGCAGCCCAAGCAGTCGGTTCTGCATCTCCGCCGCGGCGGCCTTGGTGTAGGTCAGGCACAGGATGCGTTGAGGCTCTGTTCCCGCCAAAAGCATGCGCGCGACGCGGTCGGTGAGCACCTTGGTCTTGCCCGAGCCCGCATTCGCGGCGAGCCAGACCGAGCTGTCCGGTTGCGAGGCCTGATGCTGTCTGAGGCTGGCCGGATGGGTCATGACACGTCCTCCCCCTCGGCCTCATCGGTGACATCCCATTCCCCGAAGCGCGAGACCTGATCGTAATCCGTCCGGGCGCGCGCTTTTTGCGGAGCGCGGCGCGCGGTGAAGCCCTGCGTAGGCTCGAAATAGCGCGCGATCAGCTTGCGGAATTTCTCCCAACTCTCCTCGGGCGTCTCGCTGCGATCACCGGATTTACCCTTGATCTGCGTGGTGGCGCCGTCGCCGCCGAGCCGCACATAGGACATGCCCGCGACCTCGCGCGGCCCGATCGCCTCGAAGGCCCCGCGCCCGACCATCGCGGCCTCCAGAAGCATCTGTTTGTTGAAGGCCATCACCTCCCGCTCGGAAGGCGGCGTGCCGGTCTTGTAATCGTAGATCCATGCGCGCCCGTCTTCGAGAATGTCGATCCGGTCGGGCTTTGCGGTGAGCGTGAAAAGCGGGTTTTGCAGTGAAACAGAGCCTTTTTTCTCCACCACCATCGGCTCGCCCTGCGCGCGACGCTCGGCCTCGGCCCGGCAGAAAGTCTCGGCGATCCCTCGGACCCTTGCGAGCCAGATGCGCTGCGCACTGGGCCACGGAATTTCCCGGAGCATCACCTCCTCGGCGATCTCCATCAGACGCGCCTGGGCTGCGTCGATGGTGGCGGTCTCGTCATAGGTCTTCACGAAGGTTTCGACGATCTGGTGCAGGACCTGCCCACGCAGCAACGCGTCGGGTTCGGGGCGCAGCGGATCGAGGGCGCGCAGCTTCAGGATGCGCTTCGCGTAGATGTCATAGGGGTCGCGGATCAGGGTCTCGATCGCGGTGACCGGCAGTTCGCGCGGGCGAACATCGACCGGCGGGCGCGGCGACGGGCGTTTGGCGGGCTCAAGCGTGATCCGCGGCGTCTCGAGCGCATCCGCCAGATCGAGCCAGCGTTTACCGCGTCCGCGCATCTCGGCCAGCGCCTCGGTGCCGCCTTGATCGGGCAGGCCGTCCACGAGGTTCAAGAGACGATTGAGCCAGCGCGACGGGATCGTCTGCGCCTCCGCGTCGCGTGCGCAACGCGACAGGATCACCTGCGGCCCGGCAACCGCCTGCTGGAAGTCATGCGCCGAGAGGCCGACCTGCCGTTCGGGCAGTAATAGACCCGATTCCAGCCGCATTTGACGGCTGAACCACGGGTCGGGCGCAGGAGCTTCGGGCCAGCTTCCCTCGTTCAACCCGCCACAGATCACCAGCTCGGCACCCTGCGCGCGCGCTTCCAGCGTCCCCCAGATCGCGATCAGCGGATGCGCGGCGAGCGTCTGCCGCACGAGCCCGCTCTGAAGGTGCCGGTTAACCAGATCGGCGTAATCGAGCGCGCCGAGATGCCCGCCGAATCCGGACTGGCTGCGCAGGTCTTCCATCAAGCGACGCGCCTCGCGACCCGCCGCCTCGCGCCATAGCTCGCTGGTCTCGGTCGCAGCACTGGGTCCGGCGGCGACCCGTTCGGCTAGCCGGAAGTGCTGTTCCACGTGATCTGACAGCGCGGCCGCCGGCGGAGCCGCGAAATCCTCGAGAATATCGCAGAGCCACTGCGCCCAGGATGCCCGTGATTCAGGGTCTTTTTCAGCCCATTTCGTGAGACTTTCGCGATCCGGGAACGCGGGCCCATAGCGGCGCAGGCGCAGTTCCAGCTCGCGCGTATTGCGCAGATGCGGCCCGCGCTCCTCCTCGCCGGTCGCGGTCAGCGGATGTTTCAGCAGCGCGATCAGATCAGCGATCCCGACCGGACGCGCCCGCATCGCCGCGATCTGCCGCAGGAACCGGCCCGGCGCGGTCTGCTGCAGCGGTTGGCCCGCACTGTCGTCCGGCACGATCCCCCACCGGTCGAGCGCCGCCGACACGCGGCGCGCCAGAAGACGATCGGGCGTGATCAGAGCCGAACTGACGCCCCGCTCGACCGCATCGCGCAGCGCGAGCGCAATCGACAGCGCCTCGTGGCGCGGATCCCGCGCTTCGATCAGCGATAGACCCTTGCAGGCTGGCACGAGCGGCCCCAGCCCAGCGCCTTCGCGCCGCCATTGATCGGTAACCGGCGCCGGCCGCAGCGCCAGCGAAAGGAGGCGGTTGCGGCCCGGGTCCGGCGCCGTGACCTGGTCCCAATCGACGACGTCTTCCGCCGAAAGCCCGAGCTTGTCGAACAAGCTGCGATAGCGAAACTGCGGGTGGTCTTCGAGCGGAAACGGGCCGGAATAGAGACTATCCCACGCCGCCTGCGTCATGTCGCGGTCGAAGCCGGGAAGAACGATCGACCCGTTTTCCAACCGCGCGACAGCCTGCATGAAAAGCGAGGTCGCCCCGTGCGAACCGGTGGACCCTGCGACGATCACCGGATCCGCGGGCGGGCTTTCGCGCCAACGCTCGATCACCGCTTCCACGACCATCCGCTGGCGGCTCTCGCGGTCCAGCTCGGCGTCGTTGTCGAAATAACGCGCGATAATGCGGATGAAGCGCAGGCTCTCCTGCCAGTGGCGGGCGTGGGTCTCGGTCAGCTCCAGTTGGTCGAGATCGTCGATATGGACGCCCTCGCTCTGCATCTCGGCGAGGAGTGAATACAGGCTCTCAGCCAGCGCGAATTGGCTCGCGCCCGCCTCTAATTCGGGCATGGCGCGGGTGAGTTGTTCGACGAACTGGGCCAGTTCGAGCTTGCGGCGCAGCGGGGGCACGGGTAGCGGCAGACCCGCGAGCGGATCGGCCCCGAGATCGCTCACCAGCAGGAGCCGCGGCAGATAGAGCGCGCCGCTTTCGAGAAAGACCTCCCGCACGCGGCGACGCATCCGCCCGGAGTTCAGATAGAGCGTGACCCGGGCCAGCGCCTCGGGCGGCTGATCGGCAAAGCGCGCGCGCAGGCCCGCAACCAAGGCGCGGGGAAAATCGACGCCCGGCGGGAGGGCGTAGACGGAGGCGATGTCCTCACTCATCGAGCATCGCCTCGGCCAAAGGAATGGATTCGGGACGCCCGACATCGCACCACCCCCCGTCATGCACGAGGCTGAAGACACGCCCCGCCGCGATCATCTCGTCCCATAGGATGTTCAGCGAGAAGCTCCGCTCAGAAATAGACCCTATTCCAGCGGGATTTAGCATCTGCGCTCCCGTATAGACATAACCCGGCCCGCGCGTCAGGCGGCCGGTCTCGTCCATCGTGAAATCGCCCGCGCCCGCATGTCCGCGCGCATTTTCGGGCCTCACCAGCATCAGAAGCGCCGACATCTCGTCGGGCCGCCACGCCTCGCGCAGCCGGGCCACGGGGTTCTCGCCACTCCAGACCGCATCGGTGTTGAGCGTCATCACGGGCCCCTCGCCCAGCAGCGGCAGCGCCTTACGCAGCCCGCCGCCGGTTTCCAGAATCTCGTCGCGCTCGTCCGAGATCGCGACGTCCTGCCCGGCCAGATGCGCGACCACCTGATCGGCGAGGTAATGCACATTGGCCACGAGCCGCCGCGCCCCGCCCGCCCGGGCAAGATCGAGCGCGTGATCGATCAGGGGACGCCCGGCGACCTCGATCATCGGTTTGGGCCGGGTTTGCGTCAGCGCGCCCATGCGCGTGCCGAAACCGGCGGCGAAGAGCATCAAGGCGTCGGGCTGGTCGGGCATTTTTGTCTCAAATCAGCAATCAAATTCGGGTCGGGTGCAGGATAGGCGGCGTGGAACAGCTCCGCCAGATCGGCAAGCGCGGGATCGGCGAGGTTACGCGAGATATAGCCGTAAACGCGGGGCATATACTCAAGATATTGGGGTTTCCCGTCGCGAATGGTCAACCGCGCGAATATCCCGAGGATCCGCAGCGCGCGTTGCAGGCCAAGCAGACCGTAGGCGAGGCGGAACGTGGTCGGATCGGTCTTGGTCAGCGCACAGTAATGGGCGATCTCGGCTGTCTCGACCTGCGGGCTCACATCGCGGCGCGCGTCCTGCAGCGCGGAGACCAGATCATATGCGGGATGGGCGCGCAGCGCGTCCTGGTAGTCGAGAAGCCCGAGGCGGCGCAGGCCCGGACGATCCAGCAGAATGATGTTCTCCGCGTGGAAATCGCGCAGGCATAGAACCGGCTTCCACGCCGGAAAAGTGTCGAATTTTTTGGCGATCGCCTTCTGGAGCGCATCCGCGGCAGACCGGTCCGTGCAGGGGTAGAACTCGGGCACCAAATCCAGCAGGTCGGCGAGCGCAGCGCCATCCAGCAGCGGGAGATCCTCGGGCGGCGCGTGACGGGGAAGATCGGCGAGGAATTCGGTGATCAGAGCATAAAGCGCAGGCTCGTTCTCGGGCGTCGCGTCGAGGTGAAGAGCCGCGAGCGCGTCGCCGAAGTCTTCGAGCAGCAGCAGCAGCCCCGCCGCCTCGTCGCGCGCGAGTACCTGCGGCGTGGAAAAACCGGCCTCGGCGAGCCAATCGCCGATGCGGGTGAAGCGGGCGATCTCGGCCCCGTCGGGCGCTTTCATCAATACGGCGCGATCTGCGCCGCGGGTCAGGCGTTCGTAGCTGCGGGCGGAGGCATCTCCGGCGAGCGGGCGGCGGCTGGCGTCGTGCCACCCGGCGGCGGTGAGGAAGCTTTGAATCTCGGCTTCGTCAGCCATCCCACGCCTCCAGAACCTGCCGCGAAAGAGGCGTATTCGTCTCGAAACAGACCCTTCGCGCCGCGCCCTCTTCGGTTTGCTCGAAACGCAGCCGTAGGGCCCCTTTCGGCGCAGCGGACCCGAGCCGGTCGGGCCATTCGATCAGGCAAATCGCGTTGTCGAAGGCCGCATCCAGCCCGAGCTCGAGAACCTCGTCGGGATCGGTGAGCCGATAGAGATCGGCATGCCAGATTTCGCAATCGGCCTCGTAGGTCTGGACCAGCGTGAAGGTCGGCGAGGGCACATGCTCGGCCACGCCGAGCCGCGTCTGGATCAGGGCGCGCGCGAAATGGGTTTTCCCGGCGCCGATCTGACCGTCGAGCAGCAGCACATCGCCCGGCCCGGCGAATTCGGCAAAGAGCGCGCCAAGCCGCTCCGTCGCCTCGGGATCGGGGAGATCGAGGCAGGGTATTTCGCTGGAAACGGGGGCGTGCGTCGGCGCGGGCATGGCTCGGTTCTAGCGCGCCGATCGCCCCTTTGCCAAGCGGCTAGCCTTGCTGCGCGACGGTGGTGCCCGTCTGACGTGGCGGCGGCTTGCCGGCGGTGTCCCGAGCGGAGAAACGCAGGAGGAACGCCCCGCCCGAAAGCGTCTCGAGCTGGCAGGTCACATGCCGTCCGTCGAGCAGGGTGATCTCTTCGGTCAGGTTCTCGCGCGCGCCAATTTCCCGGGCGAGATTTTGCAGCCACGACCAGAAGGCGCTGGGTTCGGCGCGCGCCTGCCATTGCTTCACCGCGTCGAGCAGGGTCACCCGGCCCAGCGTCGCCTCCGGCTCGACCCCCCAGAGCGCGCCATAGGCGGCATTCGCCATCGCCAATTCGCCCGAGGGGCGGAACACCGCGATCGCGTCGCCGACCCGGTCGAACACCTCCTGAGACATCTCGATTTCACCACGAAACTGCCGGGTTAGAGACGTTTCCGACGAAATATCCTCGAACAGGAACGCCACTGCGCCATCGGGATGGGGGCGTCCGGTGACGCGATAGGTCTGCCCGCCGGGCAGGTTCCAGGTCTCGGCGTGAAACCCCGAGGCGGCGGCCTGCTCCAGCTCGGTCATTTCCTGCCGCCAGCTTCGGTAATCCTTCGGCTCGGGCATCATCTTGGTTTCGCGCAGCCTGTCGAGAAAGGCGTAGAGCGTCGGGCGCGTGGCGAGGAGTTCCGGCCCGAGCTGCAGAAGATCGCTCAGCGCGGGATTGAACAGCCGAAGCTGCCGGTCCCGGTCGAAAATCGCAAGCCCGATCGGCAGGTCGGCGAAGGTCTTGGTCAGGGTCTGGACGAAATCGCGCAACGCCTTCTCGGCCCGCACGGCGGCGTCGGCGGGGAGGGCGAAATGCAGCGTGCCGCTTTCGAGAACGACGGAGTGGCAGTCGAACCATGTCGCGGCCTCGGTGTCGCTCCGCGCGGCGGGGCCAATCTCCAGACGATGCGGCCCGCCCCCGTCGAATGCGTCGGGCGGCAGCGTGAACAGGCTCGGCAGCGGCCATCCAAACCCCTCTTCGCCCACATCGAAAGCCCCTGCACGCAGGAGATAGGCTCTGTTTGCCCAGCTCAGCTCACCCCCCTTCTCGGTCCGCCAGATCAGAACCGGCGACCGGTCGAGCGTCGTGCGCATCATCTCCAATTCGTCTTCCATCGCGCGGAAAGAGAGACTGTCGATGCGCTGGCCCTGCCCCTCCCCTTCGGGATCGACGAGGGTGATCCGCGCCAGACCGTTGAAGTTCTCGACGGTGAGACGGAGCCGGGGCTTGTCGGTGGCACTCGCAACCTCGGTCATCTCGAGCTGTCCGAGATCAGCGAGCTGGCCGATGCGGGACTGAAATTCGGGAAAGCGCGGCGCGGCGAACGCGGTGAAGCGCGTCCAATCGCTCGCCCCGATAGGCATCGATTCCAGCAAGCGCCGCGCGGGGGGCGTTGCATCCACAAGCGCCTCGTCATCGAACAGGAAGGCCACCTCCTCGATGTCCTCTCGCGCAGCGGGGATCAGCCTGCGCCCGGGCGACCGCCCCACGGCGAGCCATGTCAGCAGCAACGCGACCAAGGCCGCGCCCACCGAGGTAAGCGCGATCATTGTCGCCTCAAGCCATGCAGTCGTCATGTCTTTCGGCCTTTCAAACCTGTCCCCAGGCCGAGGGTGCGGAAGATTCGTTAACTCAGCGTTAACTTCGCTCGGGGAGCGGCAAGAGAGGTGAAGGCGATCAGACCGCGATCGGCTGGTTCAGCCCAAGACCCGCATCGTCCCGCGCAAGAAGGCGCGACGCAGGCCAGACGACCTCCACAACCGCACCGGAGCGCGCGGGCGCTGCGGCGCCGGGCGCGAAAGGCGCGTCGCCATTCGAGAAGGTGAGCCGCCCACCGGTTCGCTCGATCAGGGTTTTTGCGATGAAAACCCCGAGCCCCATCCCCTCATAGCCCTTGCGCTCCGCCGCATTCGCACGCGGTTGCAGGAAGGGATCGCCGATCCGGTTGAGCACGCTCGTCGGATAGCCTTTGCCGTCATCGCTGATCCGCACGGTGATCTCTTCATCGTCCCATTCCGCCTCGACCCAGACCGTGGAGTGCGCGAAATCGACGGCGTTCTGAATGAAATTGCGCAGCGCGTGGATCAGTTCGGGATAGCGGTAGATCGTCGGCTGACGCTCCAGACCCTCGACGATGGGATGGGCATCAAAGTGAATTTCGATCCCGCGCTCCATATGCGGGTCCGCCGCTTCGCGCAGAACGGCGACGATGGGCGCTGTCCGCATATGCAGGTCGTCTTTCCCGACCCGGCCCATCGAATGGAGGATGTCGCGACACCGATTGGCCTGCTCGCGGATCAAGAGCGCATCGTCGCGAAGATCGGGGCTGTCTTCGAGCTCGTCGGCCAGCTCCGAACTCACCAGCTTGATCGTGGCAAGCGGCGTGCCCAGCTCATGCGCCGCCGCCGCGACGACCCCGCCCAGATCGGTCAGCTTCTGCTCGCGCGTCAGGGCCAGCTGGGTCGCGCGCAACGCGTCGCCCATGGAGCGCACTTCGCTCGCCACCTTATGTGCATAGGCACCGAGGAAGGCCACGCCGATGATGATCGACAGCCAGTAGCCGAATTCGAACACGTCGGGCACCGCGATCACCTCGCCGGTCTTGCTGACCAGCGGCAGATAGACCACGGCGACGATCGAGATCATCACCATCGTCGCGAGCCCCAGCAGGATCGTCGCAGACCGCTCCAGCGCGGTGGCCGCTATCGTGACCGGCACGAGAATGAGCAGCGCGAAGGGGTTGTTCATCCCACCCGTGATCGACAGCAGCAGTGCGAGCTGGGCCATGTCGAACATCAGCGTCGCCGCCGCCTCGGGCTGGGTGAGGCGCTTAGTGTCGGGAAACAGGAAAATCGCCACGAAATTGGCTGCGATTGCCGCCGCGACCGTGGCGAGGCACAGCGCCAGATCCAGCGCGATATCATAGACGAAATAGGCGACGAAGATCGCGCCGAGCTGACCGACAATCGCGGTCCAGCGCAGGAAGATCAGCGTCCGGAGGCGCACCCAGTCGTGGTGAATCTCGGCCGGGCCGGGTTGGGCCTCGAGGCGTTGAGCCATGTCGTCTCCCGCGTCCAAAGCGCACATCGCCGGAATTGGCGGCATGAAAGCATTGATAATCGGCGCCCGCCGCGCGATCAATGCAGCCGTGAGAGGAGTGACAATATGAACCGTATTGCGAAAATTTCCGCCGCCGCCGCGACCGCGATCGTGGTCATCGGCCTCGGCGTCACCTGGTTCGCCGCGACCCGCAGCAATGACGACGATATTTTCGCGCAGTGCCGGCAAAGCGTCGTCGCAGGCGGCGCGGGCGAAATCGGCGGTCCATTCACTCTGACCGACGAGAACGGCAAGGAAGTGACGAATACGGATGTCATCACCGAGCCGAGCATTCTCTATTTCGGCTATACTTACTGCCCGGATGTCTGCCCGCTCGACAGCGCGCGCAATGCCGAAGCCGTAAGCCTTCTCGAAAAGCGCGGCTATTCGGTGACGCCGGTCTTCATTTCGGTCGATTCCGCACGCGACACCCCCGAGCTCCTGAAGGAATTCACCGATCTCATGCATCCGAAAATGATCGGGCTGACCGGCACGCCGGAGCAGATCAAGAAGGTCTCGCAGGAATACCGCACCTATTTCAAAGTGCAGGATCCGGGCGACCCCTACACGCTGATCGATCACTCGACCCAAAGCTATCTGGTCTTCCCGGACACCGGCTTCGCGGAATACTACAACCGCGACACCACGCCCGAGCAGATGGCCGACAGCGTCGCCTGTTTCGTCGACGCGTGGAAAAAGGCCAATCCCGACGGCGCAGCCGGAAATTGACCGAGCAGGCGCAACAGCTTAAAACAAATCCAAGCGTCAAACTCGGCGAGAGGGAGTTACGATAATGGCTGAAGACATCAGCGCCGATATCGGGTCGGACAAATCGCTTCTGATCGTCGATGATGATCTCCCGTTTCTCACGCGGCTGGCCCGCGCGATGGAGAAACGCGGCTTCGAGACCCAGACCGCCGAAACGGTCGCTGCAGGGCGCGCCATCGTGCAATCGAACCCGCCCGCCTACGCGGTGATCGATCTGCGGCTCGAGGATGGCAACGGGCTCGACGTGGTCGAGGCGCTGCGCGAAAAGCGCGCCGATGCGCGGATCGTGGTGCTGACCGGGTATGGGGCCATCGCGACCGCGGTGGCTGCCGTGAAAATGGGCGCGACCGATTATATCGCGAAACCCGCCGATGCCACCGACGTCACAAATGCGCTATTGGCGAAAGGCGAAGTCGCCCCGCCGCCGCCGGAAAACCCGATGAGCGCGGATCGCGTGCGCTGGGAACATATTCAACGGGTGTACGAACTTTGCGACCGGAATGTTTCGGAAACCGCGCGCCGCCTGAATATGCATCGCCGGACCCTTCAGCGGATTTTGGCTAAGAGAAGCCCAAGGTGACGCTTTGGTTAGGTTGTTAATTAATTAACCATTCTATTTAATGCTCCGGATATCCAATTCGGAGCTTTAAAATGAATCTCGATGATATGTCCCTCGACGAGCTGAAAGCTCTTCGTAAGCAAGTCGACAAGGCGATCTCCGGCTACGAGGATCGCAAGAAGAAAGAAGCGATCGATCAGCTTGAGCGCGCGGCCCGCGATATGGGTTATTCGCTGGCGGAACTGACCGGGTCGGGCTCGGCCAAGCCGCGCCGCACCGTGCCGCCGAAATATGCCAATCCGGACGATGCCAGCGAAACCTGGACCGGTCGTGGCCGCAAGCCGCGCTGGGTTCAAGCCGCGCTTGATAATGGTAAATCGCTCGACGATCTGAAGATCTGAGAAACAGATAAGTATTTTTGAATACGAGTGCCTGCCGAAATGGCAGACACTCGTATTACAGTTCTGCCAAAAGCGCTTCGTGGCGTGCGGTATAATCCGTGCGCACCTCCGACGGCGGTCGCAGATGTATTTTGAAGGTTTCGGCATATTCGGGCGCGAGCTTTCCGAAAACCTTGTCGGCCTCGACCTTGGAAAACCCGGCAATCTGTTCCGCTTCGAGTCGGGCGGAGACGATATCCGCCTTTTTGATCGCACGCTTGATTCGCACCGGAAGCGCAGCGGGTAGACCAAAGCGTATATGCACCGCCGCGATCAGCCGATCATCGAGCGTGCCATAGCCTTCGCCAATCGCCGCCTTCACCGGGCTGATCATATCGCCCAGCACATATTCCGGCGCGTCATGCAAAAGCGCCGCCAATTTCCATTTCGCGGCGATTTTCGGATTCTGATGGCAGAAAATCTGCTCTACCAGCAGCGAATGCTCGGCCACGGAATAGGGCCAGTCACCGAAAGTCTGTCCGTTCCAGCGCGCCACGAAAGCCAGACCATGCGCGATATCCTCGATCTCGATATCGACGGGCGTCGGGTCCAGCAGGTCGAGCCTGCGTCCCGAAAGCATCCTTTGCCAAGCGCGTTTCATGTGATCACCGTATAGTCGTCGGGAAAGCGCGCGAGATAGCGCGCCATTTTGTTTCTGTTGATGAGATGTCGAACCAGCATTTTCGTCATCAGCTTGCTGCCCGGTCCGGGCCCGTCGGGAATATCGAAGCGCCGTTCCGGGAAATGGACGGCGCAGAAATGGCGCAAAGCCCGCCCGAAGCGCGGCGGCAGGGTTTCCGGTCGCGCCTTCCATGGCTTCGACGGGCCGATGAAATGCACGATATGCGCGCTGACCATCGCCTCATGCAGCCGCGAGGCCGGGGTATATTGCCAGTTCCACATCGGGCTGAGCTCCGCCCAGTTGCGGTACAGAACGCAATTGAGAAGCGTCTGATCGTTCCGGCGCAGGCGGGCACCGTTCTTTTCCCCGAAGCTCAGCGCCGCGTCGAGAATGCCTTGGGCATTCCAGTTCGCCACATCGATCAGCAGCACGCCGGAATTGAAATAGGCGGCATTCTCTAGATCGAAATCCTTGAAATCCTCCGGCATCCGCGACGGCGTCCGCCATTGCGGATTATCCCGCACTGCCGCGACCGGCTTCTCCCCGAGGTCGACTGTCAGCAGCCGCGAGAGATCGCCACTTTCCACATGAATATCGGCATCCAGATAGAGAATGCGGTCATAATCATCTGCGAAAATCTGCGGCAGCATCAGCCGCATATACATGGCCGAACTGCGCCCGCGATCCGTCGAGAACCCCGAGAATATCAACTCGGGATCGAAACTGCACAGCCGCAGGTTCAACCCGTCGAGCGACGCCGGAAGCGTCACCGGCTCGGCGCTGACGATGCAGATATCGAAATCCCGATCCGGGTGAAGCTGCGCGATCTGTCCCGCCGCATGTGCGGCATAAGGCAGGTAAGCGTCATCGCAGCAAAACGCGATCGCAGAGCGGTGCTGCGCAGGTTTCGAACAGGCCAGATTGATCTCCATTCGCCCCCCTCATGCAGCGCGTATCTGTGACTAGCCAAAGCCATTGCAGCTGTAAACGCCACAGATTGAGGAACATTTTCGCGCGGAGTGTGTTCTTGGGTTGACACGGAGAGAAAAAGGGGACGCCAAAATGCAGACCTCGAAAACTACGTTCTTTGCCGCCGGGATCGCGATTATCTCGATCCCCGCAACCATTGCCATCGCCGCCGTACGCAGCGACGAGGCTGTGACACCTGCCCCGCAAGCTGAATCGGCGCGGCAGGTCATGCTGGATGGCTATGAGGGCGACGGTCGCCCGATGGAAGATATTCCGTCCGAAATTCCTTATGGCGATCTGTCGGCCTTCGACAACGTCACGGCGATCGGCGAGGCGCAAAGCCCCGATCAGCCCTATTGCGACAACCGCGCGAAGCTCGTGGACTCGCTCAATCACGACTTCGCGGAAAAGCCCGCGATGACGAAACAGCTTGGCGATCACCGGAAGGTCGAGCTTTACGCCTCGAGCATTATGGGCACTTGGACTGCGGTCTATACCCGCGCCGACAACGTCTCCTGCATCGTGTCCTCGGGCACCGATTGGAAGCGTGGCAACAATCCGGTGGCGCTCTTGCATCGCGAAGGGATTCTTCCCGCAACCTGATCGTGATCGGCCTTCATTGCCGCTTTACGGTCCCAGTGCTACATAGCTTCCAAATTCAGATTGGGAGCCGCACATGGCCGATTACGTCATCAAGGATATCGCTCTGGCCGACTACGGCCGGAAAGAGCTCGACATCGCCGAAACCGAAATGCCGGGCCTGATGGCCTGCCGCGCGGAATTCGGGGAAAGCAAACCGCTCAAAGGCGCACGCATCGCGGGGTCGCTGCACATGACCGTGCAGACCGCGGTGCTGATCGAAACGCTCAAGGTGCTTGGCGCCGATGTGCGTTGGGCCTCGTGCAACATCTTCTCGACGCAGGATCACGCGGCCGCGGCGATCGCGGCGGGCGGCACGCCCGTTTTCGCGATCAAGGGCGAGACGCTCGCGGAATACTGGTCCTACACCGACCAGATCTTCCAGTTCGAGGAAGGCACCTGCAACATGATCCTCGACGATGGCGGGGATGCGACGCTCTATATCCTCCTCGGCGCGCGCGTCGAGAATGGCGAGACCGACCTGATTGATGTCCCTACCTCGGAGGAGGAAGAGGCGCTGTTCGCCCAGATCAAGAAGCGCCTCGCGGCCAGCCCCGGCTGGTTCACCAAGCAGCGCGACGCGATCAAGGGCGTCTCGGAAGAGACCACCACCGGCGTGCATCGCCTTTACGATCTGCACAAGAAGGGCCTGCTGCCCTTCCCGGCGATCAACGTGAACGACTCCGTCACCAAGTCGAAATTCGACAACAAATACGGCTGTAAAGAAAGCCTCGTGGACGGCATCCGCCGCGCCACCGACACGATGATGGCTGGCAAGGTCGCCGTCGTCTGCGGCTATGGCGATGTGGGCAAAGGCTCCGCCGCTTCGCTTCGCGGCGCAGGCGCCCGCGTGAAAGTCACCGAAGTCGATCCGATCTGCGCGCTGCAAGCCGCGATGGACGGGTTCGAGGTTGTCGTTCTGGAAGACGTCGTCGACAGCGCCGACATCTTCATCACCACCACCGGCAACAAGGACGTCATCCGGATCGAGCATATGCGCGAGATGAAGGATATGGCGATCGTCGGGAACATCGGCCATTTCGACAATGAAATTCAGGTCGCGAACCTGAAGAACCACAAATGGACCAACATCAAGGATCAGGTGGACATGATCGAGATGCCTTCGGGCTCGCGCATCATCCTGCTATCGGAAGGCCGCCTGCTGAACCTCGGCAACGCCACCGGCCACCCGAGCTTCGTGATGTCGGCGTCGTTCACCAATCAGGTGCTGGCGCAGATCGAGCTGTGGACCAAGGGCGAAGACTATGCGCCGGGCGTCTACATCCTGCCCAAGCATCTCGACGAAAAGGTCGCCCGCCTGCATCTGGAGCGGATCGGCGTGAAGCTGACCCAGCTCAAGCCCGATCAGGCGGAGTATATCGGCGTCACGGTCGAAGGGCCCTTCAAGCCCGAGCATTACCGCTACTGACCCGATCGCATAGCGATTTCAAAGGCCGCGCCACAGGGTGCGGCCTTTTTACGTGCAACGCAGGCCATGATCGGTTTTCCTCGGGACAGGAGGAGAGCGATGACACCCGAAGACCTTGCCGCGCGGTTCAAACCGCAATTGGAGGCGGAACTGGCCGAGCTGCGCAGCGCATCGCAGGATACCGCGCAGACCCGCAAACCCGTCGAGCTGGACCAGCAAAGCGTCGGGCGGCTGTCGCGAATGGATGCGCTGCAGAACCAGGCGATGGCCAATGCGGTCGATGGCCGCCGTCAGCACCGGATCACCGCGATAGAGGCCGCGCTCCAGCGCATCGCGGAAGACGAATTCGGCTATTGCGAGAGCTGCGGCGAGCCAATCCCGGAGAAGCGTCTCGAACTCGACCCGACCTTCACGCAATGCGTCTCCTGTCGCGGCGGTGGCTGAGGCGCGAGAGGTCCCGGGATTTACGCTTTGTAATTTCACTATCTCGGCTTACCCTGCGGCTGCCTTCATTTCTGGGCAGAGCAACCTGATAGGTGGGACACATGGGTAAAAGAGACGAGCTGATTGAAAAATACGCCGAGGATCTGAAATCCAAATGCGGCATGACCCCGGACATGGATCTTCTGACCAAGGTAACGATCGGCTGCGGGCCCTCGATCTACAATGCGGATTCTTCGACCGTCGCGGCGACGGACAAGGCAGAGCTTGAGACCGTGAAGGACAACTTCCTCGTCAAAAAGCTTGGCCTCTCGGACAGCCCCGCGCTGATGGATGCGATCGACAGCGTGATCGAGACCTATGGCCGGTCCGAGCGCAACAAATATCGCGCCGTGATTTATTATATGCTCACCAAGCATTTCGGCAAAGAAAGCGTCTACGCCTGATCGCGAGCACCTCGCGCAGCGTATGACGACCCACGGCCCGGCCTGTCCGGGCCGTTCGCTTTAGCGGATCAGCGCCTTGATCCCGGCGACATGCGAAGCCCGCGCGCCCAGCGCGTCGGCGGCCAGCGTCTCGACCGTCTCGTCCAGCGCCTCGCGCGGCACGATCCGGTCGATCAGCCCCCAGCTCAGCGCCTCTTCGGCTTCGATCTTCTGCCCCGCCATCAGGACCATCTTCGCCCGCGCGGGTCCCACCAGCGCGACCATGCGCGCGGGGTCCGAGGGCTGCGGCAGGAAGCCGAGCTTCATCACCGGATAGAAGAACTTCGCGCCCGGCACGGCTATGCGCAGATCGCAGGCCAGCGCCATCCCCATCGCGCCCCCGGCCAGCGTGCCGTTGAGCGCCGCGATCGTCAGGCAGGGCAGCGAAGCGATCGCGCCCGAAAGCCGCTCCCAGACCGGATCGGTCGCCAGCGTACCGGATTTCGCCTCGTCCAGATCGGCCCCGGCGGAGAAGACCTTGCCATTCCCGCTCAGCACGAAAGCCCGCGCCTCTTCGCGCCCCGCACGTTCGGCCAGATCGGCGATCTCGTTCAGCATCGCGCCGGTCAGCGAATTGGCTTTTTCCGGCCGGTCTATGGTCACACGCCACAGCCCGTTCTCGATCGCGTGGCGGATCATTCCCAGCCTCCTCACAACTCCCGTGAAACCCGTCTAGCAGCCCCGGGAAGGCTTGACCATCGGCCTGACCCAAAGGAGGATGGCGCGACTTGGTTCTCAGTGGAAAGGTACCCCTCTCATGGCATGGCTCAAAACCGTCGGTTCCGGCGCCGTTGTGGTTTCGCTGCTGTCCACCACGGCCTCTTTTGCGGATGTGACCGCGGAGCAGGTCTGGCAGGCGTGGCAATCCGAATACCAGACCTACGGCTATGAGGTGATGGTCGGGAGCCAGAACCGCGAGGGCGACACGCTCACCGTCTCCGACGTGAAGATGGTGCGTAATGTCGACAACATGAGCCTCACGCTCGACGTGCCGGAACTGAAGCTGCGCGATCTTGGCGACGGCACGGTGGAGACCGTCTTCCCCGAAACCATGACCGGCGACATGACCGGCAAGCCGGGCACCGACACGTCTGACATCGCCATGAAGATGACGATGACCCAGACGGACAGCAAGGTCATCGTCTCCGGGTCGCCGGGCGATCTGACCTACGATATCGACGCGCCGAAGATGACGATGGATCTTGATCAGACCGTCACCGCCGAGGGGCAGGACGTGCCGGTCAAAATGTACTTCTCGCTGGAGAACACCAAGGGCAATTACCACGTTGTCGACGGCGACATGCATTCGGTCGATTCCAAGATGTCCATCGGAACGCTGGACCTGACCGCGTCGGGTGCCGATCCCGAGGGCACCGGCACGTTCAACATGAACGGCCAGATGAACGACCTCGCCTATGAAGGAACGTTCGCGATGCCCAAGGGCATCGACTCCGAGAAGCTCGACGAAGCGCTCAATGCCGGGGCTAACCTCAATCTTGCGATGACCTATGCCGGCTCGAACTGGACGGTGAGTGCCGACGGTCCCGACGGCAAGGTCGATCAGAAGTCTACCGATCAGGGCGGCAAGCTCGATATCGCGATGTCGAAGGACGGCCTGTCCTTCGGTGGCCAGAGCAATTCCAGCCATATCGAGATGACGACGCCCGAACTGCCCTTCCCGATCACCGCGGATATCCAGTCGGCGGACATGACCTTCGCGATGCCGGTCGCGAAATCCGATGAGGCGCAGGATTACAAGGCGATGATCGGCCTCAACGGCGTCACGGTCTCCGACAATATCTGGGCCATGTTCGACCCGAACGGCGATCTGCCGCATGACCCGGCGACGCTGCAGGTCGATCTCTCGGGCAAGATGAAACTCTCCGAGGACCTGTTCAGCCCGGCCGCCGCCGCGATGGACGCACCGCCGATGCAGGTCGACACCGTAGACATCAACAACATCAAGCTGTCGATGGTCGGCGCCGATCTGAACGGCAAAGGCGCGCTCGAGCTGAAGAATGGCGGGCCGATGCCGATGCCCACGGGCAAGATCGACCTGACGCTGACCGGAGCTAACGCGCTGATGGACAAGCTGGTTGCGATGGGGCTCGTGCCGCAGGATCAGATCATGTTCGGGCGGATGATGCTCGGCCTCTACGCCAAGCCCACGGGCGACGATGCCTACGAGTCGCAGGTCGAGTTCCAGGATGGCGGGGAAATCCTCGTCAACGGCCAACGCGTCCAGTAAAGACTGAAACCCACGGCGAGAAGCCGTCCGGGTCTCCGGGCGGCTTTCGTTATTCTCACGAGGTGTAAATTGACCAAGCCCTCCCTCTCCGATCTGACCCAGTCGCTGCTCGAGGCTGCTAAGCGCGCAGGTGCGCCTGCCGCCGATGCCATTGCGGTCGATGGGCGCTCGGTTGCGATCGATGTCCGCGAAGGCCGTCTCGAACAGGCCGAGCGGTCGGAGGGCGTCGAGATCGGGCTGCGTGTCCTTCTCGGCGGCAAACAGGCCTGCGTGTCCGCTTCCGATATTTCTACCCGCACCTTCGAGGAAATGGCGCAGCGCGCGATTGCGATGGCCCGCGAAGCGCCGGAAGATCCGTTCATCGGGCTCGCCGATCCGTCGCAACTGACCGACCGCCGAGATGCGGACGGCATGGAATTGGCCGATCCGAGCGCCGAGCCCTCCGCCGAGGCGCTGCAAAGTGACGCGCTAGAGGCCGAGGCCGCAGCGCTTGGCGTCGACGGCGTCGCCCAGGTGCAATCCGCCTCCGCCGCCTATTCCTATCGGCGCGTACATGTCGCGGCCTCCAATGGTTTCGCAGGCGGTTACGATCGCAGCTCGCGCGTCGTCTCTGCCGTCGCGATTTCCGGCGAGGGGCTGGGGATGGAGCGCGACTGGGCTGCCGAGAGCCGTATCTTCCAGTCCGATCTACCCAGCGCGCAAGAAATCGGGCGTCTGGCCGGCGAACGCGCCGCCGCCCGCGCCAATCCGCGCCGCCCGAAAACCGGTGCCTATCCGGTGCTGATCGACGAACGCGTCTCGGGCAGCCTGATCGGGCATCTTCTGTCGGCGGTGAACGGGCAAGCGATCTGCCGTGGGGCTTCGTGGCTGCGCGACGCGTTGGACGAACAAGTTCTGCCCGAAGGCCTGTCGCTGATCGAGGAGCCGCATCGCAAGCGCGTCTCCGGCTCGCGCCCCTTCGACGCCGAGGGTCTGGCCACCGCGCGCCGCGCCATCGTCGAGAATGGTGTGCTGAAAAGCTGGACGCTCGACCTCGCCTGCGCGCGCAAGCTGGGGCTGCAATCGACCGCGAATGCCAGCCGCGGCACCTCTTCGCCGCCCTCGCCCGGCATCGGCAACGTGACCCTGACCCAAGGCGACAAGACGCGCGAGGAACTGATGGCCGAGATGGGCACCGGGCTTCTCGTGACCTCTTTCATCGGGGCCACGATCAATCCCAATACGGGCGATTATTCGCGCGGGGCCTCGGGTTATTGGGTGGAAAACGGCGAACCGGTCTATCCGGTCAATGAATGCACAATCGCGGGCAACCTGCGCGATATGCTCCGCAGCATCCGGCCCGCGAATGACGCGCGGATGCATCTGAGCCATATCGTGCCCTCGCTTCTCCTCGAAGGAATGACGCTTGCCGGAGACTGATCTTCCCCTTCTGATCGAGACCGCGAAAGAGGCCGGTGCGCTTGCCCTGAAATACTGGAAAAAGGCACCCGAAGCCTGGGACAAAGGCGACGGGGCCGGTCCGGTCTCGGAGGCCGATCTGGCGGTGAACGCGCTGCTGGAAGAGCGCCTGCGCGGCGCCCGGCCCGATTACGGCTGGCTGTCGGAGGAGAGCACGGACGATCCGGCGCGTCTCGAGGCGCGCTCGACCTTCATCGTCGATCCGATCGACGGCACGCGCGCCTTCCTCGCCCATGATGGCGGCTTCGCCCATGCGCTCGCCGTGGTGCGCGACGGCGCGGTCGTGGCGGGCGTGGTCCATCTACCGGTTCACGATCTGACCTATTCCGCGACAATCGACGGTCCGGCCTGCCTGAACGGGGAGCCCCTGCGGCCCGGCACGCAAGAAGCGCTCACGGGCGCGACGGTCCTGACTTCGAAACTTTCCGACAATCCGAGCTTCTGGCGGCACGCCCAGCCGGATTACCATCGCCATTTCCGCTCGTCGCTGGCTTGGCGGCTGTGCCTGGTGGCGGAAGGCCGGTTCGATGCGACGATTTCGCTGCGTCCGGCATGGGAGTGGGACATCGCCGCGGCGAGCCTGATCGCGCAACGCGCGGGGCTTCTGGCAACGGATCGCAACGGCCGCACGCTGCGGTTCAACCGCTCGCCACCACAATCGAGCGGGCTGGTCGTCGCCAACCCGACCCTGCATGAGAAATTCATCGAAAATCTGGCGTTTTGGCCGGATTAGGGTCTACCAGCGCAGCACGCGCGTCCCGAGCAAAGCCCCCACGAGCATCACCACGACGATCCCGACCCCGTACCAGGTGACGTAAAACAGTGGGCTGTCCTCGGTGCAGTGCAGGGCGTAAATCGCGGTGCCCATGCCTCCGGCGGCAAGCCCCGCCAGCGCCCCGGCCTGAGCCGGCCGCGTCACCGCCCCTTTGCGCAAGCTGATAAGGAGCGCACCTAACGCCGGGAGGGACAGCATCGGCACGGAGATCAGGCAGGGCAGGATCGTCTCGCCCTCGAAATCCGCCATGCGCTGACCGTCAGGCGTGGTCAGGTAGGCATAGCCCAAAAGCGCCGCCCCGATCGCGGGGAAAATCCACAGCCACCCGGTCGATACCTTCGCCGTGGGCCGCCCGAGGCGCACCGCCATTGGGGTTACGAGCACGGCCAAGACTAGCGGCAGGTAGAATTTCGGGGCGATTTCCGGCGTCATAAGGGTCTGTTCCAGCGGAAAACGCAGCCCATAGACCGAAATCACGAACAGTGCCGACAGCAGAAGCGCTGGCACGAGCCAGCGGCCAAGCACCTGCTTCGGGTGCGGATCGGGCAACGTGTCTTGTTGCAATACGGATATCAGGTCTTCGGTTTTCATATCTCGATCAGCCTCTCGCGAAGCGCGGCCAGTTTTTTCAACGAACGATGCAACATCACGCGCACCGCTCCCTCACTCATATCTAACGCATCGCCGGTTTCCGCGATGCTTTTCCCTTCGAGCCCGATAGCGCGCACCAGCTGCGCGGCGCGGGGCTCGAGATGGGTCAAAAACGTCTCTATATCGGCCTTTTCCGTGGGATCGGCCTCTGGAGCGGCGGGCAGCATCTCGGCGAAATCCTCCACCGGCAGATGGATACGTCGCCCCCGCTTCCGAAACGCGTCGACCACCTTGTGCCGGGCGATCGCGTAGCACCACGGCGCCGCCGGTTCATCCTCGCGCCACGTGTGACGCTTCAGATGGATGGCGAGCAACACCTCCTGCACGACATCCTCGCAATCGGCCTCGGACAGACCGGCACCGCGTGCCCGCACGACAGACCGCAACACAGGGGTCACGGCCTGCAGGAACAGACCGTAGGCGCGCTTGTCGCCCGCATTCGCAGCCCGCAGGAGCTGCGACCAATCTGCTCGCCGATCATGCATCATCGCCATCCCTTCGTTTGCGATCATGCCTTCGTTACAGCCCGATAGAAAAACTTTTTTCGTTCACGCTGGCGTGAGGTGCGTAACGCCAGCGTGACCTCTCGCGAAAGGTGATCAGGACCGCAACGGTCCCAACCAATCAGGGAGACTACCATGAAGACCGAAACCACCCTTGGCTTTGCAACTGCTCTGACCTGCGCGATGGGGCTGGCCAGCGCCGCCCATGCCGAAGATCAGGCGATGGAGAAATGCTACGGCGTCGCGATGGCCGGGCAGAACGATTGCGCCGCCGGACCCGGCACCACCTGCGCCGGCACCGCGACGATGGATTATCAGGGCAACGCCTGGAAACTCGTCCCGGCAGGCACCTGCACCGAGATCGAGACGCCGCACGGCATGGGCTCGCTCGAACCCAAGGAGATGTGATCCCAAGCGGGGCGTGCGGACGGCGCGCGCCCCGTTTTCTCACCGATGGAGGCTGCCATGACACTCCCACGCAAAGCGGGCCTCGGCTTCAAGCCAGAGCACTTTCCCGCCATAACAGAGACGAAACCGGATCTCGGTTTCTTCGAAATCCACGCGGAAAACTATATGGGCGCAGGCGGGATGCCGCATGCGATGCTGGAACGGTTGCGCGCGGATTATGCGCTTTCGGTGCATGGCGTGGGCCTCTCGATCGGCGGGCCCGATCCGCTGGATCGCGACCACCTCGCGCGGCTCAAGCTACTGTGCGCTCGATACGACCCCGAGAGCTTCTCGGAACACCTCGCCTGGGCGAGCCATGGCGGCGTCTGGATGCACGATCTGCTGCCCCTGCCCTACACGGCGGAGACGCTGGCGCTGATCTGCGATCACGTCGATGAGGTGCAAGAGCATCTCGGCCGCCGGATACTGCTGGAAAATCCGGCGACCTATGTGCTCTTCGACGATTCCGACATCCCCGAGACCGAATTTCTGACCGAGATCAGTCAGCGCACCGGCTGCGGATTGCTGCTCGATGTGAACAATGTCTTCGTGTCCTGCGTGAACCACCGGCAGGATCCGCGCGCCTATCTGGAGGCGTTCCCGCTGAACCGTGTCGGCGAGATCCATCTGGCGGGCCATGAAGAGGAAGAGCTGCCCTCCGGGCCCCTGCTGATCGACAGCCACGGGCGCGAAGTCGCGGAGCCGGTTTGGGCGCTTTACGCCGAAACAGTCTCTAAAACCGGGCCGCTGCCGAGCCTTATCGAGTGGGACAATGACGTGCCGGACTTCGCCACCTTGATGGCCGAGGCCAAGCGTGCGTCGATGATCCTGTCGGGTGACCACCATGCCCTCGCATCGTGACTTCGCCCGCGGTTTCCGCGAGGGCCTGGTCGGAGGGCCCGCGCCGCAAAACGCCACCGCCCAAGACCCCGCCGAGATCGAGCGCCGTTTCGACGTTTATCGCAACAACGTGGCGCATGGGCTGACACAGGCCCTCGCGCGGCATTTCCCGGCGATCGAACGGCTTCTTGGCGCGGATTGCTTCCGGGGGCTCGCCCGGGCCTATATCGCCGAGCATCCGCCGCGCACGCCCATCCTGACCGATTGGGGCGGCGCGTTTCCGGCCTATCTGGCGGATGAACCTTCGCTGCAATCGCTGAGCTATTTGCCCGACGTCGCCCGCGTCGAATGGGCGCGCAGCCGGGCTTATCACGCCGCGGATTCAGAGCCTATTGCGCCGGAACGCCTGCAAGAGACGGCGACACGCGCGGGTACTCACCTGTGCCTCGATCTGCATCCGTCGGTGCAGATACTTCAGCTGCTGACGCCCGCGGGTTCGATCTGGGCCTCGCAACAACCGGGTGGTCCCGCTCCACCGCGGGCGAAGGAGTGGAGACCGGAGACGCTGCTGATTGCGCGGCGCGGGATTTCTCATGTGATCACGTCCGTCGTTCGTAGCTCGACCGGCCGCTTCGTCTCGGCCCTCTGTGCAGGTGAAACCGTCGCCCGCGCGCAAGACCGGGCCGGAGCGGATTTTGACCTCAATGCAGCGCTTCTGCTGCTGGTGGAAAATGCGCTGATCGTCGGCGCGGGCATCGAAACAGGAGAGGAGTCATGACCGATACGATCGAGATGAAAACGCCAAAACAGGGTCTATTCCGGCTGTATCATCGGTTCTCCGATGTAGCCCAGCGCTTCCCGGAGGAGATTGTTCTGATCGGAGCGCGGCTCTTTTCGGCTATAGTGTTCTGGATGTCCGGGCGGACCAAGGTGGAGGGGTTCATGATCAAGGATTCCACCTTCACCCTCTTTCAATACGAATACGACCTGCCCGTCATTCCGCATGAATGGGCGGCGGTACTCGCAACCTTCGCGGAGCATTTCTTCCCATTGCTGCTGATCTTCGGCCTTGGCAGCCGACTCGCGGCGCTGGCGCTTCTGACGATGACGCTGGTGATCCAGATCTTCGTCTATCCCGGCGCGTGGGTCACGCATGGGCTTTGGGCCATCGCGCTTTTGACGGTTCTGATGAAGGGCCCCGGGCGGCTTTCTCTCGATAAGCTCATCGGATTGGAACGCTGAGCCTTGCTCTCCCCGCCTGCACGATTATGTGTGAGCGCAAAGGAGAGCCGATGCGCGAAAGCGACGATATCGAAGCCGCAATGGGCCGCGCCGAGAGCGACGGCCACGGCCACCTGCCCGACCCGGCGAATACGCGGCTTTTGCGCGATGCGCTCGCGCAATTCGCGACCGGCGTGACCGTGGTGACCGCTTGCGCGCATGAAGACGCGGCAGAGCCCGTCGGGATGACGGTGAACAGCTTCGCCTCGGTCTCGCTCGATCCGGCGCTGATCCTATGGTCGGCGGCGCGTTCTTCGTTCCGACATGTGCATTTTACCGCGACACCCACTTTTGCCGTGCATGTGCTGCGCTACGATCAGGAGGCGCTGGCCAAGCGGTTCACGAAGCGCGGCGAAGGGTTCGACGGTCTGTCCTACCGGCTGAACGCGTCGGGCGTTCCGCTGATCGACGACACGCTCGCCCGGTTCGAATGCGTGACCGAGGCGCGCCACGATGGCGGGGATCACACGATCATCATCGGTCGCGTCACCCGCTTCGTGAAAGGCGCCGGGACCGATCCGCTGCTTTTCGCAGGCGGTCAGTTCGGGCGCTTCCTTCCCGACCAGCGCAGCTGATCACTCTCTCGACGTATCAGCGCAACTGAGCGATCTGCCGCGCGAGCATCGTCACTGCCGCGCTGTTCGCTTTTGCGATGGCCTGCGGCTCCTGAGAGCCGATCGGCACCGTGAAGTCGAACCGCCGCACCGTGTCTCCGCTGCGCTCATAGCCATTCGCCGAGACGAAATAGACGCCCGCAACATGCAGCAGCCCATCGGCGCCTGGCAGCATCTGTTCGATCCGGACCTCGATCTTGCGCGAGGGCGGATCGGCGAGCGGCCAAGGCTCGGAAATCACGGTGGCCCCAGAGAGGGACGAGATTTGCCGCGCGAGCGCCAGCGTCACCGACCGCGCCGGATCATCCGCCCAGAGGTTGTCCGGGTTCGACCGCAGCGCCCCGTCCGCAGTCTGGAATGCGATCTCCTGCCCGCCCGCATAGTCAGGCAACGACACTTCCCGCAGCTCGGCCCGGCCCAGCCGGTTCGGCAGCGCCTTCTCGGCGGTGGGCGGGTCAATTGGATAGCGCGCGATCTTCTCGGGATCAGAACACGCCGCGAGGCCCAGGAGGCATAGCGGGATCAGGCTTAGAGCTTTCATCGTCATCTCCTGTCAGCGGCCCAGAATGAAGGACTGCGGATTGCGTTCGATCATACGCGCGAGCGAGCCGATATTCGAGATCGCCCGACGCAACTCGCGCAAGGTGCTAAGGGTTTCGTTCGAGAAGTTGGAGCCACGGCCATAGGTCGCGACCAGAGCCCCCGCCTGATCGACGAGCGATTGCAGCTTCTGTGTCAGTTCCGGCAGCTGGTCCGAGGCTTTCGACACCGAATCCGCCGCGTTCTGCGCCGCATCGAGCGTCTGGTTCAGCTTGTCGGCCGCATTCGCTTCCTTCAGCTGGGTCAGGATCGCGGCGGTTTGCTCGAGCGTGTCGTTGAGCGATTGCGGTAGGTCCTGCGTGCCGGGCTTGTTCAGAAGCTGGTCGATACTGGCGAGGATCGTGTCGAGTTTATCGCCCACATCCTTGAGCGGCATATCTGCGATGGCCGTCGCGGCGCGATCTGCGGAAGAGAGCGTCTCGTCGAGACCCGAGATTTCCTCGAGCACGGAGGACGCGGCCTCCGTCACACGGTCGAGTGCAGCCACGGTCTTATCCGCGGCATCCTTCTTGTTCAGCTCGGTCGTGAAGGTCTTGAGCTGCTCCAGCAGGCCGGACAACTCGCCCGGAACTTTCCGGGTTTCTTCACTCTCGGCCACGGCCGAAATCGAATCCAATGTGCGGATCGCGGAGCTCATCACCTCCTCGATCGGCAGCCCTTCGATCCGCTTGAAGACGCCCTGCGCCGATTTCGAGAGATCATTCTCGGCCGCAGGCGCGGTCGGGAGCGTCGGATAGGGTTTGGCGTCGAGATTCATCTCGGCGTCTGGCAGATCGGGCACATCGGTCAGTTCAATGACCGTCGTTCCGCCGAGAAGCCCGATATTCGCGATCCGCGCTCGCAGGCCGCTTTGAATCTCGCCCTGCAGGAACTGGGTCACGGCCTCTTCCCCGGCGTCGCGGGACAGGCCGAGCCGGTCCGGCGACAGCGCGATCGTCAGCTGTTGCTGCGCATAGCTCTGGCCGGTGCTGTCCTTGCGGATCTTGATCGCAAGCCCGGTAACTTCGCCCGCCTCGACGCCCCGGAACTGCACTTTCGAGCCGACTTCGAGCCCTTGCACGGGGTCGTCGAAGAGCAGCGTGTATTTCGGCGGGTCGACCACGTCCGACTGGAAGACCGAGTTTTCCGCCGTGTCCTTGCCGTCGTAGAGACGGAAGGCGTGTTCATTCTCGACAATCCCGCCACCGCTGGTGAACGTGTCGAATTCCACCCCGCCCTGCACAAGCGTCGCGAGCGAGCGCACGTCGAGGCTGAGACCGGAGGTGTCGAATTTCACGGAGAAGCCCGACGTGTCCCAGAACCGGGTCTGGGTCGTCAGCTGTTTATTATACGGGGCTTCGATGAACGCATCCACGATCACGCCGGACCCGTCATCGTCGAGCCGCAGGTTCTGCAGATGGCCCACCGTCAGCCCATGATAGAGCACCGGCGCCCCATCGACGATCCCGCCCGCATCCTTCGCGCGCAACTCAATGATGGTGCCCTTGGTCGGATCGGGGGAGATCGGCGGCTTGTCGAGACCCTGAAACATGCTCTGCTGGCCGTTGGGCTTATTGTTCCAGAAGCCCTCGATATAGGTGCCCGACAGCACCGTCCCGAGGTTCTGAATACCACGCGCCGACACTTCGGGGCGGACCAGCCAGAATTTCGCATCCTGATCGACGAACGGCGCAACTTCGTTGTCGATGCGCACGCCGAGCTGCACCTGCTCCAGATCGGGGGTGAACGAGACGCTCTCCACCTTGCCGACATCGACATCGCGGAACTTGAGCGGCGTGCCGATCTCGACCCCGGTCGCATCCTTGAAGTTGATATGGATGAGCATCCCGCGATCCGAGACCGTCTTCCATGCGACGCCGAGCGTGATCAGCAAGGCGATCAACGGCACGATCCAGACGACGGAAAGCCGCGTCCAGATCGGGCGCGGAGCGTTGGAGGTTTCCAGCTCGGCCGGGCCGGTCTCGGGGGTGTCGTTCATGAACTCACTCTGTCAGGGCCGCGCCAGATCAGGCGCGGGTCGAAGCTTTGGGCGGATAGCATGGTGAATGCAACCGAGAGGGCAAAAGACGCGGCGGCAGGACCGGGATGGATCGAGGCCACGAACCCAAGCTGCACCAGTGCGGAGAGGATCGCCACGACGAAGACGTCGATCATCGACCAGCGCCCGATGAATTCCACCACCTCGTAGAGATGCAGATGCGGAGGGCCGCCTTTGCGGCGCTCGTTTCCGACCGCGAGGGCGAGATAGGCAATCGCGATGAATTTCCCGATCGGGATCATCACCGAGGCGCCGAAGATGATCAGCGCCACGCCGTAATTGTGATGGCGCCACAGCTCCATCGCGCCGCCGACGATGGTGTTTTTCTGCTCATGGCCCAGCGTCGCCGTGACCAGCATCGGATAGAGATTGGCGGGGATGTAGAAGATCAGCCCCGCGATCCACCACGCCCAGACGCGCTGCAGCCCGCTCTTGTCGACCTTGTGCAACGTCGCGCCGCAGCGTTCGCAATGCGCATGATCCGGGGTCCAGACCCGACCGCAGCGGGTGCAGCCGATCAATCCGGCATCGGTGGCGGTCAGCACGTTCATTTTCGTTCGATTGCGTCCCATATCGTCCATTTGCTGACAAAGGAGTTCTTGAGCGCGATCACGATGATGAGAACGCAGAAAGCCCAGAAAGCGGGGCCGAGCGACACCTTGGCGAGACCCCCAAGTTTCACCAGCGCCACCGCCGTGCCGATGATGAATATCTCCGCCATCGCCCAAGGCTGGCTTTCCTCGGCGAGGCGAAACATCGTCGCGGCATGTTTCCAGGCGGGTTTGCCATTGGCGAGCGGCCAGAGCGTGTAGATCAGCGCGGCAAACCGGAAGATCGGAAGCGCCACGATCATCGACAGCACGAAGAAGGCCAGAGGCGCGATCCAGCCGTCGGAAAACGCCATCGCGACACCGAAGATGGAGCTCTCGTGGCTCAGCCCGCGCGTCGAAATCTCGAGGAAGGGAAAGAAGATCGCTCCGATCATCAGGATCATCCCGGTGAAGGAAAAGGCGATGACATGCAGAAACGATCTCTCGCGCGGCGAGATCAGCACCGTTCCACAGCGAACACAGGTCGCCCGCTTGCCATCGGGCAGATGCGTCGCGCGATAGAGCGCGTCGCATTGCGGACAGGCAATCAGGTCGGCCGGGTCAACTGTCATTGTGTTCGGGTGCCCATTCATCTGCCAAATCTAGCGATTGCCCGCGCCACGACAAGGGAAGAGGCCAATGGCTCGCATTTTATCCGTCAATCGCCTGTTAACACGCACCTACTATACCGGACGCGGGTGAAAAGAGGTGGTGGAATGAGCAACCGCGACAACGCGGCGCCAATCATCATCAAGCGTAAGAAGGTTGTCGCAGGCGACGGGCACCACGGTGGGGCGTGGAAAGTGGCCTATGCCGATTTCGTCACTGCGATGATGGCCTTCTTCATGCTGATGTGGTTGCTGAACGCGACAACCGAGAAACAACGCAAGGGCATCGCGGATTACTTCAATCCGACGATCCCGATCAACCGCATCTCCGGTGGCGGCGAAGGCGCTTTCGGCGGGGATTCCGTCTTCTCAGAGGACCAGATTGCACAGAGCGGCACCGGTGCCGTCTCGCAACGCCCGACCGAAGAGCGTCAGGCCCGCGGCGAAAACTCCGCCGAGGACAAGCAGGACAACGATACCGCCCGTTTGAACGAGATGGCCCGCGCGATCGAGCAAGCGTTGATGGGCGTCGGCGGCGAGTCGATGGTGAGCGAGCAGCTCGCGCGTCATATCGTGACACGCGTGACCGACGAGGGTCTGATCATCGAGATTTCCGACCTGCCCGACGCGCCGCTTTTCGTCGACGACACAGCCAAGCCGCAACCGGTTCTCCCCGATCTGGCGAAAATCCTGACGCGGGTCTTCTCGCTCGTCTCGAACAATGTCGCGATCAACGGCTACACGAGATCCTACCCGAAAATGCTGGCCCATGACCCGGTCTGGGAGCTTTCCGCCACACGCGCTCAGGCGATGCGGACATTGCTGGACGGCGCCGGTTTTCCGGCCGAGCGGATGCAGCGCGTCAGCGGCTTCGCCGATCGCAAGCCCAAGGTCGAGCGTGCGATGGACCTGCGCAACAACCGTATCGAAGTGATCGTGCTGCGCAATGGCCGGTGAGGCGCGTCTTAGCGAAGCGGTAACCACGGTTCGAAAAAGCTGGACCTGTTAGGGCGATCTTAAACACCCGGGCGCAAAGGTAGGAAGAACTTCGGACGCAGCAGCAGAAAGGCGCATCCATGTCCATTTCTTCCTCGCTCAATGCGGGCGTGGCCGGCTTGGCCGCGAATGCCACACGTCTTGCCACGATCTCGGACAATATCGCGAATTCGAGTACATACGGCTACAAGCGCGCCGTCACCGAATTCGAAAGCATGGTGATCAATCAGGCCGCGAAGACTGGCTCCTATTCGGCTGGCGGTGTCCGTGCCTCCACGAGTCGCCTCATCGAAGAGAGAGGCTCGCTGGTCTCCACCTCGAACGCGCTCGACATTGCGGTTTCCGGACGCGGTATGCTGCCCGTCATGACGGCCGTGGCGCTCGATAACTCGACGGGCGACGAACCTTTGAAGATGACCACGACCGGCGCGTTTCGCACCGATGTCGACGGGACACTGATGACGGAATCCGGGCTCGTTCTGCTCGGTTGGCCCGCCAGTGCCGATGGAACCATCCCGACCTTCGCGCGCGACACGATGTCCGGGATGGAGCCGGTGGTGATCAACGCCAACCAGACGGCAGGCGACCCCACAACGACGCTTAATCTCGGGGTCAACCTACCCGCGACAGATACAGAAGCCGGGTCAGCCGGTGACACGCAACCACTTTCCGTCGAGTATTTCGGAAATCTCGGAACATCCGAAACCCTGGACATCACGTTCCACCCCACGGTCCCGGCCAGCGGCGCATCGAACGAATGGGCAATGGTCATCCGCGACAGCGCTACGGTCGATGACCCGGGCACCCCCGCGACCGATGAAAGCGTCATCGGTCGCTATGTCCTGACCTTCGACGACAGCCGTAGCAGCGGCGGCACGCTCGCCTCGGTCAACGTTATCGCGGGTGGCGCCTACGATGCCTCGACCGGCACGCTGGATCTCTCTGTCGCCGGCGGTCCGCTGAGCGTCACCATCGGTAAGATCGGCGACACCAACGGATTGACGCAGCTCTCCGACAGTTTCTCGCCGACATCGATCACGAAGGACGGCTCGCCCGTCGGCAACCTCACGGCCGTCGAAATCGATGAGGATGGCTACATCAAAGCGACCTACGACACCGGCTTCATCCGCACGGTCTATCAAATCCCCCTCGTGGATGTTCCCAATCAGAACGGCCTGATCGCGCTCGACAATCAGATCTTCGAAGTTTCCTCAAACTCCGGCTCTTTCTTCCTCTGGAATGCCGGTGACGGTCCGACCGGGTCGATCGAAGGCTACGCTCGCGAAGGCTCGACGGTCGACGTCGCAGAGGAACTGACCAACCTAATCCAGACGCAGCGCGCCTACTCGTCCAACGCCAAGGTAATCCAGACGGTCGACGAGATGCTGCAGGAAACCACCAATATCAAACGCTGATCCTGATCGGATCGGCGACGGGAGGTCGCGATGGGAATCTCGCAAACGCTATCCAATGCCTTGTCGGGCCTCACCGCGGCCTCTCGCATGGCCGAGGTCGTCGCCTCCAATACCGCCAACGCGCTCACCGACGGCTACGCGCGCCGCGAGATTTCACTCGGCGCGCAGGTCGTCGGCCAGCAAGGTGCCGGAGTTCGCGTGCTCAGCGTCGACCGCATCGTCAACGAAACCCTCCGCAGCGATCTCCGCCTCTCCGATGCTGCGGCCCAAAACGCATCGCTGCGCGGCGACTTTCTTTCAACCTTCGAAGCTCGCATCGGCACGCCGGAGGATGCGAGCTCCTTATCCTCAAAATTCGCAGAGCTCGAAGCCTCGCTCGTCGAAGCTGGCAGCCGCGCAGAAAGCGAAACCCGCCTGTCCACAGTGCTGAGCGCCGCCCTCGAGGTAACCGGGCACCTGAATACGCTCTCCGCAGAATTGCAGGACAGCCGGATGGACGCAGACCGGAAAATCGCGACGCAGGTCGACGCCCTAAACAGCGCACTCGCGCAGGTCGATGAACTCAACGCATCGATCCTGGCCGGAAAGGCCGCAGGCCATGATACCAATGCGCTCAAGGACCAACGTCAAACGCTGGTCGACCGGATTTCCAGCATCGTCCCAACCCGCCAAGTCCCGCGCGAAAACGATCAAATTGCACTCTTCACCACAGGCGGTGCCGTCCTTCTCGAAGGCAACCCAATGGAAATCGGGTTCACGGCGTGCGGAATCATTACGCCGGACATGACCCACGACGGAGGGGTTCTCTCAGGCCTAACGCTCAACGGAAACGCCGTCTCAAGTGACGATAACGGGTTCTTCGGCGGCGGCACGCTTGGCGCCCTTTTCGCCATCCGTGATACGCTCGCTCCAGGCCTGCAGGTTCAGATCGACGCTCTCTCCCGCAACCTGATCGAGAGGGTCAGCGACCCGGCGGTCGACCCAACACTCAGCGGCGGCGCAGCCGGTCTCTTTACAGATGGCGGGGGCCCGCTCGACCCGCTCAACGAAACAGGCCTCGCCGGTCGGATCGTCATCAACCCGCTCGCGGACCCTGCACAAGGAGGCTCGCTCTCGCTGCTGCGTGACGGGTTCGGCGCATCTACCCCTGGCCCCGTGAGCAACGCAGAAAATCTTTTCTCACTCGCCTCAGCGTTAAAAACCGCGTCCGCACCCGCGTCCGGAAATTTTGGCCCGTCGCTCCATTCAAGCGCAGAGCTTTTCGCAAACTTCTTGTCCCAAGTTACGAGCGATCGCCAAAGCAACGAGGCGACTCAAACCTATGCAACGGCCCATTACGACACATTGAAAGAGCAGGCCCTCGCCGAGGGTGTCAATACTGATCATGAAATGCAGAAACTTCTGCAAATTGAAGAACTTTACAGCGCCAATGCACGCGTCATCCAAACCGTCGATGCGCTGATCAAACAGCTTCTGGAGATTTAAGATGAACTATCTCTCTGTTGGGGACATGGCGCTGAATTTCCAGATGCGACGCCACAATGCAGCGCTGGATACAAAACTGGCGACCCTTACCCAAGAAGTGACGTCTGGTATCAAATCCGATCTCGGCGCCGCCGTATCCGGCGACTTCGGCGCGCTCTCCGCGATTGATCGGAGCCTGAGATTGTTCGACGCATTTGACCTCGCCACTACCGAGGCGAGCCAATATGCAGACGCGATGCAACGCAGCCTCGAGCGGATCGGAAATCTCGACGATGGCATCAGTACGGCCCTCATGTCCGCCGCAACCACCTCCAGCAAGATTATGATCGACGCGACCGTCGCGTCGGCAGCCGAAAAGTTCGACACGCTGATCTCAACGCTCAACACAAGTTCTGTCGGACGCTATATATTTGCGGGCGATCAAGGAGATACGACCCCGCTGCCCGATGCCGAAACGATTATCACGTCCCTGTCTGCGGAGATTTCAGGGGCGACGAATGCGACGGATGTACTCGCGACCCTCGATACGTGGTTCGCCGACCCAAGCGGTTTCAGCGCAACCTCCTATCAAGGTGGCGAAGCCAGGGGCAAATTCTACATCTCAGAGGGCGAAACCGCCGCGATCAATGTCACCGCAAATGACCCACGCGTCAAAGATGCGATCAAGGGCTACGCCATAGGCACGCTTTTGGACCGAGGTTTGTTCGACGGTGACTTGGCCCAGCGAAGTGCGCTTGCGAAGGAAGCGGGCGAGAGAATTCACTCGGGATCTCTCGCAACTGTCGAACTCGCCGCGGAAGTCGGTTCGTTCGAAGGCAAAGTCGCCTCGGCAGCCACGCGAAACGATACTGAACGCGCCAGCCTTGAAATTGCACGGACGAAACTCATCGGCGCCGACCCGTACGCCTCGGCAACCGCGCTCGAAGCGGTACGCTCCCAGATCGAGACGCTCTATCTTCTGACAAGTCGGCTCTCCAACCTCTCGATGACGGATTACATGTGATGTGGCGCTGGTTGCTAGTTGCCCTCGTTTTCCTTCCGCAGATCGCTCTTTGCGCCCCGATCCGCATTAAGGATCTGGTCGAATTCGACGGAGTGCGCGGGAACGATCTCGTCGGCTATGGTCTGGTGGTTGGATTGAACGGCACGGGCGACGGGTTACGTAACGCTCCCTTTACCGAAGAGATCATGTCGAACATGCTCGAACGGCTCGGCGTTAACGTTACCGGGGAACAATTTCGACCGAAGAACGTCGCCGCCGTGATGATCACGGCGAGCCTGCCACCCTTCGCGCGCGCCGGAAGCCAAATCGACATCACCGTCTCCGCGATTGGTGACGCCAAGAGCCTTCTTGGCGGCACCCTCGTGATGACCCCTTTGAAAGCGGCAGATGGCGAAATCTATGCGGTCGCGCAAGGAGCGATCATTGCCGGCGGCGCTGTGGCACAAGGTAACGCCGCTTCGGTGACTCAAGGCGTACCAACCTCAGGAAACATTCCATCCGGCGCGCGCGTCGAGCGCGAAATCGCCTTCGAGATTAACGACCTCAATACGGTGCGCCTCGCGCTGCGCACGCCCGACTTCACCACTGCAAGCCGAATTGAAACCGCCATTAACCGCGAATACGGTCGGCGCGTCGCGGAAATGCTCGACGGCGGTACAGTTGCTTTGAACATTCGTGAGACCCGCGCGCGCTCGGTCGCGCATGCGATTGGCCGGGTAGAGAATCTCAGTGTCGAACCGGAACAGCGCGCCCGGGTCGTGGTCGACCAGCGTTCGGGTACGATCGTCATGGGGGAAGACGTGCGGATTTCGCGCGTTGCCGTCAGCCAGGGGAACCTGACCCTCAAAGTGGAGGAGAGCCCCCTCGTGGTGCAACCCAACCCGTTTTCGCAAGGAGATACGGTTGTCGTCCCCAGATCGCAGGCGACTCTCACAGAAGAGCCAGGCATTCGCATGGCCGAAGTCCCACAGGGCAGCTCGCTAGCGGAATTGGTCGCGGGGCTCAACGCGCTCGGCGTTAGCCCGCGCGACATGATCGACATCCTCAAGAGCATCAATGCCGCGGGCGCGTTGCATGCAGAATTTGTCGTGAATTGACCTGAAGCCTCGAGAACGACTGCCCTGAAACAAGCGAAGCGGAACCTTGCGGTTCCGCCTCTGCGCCTGAACTTTCAGGAAGTGGTGCCGGTGATAGGACTCGAACCTACGACCCCATCATTACGAATGACGTGCTCTACCAGCTGAGCTACACCGGCACTGTGGCGGGCGATTACCATGCTCTTTCGGGGATGTGTAGCCCCAAAATGATCAAGCTGTCGCAGTTCCGCTTTGCGTCTCCTTCGATGCACTTGCAGCCTCGCCTTCCTCCTTCGGCGGATCGACGATTTCCGCGTCCTGAATGGGGGCGTCTTCGGCTTCATCTTCTTTCTTGGGCGAGGGTTCGGCACTCGGCTTGCCCACGATCAAGGGCAGCATCTCTGCCCCATGCGGCAGCGGCGACTGCGCCTGTTGCGGCTCGCGCCAGCTGAGCGTGTCAAAGCCACCGCAATTGTCACAGATCGGCGTCCATTCGGACTGAATGTTCTGACATTTGTCGCAGCACCATTGCGGACCGCGCGGTGCAGTCAGGGCCCGGGCCAACCACCCGCGCACGACGACATCCTCCGCCCCTTCACCGCGCTCGACCGCCGCCATGATCGTCAGCGACCGGGCTGTCGGATGAGTCTCGACGAGGTCGCCCAGCGCCCGGCGCGCCGCCGGGAAATCTTCGGCCGCGATGTTCAGTTCCGCTTTCAGAAGGCGGGTTTCCTCATGATCGGGACGGCTCGAAAGCAGCTTCGAGAATCGCTTCAGCCGTGCTTCCGGCGTCTCATCCGGGGTAATCTCCGCGAAAGCGGTCGCAAGATCCGGATGCGGCCGCACTTCCCAAGCCTTGCGCAGTATGCGCTCCGCCGCACCTTTCTTGCCCTTGTCGATATAGGCGCGGGCCGCCATGACGACAGCAGGCACCAGATCGGGCGACGCTTTGGCGGCCGAAATCGCAGCTTCACGTGCCTCGACGCTCGCGCCTTCCTGCCAGACGCCCTTTGCCTCTTGCAGCGCGAGGACAGCATCGCGGCGCTTATGCACGTCACGCGGCAATTCGCCCTGACGCATCTTCGCCTGCAAAATCTCCCGCGCGCCTTTCCAGTCGCCCGTTTCGGTCTGCAGACCCAGAAGCGTATCCTGAACTTCACGGTGGCGCGGCTTGATCGCATAGGCCTTCTGCGCGAGCTTCAGCGCCGTTTCGGTATCGCCCTCTTCAAGCTTCTGGCGCAGCAGCCCGCGAATCCCCACGAACCGCGTGCGGTCATCGGCGAGGAGCCGTTTGTAAACTTCGGTCGCTTTCTTCGAGTCGCCCGAGGCTTCCGCCGCCTGCGCGGTGAGAAGGTTGGTCAGCTCCGGACGTTGCAGATAGCGCTCGGCCTTCGCCGCTTTCGACATGGCAAGCTTGCCCTCGCCGGATGCGGCCGCGAGCAGCCCTTCGGAGAGAGCCTGATAGCCTTTGCGTTCGCGATGCCGGTCGAAATAGCGGGTGATCGCGGTTTCGTCGCCCGCAAGGAAGCGCAGGAAGGCGACAACTAGACCGACGACTCGGATCACAATCCAGATCGCGATGAAAAGGATGATCGCCGCGATCACCGCCTGCAGCGGGCCCAAGGTGAATTCCATGCCAAGCGTCGTGATCCGCAGACCGCCCGTCATCTCGGCGAGATGCGCGAGGCCTAGGGTCGCCGCGGCGACGACAATCAGAAACAGCGCGATTTTGATGAATGACCAGATCATGTCTGTCTCCTTATTGCGTCGCGCCAAGCTGGTTGGCCGCGTCGAGCGCAGCCACCCGTGCTTTCGCCTGGTTCACCCAGTCGGACATCGCCTCCTGCGCGGGGTCGGACAGTTTCGCGATCTCGTCGAGCGCCTCGGACAAAGCCCCCCGGTCGACATCGGCCTGCGCACGCGACAGGACCGCATCTGCGCTATCGCCCTCTTTCGGCGCGACCGAGCGCGCCCCGGTCTGAGCTAGAAGGAAGGCGCCGACGCGATCGCTGATCGAGCCACCCGTCTCGGTGCGGCGCGCCGACTGAAGCGCGGCCCGCGCGGCGTCTGGGAAGCTCGATTGCAGCGACTGCAGGCTCGGAATGTCGCCATTGAGCGCCGCCGGGATTTCGACACCTGCGTCACGCAGATCGGCCAGCGGCGCATCGAGCGAGGTGCCCGCATCCAGCGCCGCTTTCACGCGCGCCGCCGCAGCCTGCGTCATCGCCGCCTTGGCGGCCGCCTCGCTTTGCGATTTCAGGTTCTGCGCCTGCGCTTCGGCTTCTTTGATCCGGGCTTCGGCGGCTTTCGCGGCTGCTTCGATCTCGGCTTGCGCCGCACTGCCGCCAGTGTCGGTCTGCAGCGACGCGATCTGAGATTTCAGATCCTCCAGCGCGGATTTGTTCGCCCGGATATCCGCGTTGACCTGATCGAGTGCGCCTTGAACGCCCGACAGATCCGGCGCGGGCGGCTGCGACGATTTCAGGGTCGCAATCTCTTCGGAAAGTTGGCCGATTTGCTTCGATTGGTCATCGAGCTTGGCTTGAATGGCCGCCTCGTCCACCGGGGCCGGCGCGGTCGGCAGCCATCCGGAAAGTTGCGGCGGCAGATTGGGGATCGCCCAGATCGCGACGCCTGCGCCGATCACAGCCGCAATCACACCGCCCAGGAAAGCGGACCCGAACCCGCCGCGCTTTTCGATCACCGGCTGGGGCGAGGTGCTCGCCTTTACCGTATCGCTTTTCGGCGGGGTCTTGTCGGTGGTCGTGGCGCTGCTGGTCGTCGCGGCGCTCGCAGGCTTCACGGCCTGCGCTTTATCTTCCGATGCGCCGCTTGCGGTCGACTTCTTCGGCTCGGTCTCCGGTTTTGCACTGGTCGTGGCCGGGGTCGAGGTCGTCTCGGCCTTCGCAGTCGCAGAACCAGACTTCGGTGCCGGATCGGATTTTGCAGGGGTCTCCGCCTTGGTTGCCGGTGTGGAGGTCGGCTTGGCGGTTCCGCTCGGGCTCTTGGAGGTATCCGCTTTGGTCGCTGGCGCGGAAGTGGAGGACGATTTCGCAGGCGTGCTCGATTTCGATGCCGCAGCGGGCTTGCTGGACCTAGCCGCGCTCGACTTGTCCGTCGCTTCGGGCGTCGTCGGGGCCTTGCTATCCTTCGGGGTTTGCGAAGAGGTTGCGTCGGATTTGGTCTCGGACTCGGTCGTCGGTTTCGCGTCTTCCGGCTTGCTCGTATCGGAAGATTTCCCGGTTGTCCGTTTCGCCATCGTCTAAGCCCTCCACTGCCGCACCAAATTGCGCGCTCACATCAACTTAGAAGTCAGTCCGCGACTGCTCAACCCGCCTTTTGCCTTTGCAGCAAGACGGCAAGCGCATCGAGCATCCCTTGCGCATCGGGATGCGGGGCAACTTCCAGATGGCACAAGCTAGCGCTTTTGAGGCGAGACGCCACTGCCTCGCTCATGGCTGCGACAAAGAGCGGCGGCTTAGGCGCATCGGGCATAGAATTTAGGAAGCGATCCGCCGCGTTTGGCGAGAAAATCGGCACTAAAACAGGGCGCGATGCGCGCAGTATCGCCTGCGCTTCCTCGCTCATTGGGCGTGAGACCTGGCGGTAAATGATCGCGGATTCAGTCTCTATTCCGGCGGAATTCAGCCGGTTTTCGAGATCGAATGCGACCTGCGCTCCCCGAAGAAAGAGCAGTTTTCCGCCGAGCTCCCGCTGCGCGATCATTTCGCTCAACGCCTCCGCATCGCCCGGTCCAGAGATCGCATCGAACCCGGCCTCCCGCGCTGCCTGCGCCGTACGCTGTCCCACGCAATAGGCGCGGCGGCCCTGTCCCTGAGCCAGTCGCTGGAAAGCAGCCACGGCATTTTGCGAGGTGAAGATCGCAGTCTGAAACTCGGGGATCTGTACGTCCAGCGCCTCAATCTCCGTGAGTGGAGACATAACGACGGGCCAATCCTGCCCAAACCTGTTGCGGAATGCCTCGACGAATCCCTCTGACGCGACGGCGGGTCGCGTGACGAGGAGAATCGGTCTCTCAGGCTGGCTGTCCATCCACCGCCCCGGGATTGTGCGAACGCTTCCCCGGTGTTACCTGCGTTGGATAACCCACGCAACAGGCGCCCCGATGACCGATACGCTGACCTTTCTCGGGCTGGAATCGAGCTGCGACGATACGGCAGCGGCGATCGTGCGCCTGACGGATGGCCAGCCGGAGATCCTCTCGAGCGTCGTCGCCGGGCAGACCGATCTGCATGCGGCCTTTGGCGGCGTGGTCCCCGAAATCGCCGCGCGCGCCCATGCCGAGAAGCTCGATCTCTGCGTCGAAGAGGCGCTGGAAGAGGCCGGGCTTGGGCTCGAGGCGCTCGACGGGATCGCGGTGACGGCGGGACCGGGGCTGATCGGCGGGGTGATGTCGGGCGTGATGTGCGCCAAGGGTCTCGCCGCCGGGGCGGGTCTGCCGCTCGTCGGTGTGAACCACTTGGCGGGCCATGCGCTGACCCCGCGCCTGACCGATGGGCTCGCTTTTCCCTATCTGATGCTGCTCGTTTCCGGCGGTCACTGCCAGTTTCTGATCGCGAAAGGGCCGGAAGATTTCTCGCGGCTCGGCGGCACGATCGACGACGCGCCGGGCGAGGCCTTCGACAAGGCGGCGAAGCTGATGGCTCTGCCCCAGCCCGGCGGACCCTCCGTCGAGGCCGAGGCACGCAAGGGCGATCCCAAGGCTTTTGCCTTCCCGCGGCCCCTTCTGGATCGGCCGGGTTGCGATATGTCCTTCTCCGGGTTGAAGACCGCTCTGCTGCGCGCCCGCGATCAGGTGGTGGCAGGGCATGGCGGGCTGCCGCGCCAGATCCGCGCCGATCTTTGCGCCGGTTTTCAGCAGGCGATCGCGGATGTCCTGATCGAGAAATCACGGCGCGCCTTGGCGGAATACCTGAAACTCGCACCCGCCAACCCCGGCTTCGCGGTCGCAGGCGGTGTCGCGGCAAATCAGGCCATTCGGGCTGGATTAGAGACTGTTTCACGTGAAATGGGCGCGGATTTCGTGGCCCCGCCCTTGAAGCTTTGCACCGATAACGCGGCGATGATCGCATGGGCCGGGATCGAGAGATTCCGCAGTGGCGCGCAAGACGGGATGGACCTGACCGCCCGCCCCCGCTGGCCACTGGATCGCAGCGCCGCGCCGCTTCTCGGATCGGGAAAGAAGGGGGCCAAGGCATGAGTATTTCGGTCCTGGGCGCGGGCGCTTTCGGCACGGCGATGGCGGTGACGCTGTCGCAAAACGGGCCGGTGACCCTTTGGGCGCGCGATGCCGAGCATGTGCAGGCCATGCGTGAGAACGGTGAGAACGCGCGCCGCCTTCCGGGTGTCAAACTGCCCGAAAACGTCACTGTTTCGGCGGAAATCGCGGATGCGCTGCAGGCTGAGACGCTGCTTCTCGCGATGCCGATGCAGAAGATGGCCGGGTTTCTCGATACGCATTCCAACACGCTTACGGGCAAGACCCTCGTCTCCTGCTCCAAGGGGATTGACCTGTCCACCGGCCAGGGGCCGACGGCCCTGATCCGCGCGAAAGTCCCGGGGGCGCGGGCTGCGGTACTGACCGGGCCAAGCTTTGCCGGAGATATTGCGCGCGGCCTGCCGACTGCCCTGACGCTTGCCTGCGCAGATCATTCCGAGGAGCTGCAGGCCGAGCTGTCGACACCGACGCTGCGGCTGTATCGCACGACCGACACGACGGGGGCGGAACTCGGCGGCGCGCTAAAGAACGTCTACGCGATCGCAGCGGGTACCGTAATCGGCGCGGGGCTTGGCGATTCCGCGCGCGCCGCGCTGATGACCCGCGGTTTCGCAGAGATGCTGCGGATCGCGACGGAATTGGGCGCCCGGCCCGAGACGCTGTCGGGCCTGTCCGGCTTCGGCGATCTGGTGCTGACCTGCACCTCGACGCAATCGCGCAATTTCCGGCTCGGCTGCGCGATCGGCTCGGGCGAAGTCTTCGACCCCTCGATCACCGTCGAGGGGGCCGCGACCGCGCAGGCCCTGAACAAGCTGGCCCATGCGCGCGGGCTGGAAATTCCGGTGGCCGCGATGGTTATGGCGCTTACCGAACAGTCAATCAGCGTGGATGAGGCGATGCAGGCTCTGCTCGCCCGCCCCTTGAAGGAGGAATGAGATGTATTTTGCCGTGATCTGCCGCGACAAGCCCGGCGCTCTGCAAACCCGGATGGACAACCGCGAAAAGCACCTCGCCTATATCGAAGAAACCGGCGTGGTCTTCATGGCAGGCCCGTTTATCGAGAATGACCAGATGGTCGGCTCGCTCGTGATCGTGGAGGCCGAGAGCCTCGAGGCCGCACAGGACTGGGCCGCGAACGATCCCTACGCGAAGGCGGGGCTGTTCGAGGATGTGCAGGTCAAGGCGTGGAAAAAGGTGATCGGCTGATGCGGTACTGGCTGTTCAAATCGGAACCCAACAAGTTTTCCTGGGACGATCTGGTCGCCAAGGGCGATGCGGGCGAGGAATGGGACGGCATCCGCAACTATCTCGCGCGTAACAACATGCGCGAGATGAAGATCGGCGATCGCGGCCTGTTCTACCATTCGAATATCGGCAAGGAGGTCGTCGGCATCTGCGAGGTCGTGGCCGAGAGCCATCCGGATTCCACGACCGACGATCCGCGCTGGGATTGCGTGGACCTCAAGGCGGTGCGGCCGTTTACCAAGCCGGTCACGCTGGCCGATGTGAAAGGTGAGCCGCGCCTGTCGGAGATGTCGCTTGTGACCTCGATGCGGCTGTCGGTTCAGCCGGTCACCGAAGAGGAATGGAAGATCGTCTGCGAAATGGGCGAGACCGATCCGACTTGAACCGGATAAAACAGGAGGGTTCCGGCACCCCAGCCAGAACCCTCCTTCACCCACGTGCACCCCTACGCACCACACGTGAAACTAAATCTCGGGTCTGGCCATCCTGGCCTCTGCCTTATCCGTATATACAAAGATGCGGTCGCGCAAATGGCATCTACAGACAATATTCCTTAAATTCAGGACGTTAACGGAAAACTCACGCCGAAAACGCGTGATTGCCATAGCGCGCCGCCGCGCTAATCTAGAGGCATGCAGCCAGTCATTCTCGTAGCCCATGGATCTCCGTCCGAGCCTGAAACTCAGGAGAAGGCTCTGATTTCCTTGGCCAATAAGGTCTCGGAAGAGTTGCCCGGGCGCAAGATAGACGCCGCGACCCTTGCAAAGCCGGGATCGTTGGAGGCTGCCTTGGCGCGGCACGATAATCCGGTGATCTACCCGTATTTCATGGCGCAAGGCTGGTTCACCAAGACCGAACTTCCACGGCGGCTGGCGGCGGCGGGCTCGCACGCGCGCCAGTTGGAACCGTTTGGCGTCGATCCTGCGCTGCCCGATCTGCTGACCAGAGTGATCTTCGAGGCGCGCGCCTCGGAGGATATTCCCGCCGACTCGCCCCTGATTCTCGTGGCGCACGGGTCGAAAATATCGCGAAAATCGCGTAATTCGGTTTATGACATGGCCGAAACCTTGGGCCGCAATCCCGCGATGCCGGAGATTCATGTGGCCCTGATCGAAGAGCCCCCGTTCCTCGAAGACGTGGCCCGCGCGCACCCGGATGGCGTGTGTCTGCCCTTCTTCGCGCTGCGGGCGGGACATGTGACAGGCGATATTCCTGAGGCCTTGCAAGCAGCTAGCTATCGGGGGCACCTTTTGCCTGAAATCGGGGCCCATCGTGAGGTTCCCGTCCTGATTGCACAGGCGGTTTCGCGGGCCTGATCACGAACCTTCACGGACTCGTAGATTGTCACATAGCTGTTACATAATGTTTGCATAAGCGTCACCGAAGACCCCTAGGACCGCGCTGAGGCCACTCGACGGCCCAAATTTGAGAACACTGGGAGTGATCTATGAAATCGTTCAACCTCGCCGCCTCCGCGATCGCGATCGTTGCCGCTTCGGGCACCGCCGCTTTCGCGCGTGACAACATCCAGGTCGCCGGTTCCTCGACCGTGCTGCCCTACGCCTCCATCGTCGCCGAAGCTTTCGGTGAAAACTTCGATTACCCGACCCCGGTCGTGGAATCGGGCGGCTCCTCGGCTGGCCTGAAGCGCTTCTGCGAAGGCGTTGGCGAAAACACGATCGACGTCGCGAACGCTTCGCGCAAGATCAAGGACAAAGAAGTCGCGACCTGCGCCGACAACGGCGTCACCGACATCATGGAAGTCCGCATCGGCTATGACGGCATCGTCTTTGCTTCGCAAAAAGACGGCCCGGCCTTCAACGCTTTCACCCCCTCGGACATCTTCAACGCGCTCGGCGCGAAAGTCCTGAAGGACGGCGAAATCGTCGACAACGGCTACGCCAAGTGGAACGAGTTCAACTCCGACCTGCCGGATGCCGACATCATCGCCTTCATCCCGGGCACCAAGCACGGCACCCGTGAAGTCTTCGAAGAGAAGGTTCTGGAAGCTGGCTGTGAAGCGACCGGCGCGAAAGAAGCCTTCATCGCTTCGGGCATGGACGAAAAAGCAGCCGGCAAGGCCTGCATGGAAGTCCGCACCGACGGTAAAGCGGTCGACATCGACGGCGACTACACCGAGACCCTCGCCCGCATCGGCTCCAACCCGAACGGCATCGGCGTCTTTGGTCTGGCGTTCTACGAGAACAACACCGACAAGCTGAAAGTCGCGACCATGTCGGGCGTCGAGCCCTCGACCGAGACCATCGCTTCGGGCGAGTACCCGGTGTCGCGTCCGCTCTACTTCTACGTCAAGAAAGCGCATATCGGCGTGATCCCCGGCCTGAAAGAATACGCTGAGTTCTTCGTCTCCGACGAGATCGCTGGCCCCGACGGCCCGCTCGCTCAGTACGGCCTCGTTGCTGACCCGGAACTGGCCAAGACCCAGGACGCCGTGTCGAACGAAGTGACCATGGGTTCGGGCTCGTAATCGAGACCGCTATCTTCAGGGGGCGGCATATTTCGCTGCCCCCTTTTTCCTTTTTGGTTATTTTCAACTGGTGGGGCTGAAATGCCTGTTTTGTGGATCGTTGTGATCGTGGTCGTGCTGGCAGTCGTCGGCTTCGTGATGGGCCGTATGCGTGCGCTGCATTCGGCAGGCGAAGACCGACGGTCTCTGCACAGCCTGCCGAATTACTACGGCTTCAACGTCGCGATGTTCACCGCCGTGCCGGCGCTTCTGCTGCTGCTGGTCTGGATGGTGGCGCAGCCGCTGATCGTGAATGCCCGCGTCTCCGCCGAGATCCCCGAGGCGCTGCTGGATGGCTCGAACATGAGCCTCGTGATGTCCGATGTCCGGCGCGTCGCGGATGGTCTCGACACCGCAATTGCCCAAGGCGCGCTGAGCGCACGGCAAGCCGCGAATATCGATCTGCAAACCACGGACCTGCGCGAGGTTCTCGGCTCGGTCGGTGTCGCGCTCGGCTCCAGTGTCGATCCGGCGACGCTGAACGCGGCGCAGACCTATCGCGGCATGACCTCGACGGGCGATCTGGCGATGACGGTACTGGTCCTGCTGGCAGCCATCGCGGGCTTTGCCTTCGCCTACCTGCGCACGAACAAGGATTTCCGCGCCCGCAACACGGTGGAGAAAGGCGTGCGCGTTCTGCTGATCGCCGCGGCCTCCATCGCGATCCTGACGACGATCGGTATCGTTCTGTCGCTGGTCTTCAACACGATCGAGTTCTTCCGTCTCTATCCGATCTCCGACTTCTTCTTCGGCACGACCTGGTCGCCGAGCTTCGGGGGCGGGTCGGAGCTGGGTATCCTGCCGCTTCTCTGGGGCACGCTCTACATCTCGCTCGTGGCGCTTCTGGTCGCAGTGCCGATCGGGCTGTTCGCCGCCGTCTACCTGTCGGAATACGCGACCAAATCGGTGCGCGGCGTCGTGAAACCGCTGCTCGAAGTGCTCGCCGGTATCCCGACCATCGTTTACGGCCTTTTCGCGCTGCTGACCGTGGGCCCGTTCCTGCTGTCGATCTTCGGCGCGAATGGTCCGACCGCGGCGATGGCCGATGGTGGCTGGATGCATGCGGGCACGGCGGTGATGACCGCGGGTCTGGTGATGGGCATCATGCTGATCCCCTTCGTCTCCTCGCTGTCCGATGACATCATCAACGCGGTGCCGCAAAGTTTGCGCGACGGCTCCTATGGCCTCGGCGCGACGAAATCCGAAACGATCAAGCAGGTTATCCTGCCCGCAGCCCTGCCCGGCATCGTCGGCGCGGTGCTTCTCGCGACCTCGCGCGCCATTGGCGAGACGATGATCGTGGTGCTGGGCGCAGGCGCCGCCGCGCGGCTCAGCATGAACCCGTTCGACGCCATGACCACCGTCACCGCCAAGATCGTCTCGCAGCTGACCGGTGACGCCGATTTCGCCTCCCCCGAGGCGCTGGTCGCCTTCGCACTCGGCATGACGCTGTTCGTCCTGACGCTCGGGCTCAACATCTTCGCGCTCTACATCGTGCGCAAATACCGGGAGCAATACGAATGAGTGATGCGACCCAACACGGCGCAGGCCAACCCGCGACGCGTTCGCTGCATCATCTCGATGCGCGCACGAAACGCCGCAACGCCTCCGAGAAACGCTTCAAGGCACTCGGCATCGGCGCGATCGGGATCGGTCTCGCGTTCCTCGTGATCCTGCTGGTGACGATCGTCTCCAACGGCGCGACCGCGTTTCAGCAGACCTTTGTCGAGGTGCCGGTCTATCTGGACGCCGCGAAGCTTGACAAGAAGGGCAACCGCGATCCGGAGGATCTGAAGAAGGCGACGACCTTCACCTACAAGCCGCTGATCGAGAAAGCTCTGCTCGACGCGGTGGAGAAATCCGGCGCGACGACCGATCTCGCCAAGGCGAAGGACATGAAGAACCTGATCTCGGCCTCGGCTGCGAGCCAGGTGCGCGACGCGGTCCTCGCCGACCCGTCGCTGATCGGCACGACGGTGGATTTCAAGATCCTCGCCTCGTCGCGGGTGGACAGCTACCTCAAGGGCCGCGTGCATCGCGACGAGATCGCCAAGGACAAGAACATCACCGTGGCGCAGCTCGACCTCGTCGATCAGCTTCGCGACGCGGGCATCATCCACAAAGGTTTCAACTGGGCCTTCATCTTCGGCGCCGACGCCTCCGACAGCCGCGCCGAGCAGGCCGGGATCGGAATCTCGATGCTGGGCTCGTTCTACATGATGCTGGTGGTGCTGGTGCTGGCCCTGCCGATCGGGGTCGCTGCCTCGATTTATCTCGAAGAGTTCGCACCGAAGAACCGTATCACCGACCTGATCGAAGTGAACATCTCGAACCTCGCAGCGGTGCCGTCGATCGTCTTCGGTATCCTCGGCCTCGCGGTCTTCATCCAGTTCGCGCATCTGCCGCAATCGGCCCCGCTGGTCGGTGGCCTCGTGCTGACGCTGATGACCCTGCCGACGATCATCATCTCGACCCGTGCCGCGCTGAAAGCCGTGCCGCCCTCGATCCGCGACGCCGCTCTCGGTGTGGGTGCCTCAAAAATGCAATCGGTCTTCCACCACGTTCTGCCGCTGGCGATGCCCGGCATCCTGACCGGCACGATCATCGGTCTGGCGCAGGCTCTGGGCGAGACCGCGCCGCTCCTGCTGATCGGGATGGTGGGCTATATCGCGACCAACTCGCCGGACGGGTTCCTCGACGGCTTCGTCTCGCCCAACTCGGCCATGCCCGCGCAGATCTACGAATGGGCCAAGCGCGCCGACCCGGCATTTTACGAACGCGCCTGGGGAGGTATCATCATTCTGCTGATCTTCCTTCTGGGCATGAACATCATCGCCATCATCCTGCGCCGCAAATTCGAGCGTCGCTGGTAAGGGAGCGCGAGAAACATGGAAGACATGAGCCTGACGGAGAGAGCCGTGACCACTGACGACATCAAGATCACCGCACGCAACGTGCAGGTCCATTACGGCGACACCCACGCGATCAAGGACGTCGATGTCGATATTCTCGACAAGACCGTCACCGCGTTCATCGGCCCCTCGGGCTGCGGGAAGTCGACCTTCCTGCGCTGCCTGAACCGGATGAACGACACGATCGATATCTGCCGCGTCGAGGGCGACATCAAACTCGACGGCGAAGACATCTACGACAAGCGCGTCGATCCGGTGCAGCTGCGCGCCAAGGTCGGCATGGTGTTCCAGAAGCCGAACCCCTTTCCGAAGTCGATCTACGACAACGTGGCCTATGGGCCGAAAATCCACGGCCTGACGAAGAACAAGGCCGAGCTGGATCAGGTGGTCGAGGACTCGCTGCGCAAGGCCGCGCTGTGGAACGAGGTGAAAGATCGCCTGCACGCGCCCGGCACCGGGCTTTCGGGCGGTCAGCAACAGCGCCTGTGCATCGCGCGCGCCGTGGCGACCTCGCCGGAAGTGCTGCTGATGGACGAGCCCTGCTCGGCGCTCGACCCGATCGCGACCGCGCAGGTCGAGGAGCTGATCGACGAGCTTCGCGCGAATTTCTCGGTAGTGATCGTGACGCACTCGATGCAGCAGGCCGCACGCGTCAGTCAGAAGACCGCGTTCTTCCACCTCGGGAACCTCGTCGAATACGACGACACGGACAAGATTTTCACCAACCCGTCCGACAGCCGGACGGAAAGCTACATTACCGGCCGGATCGGCTGAGGAGGCAAATAATCATGAGCGAGCACATTCTTTCCGCCTTCGACCGCGACCTTGAGGCGGTGCAGGCATTGGTCGTCAAAATGGGCGGCCTCGTCGAGGAGCAGATCCTCGAAAGCGCCCGCGCCCTCGAAGTGCGCGATCTCGAACTGGCCGAGCAGATCCGGGCCCGTGACCGTGCCGTCGACGAGCTGGAAGAGAAGATCAACGAAGAAGCCGCGCGCCTGATCGCCCTGCGGGCCCCCGCCGCGCGCGACCTGCGCATGGCGCTTTCTGTCATCAAGATTTCTGCCAGCCTCGAACGAGTCGGCGATTACGCCAAAAACATCGCCAAGCGCACGCAGGTTCTGTCCGACGGGCCGCAGATCAGCGGCACCGCGACCGCGATCCGCCGCATGGCGGGCACGACGGAGGCGATGCTGAAAGACGCGCTCGACGCCTATATCCAGCGCGACCCGAAACTGGCCGCCGATGTGCGCGAGCGCGATCTCGAAGTGGACCAGATGTATAACGCGCTGTTCCGCGAATTCCTGACCTACATGATGGAAGACCCGCGCAACATCACGCCCTGCATGCACCTGCATTTCATCGCCAAGAACATCGAGCGGATGGGCGACCATGCGACGACGATCGCCGAGCAGGTGATCTACCTCGTGACCGGCGAAATGCCGGAAGACGCGCGCCCGAAAAGCTCGAGCGTAATGTGACGGAGACCTGAGAAATGTCGCCAGCTCAACAACCCTGCGTCCTTGTGGTTGAAGACGAAAACGCCCAGCGCGAAGTTCTCAGCTACAACCTCGAAGCCGAAGGGTTTCGCGTCGTGATGGCCGAGAACGGCGACGAGGGCCTCTTGTTCCTGAAGGAAGAGAAGCCCGATCTGATCGTGCTGGATTGGATGCTGCCCAATGTCTCGGGCATCGAGATTTGTCGCCGCGTGAAGGCCAATTCCGAGACCCGCAACATTCCTGTCATCATGCTCTCGGCGCGCTCCGAAGAGGTGGACCGGGTGCGGGGCCTCGAGACCGGCGCGGACGACTACGTCGTGAAACCCTATTCGGTCGTCGAGCTGATGGCGCGCGTCCGCACCCAGCTGCGACGCACGCGGCCCGCGACGATGGGCGAGCGGCTGAGCTTCGAGGACATCATCCTAGATGCCGAGGAACACCGCGTTTTCCGCAACGGCCAGCCGCTGAAACTCGGTCCGACCGAGTTCCGGCTGCTCTCGACGATGATGGAAAAACCTGGCCGCGTCTGGACCCGCGATCAACTGCTCGACCGGGTCTGGGGCCGCGACATCTATGTCGACACCCGCACCATCGACGTCCATGTCGGGCGGCTGCGCAAGGCGCTGATGGCCAATGGCGGGGATGATCCGGTGCGCACGGTGCGCGGCACGGGCTACGCGCTGGGATAAAGCGAAACAGGCGCGCGGATCACCGCGCGCCTTTTCAATTCAGTCCTTCAGGCACAGCTTGCACGAGGCAAGCGCCGCCATGTTGAGGATGTCGTTCACCGTCGACGTGGTCGAGCACAGCTGCACCGCGTGGCTCGTCCCGGTCAGGATCGGGCCGATCACGGTCGCGCCCGCCATCTCCTGCATCAGTTTCACAGAAATCGAGGCCGAATGGCGTGCCGGCACGACGAGAATGTTGGCGGGGCCGGTCAGACGGCAGAACGGGTAGTTCTTCATCTGATCCATGTTGAGCGCCACATCGACGGTCATCTCGCCATCATATTCGAAATCCGCCCCGCGCGCGTCGAGCACCTTCGGCGCGACATGCATCTTCGTGGCGCGTTCCGAGACCGGATAGCCGAAGGTCGAGAAGGAACAGAAGGCCACGCGCGGCTCGAGGCCCAGACCCCGCGCCACATGCGCGCCCGCCGTCGCGATATCGGCCAGATCGTTCTCGTCGGGCCATTCATGCACCAGCGTATCGCCGATCAGCACCACGCGACCCTTGTTCAGCAGGGCAGTGATCCCGACCGCCCCATCCGAGGGCTTGGCGTCGATCACCTTGTTGATCAGCTCCAGCACATGGGCCGATTTCCGGGTCGCACCCGTGACCATTGCATCACCATGCCCATGCACCAGCATCAGCGCCGCGAAGACATGCCGGTCGCGCGTCGCCAGCTTATGCGCATCCTCGCGGTCCACACCCTGCCGTTGCAGGCGCTTATACAGGAAGTCCTTGTAGGTCTCGGTATGCTTGGAATTCGCGGCATTCACCACGCGCAGTTCGCGATAGGCATCGCCCAAACCTGCCGTTTCCAGCTTTTCCTTCACATCCTGCTCGCGACCCACGACCAGCGCCTCGCCCATGCCGGAGCGCTGATAGGCCACGGCGGCGCGCAGCACCCGCTCGTCATCGCCCTCGGCAAAGATCATCTTCGCCTGCGCCTGACGCGCACGGCTCTGGATGCCCTGCAGGATCGACGCGGTCGGGTCCATCCGCGCTTTCAGGCTTTGGGCATAGCCCTCCATGTCGATGATCGGACGGCGCGCAACGCCGGTATCCATCCCGGCCTTCGCGACCGCCGGCGGGATCACGTGGATCAGCCGTGGGTCGAAAGGCGTCGGAATGATGTAATCGCGCCCGAAGCTGAGCTTGCGCCCATAGGCCATCGCGACCTCGTCGGGCACATCCTCGCGGGCAAGCTCCGCCAGAGCGTTGGCGCAGGCGATCTTCATCTCGTCATTGATCGCGCGGGCATGGATGTCGAGCGCGCCGCGGAACAGGTAGGGGAAGCCGAGGACGTTGTTCACCTGGTTCGGATAGTCCGACCGCCCCGTCGCCACGATCGCATCCGGGCGCACCGATTGCGCCTCTTCCGGCGTGATCTCCGGGTCCGGATTCGCCATCGCGAAAATCACCGGATTGTCGGCCATCGACTGCACCATCTCGGGCGTCACCGCGCCCTTGGCCGACACGCCAAGGAACACATCCGCGCCTTCCATCGCCTCGTCCAGCGAGCGCGCATCCGTCACCGCCGCATGGGCAGATTTCCACTGGTTCATGCCCTCGGTACGACCTTGATAGATCACACCCTTGGTGTCGCACATGATGCAATTGTCGTGCTTCGCGCCCATCGCCTTCACGAGCTCCAGACAGGCGATGCCCGCAGCGCCCGCGCCGTTCAGCACGATCTTGCAGTCCTCGATCTTCTTGCCCGACAGCTCCAGCGCGTTGATCAACCCCGCCGCACAGATCACCGCCGTGCCGTGCTGATCGTCGTGGAACACCGGGATGTCCATCAACTCCTTGAGCCGCTGCTCGATGATGAAACATTCCGGCGCCTTGATATCCTCGAGGTTGATCCCCCCGAAGGTCGGCCCCATCAGTTTCACCGCGTTGATGATCTCGTCGGCATCCTCGGTATCGAGCTCGATATCGATCGCGTTCACGTCGGCGAACCGCTTGAAGAGGACCGCCTTGCCCTCCATCACCGGTTTCGAAGCCAGCGCCCCGAGATTGCCAAGCCCCAGAATGGCCGAGCCGTTCGAGATCACGGCGACCATGTTTCCCTTCACGGTGTAATCGTAGGCCAGCTCGGGGTTTTCCGCGATCGCCTCCACCGGCACGGCAACGCCGGGGCTGTAGGCTAGCGACAGATCGCGCTGCGATGTCATGGGCTTCGACGCGGTGATGTCGTATTTCCCCGGATGCGGGTCGAGGTGATAGGCCAACGCCTCTTCGGGCGTGATACGGTTCTTGCTGGGCATTGGGCCGGTGCTCCTCCTGCAGGTCCGAACCCGTTTAACGTCCCGTGATCCGTCACTCAACGGAATTGCGCCCGAATCCGGGGTTTTGTAGGGTCGCGCGACCAGCAAATGGGGGGGCACATGGCCAAGCCGACCGTCACACCGATGATGGAACAGTATCTGGGGATCAAGGAGGCCAATCCGGGCGCGCTCCTGTTCTATCGGATGGGTGATTTCTACGAGATGTTCTTTCAGGACGCGGTGGATGCCGCGTCCGCCCTCGACATTGCGCTGACCAAGCGCGGACAGCATCTGGGCGAGGACATCGCGATGTGCGGCGTTCCCGTGCACGCGGCTGAGGGCTATCTGCTAACGCTGATCCGCAAAGGCTTCCGCGTGGCCATTGCCGAGCAGATGGAAGACCCGGCCGAGGCGAAGAAGCGCGGCTCGAAATCCGTCGTGAAACGCGATGTGGTGCGGTTGGTCACGCCCGGCACGCTGACCGAGGAAAGCCTGCTGGAGGCGCGTCGCCACAACTTCCTCGCCGCTTGGGCGGAAGTTCGCGACGAGGCCGCGATCGCCTGGGTCGATATCTCCACCGGCGAGTTCCGCGTGACGCCCTGCCCGTTGTCGCGGCTGGGCCCCGAGCTTGCCCGGCTTGCGCCACGTGAAGTGCTGGTCAGCGAGGCCAAAGAGGCCGATTGCGCCGAAATAGTCTCTGATATGCGGGCCGCGATGACGCCCTTGTCCCGTGCGAGCTTCGACAGTCAGGCCGCCGAGACGCGGCTTCTGTCGCTCTATTCGATCGGATCGCTCGACGCGTTCGGCAGCTTCACCCGCGCCGAGATGGCCGCGATGGGCGCGATCGTCGATTACCTCGAGATCACGCAGAAAGGGAAACTGCCCCTGCTTCGCCGTCCCGTGCATGAAGACAGCGGCGCGGCGATGCAGATCGACGCCGCCACGCGCCGCAATCTGGAACTGACGCAGGCTCTGTCGGGCGGACGCGAGGGCTCGCTCCTCAACGCGATCGACCGCACCGTGACGGCGGGCGGGGCACGGCTTCTCGAACGCCGGATCTCCGCCCCGTCCCGGAACCTGACCGAGATCCACGCACGGCACGATTCTGTCCGTTTTCTGCTGGAACAGGGTCGATTTGCAGAAGATATCCGCGCCGACCTGAAGCGCTGCCCTGATATGGATCGCGCGCTGTCACGCCTCGCCCTCGACCGCGGCGGCCCGCGCGACATGGCCGCGATCCGCAACGGGCTGGAGCAGGCCGAGCGGATTGCCGAAGCCGTGGCGAACGTCGCGGCCCCGCCGCTGCTCGCCGAGGCTGCGAAAGCCCTTATGGGCCATGACGATCTCACCGCCCTTCTGGATGCGGCGCTTATCGCGGAACCGCCGCTTCTCGCGCGCGATGGCGGTTTCATCGCGACGGGTTACGACGAGGATCTAGACCAGACGCGCCAGCTGCGTGACGAAGGCCGCGGCGTGATCGCGAAGATGCAGGCGGAATATATAGAGGCCACCGGAATCAATTCGCTGAAGATCAAGCACAACAACGTGCTGGGCTATTTCATCGAAACCACGGCCACCCATGCCGAGAAGATGCTCGCCCCGCCGCTGTCGGAACGCTTCATCCACCGTCAGACCACCGCGAACCAGGTGCGTTTCACGACCGTCGAACTGAGCGAAATCGAAACCCGGATTCTCAATGCCGGGAACCATGCGTTGGAGATCGAAAAAAGGCTCTATTCCAGCCTAAGACAGGCCATTCTCGACCGCGCAGGCCCAATCAACGAAGCCTCGCGCGCGCTTGCCGAAATCGACCTCTCCAGCGCTTTCGCGACGCTGGCCCGCAACGAAGACTGGGCAGAACCCACCGTCGATGACAGCCACGCCTTCGAGATTGAGGGCGGGCGGCATCCGGTCGTCGAAGCCTCGCTGAAGAAATCCGGCGAGCCTTTCATCGCGAATGACTGCGAACTGACCGAGGGCGCGACCCCCGCGATCTGGCTGCTCACCGGTCCGAACATGGCCGGTAAATCGACCTTCCTGCGGCAGAACGCCCTGATCGCGCTTCTCGCCCAGGCGGGCAGCTTCGTTCCGGCGAAATCCGCCCATATCGGTCTTGTGTCTCAGCTCTTCAGCCGTGTCGGCGCGGCGGACGATCTGGCACGAGGCCGGTCGACCTTCATGGTCGAGATGGTCGAAACTGCCGCGATCCTCAATCAGGCCGACGACCGCGCTCTGGTGATCCTCGACGAGATCGGCCGCGGCACCGCGACCTATGACGGGCTCTCGATCGCCTGGGCGGTCATGGAGCATCTGCACGCGTCCAACCGCTGCCGGGCCCTCTTCGCGACCCATTACCACGAGATGACCGCGCTGTCGGCCAAGCTGGACGGCGTCGAGAATGCGACCGTCGCGGTGAAGGAGTGGGAAGGCGAGGTGATCTTCCTGCACGAAGTTCGCAAAGGCGCCGCCGACCGCTCCTACGGGGTTCAGGTCGCGCGCCTCGCCGGGCTTCCGCATTCCGTCGTGGAACGCGCCCGGATCGTGCTCGATGCGCTGGAGAAGGGCGAACGCGAAGGTGGCGGCAAGAAACAGGCGGTGATCGACGATCTGCCGCTGTTTTCAGTGTCTAACACACCGCAACCGGCCGCCGCGCCAGCAGGTCCGTCAGAATTGGAAGAGCGGCTGAAAGCCCTCATTCCAGACGACATGACACCGAAAGACGCGCTCGACGCCCTTTACGAGCTTCGCGCGCTTCTCACGGAGTGATCTTCGTTTTGGGGAAAATATCCCGGGGGTCTGGGGGCAGCGCCCCCAGCCTGTCCGATCAGGATTTCGGAGTGGAGCTGACGCCCACTTTCGCCGGCCGCAGAAGCCGGTCGTGGATCATGAAGCCGTTCTCCATGACCTGAATGATGTCGCCGGCCTTGGTGCCGGGCGCGGGCGCTTCGAACATCGCCTCATGCATCTGCGGGTCGAATTTCTCGCCGACCTCGGGCGCCACCGTGGTGATGCCGTGACGGGCGAACACGTTCAGCAATTCGCGCTGGGTCAGTTCGACCCCTTCGAGGAACGGCCCGGCCTGCGAACGCACGTCCTCATTCGCGGCTTCGAGCGCACGCGAGAGCGCGTCGAACACGGGCAGCATGTCGCGCGCCAGACGCGTCCCACCGTAATTCGAGGCTTCCTGACGCTCTTTGTCGGCACGTTTGCGCGCATTCTCGGCATCTGCCAGCGCGCGCATGAATCGGTCGCGATAATCGTCGCGCTCGGCACGCAATGCCTCGAGCTCGTCTTCCTCATGGGACAGCACATCCTCGAAGCTCTCGTCGATATGCGCCTGATCCTCGGCAATCTCGTCTTTTTTCTCGCTCATGCCATTCATCCTTTGCCCTGGCCGGAGATCATCCGCCCGACCAGTTGCGCTGTGTAGTCCACGATCGGCACGATGCGCCCGTAGTTGAGCCGGGTCGGCCCAATCACGCCCACCGCACCAATGATCTTTCGGTCAGCGTTCATATATGGAGAGACAACCAAAGAGGAACCCGAAAGAGAGAAAAGTTTGTTCTCAGAGCCAATAAAAATACGCACGCCCTCGCCATCCTCGGCGAGATCGAGGAATTCGGCGATGTCACGTTTCCGTTCGAGATCATCGAACAGAGAGCGGATGCGGTCGAGATCATCTTCGGAGCCCAAAAGATTGGCACGACCGCGCACGATCAGCCGCTCGTAGCGCTCGCCCTTGTTCTCCCAGGCTGCCAACCCGCTGTCGATCAGTTCGGTCGCGAGCGAATCGATTTCGGTGCGATGGTTCGCGATCTGGCGCGCAATGTGACCGCGCAGTTCCGACAGGGTCTTCCCCTCCGCCATCGCGTTGAGGAAATTCGCCGCCTCCCGCATCGAGGACGGCGTCTGGCCCAGTGGCGGTGTGAAGACGCGGTTTTCAACCTGACCGTCCGCGAAGACGAGCACCACCAGCGCCCGGTCGGGCGAGAGCGAGACGAATTCGATGTGCCGGATCGGGGCTTCGTGTTTCGGCGTCAGAACGAGGCTCGCGCCCTGTGTCATTCCCGAAAGCGCGCTCGAAACCCGGTCCAACAAAGACCCTACATCGCCTGAATTCGCGCCCATCGTGGCATCCAGCGCGGCGCGGTCTTCGTCACCGAGATGGTTCACCTCCATCACCCCATCGACGAACAGCCGCAGACCCGTCTGGGTCGGAACACGTCCGGCCGAGACATGAGGGCTATCCAGAAGTCCGAGATATTCGAGGTCCTGCATCACGTTGCGGATCGTCGCCGCGGACAGCTTCTCGTTCATCTCTCGGGTCAGGCTCCGCGAGCCCACGGGACCGCCAGTCGTGAGATAGCCTTCGACCACCCGGCGAAACACTTCGCGGGAGCGGTCGTTCAGTTCGGAAAGAATATCGTTCTGGTCACTCATCGCGCTTCATCCCTGCTGACTTAAAGCCGCGCGAAGCCGAAGGTCAATCACGGCACGGGGGTTGCATCGCTGCGCATGGGCGATCAAATGGGGTGAATTCATTAGAAAGGTCCCCACGATGCGCCCATCCGGCAGAGAGTTAAGTGAACTTCGCCCGATTTCAATCGAGACCGGGGTTACGAAACACGCAGAAGGGTCTTGCCTGATCAAAATGGGCGACACCCACGTGCTGTGCACCGCCACGATCGAAGACCGCGCGCCGTCTTTCCTCAAAGGCTCTGGCCTTGGTTGGGTGACGGCAGAATACGGCATGCTGCCGCGCGCGACCAACACGCGCAACCGTCGCGAGGCCGCGGCGGGCAAGCAAGGCGGAAGAACCATTGAAATTCAACGGCTTATCGGTCGTGCGCTGCGCGCTGGCGTTGATCGTTCGGCGCTTGGCGAACGTCAAATCGTCGTCGATTGCGATGTGATCCAAGCCGATGGCGGCACGCGCTGCGCCTCGATCACCGGCGGTTGGGTCGCGCTGCGTCTCGCCACGAACAAGCTGCTGAAATCGGGCGCTTGCACTTCGGATCCGTTGCTCGACCACGTCGCAGCTCTCTCCTGCGGCATTTATGCGGGCCAGCCGGTCGCCGATCTCGACTATGCCGAGGATAGCGAAGCGGGCACTGACGGGAATTTCATCATGACCGGGCGCGGCAAGTTGATCGAAGTGCAGATGTCGGCAGAAGGTGCGACCTTCTCGCGCGAACAGATGGATCGGCTTCTCGATCTAGCCGAGGAAGGTGCGGCGAAGCTTGTCGAAATGCAGAAAGCCGCAGTCGAATGAGAAGCTTCACCGAAAAGAAGCTGCTGGTTGCGACCCATAACGCCGGAAAGCTCGAGGAGATCAAAGCGATCCTCGCGCCTTTCGGCGTCGAGGTCGTCGGCGCGAAGGAGATGAACCTCCCCGAGCCGGAAGAAACCGAGAGCACCTTCGTCGGCAACGCGCGGATCAAGGCCCATGCGGCGGCGAAAGCGACCGGCCTGCCCGCCTTGGCGGACGATTCCGGCATCGAAGTCGACTGTCTCGACGGTGCGCCGGGCGTTTACACGGCCGATTGGGCGACCACGCCGAACGGGCGCGACTTCACCATGGCGATGGAAAAAACCTGGAAAGCCTGCGACGAGATCGAAGCGGAGCTGCCGCGGACCGCGCGCTTCCGCTCCACCCTGGTTCTCGCCTGGCCCGACGGGCATGACGAGGTGTTCGACGGCCGTGTCGAAGGTCAGCTGGTTTGGCCGATGCGCGGCGCTCTCGGGCATGGCTATGATCCGATGTTCCAGCCCGATGGTTTTGAGCTGACCTTCGCGGAGATGGATCCCGCGCAAAAGAACGAGATTTCGCACCGTGCGGATGCTTTCCGCAAGTTCGTGACGATTTTCGACGCGCAATGACCGAGGATTGGCGGCACGGAGGGTTCGGCCTCTACCTTCACTGGCCGTTTTGTGCCGCCAAATGCCCCTATTGCGACTTCAATTCCCATGTCGCGACCGCCATCGACCAGAAACGATGGCTCTCTGCCTATCTCAGCGAACTCGACCGTTATGCGGCACAGACGGAAGGCCGGATTCTGAACACGGTTTTCTTCGGCGGCGGCACACCCTCGCTGATGGATCCCGACATCGTCGCCGCAATCATCGAGCGCATCCGCAGAAACTGGCAAACCAGCAACGATTTCGAGATTACCCTCGAAGCGAACCCCACAAGTGTCGAATCTGGGCGGTTTAGAGCCTTTTCCGAGGCTGGCGTGAACCGCGTCTCGATGGGGATGCAGGCCCTGAATGACGAAGACCTCCGCCGTTTGGGCCGGATGCACTCGGTCGCGGAAGGCCAGAAAGCCTTCGACATCGCGCGCAAGCAATTCGAGCGTGTGAGCTTCGATCTGATCTACGCGCGCCAGCACCAGACGATCGAAGATTGGAAAGCAGAGCTGGATGAGGCGCTGAAAATGGCGGTCGACCATCTCTCGCTCTACCAGCTGACCATCGAACCCGGCACGGTTTTCGGCGCACGTCACGACGCCGGCAAGCTCCGCGGTATTCCGGAGGACGACATCTCCGCCGAAATGTATTTCGCGACGCAGGAAATCTGCGAAAAGCACGGCCTACCCGCCTATGAGATATCGAACCATGCCCGCCCGGGCGCCGAGAGCCGCCACAACCTGATTTATTGGCGTTATGGCGACTATATCGGTATCGGTCCTGGCGCGCATGGGCGCATGACCGAAAATGGTGTCCGCCACGCCACCGATACGCTCAAACAGCCCGGCGCCTGGCTTGCGCAGGTGGAAAAAACCGGTGCCGGAGAGAATGAACGCGCCGCCCTGCCCCGCGAAGAGCAGGCAATCGAGTATCTTCTCTTCGCGCTGCGCCTGTCCGAAGGGCTCGAGATGGAACGGTTCAACACGATCTCGCGTTCACCGCTCGATGAGGCGACAATGCGCCATCTTGAGGATATCGGCATGGTTGAGAGAGAGAACGGATTTCTGCGCGCGACGGATCAAGGCCGCCCGGTCTTGAACGCCATTATTCGCGATCTCATCCCCTGATGCGCATCCTCTGGCTCACGCTTGGCATCATCTCGGCCGGAATCGGGATCATCGGGCTATTTCTGCCGCTCGTCCCGACCGTTCCGTTGATGCTTCTGGCGACGTTTTGCTTCGCGCGATCCTCTGATCGTCTGCACAACTGGATCATCACCCATCCGCGCTTCGGACCGCAGATCATAGACTGGCAAGAGCGCCGCGCCATCGCGAAACGCGCGAAAATCGCGGCAACAGTGTCTGTTTTCGCGGCTTTCGGCCTGTCTTTGGTCTTCCGGTTACCGGTCGAAATCCTGGCAATTCAGGGGATCACCTTGCTCGGCGTCCTGATTTTCATCTGGACGCGCCCGAATAGCTGATCAGCCGTTGCTGAGCATCTGGCAAAGCTTGTCGAGCTCCTCCAGATCGTCGTAAGAAATCGTAATCTTGCCACCGCCGCTGCTGGTATGATCGATCGCGACCTTCATCCCGATCGTCGCGGACAGATCGCCCTCGAGCGCCCGCGTGTCAGCGTCTTTCTGGGGTTTTGGACGCGCTTTACGCTCTTCCCCGCCCTGCTGCTTCTTCGCAAGTTTCTCGACGTCGCGCACCGAAAGCGTCTTCGCGACGGCCTGTTTTGCCAGGCTGACCGGATCTTCGGCGGTGATCATCGCCCGCGCATGACCGGCAGACAACTTCCCCTCGCGCAGATAAACCTGCACTTCTTCGGGCAGTTGCAGCAGACGCATCAGATTCGCGATGTGGCTACGGCTTTTCGACAGCGCCTCGGCCAGTTTTTCCTGCGTATGCCCGAAGCGGCTCATCAACTGCTTATACGCAAGCGCCTCTTCGAGCGCATTGAGGTCGGCGCGCTGAATATTCTCGATGATCGCGACTTCCAGAACTTCCGTGTCATTGAATTCGCGAATGATGACCGGAAGCTGGTGCAGCTTGGCCATCTGCGACGCGCGCCACCGGCGTTCACCGGCCACAATCTCGTAATGATCGGGCTTCGTCGGATGTTTGCGCACGATAAGCGGCTGAATCACACCCTTCTCGCGGATCGAAGACGCCAGTTCTTCCAAAGCGGCCGGCTCGAAATCGCGACGCGGCTGATCGGGGTTCGGCTCGATCTTCTCGACCGGGACATATTGCTCCGGGCGACGCGGAGACGTCGTCGTCTCGGTCGGATTCAAATCAACATCCGCCATCAAAGCCGACAAACCACGCCCCAATCCACGCTTTTCGCGTTCTTTCGCCATTCTCACACCGCCTTTGCCAGTTCATGCCGCGACATCAATTCGCTGGCGAGATTCCGATAGGCCAACGCCCCGCGCGAACTGCTGTCGTAGCTGAGCACCGGCATCGCATAGGATGGCGCCTCAGAGACCCGCACGTTCCGTGGGATCATCGTTCGGAACACCAACTCGCCCAAAGTCGCGCGCGCATCCGCCTCCACCTGCTGCGAGAGATTGTTCCGCACGTCATACATCGTGAGGACGACGCCCTCGATTCGCAGGTTACGATTCGCGCTCAGGCGGATCTCCCGGATCGTCAGCATCAGCTGAGAAAGCCCTTCGAGCGCGAAGAATTCCGCCTGTAGCGGCACCAGGACCGAATGCGACGCCACCATCGCGTTGATTGTCAGCAAACTCAGCGAAGGCGGGCAATCGATCAAGATATAGTCGAAGCCATAGCTATCAACATCTGGATGTCGTAGTGCGTCATGCAGAAGGAAGCTGCGCTTTTCGGTCGAGACAAGCTCCATATCCGCCGAAGACAGGTCCGTCGTCGCCGGGCACAGGTAGAGACCGTCGATTTCGGTCTTGTGCAGAACCGAGGAAACTGGCGCGTCTTCGATCAACAGATCGTAGGTCGTCAGTTCGCGATCATCGGGCTCAATTCCTAGACCCGTCGATGCATTCCCCTGCGGATCGAGATCGATCAAAAGAACCTTACGCCCGGCTTCCACCAGCCCTGCAGCGAGGTTGATCGCCGTCGTCGTCTTCCCCACGCCGCCTTTCTGGTTCGCAATCGCAATGATTTTCGGTTCATTTGCGCGAATTGGATCAGACACGCTCGGCTCCGTGGATTTTCAGGACAACACTGTTTGGATCGCTGAGGCTTTCGATCGCCTCGTAGTCAAAGGACCAGCTTTCCTTCGCCTGCGCAAGTTCTTCCTGCCAGCGCGCACCCTTCGGGAAGATAGCGATGCCGGAGGGCTTCAGATGCCGCGCAGTGAATTCCAGTAGTTTCGGTAGATTTGCGAGGGCCCGGGCCGAGACGACATCGGCCTTCAGCGGGGCGATCTCTTCGATTCGTTGCGCAAGAACGCGGATATTGAGCGACAGCTCCCGCGTGACCGTCGAGAGAAAAGCCGATTTTCGCAGATCCGATTCGACCAGAATGACTTGGCGTTCTGGCGCCTTTTCCGCCGACAGAATCGCAATCACCAAACCCGGAAAGCCGCCCCCTGCCCCGAAATCCGCCCAAATCCGCGCATTTTCTGGTGCCATCGCGAATATCTGGGCCGAATCAAGGAAGTGGCGCGACCACATATCCTCCAACGTCGACTTCGCGACGAGGTTAATCGCTGGATTCCACTTTTTGAGCAGCGCCTCATAGGCAAGCAGCTTATCGAATGTTTCACGTGAAACATCGAATCGCGCGGCGAAATCCTCAGCCTCAGGCGCCGTCATGCCGAGCGTGCCCGCTTTGATTGCCGAAGGCGCGCCAAGATCAAAGTCAGCGCCGCCGGAGTCACGCCATCAACGCGCCCCGCCTGCCCCAAAGTTTTTGGCATCGCGCGCTTAAGTTTACCCTTCAGCTCATTCGAGAGCCCCTGCAGGGAATCAAAATCGAAATCTTCGGGAATTTCCCAACCCTCATCGCGCTTAAGAGAAGCCGCGTCGACCTCCTGACGCGCAACGTAATTCGCATAGAGCGCATCGATCGACAGCTGCCGCGCCGTCTCATCGGAGAGATTCTGCAGTTCCGGCAGTGCCTCTTGCAGCGCAGGCATCGTGATATCGGGGAAAGACAGCAGATCGAAAGCGGTCCGCCGCGTCCCGTCCTCGTTCACCTTGAAGCCCTTCGCCTTGGCTTCCTTAGGCGTCAGCGAGATCGACTGCAGCAGATCCCGCCCTGCCGTCAGGTCTGCGGATTTCTTTTCAAACAGAACCCGGCGCGCCTCGCCGACACAGCCGATCTCGATCCCCATCCCCGTCAAGCGCTGGTCGGCATTGTCGGCCCGCAGCGACAGACGGAACTCGGCCCGCGAGGTAAACATGCGGTAAGGTTCGGTTACTCCGCGCGAGGTCAGATCATCGATCATCACGCCGATATAGCTCGACGTCCGGCTGAAATGCACCGGCGCGCCCGACTTCGCAGAGGACGCCGCATTCAAGCCAGCGACGAGACCCTGAGCTGCGGCCTCCTCATATCCTGTGGTCCCGTTGATCTGACCCGCAAGATATAGGCCTGGCACAGCACGCAACTGCAGCGTCGCGTCCAGCGCGCGCGGATCGACATAGTCATATTCGATCGCGTAACCGGGCTGGAGGATCTTCGCCTCTTCCAACCCGAAAATCGAATGAACGTAATCTTCCTGAACATCCACCGGCAGCGAGGTGGAAATTCCGTTCGGATAGACCGTGTCGTCGTCCAGACCTTCGGGCTCGAGGAAAATCTGATGCGAGTCCTTATCCGCGAAGCGCACGACCTTGTCTTCGATCGACGGGCAATAGCGGGGCCCCACCCCGGAAATATGACCGCCATACATCGCCGAGCGGTCAAGGTTGCTCCGGATGATGTCATGCGTCCGCCCATTCGTATGGGTAATCCCGCAAGAAATCTGCCGGACCTCGGGACTCCGGTTCAGGAAGGAAAACATCACCGGGTCGTCATCGCCGGGCTGACTCTCCAGCTTGTCCCAGGCAATCGTCTTCCCATCCAGCCGCGGCGGCGTGCCCGTTTTTAGGCGCCCCATCGGCAGATCCATCGCGTAAAGCCGCTCGGCCAAGGCGCGCGAAGGCCGATCCCCGATACGGCCACCCGGACGCTGCTGGTCGCCGATATGGATCACGCCATTCAGGAAAGTCCCAGACGTCAGGATCGCCGACTGACAGCTCAGCGTCACACCATCTGCCAGCACCACACCAGTGACCCGACCGCCTTCAACGCGCAGATCGGTCACCTCCCCCTCGACCACCTCGAGGTTGGGCTGCGCCGCGGTCATACGCTGGGCTGCCTCACGGTAAAGTTTGCGATCCGCTTGAGCGCGCGGGCCTTGCACGGCGGGGCCTTTACGTCGGTTAAGAAGGCGAAACTGGATACCCGCGGCGTCGGCCAACCGCCCCATCACGCCATCCAGCGCATCTATCTCACGCACGAGATGGCCTTTTCCAAGCCCACCGATCGCCGGATTGCACGACATCACCCCGATCGCATCGGCGCGAAGTGTCACCAAAGCCACCTGCGCACCCATCCGGGCCGCCGCGTGGGCTGCCTCGGTTCCGGCGTGCCCGCCTCCGATCACGATGACGTCGTAATGTTTCACGTGAAACACTCCTTACTTTCCGATGCAGAAGCTCGAGAAAATTTCGTCCAACAGGTTCTCGACATCCACCCGACCAAGCAACGCTTCCAGCGCCCAAGCCGCCTGGCGCAGTGATTCCGCTGCCAGCTCGCTTCGGTCGGACCCGCGCAATACCTCATCTCGCGCCGATTCCAAAGCCCCGAATGCGCGCTGCATCGCAACCCTGTGCCGTTCGCGCGTCATTACGCCGGCGCCTTCGCCAAGCCCGGACAGACGTTCTTCGATCGCAGCGAGCAATTCGCCAAGCCCCGCCCCCGTTTTCCCGGAGACGTTCAGCCCATCATGCGCAGCGATATCGGCTTTGCCATGCACCACAAGATCGCCCGGCTCCGGTGCGATCAGCGGGACTTCCTCGCCGTCGAGCAGGAAAACGCGCAGATCGGATTGTCGCGCGCGGTCGAGCGCCCGTTCCACCCCGATCGCCTCGACGACATCGTCGGTTTCGCGAAGCCCAGCGGTATCGAGCAAGGTCACCGCCTGCCCGCCAATCTCCATCCGCACCTCGATGACGTCGCGCGTCGTGCCTGCGAATTCGGAGGTGATCGCCGCTTCACGCCCCGCGAGCGCGTTAAGCAAGGTTGATTTCCCGGCATTCGGCCGCCCGACAATCGCGACCTCGAACCCTTCGCGAATACGCTCCGCAGCACCAAGACGGCGCAATTCATCTCGAATTCCGGCGCTGACCGCGTCGATCAACTCCAACACCTCGGGCGAAACATCGACCGGAACTTCCTCATCCGCGAAGTCGATCGTGGCTTCGATCAACGCCCCCGCCCGGATCAGCTTTGCGCGCCAATCCTCGACCAGAGTCCCAACCGCACCCGACAGAACCTTCAATGCCTGCTTACGCTGCGCCTCAGTTTCCGCCTCGATCAGATCGGAAAGTCCTTCGACCTGCGCCAGATCGAGCCGCTCATTCTCCAACGCCCGCCGGGTGAATTCACCAGGTTCTGCAAGCCGCAACCCGTCGATCTGCCCAAGGGCGCGCAGCACGGCAGAAACCGTCGCGATCGCGCCATGGATATGCAGCTCCGCGACCTCTTCGCCGGTGAAGCTGGCGCCGCGCTCGAAACACAGCACCACTGCCTCGTCGAGTTCCTCACCCGCGAGCCGCAACCGCCGCAGCCCGGCGACGCGGGGCTCCGGCAGGGTCCCTGCCAAGTTCCGCGCCGCCTGCCACGCCAGCGGTCCCGAAATACGAATGACGGCCACGCCCGCTTTTCCGCGGGCCGTGGCCAGTGCATAGATCGTGTCCATAGCAATCCTCTTCCCTGCGGAAGATAGGACGGCCTCAGCCGTTCATCGAGTCGAAGAATTCCGAGTTCGTCTTGGTCTGCTTGAGCTTCGAAATCAGGAACTCGATCGCATCGGTCGTGCCCATCGGGTTCAGGATGCGGCGCAGAAGGTAGGTTTTCTGCAGATCCTTCTGATCGACGAGCAGTTCCTCTTTCCGGGTACCGGATTTGAGGATGTCCATCGCCGGGAAGACGCGCTTGTCCGCGACCTTGCGGTCCAGCACGATTTCCGAGTTACCGGTGCCCTTGAATTCTTCGAAGATGACCTCGTCCATCCGCGAGCCGGTATCGATCAGCGCAGTCGCGATGATGGTCAGCGAGCCGCCCTCTTCGATGTTCCGTGCCGCACCGAAGAAACGCTTCGGACGCTGCAGCGCATTTGCGTCGACACCACCGGTCAGCACCTTGCCCGAGCTCGGAACGACGGTGTTGAAGGCGCGGCCCAGACGGGTGATCGAGTCCAGCAAAATAACCACATCGCGCTTATGCTCGACCAGACGTTTCGCCTTCTCGATCACCATATCGGAGACCGCGACGTGACGCGTTGCCGGTTCGTCGAAAGTCGAAGACACGACCTCCCCCTTCACCGAGCGCTGCATGTCGGTCACTTCTTCCGGGCGTTCGTCGATCAGCAGCACGATCAGGTAACATTCCGGATGGTTCTGCTCGATCGAGGTCGCAATATTCTGCAGCAGCACCGTCTTACCGGTCCGCGGCGGCGCCACGATCAGCGAACGCTGACCCTTACCGATCGGCGCCACGAGGTCGATGATCCGGGCCGAGCGATCCTTGATCGTCGGATCCTCGATTTCCATCTTCAGACGCTCGTCAGGATAGAGCGGCGTGAGGTTGTCGAAAGCGACCTTGTGGCGCGCCTTCTCCGGCTCCTCGAAGTTGATCCGCTCAACCTTCGTTAATGCGAAATAGCGCTCGTTCTCGCCGGGGGCGCGAATCACGCCTTCGACGGTATCGCCGGTGCGCAGGCTGTGCTGGCGGATCATGTCGGGCGAGACGTAGATATCGTCGGGCCCCGGCAGATAGTTCGCCTCGGTCGAGCGCAGGAAGCCGAAGCCGTCCTGCAGCACTTCCAGCACGCCATCGCCGCCGATGACCCAGTCATCCTCGGCATGCTCCTTCAGGATCGAGAACATCATCTCGCCCTTGCGCATGGTCGAGGCGTTTTCGATCTCCCATTCTTCGGCCAGCGCCAGAAGTTCCTTCGGGCTCTTGGCTTTCAAATCGGAGAGATTGAGGCGTTCATCGCTCATCGGATCACCTGCAGCTGGCGCCTCACCGGAGCGATGGGCGCATAAATTCGTCATGTAACAGAAAAACCGTTCGACCAGGACGGCCGTGGCTTAGCGACGCAGATAAGCGCAAAGCGTCGCTGAGTCAACGAAAGTCAGAATTTCACGATCACCGAGGCGACGATAACGATCATGAAAATGGTCGGGATCTCGTTCATCATCCGGTAGTAGCGCCCGCTTCGGTTCGCCCTGCCCTCCGCGAGCGCCTTGCGTTCCTTCGCGCACCACATGTGGAACCAGGTCATGCCGAGAACGGCCGCAGCCTTCGTCCACGGCCAGATGCTCGACCAATCGACGATCCCCGGCGTGAAAACCAGCATCAGGCCAAAGAGCCAGCTCGCGATCATCCCCGGGTTCATGATGGCCTTGAGAAGAAGCCTTTCCTGATGCCGGAACAGAAGCTCCTGATCGCTGTCGCGCTCCATGCCCGCCTTGTTCAGCCCCTCGACGTGGTAAACGTAAAGTCGCGGCAAATAGAACAGGGCCGCCATCCAGGTGATGATCGCCATCACATGCAGTGCTTTGATCCACAAATACCAAGTGCTCAGGAAATCGGTCATCTCGCCTCCGGCTGACAGCTGCCATCATCTTCAAAAAAGATTCTTTAAAGAAAAGATGATGATGATGTAGGGCCTGTTGATGATGTGGATTAACACTTTATCAAGACTTTCTCCACAGGCGGAAAACATCAGGCGAGCACTAATCTTTTACTCGATGTATCTTTATTAAAATATTGATATCACGTGATTCTTTTTCAGAGAGTCACAACGTCAACCTGTGGATAACTCTTGGGAGAAAATTGTGAAATCCCCGGCATGTCCCCAACGGCTCGAATCCGAATTCCACAGGTGGACAAGTTTCGGAAATCTGCCATGAAACGTGCCGATCCGGTGGAGTAATCTGCCGATCCGCGTTATGCCCAATTCGACCCCGAGACTTCTGCGCCCGCTTATCCACAAGTTCATGAACATCCTCCTCGCCTCCGCCTCAGAAATCCGCGCGCAGCTTTTGCGCAACGCCGGCCTGTCCGTGACCGTGCAGCCCGCGCGCATCGATGAAGACATGATCCGCCGGAGTTTGGAGGCCGAAGAGGCGAAGCCGCGCGATGTGGCGGACCTGCTTGCCGAGATGAAGGCGGCTAAGCTCTCGGCGCGCCACCCCGGGGAGCTGGTGATTGGCGCGGATCAGGTTCTCGAACTCAAAGGCGCGGTTTTGTCGAAACCGGAGACGCCGGAAGATGCGAAATCGCAGCTGCGCGCCCTCTCCGGCCAGACCCACAAACTTCTTTCCGCGATGGTCGCGATCCGGGATGGCGAGCCGCTGTGGCGGCATGTCGGCGAAGTGCGGCTCACGATGCACACGCTGTCGGAGCCGTTCATTGACGATTACGTCGCCCGCAACTGGGACAGCATTCGCTGGTCGGTCGGCAGCTACAAACTCGAGGAAGAAGGCGTCCGTCTTTTCTCCCGCGTCCAAGGCGACTATTTTGCCGTCCTGGGCCTTCCCCTGATCGAATTCCTTAACTGGCTTCACGCCCGAGGAGACTTCACGACATGACGGATCATCCGCGCATTCCCCTCGCCGGCGTCATCGGATCGCCGGTCGCGCACTCGCGCTCGCCGCTCCTGTTTCGGACGTGGTTCGCCGAATACGGGATCGACGGGTTTTACATTCCGATGGATGTGGCGAGAGACGATCTGGAAACCGTGCTGCGGACATTGCCGAAAGCGGGGTTCGTCGGCACCAATGTGACGATCCCACACAAGATCCGCGCGCTCGAGATTGCCGATGTCATTTCCGATCGTGCGGCACTGATCGGGGCCGCGAACACTTTGATTTTCCGTCCAGACGGAAAGATTTACGCTGATAATACAGACGGTTACGGGTTTATCGCTAATCTTCGGCAGAATGCGCCGAACTGGGACCCCAAGTCCGGCCCGGCCGCAGTTCTGGGCGCTGGCGGCGCTGCGCGCGCCATCGTCGCCTCGCTTCTTGAAAGTGGCGCGCCGGAGATTCGTATCTCGAACCGCACTCGGGCGCGCGCAGACGCGCTGCGTCAGGAATTCGGCGCGCGTCTCGTCGTTTACGATTGGGTTCAGGCAGGCAACATGCTCGAAGATGCCGCGACCGTCGTGAACACGACCTCGCTCGGCATGGTCGGCAAATCGGAATTCCGCGTTCCGCTCGATGCGTTGCGTCCCAGCGCGACCTGCTGCGATCTCGTCTACACACCTCTTAAGACGAAATTCCTCGCCGAGGCTGAAGATGTGGGATGCACCGTGGTCGATGGGCTCGGAATGCTTCTGCATCAAGCCGTCCCCGGGTTTGAGCGCTGGTTCGGCCAGCGCCCGGAAGTGACCGAAACAGTCCGCAACGCGGTGCTCGGGGCATGAGCAATCCTTTCCTGCTCGGGCTGACCGGCTCCATCGGGATGGGAAAATCCACGACGGCTGCGATGTTTGCCGAGGCGGGAATTCCCGTGTGGGATGCCGATCGAACGGTGCACGATCTCTACGCCAAGGGTGGTGCGGCCGTTGCGCCGATTGCCGCGGCCTTCCCGTCTGCGGTCAAGGATGGAGCGGTGGACCGGGCCGAGCTGAAAAAACTGCTCGCCAGCGATAAAAAGGCTCTAACCCGCCTTGAATCGATCGTTCATCCGCTCACCACGGCTTCGCGAAGCGACTTCATCGCCGCGCATCCGGAGGCGGATCTGATGCTCCTCGATATTCCGCTTTTGTTCGAGACTGGGGCCGATGCCGCCTGCGATGCAACGCTCGTTGTCACCGCCCCGGCGGAGGTCCAGCGCGCGCGTGTTCTAGAACGGCCTGACATGACCGAGGCGCAGCTTGATTTCATTCTGTCGCGCCAGATGCCGGATGCGGAAAAGCGACGTCGCGCAACTTTCGTCATCGAAACCCTCGATCTTGAGCAGACCCGCCAAGATGTGCGAAACCTGATTACGAAGATCAGGGGTGAGCAAGATGCGTGAAATCGTTCTCGATACCGAAACCACGGGTTTCGAGCCGGGAGAAGGCGACCGGATCGTCGAGATCGGTGCGGTTGAGCTCTTCAACCACATGCCGACTGGCAACACCTATCACCAGTACATTAACCCTGAGCGGTCGATGCCGCAGGAAGCCTTTCAGGTGCACGGGCTGGGCGACGAATTCCTGTCGGACAAACCCAAATTCGCCCAGATCGGCCTCGATTTTCTGAATTTTATCGGCACGGACTCGGTCCTCGTGATCCACAATGCCAAGTTCGACATGAAATTCCTGAATGCCGAGCTTGGATGGGCCGGGATGCCGCTGATCCCGGATGATCGCGCGCTCGATACGCTGGCAATGGCGCGGCGGAGATTTCCGGGCTCGCCCGCGACGCTCGATGCGCTGTGCCGCCGCTTCAGCATCGACAACTCATCGCGGACGCTGCATGGCGCGTTGCTCGATAGTGAAATTCTGGCCGAGGTTTATCTCGAGCTGATCGGTGGTCGGCAGCCGGGCTTCGGGCTGCAACCCGTTGAAACGGGACAGAAACGTCAGGCCGGAGCCAATCAAGACTGGCGTCCCAAGCCTCGCCCCGAGCCTCTGCCCCCGCGCTTGACTGCCGAGGAGGCCGAGGCGCATGCTGCCTTCGTAGCCCAGCTCGGCGAAGCCGCGATCTGGAACCGCTACGACTGAAAACGTCGGGTTTTCTGACATAATACGCAAGTTTTCCATTTAACCGAGCGTCAACCTCCCTTAAATCGGGGGCTTCTTAGGGAGAGAGCGGGAGGACTGTCCATGCTGGACCTGACCGAAATGCGTGCCACGCTGGCCGAGACGTACGATCTTGCGCCATCCATTGAGTTGGCAGAGGAAATGCGGGACATCCACGCAAAGATGGATCGCGTTATCCCTCTGCCGGATTTCGCGCGCTACGCGCCCTATATCCGCGCGATCAATCGTCTGAAAAAAGAGAAAAACGCGGTAATTCTCGCGCATAACTACATGACGCCGGAAATCTATCACGGCGTGGCAGATGTTGTGGGTGACAGTCTTCAGCTCGCCATTGAGGCCACGAAGGTTCAGGCCGGGACGATCGTCCAATGCGGCGTGCATTTCATGGCCGAGACGTCGAAGATCCTGAACCCCGCCAAGACTGTCCTCATCCCCGATATGAAAGCCGGTTGTTCGCTGGCGGAGTCGATCACCGCCGACGGTATCGCGGAGATGCGCGCCAAATATCCCGGTGCGCCCGTGGTAAGCTACGTTAACACGACTGCCGAGGTGAAAGCGGCGTCCGATATCTGCTGCACCTCGTCCAACGCTGCGCAGATCGTGCGCGCGATGGACAGCGACACGGTCATCATGACCCCGGACCAGTATCTTGCGCAGAACGTGGCGAATGAGGTCCCCGAGAAGAATGTCGTCTGGTGGGAGGGCTCGTGCATCGTCCACGAGCAGTATACTGCCAAGGATATCAACGACTTCCGATCGATGCATCCGAATACACGGATCATCGCGCACCCCGAATGCCCGCCCGACGTCGTCGCGGCGTCGGATTTCTCGGGTTCGACCTCGGGGATCATCAACTACGTCGAAACCAACAAGCCGAAAGAGGCGATGTTGGTAACCGAATGCTCGATGGCGTCGAACATCGCCGATGCGTTGCCGGAAGTAGATTTTGTGGGTCCGTGCAACATGTGCCCCTACATGAAGAAGATCACGCTCGAAAAAATCCTGTGGTCGCTGCATACCGGGACCGAGGAAGTGATCGTCGATCCGCAGGTCGCTGAAAAGGCGCGGATCGCGGTTGAGCGGATGATCGAGCTTTCCCGGACCCTCGCGAAGTGATTGAAACGCGACGGATCATTATCGTCGGCGCCGGTCTGGGGGCGCTTTATGCGGCGCTCAGTCTTGCGCCCCGCCCCGTTCTCATCATCTCGCCGGAAACTCTGGGCGAAGGCGCATCCTCGGCCTGGGCCCAGGGCGGCGTCGCGGCCGCGATGTCGGTTGGCGACACGCCTGCCTCTCACGCACGCGACACAATGATCGCCGGAGCAGGCACTGTTTCACCGCAAATCGCGCATTTGGTGACCGAAGAAGCGCGTCAGCACATCCTTGCATTGACCGAACTCGGCACGCCTTTTGACCGCGATCCGGAGGGTGATTACGTGATGTCGCGCGAGGCGGCGCATAGCCACGCGCGCGTCGTTCGAGTGAAGGGTGATCAGGCCGGGCGCGAGATCATGCAGACGCTCGTGGCCGCGGTCCGGCAAACGCCATCGGTTCAGGTGCTCGAGGGCGTTTTGGCGACGCATTTGGAGACGGAGGACGGGCGCGTCACCGGCGTGTGGATCGAGCGTGCGTTTGAGCCCTCGGGGCCGGTGCTGATCAAAAGCCCGGCGGTCTTGCTTGCGGGCGGCGGTTCGGGTGGGCTGTTTGCCGTCACGACGAACCCGCCGCGCATTCGTGGGCAGGTGATCGGGATGGCGGCGCGCGCCGGGGCGCGGATCGCCGATCCGGAATTCGTGCAGTTCCATCCGACTGCGATCGCCAGTGGCGAAGACCCTGCCCCGCTTGCGACCGAGGCGCTGCGCGGTGAAGGCGCAACACTCGTTAACGCGGATGGCGAACGCTTCATGCTTTCGGTTCATCCCGATGCCGAGCTTGCGCCGCGCGATATCGTGGCCCGGGCTGTGTATCTGGAACGCAAAGCCGGGCGCGAGCCCGCTCTGGATACGCGCGAAGCCCTTGGAGCCGAGGTTCTGACGCGCTTTCCGGCTGTGGCCGAAGCTTGTGAAAGGGCTGGAATAGACCCTGTTTCCGGCGTGATCCCCGTCGCCCCCGCCGCGCATTATCACATGGGGGGGATCGATACCGATACCGAGGGACGCAGTTCGCTCGATCGGCTTTGGGTCTGTGGCGAGGCGTCGTCGACCGGGCTTCACGGGGCGAACCGTCTGGCGTCGAACGGGTTGTTGGAAGCCTTGGTGTTTGCGCGGATCTGCGCTGTCGGGATCGCCGCAGAACTTGGCGAGATCCCCGACGCCGAGATCGTTAACCCAGATTTCCCGGAAGGCGATGTCCCGGTGAATGAGCCAGCCGTGCAGGTATTGCGAAAAGCGATGACCGATGGCGTCGGTGTCGTGCGTGATGCGGATGGTTTGAAAGCTGCGCTTCGGGTCATTGCGAAGATCGAGGCGGAGGCTCGCACGGAAACGATGCGGAACATGACCGCCACGGCCACGTTGATTGCTGCGGCCGCCCTTGCGCGCGAAGAAAGCCGCGGGGGTCATTTCCGCTCGGATTTCCCGGAGATGAACCCGAAACTGGCGGAAAGAACGAAAATTACGCTGGAGGAGGCGCTGAGGATTCGCGCCGCTGCCTTGGAGGACTGATATGTTGCCCGATTTGCTGATCGAACCGATTGTCCGCGCCGCGCTGGTCGAAGACCTGTCTCCGATGGGCGACGCGACGACCAATGCGGTGATCCCGGCGGGCAAAACCTATTCCGCGCGGCTGAAAGCGCGCGAAGACGGCGTGGTTTCGGGAATGCAGGTCGCGGCGATGGCGTTTCGGCTGGTCGATCCCACGCTGCGCGTGTCGATCCTGATCGCTGACGGCAAACCCTGCCAAGCGGGTGAGACTTTGCTGACGGTCGACGGATCGGCGGCCTCGATCCTGATGGGGGAGCGTGTGGCGCTGAATTTCGCGGGGCGCCTCAGCGGGATCGCCACGAAAACCGCAGGCTTTGTCGCGGAAACCGACGGCACGAAGGCTCGTATCACCTGTACGCGGAAGACCACGCCGGGGCTGCGCGTTCTCGAGAAGGCCGCAGTGACCCATGGCGGCGGTTTTAACCATCGTTACGGTCTGTCCGACGCGATCCTGATCAAGGATAACCATATTGCGGCGGCTGGTGGTGTGCGCGCGGTGCTGGAGGCTGCGAAAGCGGCGCGCAGCCACATGATGCGGATCGAGCTGGAAGTCGACACGCTGCGCCAGATGGAAGAAGCGCTGAAGATCGGCGGGGCCGATGTCATCCTGCTCGACAATATGGACAGCGCGGAACTGCGTGCGGCGGTGGCGTTGAATGCGGGCCGCGTGGTTCTGGAAGCTTCGGGGAACATGACGCTCGAGCGGATCGCCGAAGTGGCGGCGACCGGTGTGGATTACATCTCTTCCGGCGCGCTCACCCATTCGGCCCGGACGCTCGATCTGGGCCTAGATTTCTGAGAATTCAGCCGAGATAGTCTCTGAATTCGGCGCGCACGGCCTCATAGACCGAGCGTTTGAAGGGCACGATATTCTCGACCAGCTCGTCGAAGGACATCCACTGCCAGACCGAAAATTCGGGATGGTCGGTCTCGATCTGCACCTGATCGTCGGAACCGAGGAAGCGCATCAGAAACCATTTCTGCTCCTGCCCGCGCCAGCGACCATTCCAGATCTTCGGCACAAGATCATGCGGCAGGTCGTAGCGCACCCAATCGGAGGTTTTCGCGACGATTTCGACGAGATCGGGGTTCACTCCGGTCTCTTCTTCCAGCTCGCGTAGGGCTGCTTCTTTCGGCTTCTCGCCCTTGTCGATCCCACCTTGCGGCATCTGCCAGGCCGGGCCGGGATTGTCGATGCGCTGGCCTGCGAAGACGAGGCCAGCGGGGTTCATCAGCACGACGCCGACATTGCGGCGGTAAGGAAGTTTAACGATCTCTTCGGGGGTCATATGAAAAAGGGGCCCGAAGGCCCCTTCCCTCAATTCTGCTGCGTGTCGGATTTGCCATCGGCGCTCGGCGCTTCGGCCTTTTGCGTCGAGGCGGCGTCAGCCTGCGTCTCGGGGGCGATGGCCGAGAGGCCTTTGATCAGGTCGATCGCGTAGGACATCTGGAAATCTTCCATCCGGCGCTTCGCGGCCTCTTCGGCTTTCGCGCGCTCGTCCTCGGCCTGCTGCTTCTCGTCCTCGGTCATCGAGTCGTTGGTGATCGCACCCTTCAGATCGGCCTCGGAGGTCATCTTGCGGGCGTTATCGCCTTCGGCAGCCGCTTTATCCTCGGATTTCGGCTGATCGGGCTGTGGCACGACCACGTCGGGGGCGATGCCCAGCGACTGGATCGAACGGCCCGACGGCGTGTAGTAGCGCGCGGTGGTCAGACGCATCGCGCCTTCGCCCTGGATCGGCATGACCGTCTGGACAGAGCCTTTACCGAAGCTCTTGGTGCCGACGACGATCGCGCGGTGATGATCCTGCAGCGCGCCGGTCACGATTTCCGACGCCGAGGCCGAGCCACCGTTGATCAGCACGACGATCGGCTTGCCGTCGGCCATATCGCCGGCGGTCGCGTTGAAGCGCTCGCTATCCTGCGGGTTCCGACCGCGGGTGGAGACGATCTCGCCCTTGTCGAGGAAGGCATCCGCCGTCTTGATCGCCTGCGTCAGCAGACCGCCGGGGTTGTTGCGCAGATCGACGATGAAGCCGTCGACCTTGTCCATACCGCCGACTTCCTTGACCTGCTCCTTGATCGAGGATTCGAGGTTCGGGAAGGTCTGGTCGTTGAACGTGGTGATGCGCAGAATGACGGTATCGCCGTCATGGCGGCCCTTCACGGCGGTCAGCTTGATCGTGTCGCGGGTCAGCGTGACGTCGAACGGATCCTGTTCGCCTTCGCGCACGATGGTCACGGTGATGTCCGAACCGACCGGTCCGCGCATCTTGTCCACCGCCTGATCGAGCGGGATACCCATCAGGGACTCGCCATCGACCGCGGTGATGAAATCGCCGGACTTGATGCCAGCCTCGGCCGCGGGCGTACCGTCCATCGGAGAGACGACTTTCACGAAGCCGTCTTCCTGCGTGACCTCGATGCCGAGACCGCCGAAGGAGCCGCGCGTCTGAACGCGCATATCGCTGTAATCGGAGGGCGGCAGGTAGCTGGAATGCGGATCGAGCGAGCTGAGCATGCCGTTGATCGCGGCTTCGATCAGCTTCTTGCTGTCCACCGGCTCAACATAGTCCTGGCGGATTTTCTCGAAAATGTCGCCGAACAGGTCCAGCTGCTGGTAGACGGTCTCGTTGCGTTTCGTTTCTTCGGCCATCAGCGGCGCCGCGACTTGCGTGGACAAAAGCGCCCCCGCGAGCGTGCCGCCAACCGCTGCCATCATGAACTTTTTCATACTCAACCCTTGTCGTCTTTTGTCTGGATGAACCACGGCGTCGGGTCCACGGGCTTACCGCCCTCTCTCAGTTCCAAATAAAGCGTCTCGCTGCGATCTGCACCAGCGCCATCTGTCGCCGCCTGCACGAATTCCTTGCCGAATTCCTTCGCTCCCGGCTGAATTCCGCCCATCAAACCGATGGGCGTGCCCTTTGGCAGCACGTCTCCGACCTCACCATAGACGGTTCCGAGGCCCGCAAGAACCAGAAGATATCCATCTGCGGGTTCGAGGACCATCACATTTCCGTAGTCGAGCAACGGACCACGGTAGCGAATTGTCGCAGCCCAGGGCGTTGTGACCAGCGAGCCCGGCTCACTTGCGATCACGAGACCGGGACGTTTGATCCCCGCGGCATCGGGCTCGTTGAAGCTCCGCAGAACCGAGCCGATCACCGGCAGGTTCAGACTGCCTTTCGCGCCCGCGAAATCGCCGCGCGGCGGGCCGATATCGTTTTCCATGTCGCTCAGGCCGGTCGCGAAGCCTTCGAGCGTGTCGGCGCTTTGCACCAGCGCGGTCAGCTCCTCGGGTTCTTCGAGATAGCGCTGCGGGAGTTTTTCGCGGCGTTCCGAGATCGCCTCGGACAGTGCGGTGCGCGCCTTCGTCACCGAAACCATCCCCGCTTCCAGCGTCTCGCGCGCGTTTTCCTGCAGCTTGCGCAGGGTCGCGATTTCCTCGAGGTGGACGCTCAGTTTCTGCGCCTCTTCCTGCAAGGCAGGCGCGACCGAAGACAGCACCATTCCCGAACGAGCCGAGCCTTCGGGCCCCGAGGGATGCAGCAGCAGAAGCGGCCCGTCGGATTGCTGCATCGTCGACATCACGGCCAGCAGCCCGCCAAGCTCTTCGCGTTTCGCGTCGAACCCCTGCTTGATCTCGCGCTCGCGGATCGCGGCCCGGCGCAAGCCGTCACGCAGCGCGCTCAGCCCTTGCTCATAGGCGTGGATCGTTTTCGTCAGCGCCGCGATGCGATCCGATTTCGACTGCGCAGCATCGAGCGCGGTGATCGCCTTGCGCAGATCGGCCGAGGCCTTGAGTGCGGCGTCGCCCGATCCTTCCGCCCAAAGCGGCCCGGTTGAGATCAGAAGAGCTGCGAGTGCGGCGCGGATCACGATACGATCAGGCTCTTTCCGGTCATTTCCTCGGGCTGCTCGATCTGCATCAGCTCCAGCAGCGTCGGCGCGAGATCCGCAAGCCGACCTTCGCGCAGCTTGGCGCCCTCCGGCCCGCCGACCAGAGAGACGGGCACGAGGTTCGTGGTATGCGCGGTATGCGGTCCGCCGGTTTCGGGGTCGATCATGGTTTCGCAATTGCCGTGATCGGCGGTGATGATCATCGCGCCGCCCGCAGCTTCCAGCGCCTCGACGACGCGGCCGATATCATGGTCGATCTCTTCCACCGCCGCGATCGCGGCTTCCAGCGAGCCGGTATGGCCGACCATGTCGGGGTTGGCGTAGTTCACGATGATCAGGTCGTACCCGGTCTCGATCGCCTCGACGAATTTGTCGGTGACTTCCGGCGCACTCATCTCGGGCTGCAGGTCGTAGGTCGCGACCTTGGGCGATTTCGGCATGTAGCGGTCTTCGCCTTCCCACGGCTCTTCCTTGCCGCCGTTGAGGAAGAAGGTCACATGCGGGTATTTCTCGGTCTCGGCGAGGTGAAACTGGCTAAGCCCTTGTTTCGAAATCCATTCGCCGAGCGTGTTGACGATCTCGCGCTTCGGATAGGCGGTCTTCATATAGGCGTTATGCTTGTCGGAATACTCGACCATCCCCAGCAGCGCCGCCCATTTCGGACGGGTCCCGGTTTCGAATTCCGAGAAGTCCGGCTCGCCGATCGCGCGCAGGATTTCACGAGCTCGGTCGGCGCGGAAATTGAGACAGAAGAACCCGTCGCCATCCTTTGCGCCGTCGTAATCGCCGATCACGGTGGGCTTGATGAACTCGTCCATTTCTTTCTTGTCGTAGCTGGCCTCTACGGCCGCGACAGGGGTGTCGGCTCCCTGCCCTTTGCCGTTGATCATCGCATCATAGGCAAGGCCCACGCGCTCCCAACGGTTGTCGCGGTCCATCGCGTAATAGCGGCCATCTACCGTGACGACCGTGCAGCCTTCGGGCAGCCGGTCGCAAAGATCGGAGACGAAGGACTTCGCGCTATCGGGTGCCACATCGCGCCCGTCGGTGATCGCGTGGATCAGGACCGGAACGCCCGCCTCCGAGACCATTTTCGCCGCGGCGAGCGTATGTTCGATATGACCATGCACACCACCATCCGAGATGACACCCATCAGATGCGCGCGCCCGCCGCTCTCTTTCATCGTGTCGATGAAGGACAGGATCGCCTCGTTCTTGAAGAAAGAACCGTCCTCGATCGCCAGATCGATCTGGCCCAGATCCATCGCCACCACCCGGCCTGCGCCGATATTGGTGTGACCGACCTCGGAATTGCCCATCTGACCGCTCGGAAGTCCGACATCGGGGCCGAAGGTCACCAGCGTCGATTTCGCCGGGTTGTTCCACAGAACGCGGTCGAGGTTCGGCGTATCGGCCAGCAGGGGCGCGTTTCCTTCGCGCTCCTTTCGCTCGCCAAAGCCATCGAGAATGCACAGGACGACGGGTTTCGGGCGGGTCATGGCGGCCTCCTAATCTGTTGCCCCCTCATACGCCTCGCAAGCCTTGGCGGCAACCGGGGGCGTGTGCGCCTCAGGCCTGGAACATGATCCGCCGGGCTTTCTTCTCGTAGCTGAGAATTTCGGTCTGTCGCGTGGCCTCGATTAGCGTCGAGAGCGCTTCGTCGGGTTTGTTCATATAGCGCCGACGCAGGTCCAGCACGACCGCGCCGCCATCCCGGATCACCCGCATCATAAGGTCGAGATAGTCGCCGATCGGATAATGGAAACCGCAGGAAATCAGACTGGTAACCAGATCGCCCGTGACCCCCTCCAAAGCATCAGGCTGCTTGACCGGGTTGAGCGTCTCGACCGCATGGGCGCCATTGTCGCGTAGAAACGCCGCCGCGGCGTCGAGCGAGGCATAGCCCGCACCGGTATCGCTCCAGAAATGGTATTGCTCCGGGGTTTCCTCGATATCGATCAAGGTCACGGCGCAATCGTAATCCTTGATCAGCAGCGCGTCGTTGAGACCCTGTCCGCAGCCGATGTCGATCACATGGGTCGGGCGGCGACCGGTTTCCTCGAGCGCCTTGCGCAGCGGGAGATACTCGGTGAAGACCTCGGCGAGCGCCCCCCGGAAAATCTCCTCGTTGCGGGCCTCGACTTCTTCCAGCGCGGGCCCCCTGTCGCCGGCTTCCCAGGCCTTGCGCGCGGTGCCGGAAATCTGGCGCGTTCGCTGGAAGCCCATCAGCATCATCGCCTCGCGCGAAATGGACGCGCCGGAAATATTCATGTCGCGAAGTGTATTCATGGAGCCTGACCTGCTGGGCATTGTTTTCGAGCGCAGCGTAACGTCGCGGAGACGCTGCGCAAGCTATTGAAAACTGCACAATCTAAAGATGTGCTGATCAGACGCGGTGATAGGGCGTGCCGGCGATGATCTGTCCGGCGCGGTAGATCTGTTCGGTCAGCATGACGCGGGCCAGCATATGCGGCCAGACCATCTTGCCGAAAGAGATCGAGAACTCGGCGCGGCTGCGCAGGGACGGGTCGATCCCGTCCGCGCCGCCGATCACGAAAGCCACATCACGCGCCTGATCGCGCCAGCCTTGCAGCTTCGTGGCAAATTCGGGCGATGAGATCAGGCTGCCGCGCTCGTCGAGCGTGACGATCACCGATCCATCAGGAATGGCGCGGCTCAGCAGGTCTGCCTCTGCGCCCTGCCCCAGGCCCTTCTTGTCTTCGACCTCGACGACGGAAGCCGGGCCGAGCCCGAAGGCGCGCCCGGATTTCTCGAAGCGTTTCAGGTAGTCGTCGATCAGCTCGCGTTCGGGCCCCTTGCGCAAGCGGCCCACCGCGCAGATCGTGATCTTCATGCAGCCGAACTCAGACGGGGGCGCCCGCGGGCATCCACATCTTTTCCAGCTGATAAAACTCGCGCACTTCCGGGCGGAAGACGTGAACGATGACGTCGGAGCTGTCGATCAGCACCCAGTCGCCCTGATCCTTGCCCTCGACTTTGCAAGCCCGGTCGAATTCGTGCTTCAGCCGCTCGGTCAGGTTCTCGGCGATGGCGCTGACCTGACGCGTGCTGCGCCCGGAACAGACAACCATATAGTCACCGATCGAGGACCGACCGCGCAGGTCGATGGTCACGATATCTTCGGCCTTGTCGTCTTCGAGGGAAGAAATGACGCGCGCGAGGATTTCTTCGCTCGTCGCTTCGGCATTGACGGCCCGTGTATTCATGGCCGCTGCCTTTGTGCCGGCATCACTCGGCACGATGGAAAGATGAGACAGGACATGGTCCTCCAGATGTTACGCACCGAAATGGCCCCGGCGCTGGACGTCCTCCGAAAATAGCATCCCGAAGGTTCAATTTCAATTTTCATGCGGCGAATTTTCGCTATGCGTTTCCGGCCCGGGTTGCAAGTCCAGTTGCGAACCTTCGAGCAAACGCACTTCGCGCTGCGGGAACGGGATCGAAATGCCGTTCGCTTTGAACGTATCCCACAATGCGAGGAACACCTGCCCGCGCACGTTCGTCAGCCCTTCGACGGGGTCCGTGATCCAGAACCGCAGAAGATAATCGACCGAACTGTCCCCGAACCCAGTCACGTGACACACGGTCGGGCGGTTCTTCAAAACGCGGTTCACCGATTGCGCGGCCTCCACCGCGAGCTTGCGCACCACGTGCGGGTCATCGTGATAGGAGGTGCCGAAGGGCAGGTCGATCCGCACGAATTCGTTGGAATGGGACCAGTTGACGACCTGCCCGGTGATCAGGTCTTCGTTCGGGATCAGGTATTCCTTGCCGTCGCGCGTAACGACAGAGACGTAGCGCGCGCCCAGCGAATTGATCCAGCCGAAAGTCTCGCCAAGGCTGATCACGTCGCCGGGCTTGATCGATTTATCCAGCAGGATGATCACGCCCGAGACGAGGTTCGACACGACTTTCTGCAGACCGAAGCCGAGGCCGACGCCGATCGCACCCGACAGAACCGCAAGCCCGGTCAGGTCGAAGCCCACCGCCTTGATCCCGATGAACAGCGCCGCGCCATAGAGCAGAACCTGCATCACCTTGATGACCAGCTCCGACATCGAGGGGCTGATATCCTCGTTGGTGCGCAGCCGCACCGAGGTCTGCCCCGAGACGATCCGCGCGACCGACAGCAGGATCGTCGTCAGCACCAGCGCCTTGAGGACGCCGTAGGCCGTGATCCGGAAATCCCCGAATTCGACCGCCGTGCCGTTCAGAAGCCGCACGGTCTCGTCCCACAGCCCGAGATAATAGAGCGTCACCCAGATCCACGCGCCCCAGCGCACGATGCGGCGCAGAAGCGCGTTGCGGATCAGTCGCGCGACGAGACCGACGACCAGCCACGCCGTGACCAGCGTTGCCACCAGCACCACGAGGAAGCGCCAGGAATAAAAGCCTTTGGTCGCCTCGAGCACGAAGACCGACGCCCAGGCGAGAAGAACGAAGAGGAAGCCGCGCAGGCGTTGCCGGAACAGGATCAGCAGCCGAAGCTGGCGGGTCGAAAGCTCACGCCTCCGCCCCCAGTCGTCGACTTTCGGGGCAAGCCAGATCCGCCCGAGATGGGCCAGCGCGAAACATGCCGCAATGATCCCGAACTGCCAGAGCCGCGAGGGCAGCACGATCGAATTGAGGAAGATTTCGATCTGCGCCCAGATCGAAGCCAATATCTTGACGATGTCCCCATTCGCGAAATCCATGAAAATGACGTTAGCCCGGTTTTGCGATCAGTCCAAACACGGACTCTTCGATTGCCTCAGAGACGGATTCGCCGTATTTAGCGCCCCATGACACTCGTTTTCGACATGGATGACCGCGCCCGCCTTCGCGAGCGCTTCTACGGCGAAAGCCGCTCGGTGCTGGCACGACTTTGATGCTCTGCGCCCGCGGGCGCATATCTGCGCCTGCTGTCCCATGTCTGACAAACGGCCGTTTTTAGGCCAGCCATCCAAAGAAAGTGAGAGCCATGTCTGCTCCGAAGACCCTCTATGACAAGATCTGGGACGCGCATGTCGTGTCCGAAGACGAAGACGGCACCAGCCTGCTCTATATCGACCGTCACCTCGTCCACGAAGTGACCTCGCCGCAAGCCTTCGAAGGGCTGCGCATCGCGGGCCGCAAGGTGCGCGCACCCGAGAAAACCATCGCCGTTCCGGATCACAACGTGCCGACCACGCTCGACCGCGCCAAGGGGATCGAGAACGAGGAAAGCCGGATCCAGGTCGACGCGCTCGACAAGAACGCCAAGGATTTCGGGGTGAACTATTACCCGGTCTCCGACGTGCGTCAGGGCATCGTCCACATCGTCGGCCCCGAACAGGGCTGGACCCTGCCGGGCATGACCGTCGTCTGCGGCGATAGCCACACCGCGACCCATGGCGCGTTCGGCGCGCTCGCCCACGGTATCGGTACCTCGGAAGTGGAGCACGTTCTGGCCACCCAGACGCTGATCCAGTCGAAGTCGAAGAACATGAAGGTCGAGATCACCGGCAAGCTGCGTCCGGGCGTCACCGCCAAGGACATCACCCTGTCGGTCATCGGCGCGACCGGCACCGCCGGCGGCACCGGCCATGTCATCGAATATTGCGGCGAAGCGATCCGCGATCTGTCGATGGAAGGCCGCATGACCGTCTGCAACATGGCGATCGAAGGCGGCGCGCGCGCTGGCCTCATCGCGCCGGACGAGAAGACCTTCGAGTATGTCAAAGGCCGGGCCCATGCTCCGAAAGGCGCGCAATGGGAAGCGGCTCTGCATTGGTGGAAGCAGCTCTACACCGATGAGGGCGCGCATTTCGACAAGGTCGTCACCATCAAGGCCGAAGAGATCGAACCCGTCGTGACCTGGGGCACCTCGCCCGAAGACGTGCTGCCGATCTCGGGCTCTGTCCCCGCGCCGGAAGACTTCAAGGGCGGCAAGGTCGAAGCGGCCAAGCGTGCGCTCGACTACATGGGCCTCGAAGCGGGCACCAAGCTGACCGACATCAAGATCGACGTGGTCTTCATCGGGTCCTGCACCAACGGCCGGATCGAGGATCTGCGCGCCGCCGCCGAAGTCGTCAAAGGTCGCAAGCTGGCCGATGGCGTCCGTGCGATGGTCGTGCCGGGCTCGGGCCTCGTGCGCGCTCAGGCGGAGGAAGAAGGTCTGGACAAGATCTTCCTCGATGCCGGTTTCGAATGGCGCATGGCGGGCTGCTCGATGTGTCTCGCGATGAACCCCGACCAGCTGGCCGAGGGTGAGCGTTGCGCGTCGACCTCGAACCGCAACTTTGAAGGGCGTCAGGGCTACAAGGGCCGCACCCATCTGATGAGCCCGGCCATGGCCGCCGCAGCTGCTGTCACCGGTCACCTGACCGATGTGCGCAAGCTGATGGAACTGGAAGACGCGTAAGGAGCGACGAGAATGGAAAAGTTCGAAAAAGTTACCGGGATCGCCGCTCCCATGCCGCTGGTCAATATCGACACCGATATGATCATCCCCAAGGGCTTCCTGAAGACGATCAAGCGCACCGGGCTCGGCGTGCATGCGTTCGACGAGATGCGCTACGACCGTCAGGGCAACGAGAACCCCGACTTCGTGCTCAACAAGCCGCAATATCGCGAAGCGCAGATCCTCGTGGTCGGCGACAACTTCGGCTGTGGCTCCTCGCGTGAGCACGCCCCGTGGGCGCTCGCCGACTTCGGTATCAAGGTGATCATTTCGACCTCCTTCGCCGACATCTTCTACAACAACTCGTTCAAGAACGGGATGCTGCCGATAGTGCTGCCGCAGGAGCAGGTCGACATGCTGATGAAGGATGCCGAGAAGGGCTCGAACGCGCGGATGACCGTCGATCTCGAGAACCAGGAGATCACGACCTCGGAAGGCGAGACGATCAAGTTCGACGTCGACGCGTTCAAGAAGCACTGCCTGCTCGAAGGTCTCGACGATATCGGTCTGACGCTGGAGAAGGCCGCGGCCATCGACACGTTCGAGACGCAGATGCATCAGGCGCGTCCCTGGGTGTAACCCAAGACGCCATCGCTACATGGAAAGCCGCTCCGATCGGGGCGGCTTTTTACATCAGAAGGGGGCGCGGGAACGCGGCGCCCGTGGTAGGGTTCATCATTTGACGTAGATCGAGAGGATGATGCGATGCGCGTTTCGACCCTGTTTCTGGTGACCGGCCTCGTGCTGATCGTTCTCGGCGTTGCGGCCATCTCGAATCCCTTCGCGACCTCGCTGGCCCTGACCACCTTCGTCGGCATCTTGTTCCTGATCGCCGGGGTGGTGCAGGCGTGGCTCGCCTTCAACGACCGCGACGGGGCGCATCGGGCGTGGCATGCGCTGATCGCACTTCTCAACATCGTCGTCGGCGTCTGGCTGATGGCGGATCCGATGTCGGGTACAGTGTCGCTCGCGGCGGTGGTCGGCGTGCTCTTCCTGCTGATGGGCGCGCTGCGCTTGCTCATCGGTCTGCGTCTTGGCGGGCCGCGCCTGCGGTGGATGCTGGTCCTGTCGGGCGCGGTTTCGATCCTGATCGGCGTGCTGATCTTCTCCGCGTTCGACCAGATCGCGACGCAAATCCTTGGACTATTGCTAGGAATCCAGCTCTTGGCGGATGGTGTCGGGCTTGCCGCACTTGGCTTTGCCAATCGCGACTCCTGAGGGTTTTTGAGGCGCTAACCCCTTGATCCACAAAATATGGTTTCGCCTCCTAGGTTGCCACATTTTTGCACCTTTGTTGATGCAATGTCGCACCAGGTCTTCCAAGAAAATGCCTTAATGCGGCACAGAGTCTGAAAACACTATTTGCTTGGATCGGGAACTTGGGCAAAATCATGGCAAGTTTGAGGCAGCGCGCCACAGTCGGCGCGCGTCTTGCGGGTAAAAGGATCGGCAATGTACCGCATCCGACCGCAGGGAAGGGTAGGGTAACTGTGTTCTCACGTCTCTCAGGGGCGCTTGTTCGCGCGATCCTCGTCGCGGTGGTGATCTGCACCCCCGCGCTCATTCTGCCCGATACCAGTAGTGACACCGCACAGATCGTGGCGCTTATGGCGCTGTTCGGTTTCGCGCTGACCCTTTTCGAATATGCTTCCGTTTATCCCGGCCTGATCGAGTTCCGCGATGCGCCGCCCTTCAACCGCATCCGCTTCATGTCGCTGTTCCTGACGGTTCTGCTGCTCTCGCTGGCGGTGCAGTCGCAATATCACGCCTCGACCCTGACCCGGCTGATCGAGGTTCTCGGCACCACGGTCGCAGGCTCCATCGATGTTCCTTACAGCCCCGTTCGCCTGCTGCAACTCGCGTTGCCGGCGGATGCCTCTCTGCATCAGGTCGCGCTGGTGCGCACCGCTGCGGGCATGGCCTACCTGATCTCGCTGCTGACCCTTGGCTATTTCGTCATCGTCATGCGGATCATGGGCTGGCCGCAGGCGCATACGAAATTCAACGTCTGGGTCAATCTGCCGACTTTCGACCCGACCGCAGGCGGCGACGTGGTCGAGCGTCTGCGCCGCGATTCCTGGTTCAACATTGCGCTGGGCTTCCTTTTGCCCTTCCTTATTCCAGCGGTGCTCAAACTCGTCTCGGTCAGTTTCGTGATCGTGACGCTCGAAGTGCCCCACACGATGATCTGGATGGTGACGGCATGGGCCTTCCTTCCCGCAAGCCTGTTCATGCGCGGCATCGCGCTGGCTCGGGTCGCGCAAATGATCGAAAACAAGCGTCTCGCTTCCGGGGCGAGCGACTACTTGCCGGCCTGATCGCGGCGTTTCTGGCGCTGCCTGCCGCGGCAGAGAGCCTGCGCGTGGCGACATGGGATGCCGGGCTTTCGCGCCGGGGTCCGGGGCTTTTGCTGAAAGATATCCGCAATGACACAGCGCAGGTCGCGGCTGTGACCCGCATCGTCGACGCGATTGCGCCGGATGTGCTTTTGCTGACCGGGATCGACTGGGACCATGACGGGCAGGCGCTGGCCGCGCTGAATGAGACCTTCGCGCAGCCCTATCCGCATCTCTTCGCGCCGCGTCCGAATAGCGGATGGCCGAGCGGGGGGGATTTAGACGGTAACGGCAAGCTTGGGGAAGCGCGCGATGCCCAAGGTTACGGACGGTTTCCGGGGCAGGGCGGTCTGGCGCTACTGTCGCGCTACCCGATTGAGGCCGACCGCGCGCGCGACTTCTCCGCGATGCTGTGGAAGGACCTACCCGATGGGCAAAGCGCAGGGGCGGAGCTGTCGCCGGAGGCGCTGGAGGTGCAGCGTCTCAGCTCCACCGCGCATTGGGATGTACCGCTCAAACTGCCCTCGGGCGCGCAGCTGCACCTTCTGGCCTTCGCCGCGACGCCACCGGTTTTCGACGGGCCAGAGGATCGCAACGGACGCCGCAATCGCGACGAGATCGCCTTCTGGCTCCGGTATCTGGATGGGGAGCTCGAAGCGCTGCCGCCCGGGGCGCCGGTGATCCTGCTAGGCGACGCCAATCTCGATCCGAAAGACGGGGAGGGGCGGCGTGATGCGCTCGATCTGCTGCTGAACGGCCCGCATTTGCAAGACCCGCAGCCGCGCAGCGATGGCGCAACGCAAGCGGCCGATCCCGCGCATCAGGGCGATCCGGGCCTCGATACCGCCGATTACGACGGGCCGGGCAACCTGCGGCTCGATTACGTTCTGCCGTCGACCGACTTGAGGGTGACGGGGGCGGGCGTCGTCTGGCCGAAGCCGGGCGCGCCCTTGGCGAAGGCGGCCGCAGCCGCCTCGCGTCACAAGATGGTGTGGCTCGATATCGCGTTGCCCTGATCAGGAACGACCTTGAGGCCCCGGATATAGAGATGCTCGAACACCACGCGCTGCAGCGTCTTCGGCGTGAATTCCGGGAAGCGCGCGTGAAAATCGGTGCCGTCGATCTCGTGGCTCATGTCGAACAGGTAGCGCATCTCGCGCAGCTCGCGCGCAAGCTCCCATGCGGGCGAGGCAAGCAGTAGCGCCGTCCACGGGAATTTCTTGATCGAGATGTCGCGCCCCATCTGACTCGAGAATTCCTCGGCCAGTTCGCGCGCGGAGAACCGCGTGCCGGGAAACCCGAGATCGAGCAGGCCGGGCGTGTGATCTTCGGTCTCGGCCAGTTGCACGGCGATCCGGGTCATATCCTCGAGATCGGCATAGACGCGCTGCGCATCGGGCTTGCCGAGCGCGGTGATCTTACCCTTGCGCAAATCCTTCAGCATCACCCGGTTCATCAGCGTGTCGGGCGACTCGGCATTCAGGAAATCGCCGCCGCGCAGGATCGCGACCGAACGACCTTCTTCGGCATGGGCGCGATAGCGCGCCTCCATCTCGGCGCGGATCTTGCCCTTGCGGGTGCAGGCGTGATGCGGGGTCGCGGCGCTCCACGGAGACGGCTCGCGCCCGTAGACATAGACGTTGCCGGGCACCATCACCGAGGCCCCGCTGTCGCGCGAGGCGGCCAGAACCTGCTTGGTGATCTGGGGGATCTGGTTTGCCCAGTCGTGGTAATTCGGCGGGTTCATCGCATTCACGATCCACCGCGCGCCGCGCGCTGCGATCGCCATGTCGGTGCCCCGGCGATAGCGATCGACGTCCCAGCCAGCGGCCCTGAAGGACCGTGCCGCAGCAGATCCGAACAAACCGCCCATTCCCAGGATCAGTACCCTGCGATTCATTTCGCCCTCATGTGTCGTCTGCCTGCTCTAAACTCTAGCATGCGCTCATACGCGTGCGGGGGCCACTCGCCAACCACCTGATCCGCAAAAGCCCGCCGAAGCCTCGGCAACCGCTTGCCGATCGTCCAGACACGGTTTCGCGACCTGTGCCGCTTGACCAAGGGGCGGGCAGGGGATACGCCCTTCGAGACCCTGTTTTCTTGGGAGATTATCCTCATGTCCAACCCCTCCATCCTCATCCTGCCCGGCGACGGGATCGGCCCCGAAGTCATGGCCGAGGTTCGCAAAGTCATCGACTGGTACGGTGCCAAGCGCGATCTCGCCTTCGATGTCAGCGAAGACCTCGTGGGCGGTGCGGCCTATGACAAGCACGGGGTTCCGCTGGCCGATGAGACGATGGCGAAGGCGCAGGAAGTGGACGCGGTTCTGCTGGGCGCCGTGGGTGGTCCGAAATACGACGTGCTCGACTTCTCGGTGAAGCCCGAGCGCGGCCTGCTGCGTCTGCGCAAGGAGATGGACCTGTTTGCCAACCTGCGCCCCGCGCAATGCTTCGACGCGCTGGCGGATTTCTCCTCGCTGAAGAAGGACGTGGTTGCAGGCCTCGACATCATGATCGTGCGCGAGCTGACCTCGGGCGTCTATTTCGGTGAGCCGCGCGGCATCTTCGAAGAAGGCAACGAGCGCGTCGGCATCAACACCCAGCGCTACACCGAGTCCGAAATCGAGCGCGCCGCCCGCGCCGCTTTCGAGCTGGCGATGAAGCGCAACAAGAAGCTCTGCTCGATGGAGAAAGCCAACGTGATGGAGTCGGGTATCCTCTGGCGCGAGGTCGTGACCCGCGTCGGCGAGGAATACCCGGAAGTCGAACTGAGCCACATGTATGCCGACAATGGCGCGATGCAGCTCGTGCGCGCGCCCAAGCAGTTCGACGTGATCGTCACCGACAACCTGTTCGGCGATATCCTGTCCGACTGCGCGGCGATGCTGACCGGTTCGCTCGGGATGCTGCCCTCCGCGTCGCTCGGCGCGCCGATGGCGAACGGTCGCCCGAAAGCGATGTACGAGCCCGTGCACGGTTCGGCCCCCGACATTGCGGGGCAGGGCAAGGCCAACCCGATCGCCTGTATCCTCAGCTTCGCGATGGCGCTGCGCTACAGCTTCGATCAGGGCGACGAGGCGACCCGTCTGGAAACCGCGATCGAGAAAGTGCTGGCCGATGGCGTGCGCACCGCAGACCTGATGGGCCCCGAAGGCGGCACCCCGGTCTCGACCTCCGAGATGGGCGACAAGATCATCGAAGCGCTCGACGCCTCGCTCTGATCCACGAGACAAGTTTTGTGAAAGGCGCGGGCGCAAGCTCGCGCCTTTTTCATGCCGCGGCCTTGCAACTCCCGAACATCCGCTCAAGATGTGAGCGATAACACCGGGAGCCCCCCATGCCCGATTTCGGCGGAAAATCAAACGCACGCGGTGCGTCGCTCGGCCTGACCTCGATGGCGATTTTCGCCACGCATGACGTCATCATCAAACATCTGGGTCAGACCTATTCGCCGGTTCAGATCGTGTTCTTCGCGGCGCTCCTGTCTTTCCCGCTGCTCTCGGTCATCCTGCTCAACGACAAGCGCGGGGGAAGCTTGCGCCCGGTTCATCCCGGCTGGGTCGTCGGTCGGGTCTTTACCACCGTCGTCACCGGGCTCTGCGCTTTCTACGCCTTCTCGACCCTGCCGCTCGCGCAGGTCTATCCGCTCCTCTTTGCGATGCCGCTGCTGGTCACTGTCTTCTCGATCCCGATCCTGGGCGAGAAGGTCGGCATTCACCGCTGGGCTGCGGTTATCCTCGGCCTCATCGGCGTGGTGATCGTGGTGCGCCCCGGTCAGGCGGATCTCGCACCGGGCCACTTTGCGGCGATGACGGCAGCAGTCACCGGTTCGCTGGCCTCGGTGATCGTACGTAAGATCGGCTCGGAGGAGCGCTCCGTCGTGCTGCTGCTTTCGCCGCTTCTGGGCAATGTGATCGTCATGGCGATCCTTCTGCCCTTTGTCTGGCAGCCGCTTCAGATCGGAGATCTGGGCCTCATGGCGGTGATCGCGATCTTCGGCCTGACCGCCTCCTTCCTGCAAATCCTCGCCTATCGCGCGGGCGAGGCCGCCATCGTCGCGCCGATGCAATATTCGCAAATCCTCTGGGCGGTCTTCTACGGCTGGATCATCTTCCACGAGAGCGTGGACATCCCGACGCTTGTCGGGGCAGGCGTGGTGATCCTGTCTGGCATCTACATCGTCATTCGCGAGACCCGTGTCTCCGAGAACCAGCCGGTGCTGCGCACAAGGGGCCGCTCGGAAACCGTCACCGCCCCGCGATCGTCGCTTCTGGGTCGCGTTTTGGGCCTTCGTGCACGCAATTCAAGAAGCTGACTCAGACCCCCTTGCAAAACCCTGCACAAGCGGCTAATTCCCCGCCCACGGTCGGAGCGTAGCGCAGCCTGGTAGCGCACCTGCTTCGGGAGCAGGGGGTCGGAGGTTCGAATCCTCTCGCTCCGACCATTTTCCCGATTTCCCCTGATTTCTTGGCATGCAGCGATGTCGCTGGCCTTTCGGGCCGTGCTTTGGCACAACTTTCCCGAAGCAATGAAGGCAGGGCGAATGCAGGTCGAACCAACTCCACTCAGCGGCGTTCTTGTGATCACCCCGAAGCGATTCGGCGATCACCGCGGATTTTTCTCCGAGAGCTATTCGACGAAGCGATTTGCCGAGGCCGGGATCGAGATCGAGTTTGTGCAGGACAACCATTCGGTCTCGGAGGCGGTGGGCACGGTGCGCGGGTTGCATTTTCAGGCCCCGCCCCATGCGCAGGCGAAGCTGGTGCGCTGCGGGCGCGGGCGGCTCTGGGATGTCGCGGTCGATATCCGCAAAGGCAGCCCGAGCTACGGCCAGTGGTTCGGCACCGAGCTGAGCTTCGAGAACGGCAAGCAGCTTCTGATCCCGGCGGGCTTCGCGCATGGGTTCGTCACGCTCGAGCCGGGGACAGAAATCGTCTACAAATGCTCGGATTACTACGCGCCCGAGTGTGAAGGCGCGATCCGCTGGGACGACCCGGATCTGGGCATAGATTGGCCGCTTTCCGCAGGGATAGAACCTGTTTTGTCCGGCAAGGACGCCGAGGCACCGCTTTTCTCGGGGTTCGACAGCCCCTTCAAATGGGAGGGCGCAGCATGAAGATCCTCGTCACCGGCGGTGCCGGATTCATCGGCTCCGCAGTCGTCCGTCTCGCCGTCTCGCGCGGCCATGAGGTGGTGAACCTCGACGCGCTGACCTATGCCGCCTGCCTTGAGAACGTCGCGCCCGTCGCGGACAGCCCGCTCTATGCGTTCGAGCAGGCCGATATTCGCGACCCCGAGGCGCTGACGGCGATCTTCACCCGTCACAAGCCCGATGCGGTGATGCATCTCGCGGCCGAAAGCCATGTCGACCGTTCGATCGACGGCCCCGGCGCCTTCATCGAGACGAACGTGATGGGCACCTACAACATGCTGCAAGCGGCGCGCAGCTTTTGGGAGGGTGAAGGTCGTCCCGAGAGCTTCCGGTTCCACCACATCTCGACCGACGAGGTATATGGCACGCTCGGGGCCACGGGCCAGTTCACCGAAGAGACGCCCTACGCGCCGAACAGTCCCTATTCCGCCTCGAAAGCGGGCTCGGACCATCTCGTGCGCGCCTGGCATGAGACCTATGGGCTGCCAGTGGTGCTCACCAATTGCTCGAACAATTACGGCCCCTATCACTTCCCGGAAAAGCTGATCCCGGTGGTGATCCTGAACGCGCTCGCGGGCAAGCCGCTGCCGATCTATGGCGACGGTTCGAACGTGCGCGACTGGCTCTATGTCGAGGATCACGCCGATGCGCTGCTTCTGGTGCTGGAGAAGGGCGCTTTGGGTCGCAGCTACAATATCGGGGGTGAGAACGAGCGGTCGAACCTCGAACTGGTCCAGACGATCTGCACCATTCTCGACAAGCTGCGTCCGGGCGACGCGCCCTATGCCGATCTGATCACCTTCGTCACCGATCGCCCCGGCCACGATGCGCGCTACGCGATCGACCCGACCCGCATCCGCGAGGAGTTGGGCTGGCGGCCGAGCGTGACGGTGGAGGAAGGGCTCGAGCGCACCGTGCGCTGGTATCTCGAGAACGAAGACTGGTGGCGCCCGCTATTGGAGCGGCACGGCGTCGGCGAAAGGCTGGGCAAGGCATGATCCTCGTCTTTGGACAGACTGGTCAGGTCGCGCAGGAGCTGCAGCGCCTCGTGCCCGATGCGGAGTTTTTAGGCCGGAATAGGGTCGATTTGCGTGATCCCGGCGCCGCAGCTGAGGCGATCCGAGAGGCGAAGCCTGAGGCCGTGATCAACGCCGCCGCCTATACGGCTGTCGACAAGGCCGAAGAAGAAGAGGCGCTCGCTCAAACCGTTAACGGTGACGCGCCCGCCGCGATTGCCAAGGCGTGCCGCGACCTTGGCATCCCGCTCATTCACATCTCTACCGATTACGTCTTCGACGGCTCGGGCGACGCGCCGTTCAAGCCCACCGATCCGACCGGTCCGCTGGGCGCCTATGGCCGCACCAAGCTCGCAGGCGAAGACGCGATCCGGGCGACGGGCGGCGCCTTCGCCATTCTGCGCACCAGTTGGGTCTTCTCGTCCCATGGCGGGAATTTCGTGAAGACGATGCTGCGCCTGTCGGAAAGCCGCGATCGCCTGACGATCGTCGCCGACCAGATCGGCGGGCCAACGCCGGCCAAGGCGATCGCCGAGGCCTGCCTGACCATCGCAAAGGAATTGCAGCGCACGCCCGAAAAAAGCGGCGTTTACCATTTCTCAGGCTCTCCCGATGTAAGCTGGGCAGGCTTCGCGCGGGAGATCTTCGCGCGGGCCGGGCGCGGCGTGACGGTGGAGGACATCCCCACCGCCGATTATCCGACGCCCGCGAAACGGCCGCTCAATTCGCGGCTCGACTGCAGCGATCTGGCCGTTTTCGGCCTGAATAGACCCGATTGGAGATCGGGATTGGACGACGTTTTGACCGAATTGGGGGCGATATGATGCGCAAGGGGATCATTCTGGCAGGCGGCTCGGGCACGCGGCTCTATCCGATCACGATGGGCGTCTCGAAGCAGCTTCTGCCGGTCTATGACAAGCCGATGATTTACTATCCGCTGACGACGCTGATGCTTGCCGGCATCCGCGAGATCGCGGTGATCACGACGCCGCATGATCAGGAGCAGTTCATCCGCACGCTCGGCGATGGCAGCCAGTGGGGGCTGAGCCTGACCTATATCACCCAGCCCTCGCCCGACGGTCTGGCGCAGGCCTATCTGCTGGCCGAAGAGTTCCTCGCGGGCAGCCCTTCGGCGATGGTTCTGGGCGACAACATCTTCTTCGGCGCGGGTCTCGGCGAGATCCTGAAAGCGGCGAATGCGACCGCATCGGGTGGCACCGTCTTCGGCTATCGCGTCCGCGATCCCGAACGCTACGGCGTGGTGGATTTCGATGAGAGTGGCAAAGTGCGTGCGATTATCGAGAAGCCCGAAGTGCCGCCCTCGCAATTCGCGGTCACGGGTCTCTATTTCCTCGACGAGACCGCGCCGGACCGTGCCAAGACGATCACGCCGTCCGCCCGCGGCGAGTTGGAGATCACCTCGCTTTTGGAAACCTATCTGCATGACGGCGCGCTCTCGGTCACGCAGATGGGCCGCGGCTTTGCCTGGCTCGACACCGGGACGCATGGCAGCTTGCTCGACGCAGGGAATTTCGTCCGCACGTTGGAGGAGCGGCAGGGGCTGCAAAGCGGCTCGCCGGATGAAATCGCCTACGAGAAGGGCTGGATCAGTGCAGACGCACTCGTCGACCGGGCAAAGAAATTCGGCAAGAACAGCTATGGCGAGTATTTGCTGCGCCTGATCGAGTAAGCGACCGTGGCGCGGGTGACGATCCTGATGGCGACACGCGATCCGGGTCCGGAGCTGCGCGATCAACTGGAAAGCCTCGCGGCGCAAACCCATCGGGATTGGCGGCTGATCGTCGGGGACGACAGCCGAAGCGACGTCGCCCAAGACGTCTTGGCGGAATTCGCGCGCAGCCATGACGTGAAGGTTGTGGCAGGACCGCGGACCGGCGCGGGAGGGAATTTCCTGTCTCTGCTGCGGGGGATCGACAGCGCGCAGCAGGATTACATCGCCTTTTGTGATCAGGATGATGTCTGGCTACCGGAACGGCTCGCGCGCGGGATTTCGAGTTTGGGCGAGGGGGAAGCTGCGCTTTATTGCAGCCGGACTTGGGTCTGCAACGCTGATCTGGAAGACCAGCATCTCTCCGTCCGACACACTCGCCCGCCGTCTTTCCGTAATGCACTGGTGCAGAATATCGCGGCGGGAAACACCATTCTCCTGAACGCGGCAGGGGCCGAACTGGCCATTTCTGCGGCGCGCGAACTGCAAGTTGCGCCGCGCCATGACTGGTGGCTTTATCAGCTGTTCACAGGGTGCGGCGCGCGGGTCATCTATGATGCGAAGCCCACGCTGCTCTACCGCCAACACGGGGGCAACGCGGAAGGGGCGAACAATACACTGCGCGCCAAGCTCTCTCGACTCGGGCGCATGCTGTCCGGCGATTGGCGGTGCTGGATCGACGATCAATGTGCAGCTCTCACTGCATCGGCGCATCGGTTCACGCCCGGGAACCGGGCCGTTTTCGATCGCTTCAAGAGGATGCGCGACGCGGGGTTTCCGGCCCGTCTGAAAGAATTAGCCCGGCTGAGGCTCTATCGCCAAAGCCGGGCGGCTACGCTTGCCCTTTGGATCGGGGCCGTGTTTCGGCGGATTTAGGGTCTTAAATCCGGAAGATCGGCTGCAACAAGCGCGGCAGAAGCCCTTTGAACTTCAGCGGTGCATCGGTCGCGGCGAGGCAGATGCAGACATCCTCCATCCCCGCGATCGGCGTGTGATCGAGATCGTCATTCGCCACTTCCACATCGCCGACGCCAAAGCGCCCGGTCTCGTCCGAGAAGGACCCCTGCAGCACCAGCGTCAGTTCCAGCCCGCCATGCGTGTGATCCGGCACCGCCATCCCCGGCGGAATATAGAGAAGCCGGGCCGACCCCTCTTTATCCTCGCTCAGGATCGCTTGCTTGATGCCGCCGCCCAAGGCCCGCCAGCGCGGGCTGTCGGCGCCCATCGCCTCGACCACGGCCCCCGGATAGATCCCGGCGCGCGCGGGTTGCTCAGCGACGATCACATCGTCGTCGTCCAACCCGTCAAACACACGTCGCCGCAAATCGTCGCTGGGGGCCATGCCTTTCAGGTCATCCAGAACCAGCCCGCCCGCCAGTTCCTCTGCTTCGAGCCGTGCGCGACACTCGTCGCACTGGCTCACATGCGCCGCCACGACCAGCGAAAACGCATGACCGAGCGAGCCGGTCGCGTAGGACCGAACCAACCAATCGGGCAAATGATGCGTAATCTCGGTCATTCTTCTCTCAGATCCCTTAACTCGTGTCTAAGCTTCTCCAGCGCCAGCCGGATCCGCGATTTAATCGTCCCAAGGGCGAGACCTGTCGCCTCGCGTATTTCAGCCTGTGTGAGTTCCCCCACATAGGCCCGCTCGATGATCTCGCGCTGCGCTTCCGGCAGCGCCTCGATCGCTTGACGCAGCTGCGCCGCTTCCTGTTCCAGCCCGATCGCCGCATCGGCCTCGCGGGTTTCCCGCGTCTCGGCCTCGGCGATCAGCTCGTCTGGAACGGGCCGGGGCCGTCTTCGGATCACATCAATCTGCCGATTGCGCGCAATCCGGTAAATCCATGCCGAGGCGCGTGCCCGCGTCTCGTCGTAAAGATGCGCCTTCCGCCAGATCGTGAGCATCACGTCCTGAACCACATCCTCCGCCGCTGCCTGCGTCATGCCGGACCGTACCAGCATCCCCTTCAGTCGCGGCGAGAAGTGATCGTAAAGCCGCGCGAAGGCCAGTTTGTCACGCTTGTCACGAACGGCCACGAGCCAATCGGTCTGCTCGCAAGCCGCCTCGGGCGTCGGTTTCGCTGATTTCTTGTCGTCCATTCTCTTCCCGGCAAAGGCCTGACCCGCCGCGATTGGCGGGGTCCCTGTGGTGTCGAAGTTGATGGTCGCATCTCTCAGCATGTGACCGATACGCAGCTTATGAGATAGCGGTTCACATGCGATGCGAAAAAACTTCTGATCCAAACGGTAATATGCACCGTTACGCCTTCAAGAGTTTGGGAGAATTCGAATGTCATTTGATGCCCTGCATCCACATGCGCAACGCATCGCGATCATCGGATCCGGGATTTCCGGTCTGGCGGCGGCGTGGCAACTCGCTCCGCATAATCGCGTCACTATCTATGAGGCGGAGACGCGGCTTGGGGGGCATTCGCGCACAATCACGGCGGGGCGCAACGGCGATCAGCCGGTCGATACCGGGTTTATCGTGTTCAATTACGCGAATTACCCGCATCTGACGCGCCTGTTCTCCGAACTCGACGTGCCGGTCGAGAAATCCGACATGAGCTTTGGCGTGACGATCGATCAGGGCCGGATCGAATATGCTTTGCGCGACCTGAACAGTCTCGTTGCACAGAAGCGGAACCTCGCGCGGCCGGGCTTTCTGCGGATGGTCGCGGATATCGCAAAGTTCAACGCGAAGGCTGTTTCGGTTGCGCAAAGCGACGACGTGACGATCGATGGTCTGCTGGACGAGCTGAAGCTGGGCGAGTGGTTTCGGCGCTATTACCTGCTGCCGATCTGTGGGGCGATCTGGTCCACGCCGGCCGATCAGATCGGCGCATTCCCCGCGAAAAGCCTCCTGCGTTTCTTCGAGAACCACGCATTGTTGTCGGCGACCGGTCAGCATCAATGGTGGACGGTCTCGGGCGGGTCGATCGAATATGTGAAGCGGCTGGAGGCCGCCTTGCGCCTGCGCGGCGTCGAATTCCGCACCGGCACCCCGGTCACCGCGATCGAGCGGCAGCGCAATTCAGTCACTATTTCGGCGGAAAAGGCCCTTCCGGATCAGTTCGACCAAGTCATCATCGCCACCCATTCCGATCAGGCGCTCAAGCTGCTGGTCAAGCCGACCCCGCAGGAACAGGCCGCGCTTTCGGCGGTCCGCTATCAGCCCAACGACGTCTATCTGCATCGCGACGCCGCGCAGATGCCGCACCGACGCGCTTGCTGGTCCAGCTGGGTCTATCAGGCGCAGACCCGCGCGAATGAGACGCGGCTTGGCGTGACCTATTGGATGAACAAGCTGCAAAACATTCGCGAGAGCGATCCGCTTTTCGTCACGCTGAACCCCGACGCGCCGATTGCCGAGGAGACGATCTACGATCACGAGGTCTTCTGGCACCCGGTCTTCGATCGCGCGGCGCTGCGGGCGCAGGGCGAAATTCAGTCGATACAGGGTCTGAATCGGACGTGGTTCGCCGGCGCGTGGCTCCGTCATGGTTTCCACGAGGATGGGTTCGCCTCGGCGGTTCGTGTCGCGCGTGAGCTTAACCGCGGGGCGCAGCCCCAGATCGATTTCGAAAAGGTGCCCGCATGAGTGGCGAGTTCTGCCCCGGTCATACGGTTCATGCGCGGCGGGGCGCGATTTCCCACCAGTTCCGCTATCACGTCGATTACGTGATGATCGATCCCGACGCGCGCGGGCCGTGGCCGCGGATTTTCTCGCGCCGTGGACGCAATCTCGCGACGGTGCATGACAAGGATTACGGCGGGGCGCCCGGACGCGGCGCGGGGGCCGAATGGGTCCGTAAACAGCTCTCGCGCCACGGTGCGCCCGAAATTACGAAGCTACGCCTACTGACCCAGCCGAAGATCCTCGGGGCGGGGTTCAACCCGGTGAATTTCTGGCTGGCCTATGATGCGCAAGACGAACTGCGCGCCGTGATCGCAGAGGTGAACAACACCTTCGGCGATCGGCACTCCTATCTTTGCGCCACCCCTAATTTCGACCCTATTTCCGCAGAAACTGAGCTTCACGCTGCGAAAATCTTCTACGTCTCCCCGTTCCAGACCATCGCCGGGGAATATCGGTTCCGCTTCGACCTCGGAGCCGAGCACATCCGCATCCGCATCGATCACCGAAATGGCGAGGAGGGCGTTGTCGCGACCCTCGCGACCCAGCGCCGCAAACTGACGTCGGCGGCGCTTCTCGGTATGGCGCTGCGCCGACCGCTTACCCCGATCCGCACGCTCGGCCTGATCTACTGGCAGGCCCTGCGACTCAAGCTCAAAGGCGCCCGTTACCTGTCGCGGCCCACACCCCCCAGCGAGGAGATCAGCCAATGATGCCTTTCCTGACCAACCGGATCCGCAGCGAATTCCTCGCGACTTGCGAGAAGATCGAGCAGGGGACGCTGCATCTGCGTCTGCCTGACGGCACCGTGCGCAGTTTCGGTCGCGGGGAGCCGCAAGCCGACATGGAAATCCGCGATTGGCAGGCCGTGGTGGCGATGGCGTCGCGCGGCGATGTCGGCCTGGGCGAGGCCTATATCGCGGGGCTGTGGGAGACTTCCTCGATCGAGGCGCTTCTCTCGCTCGCGCTTAAAAACCTCGATGTGGTCGACGGTTACGCCTATGCGGGCTTCTGGTCGAACCTGAAGTTCCGCCTGATCGACCGGCTGATGCGGGCCAATTCGCTGCGCGGGGCGTCGCGCAACATCCGGGCGCATTACGACGTGGGCAACGAGTTTTACCAGCTCTGGCTGGACGAGGGGATGAGCTATTCCTCTGCCCTTTTCGCGCCGGGGGATAACGATCTGCACCGGGCGCAGAACCGCAAGCTCGACCGCATTCTCGACCGTATGGGCGGCGGCGAGCGGGTGCTGGAAATCGGCTGCGGCTGGGGGCATTTCGCCGAACGTGCGGCCGAGCAGGGGCGTCATGTCACCGGCATCACGATCTCGCCCAGCCAGAAAGGTTACGCCGATGCGCGGCTCGACGGGCGGGCAGATATCCGGTTGCAGGACTATCGCCATACGCCGGGCAAATTCGATCATATCGTTTCGATCGAGATGATCGAAGCGGTCGGCGAGCGGTATTGGCCGAACTATTTCCAAACAGTGAAAGATCGCTTGGCGGAGGACGGCTCTGCGATGATTCAGGCCATAACAGTGTCTGATTCCTACTTTCCGAAATATCGCGAGACTTCCGATTTCATTCGGCAATACACTTTCCCGGGTGGCATGCTTCTGGCCGATGGGGTGATCCGCGATCAGGCGGCGAAGGCCGGGTTGGCGGTGAAGGAAAGCTTCGCCTTCGGGCAGGACTATGCCGAGACCTGTCGGCAATGGGCGACCCGTCTGAAAGAGCGCAGCGCGCGCGCGACCGAGCTTGGCTTCGGGCCGGAGTTCCTGCGCAACTGGTCCTATTATCTCGAAGCCTGCGCGGCGGCCTTCGCGGTCGGCCATACCGATGTGGTGCAGGTCCAACTGGCACATGCGAGGGCGTAAAATGTTGTTAAAATTGCTTGTCACCCTCGCGGTTCTGATCCTGGCGGCTGTCTTGATCCGGCACTTCTTCTTCTCCTTCCCGGCGCAAAAGTCGGCGGATTACGCGGCGGAGAGCCCGGAATTCGACATTCGCCGGGCGTTCGAGGGCCCTGTCGAGGCGCATGGCATGATCTACGGCCCCGACGGGCGGGTCACCTCGCGCTTCCGTGCCGTGATGACGGGGCGGTTCACCAATGATGGCGGCGTGATCGAGGAGGAGTTCGAATATGCCTCCGGTAGGCGACAGAGCCGTGCCTGGAATATCCAGTTCGGGCCGAACGGCGAGATCAGCTCGACCGCCGACGACATCGAAGGTCGCGCCGAGATGGAGCAGTCGGGCAATGCGCTGCGGATGCGCTATCGGCTGCGGTTGCCCGAGGATGCGGGCGGCCACGTGCTCGACGTGACCGACTGGATTTACCTGATGCCGGACGGGACGCTGCTGAATCGGTCGCAGATGCGCAAATTCGGGATCAAGGTGGCCGAGCTCTTCGCCGTCATGCGCCCAATGACTGAACCGGCCGAGTGATCACTCGAAGCAGCTTGCGCGCCCGTCTTTCTGGATCGTCGCCGCACCGTCCATGATCGACTGTGCGCGGCGCGACAGGAAGCTGCCGGGCTTCGCCGCCGAACGGTCCTTGGGGTCCGGCAGGACGCCAGCGATCAAAGCGGATTGGCGGGCGCTCAACTTGTCGGGCGTGGTGCGGAAATAGCGATGCGCGGCGGCATCGACGCCAAACGCGCCTTCGTCGAATTCAGCGACGTTAAGATAGATTTCCAGAATCCGCTTCTTGCCCCAGATCGCCTCGGCCAGCGGCGTCATCGACGCCTCAAGCGCCTTGCGCAGCCAGTTTCGGCCCTGCCAGAGGAACACGTTCTTCACGGTCTGCTGGGTGATCGTCGAGGCGCCGCGATTGGCGCCATCGTCGATTGCCTTGCGGATCGCGCGCATGTCGAAGCCCCAGTGGTTACAGAAATTCGCATCCTCCGCCGCGACGACAGAGCGGGCGAGCACGGGCGCGATATCCTCGATCGGCACCCATTTCTGATCGACTGCGCCAAGACGCTGTCGCTCGCTCCACATCGTCCAGGTGGTCGGCGGATTAACGAACTTGAACAGGACCATCAGCACAAGCACCAGCGCAACGAGACCCATCACGCCCCGTAGCGCCCATTTCAGGGCGGTGCGGAAAGGCGCGCGCATGCTGCTGGAAACGCTCGATTTCGTGCTGCGTTTGGCGGGTTTTCGGCCCGGTTTTTTCTTGCTCTTAGCCATGTGCGTATAAGTCACAGCGTGCCCCGAAGGGTCAAGCGACAAGCAGCGCCAATTCCGGTCCACGCGCGACCTGTCGCGCGGTTACCATGGTTTCGATCGGCGCATCTGACACCCGCTTCCACGCGGTGCGTATTTCGCGCGCGATACCGTGGTCGTCTTCAAGGACGACATTGCCGGGAAACAGGCTCTCGGTCGGCGCGCCCTCGGCCATGAGGATGTGATGGCGCGCGAAAAGCAGGTGGCGGTATTGCACGCGCGGGCGCGGAGCCACCCGAATGCTATTGCCGTTTACGAGATGCTTGGCGGCGACCAGAACTTCGCTATGGGCGCAGGCGATCTCGGCGCGCCAGCCGCGCAGCAACATCCGATGTTGTTGAGACACGTAAAGAGCGCGTCGATTTCCCATAGCCCCCGGCGCGAACCGGATCGGCGCATAGGCCCCGACGCCGCGACAGACCCGACCACCCGTCCAAAGAAGAGGCTGCGGCCCGTCGTCCTCGGTCATGACAAGATCGCCCGCCTTGAGCCGCTCCACCGGTCGCGGCCCGTCGGGCGTGTCGATCCGCGTCCCGGCGAGGAAGCATTCCGGCCCCAGATCGCCGACCGGCGCTTGGGTGCTCTGCGTGACATAGGTGGAGCTGATGAAGGTCGCGTTGTGGAGGATCGTGCCATCGGACGGCGTGAACACGGCACTCCCGTCGCGCAGGTAGAACGTGTCGCCGGTGATCGTCTCTTGCACGCCGTTCGGACGCTCGATGGTGATCGTGTCGCCACGCCAGACATCGGTGACGCGCTGGCCGTTGATCGTGTCGCGGGCGCTGTTGCTGCTGGAAATCCAATTGTCGTTATTCCGATCGACAATTTCATATGTCGTCGGTGAAAGCGCCGTGCCCGCAGCGGGCGGACTGCCCGGATCCATGATGTAGAACTGGTCGTAATAGGTTGCCATTTTTGCTGCTCGAGTAACGTTATTATAAATTATTCGTTACTTGGTAAGCAGAGATCAGGGCGACACAAAGGCGCCTGTGGGGCGCAAAGTTAACTACGGGTTAAAGAGTGACATCCCGGTCACAGCGGGTTTAGAGGGCAGAGGGGCCCACCATCCGCGCGAGATTTCCAGTTGCACCTTCGGTGATTTCCTTGCCGGTAAAGGCCGTGGTGCCGCCCGAAGACAGGGCGGATTCGAGCCGTTCGTGGAAATCTTCCGGCAGCGGAATTTGCAGCACGCGACCGCTTGCATGGCCTAGGGTCTTCATCCGGTCGAGGACCTCTGCAGCGGTGCCCTTCTTAAGCAAAATGAACACGGCCGAACCGCCTTGCGGCAGGCTCTCGCCCGCTTCGCGCAGGAAAGAGTCGTTCAACCCGAGGTCGGTGAACTTGCCGGACACAGCGCCCGCGCCCGCACCGATTGCCGCGCCGACGACAGGCGACAGGAAGACCAGCCCGAGCAGCCCGCCCCAGACAGCGCCACCGATCGCGCCAAGCGCCATCGTGTTGCTGCTTTCATGAACATTAATCTCGCCGCTTTCGTCGCGGGTCACGACAACAATGTCCTGCGACCGGAAAAATCCTTCTCTTTCCAGTGCTCTGAGTTCCTCGCGCGTCGCGAAACCCGCAGCCTCGGTTTCATGCGCCATCACCAACAGTTCGGACATCGTTACCTCCAGACAGAACAAAGGGCGAAGCATGTGCTTCGCCCTCTGAAACGGTTCCGTTGGGGAAAGGGTTCCCTTATTCCGCCGGCATCGCCTGCGGTTCGTCGCTGAGCGGGTAGGACAGATGCGCCAGCATTTCCTTCGGGCAGACCTGCAGGAAGTTCGCCTTCTCGGTCTCCCAGTGCTGGAGAATATCGGCCCCTTTGCGCGAGCCCGTCTCGGCGACGTGACGCTCGATCAGGCCTTTCAGCTCGGCTTCCCAATGCTCGTGGCCCAGACCGCAGGTGACGAGGCTTTCGAGATTGATCAGCTCTTCCGCCGTGTTGTCCGGATCGTAGAGATAGGCCATGCCGCCGGTCATGCCCGCACCGAAGTTCGGGCCGATCGAGCCGAGGATCACCGCGACGCCGCCGGTCATGTATTCGCAACCGTTGGAGCCGCAGCCCTCGATCACCACTTTCGCACCCGAGTTGCGCACCGCGAAGCGCTCGCCTGCGCGGCCCGCCGCGAACAGGTGACCTTCAGTCGCGCCGTAAAGCACGGTGTTGCCGATGATCGTGTTCTCGGAGGCGACCAGCGGCGAAGCCATCGGCGGACGCACGACGATCATGCCGCCCGAGAGACCCTTGCCGACATAGTCGTTGGCATCGCCCGACACTTCGATCTTCAGACCCGGGGCTGCGAAAGCGCCCAGCGACTGACCGCAGGAGCCGGTCAGCTTCACCGTCAGGTGGTCCGACTGCAGCGCGTTGCGCATCCCGAAGTTCTTCACGATATGGCTCGAAGCGCGCGTCCCGATGGTGCGCAGCGTGTTGCGCACCGCGTAGGAGAGCTGCATCTTCTCGCCTTCCTCGAAGAAGCGATGACCATCCTTGATGATCTCCGCATCGAGCGTATCCGAGACCCAGTTACGCGGCTTCGAACGGTCGTAGACGATTTTGTCCCAGCCATCGACGGTGATCAGGAGTGGATTGAGGTCCAGATCGTCGAGATGGGCCGAACCGCGGCTCACCTGGCTGAGAAGATCGGCGCGACCGATCACCTCGTCGAGCGAACGCGCACCGATCGAGGCGAGGATTTCGCGCACTTCCTGAGCGTAGAAGGTGATGAGGTTCACCACCTTGTCCGCCGTGCCGGTGAACTTGGCGCGCAGCTCCGGGTCCTGCGTACAGACGCCCACCGGGCAGGTGTTCGACTGACACTGACGGACCATGATGCATCCCATCGCGATCAGGGCGGCGGTGCCGATGCCGTATTCCTCGGCACCCATCATCGCAGCCATCACGATGTCGCGGCCCGTGCGCAGACCGCCATCGGTCCGCAGGGTGACGCGTTCGCGCAGGTTGTTCATCGCGAGCACCTGATGCGCCTCGGTCAGACCCATCTCCCACGGGAGACCGGCATATTTGATCGAGGTCGCGGGCGATGCGCCCGTGCCGCCATTGTGGCCCGAGATCAGGATGATGTCGGCCTTCGCCTTCGCGACACCGGCCGCGATCGTGCCGACGCCCGAGGACGCCACCAGCTTCACCGTAACTTTGACCTTCGGGTTGATCTGCTTGAGGTCGTAGATCAGCTGCGCGAGGTCTTCGATCGAGTAGATGTCGTGGTGCGGCGGCGGCGAGATCAGGGTCACGCCCTTGGTCGAGTGCCGCAGACGCGCGATCAGGTCGGTGACTTTCATCCCCGGAAGCTGGCCGCCCTCGCCGGGCTTCGCGCCCTGAGCGACCTTGATCTCAAGCTCTTCGCAGTGGTTGAGGTATTCGGCGGTCACACCGAAACGACCCGAAGCCACCTGCTTGATCTTCGCCGACGGGTTGTCGCCATTGGGTTCGGGCACGAAATGCGCCGGATCCTCGCCGCCTTCCCCCGAGTCCGACTTCGCGCCGATCCGGTTCATCGCGACGTTCAAGAGCTTGTGCGCCTCGGGCGACAGCGCCCCCAGCGACATGCCCGGCGTCACGAAGCGCTTGCGGATCGAGGTGATCGACTCGACCTCTTCGATCGGGACCGGTTTGCCCAGCGATTTGATATCCAGCATGTCGCGGATATGGATCGGCGGGTTCGCCCGCATCATCGAGCTGTATTGCTTCCAAAGATCGTAGCTCGCGCGGTTACAGGCCGATTGCAGCATGTGCATCGACTGCGCACCCCAGGCATGGGCCTCGCCGGTGCGGCGGGCCTTGTAGAAGCCGCCGATCGGGAGCACGTCCTGACCGCCTTTCCAGCCCTTGGCATGCACACCTTCCAGCGCGTGCTGGATGCCGTGCAGACCGATACCGGAGATGCGCGAGTGCATGCCGGGGAAGTATTCCGCGACCATTGCGCGCGACAGACCCACGGCTTCGAAGTTCAGACCGCCGCGATAGGAGGAAATCACCGAGATCCCCATCTTCGACATGATCTTCAGCAGGCCCGCGTCGATCGCGTCGCGATATTTGCGCATCGCGTCGACAAGCGTGCCGCCCAGCAGGCCGCGGTCGATCCGGTCGGCTAGCGTGTCCTGCGCGAGATAGGCGTTCACCGTGGTCGCGCCCGAGCCGATCAGCACCGCGAAGTAATGCGGGTCGATACATTCCGCCGAGCGCACGTTGATCGAGCAGAAGGTCCGCAGGCCTTTCTGCGTCAGCCAGCTATGCACGGCGCTCGTCGCGAGGATCATCGGCATCGCGACCTTGTCCTCGTCCTGCTCCTCATCGCTCAGCACGATATGGAGCGCACCCGAGCGCACCGCGTCTTCGGCTTCCTGACGGATCCGGGTCAGACCCTCGCGCAGCGCATCCTGATCGGCATTGGCCGGGAAGGTGCAGTCGATGATCGTCACCTGCTCGCCGAACTCTTTGAGCATGTGATCGAATTCGGAATTCGCGAGGAACGGGCTCTCGAGAATCCAGATCTCGGTCTGCGAGCTATCCTCGTCGAGCACGTTCTTGAGGTTACCGAAGCGCGTCTTGAGCGACATCACCCGGCTTTCGCGCAGCGAGTCGATCGGCGGGTTGGTGACCTGGCTGAAGTTCTGCCGGAAGAAATGGCTCAGCGGGCGGTATTGCTTGGACAGGACCGCAGGCGGCGTGTCGTCGCCCATCGAGGCGATGGCTTCCTTCCCGTCCTCGGCCATCGGCGCGAGGATCTGTTCGATCTCTTCGACCGAATAGCCAGCCGCGACCTGACGCTTGCGCAGTTCACCGCCCGAGAATTTCGGGTTTTCCGGCACGTCGACGAGGATCGCGTTCAGATCGGTGACCTTGCCGACCCATTCGCCGAAGGGCTGGGCCGCGGCCAGTTTGTCCTTGATTTCGGTGTCGTGGTAGAGCTTGCCCTCGCGCATATCGACCGCGATCATCTGACCCGGACCAAGCGCGCCTTTCTCGACAACGCTCGCCTCGTCGACCGGCACCATGCCGGCTTCCGAGCCCGCGATCAGCACGCCGTCGCCGGTGATGACATAGCGCAGCGGACGTAGACCGTTGCGGTCGAGACCGCCGCAGACCCAGCGACCATCGGTCATCGCTAGCGCCGCCGGGCCGTCCCACGGCTCCATCACGGCGTTGCAATAGGCATACATGTCCTGCCACGCGGAGGGCATCGTGTCGGTGGATTTCGACCACGGCTCGGGCACGAGCATCGTCTTCACCATCGGCGCGTTGCGGCCCGAACGGACCATCAGTTCGAACACCGCATCGAGCGCGCCGGAGTCGGACGCCCCCGCCGGGATGATCGGCTTGATGTCTTCGGCGCTGTCGCCGAAGGCCGAGGAGGCCATGCGGATCTCATGGCTCTTCATCCAGTTGGTGTTGCCCTTGATCGTGTTGATCTCGCCGTTATGCGCCAGCATCCGGAAGGGCTGCGCCAGCCACCATTGCGGGAAGGTGTTGGTGGAATAGCGCTGGTGATAGATCGCGAAGGCGGATTCGAAGCGCTCGTCTTTCAGGTCGGGATAGAATTCCGCGACCTGCTCAGCCAGCATCATGCCCTTGTAGATGATCGAGCGGCACGACAGCGAGCACATGTAGAGCCCGTTGATCTGCGCCGCGATCGCCGCTTTCTCGATACGGCGGCGGATGATGTAGAGCTCGCGCTCGAACTGCTCCTCGTCGATATCCTTGTCGTTGCGGATCAGGATCTGCTCGATCTCGGGGCGGGTCGAATTGGCTTTCTCACCCAGCACTTCGGTGTTCACCGGGACGTGGCGCCAGCCGTAGATGTAGTGACCCATCCGCAGAACTTCGGATTCCACGATCGTGCGGCAGCGCTCCTGCGCGCCGAAATCGGTACGCGGCAGGAAGACCTGACCGACGGCGACCATTTTCTCCATGTCCGGCTCGTGGCCGGTGCGGCGGATCTGGTCGTAGAAGAAGGGGGCGGGGATCTGGACGTGGATGCCCGCGCCGTCGCCGGTCTTGCCGTCGGCATCGACCGCGCCGCGGTGCCAGATCGCCTTCAGCGCGTCGATGCCGTTCTCCACGACGCGACGCGAGGCCTTGCCGTCGATCGACACCACGAGGCCGACGCCGCAGGACGCCTTCTCGTCTTCTTCCTTCCACAGCGAATTCTCGTTCATCCACTGGCGTTTCGCTTCCTCGGCGGCCACCCAGGCTTCGTCATATTTGGTCATTGCAGTGCCTCCTTGGAGAAAGAGCGGGAAAGGGGGGCGAGGCTGACTTGCGTGGGCCGAAGATCGGCCTGCGTCATCATCAGGTCGCAGTCATATTCGGGCGTCTCGGTCGAGAAACCGGGATCGCCGGGAAAGTCGAAGCGCACGGGGCTGTCGTCATAGCTCACAACGTCGCCCTGATCGTTCTCGAACCGCTCCGCGCCGCTGAAAAACACGCGATACTTGCGCGAGATATATTGCGTGCCGGTGCGGGTCGCGACGGTCTGGCCGTTCTGGTCATCCTCGCGCAGATCGAAGGTGATCGTCTCGAGCGGGACATCGTCGATGCTGACAGACTTGCCCGTGAGGGTATCGCTGCCGACATAGCGGCGCAGGCCCCGGTAATTCGAGCGCGTGACGAAATCGTAATCGTCCTTGCCGTCCGACAGGAGCGCCGAGAACGAGGGAGCATCCTTCGACGCGCCCGGATCGAACATCTCGATCTCGCCGGTATCGGTCGACACGCTTTCAAGCCAGCGCGTCTCGGCATCGATATGGCTCAGGTAATAGATGCCCTCACCATCCGCGAAGGCGGTCCAGAGATCGCCCTCGGGATCGGCGGCGCAGCGGTAGTAATTGGCGACCTGACAGTTATGCATCTGGACGGTCATGAAGACCTCGCAGCCCTGCGGTGGCTCGAAATCCGCGGCATGGGCGGGCAGGGCGCTGAACAGCCCCCCGCAGATCGCCATGCCGAGAAAATTCGACCGCATCGCATACATTCCTTTTCAGATCGGCAGGGCGCGGATCACTCCGCCGCCACAGCCGCCACGTTTTCGAGATAGCGCAGGATCGAGCCCGCCGCTTCGCGCCCGTCGCGGATCGCCCAGACGACGAGGCTTGCGCCGCGCACGATGTCGCCGACCGCGTAGACGCCGGGGATCGAGGTCGCGTGGGTGCCGAATTCGGCCTTCACGGTGCCCCAGCGGGTGGTCTCCAGATCGTCGGCCTCCCAAGCGCCGGGCAGGTCCTCCGGCTCGAAGCCGAGCGCCTTGATCACCAGATCGGCCTCTTCGTCATAGATGCCGCCCTCGATCTTCTCGGGGCTCTGACGACCCGAGGCATCCGGCGCGCCCAGACGCATCTGCTGCACCGAGCAGTTGGTGACCGGGTTGCCCGAGAAGGCCGCGGGGGCGGAGAGCCAGACGAATTCCACGCCCTCTTCCTCGGCGTTTTGCACTTCGCGCTGCGAGCCCGGCATGTTCGCGCGGTCGCGGCGATAGAGACATTTCACCGACTTGGCGCCCTGACGGATCGCGGTACGCACGCAGTCCATCGCGGTGTCGCCGCCGCCGATGACGATGACGCGCTTGCCTTCCGCGTTCAGCGTGCCGTCTTCGAACTCGGCCACGTCGTCCCCGAAGCTCTTGCGGTTCGACGCCGTGAGATAGTCGATCGCGCGGACGATGCCGGCAGCGTCTGCGCCTTCGTCGGTCAGTTCGCGCGTCTTGTAGACGCCCGTCGCGATCAGAACCGCGTCATGCTTGCCGCGGATCGCGTCGAAGGAAATATCGGTGCCGACATTGCAGTTCAGCACGAACTCGACGCCTCCATCTTCCAGCTGCTTCACGCGCTGCATGACGATGTCTTTCTCCAGCTTGAAGCCGGGGATGCCATAGGTCATCAGGCCGCCCGCGCGGTCGTAACGGTCATAGACCGTGACCTGCACGCCGGCACGGCGCAGCGCGTCGGCGGCCGCCAGGCCGCCCGGGCCTGCGCCGATGATGCCGACGCTTTCGGCGCGCTCGGTCGCCGGTTTGATCGGTTTCACCCACCCCATGTCGAAGGCGGTGTCGGTGATGTATTTCTCGACTGCGCCAATGGTGACGGTGCCGTGGCCCGACTGTTCGATCACGCAGTTGCCTTCGCACAGACGGTCCTGCGGGCAGATGCGGCCGCAGATTTCCGGGAAGGTGTTGGTGGCCTGCGACATCTCGTAGGCTTCCTGCAGACGACCTTCGGCGGTCAGCCGGAGCCAGTCGGGGATGTTGTTATGGAGCGGGCAATGCGTGTGGCAATAGGGCACGCCGCATTGGCTGCAGCGGCTCGCCTGCTCGGCAGCCTTCTCGGCCGCGTATTCGCGATAGATTTCGTTGAAATCATGGGAGCGCACGTTCGCGTCGCGCTTCTGAGGCATCTCTTTCGCCGTCTTGACGAACTTGAGCATCGGTTGCTTGGCCATTGTGGCGCCTCCCTAGAAAACCGGTGGGTGCGCATGACTACACTGCCTGCCACAGCAATAAAAGTAAGCAAGGCTGACCTAAATGTGCATTTTTTGCGAGAGGCGTACGAGAAGGCACCTCAAATTCGCTCAAAATAGGTCAGCTTCATTTACTTTATCGCCGCGTTACCCTGATTTTCCTGAGGATCACGCGTCGCCAAAAAGCGATTCGCTCCTGATCAGCCTAGCACACCGACCGCCGCAAGGCTCAGCAGAAGCCCGCCGAAGATGATCCGGTAGATCGCGAAGATGGTGAAACGGTGCCCCTGAATATAGCCAAGAAGCCATTTCACCGCGACAAAGGCCGTGACGGTCGAGACGACGAAAGCGATGCCGAGCCCGGCCCAATCCTCGTTGCCGCCGGTCCCATCCTTGAGCTGCTTGAGCAATTCGTAACCGCTCGCCGCGTACATGGTGGGAATGCCGACGAGGAAGGCGAATTCGGTCGCCGCCGCCCGGTTCGAGGTGCCCAGAAGCATCGCCACGAAAATCGTCGTGGCCGAGCGCGAAGTGCCCGGAAAGACCCCGGCCACGATCTGCGCGATCCCGACCGCGATGGCGACGCGCCAGAAAATCTGGCTGTTATCGGCCTGCCGATCCGCGACGCGTTCCGCAAACAGCATCCAGAAACCGCCGATCACCAGCGCCCAGGCGACGGGCTGGATCGTTGTCGGCAACTCGAAACCCATCTTCTTCACGATCAGGCCCAGAACGGCGGTGATCAGGAAGGCGACGGTCAGCTTCGCGAGATAGTCGCGGTTCTCCGGATTGCGCCAGTTGAACAGCAGCTCCATCAGGCGACGCCAATAGATCAGCGTCACCGCAAGGATCGCCCCGGCCTGAATGACGATGTTGTAGGTATCCGAGCGCGTGCCAAGCCAATGTTCGGCCAGGATCAAGTGGCCAGTGCTCGAAATCGGGAGAAACTCGGTGATCCCTTCGATCACACCGAGCAGAACGTCGTTCAGATAGCTCAAGAAATACCGCCTAGGTCAGAGAGGCGCCGCAAGCGGCACCGGGGAGGAAGGAGGGGGTTATGTCTTGCGAAGGTTCTTCGCCGAAGCTTTGATGTCGTCATATTGCCCACCGGGGCGGAAGCGCCACAGGTAGCCGGGCATCACCGCTTCCATTGCCATAGGCTGAATTCCGAGATCGGAGAAGCCTTTCGCGCCCTCGGACACGACATTGTCAGCTTGCAGGTTCTTCACCTGATCGCGGGTGAGGATGCGGTTCGTGAACAGACCGCCGGTGACCGCCTGACCCAGATCGAAGACGCCGCCGAGGATGCTTGCGACCCAGCGGGGCAGCGACAGCACGAGGCGACGACGGTGAATCACCGTCAGCATCTGCTTCATCAGGTCGTGGAAGGTCTCCACATCCGGCCCGCCGAGCTCATAGGTGCCGGGCGAGACTTTCCCGTCCGCTGCCATGACCGCGACCTTCGCGACATCATCGACGAAGACCGGCTGGAATTTCGTGTGACCACCCGTGATCGGAAGGATCGGGGTGAAGCGCGACATCGAGGCGAATTTGTTGAAGAACCCGTCCTCGTTGCCGAAAATGATCGAGGGGCGCAGGATCACGGCCTGCGGATAGGCATCCAGCACCGCCTTCTCGCCTGCAGCCTTGGTGCGGGCATATTCGCTCTCGCTGTCGGGATTGGCGCCGATGGCCGAGATCTGCACCAGTTTCGGCACACCCATCTCTGCAGCGATACGCGCCACGCGGCCTGCACCTTCGGCTTGCACGGCGCCGAACTTGTTCTTGCCTTCATTGACGAGAATACCGACGCAGTTGATCACCGCATCCGCGCCCTGCATCGCCGCGCGCACGCTGGCATCGTCGCGAATGTTGCAGAAGACCGGCTCGACTTGCCCGACCGCACCGTAGGGTTTGACGAAGAGCGCCTCGTTCGGACGCCGGACCGCAACGCGAATCCGCCAACCGTCCTTTGCCATGCGCTGCGCGATATAGCGCCCGACGAACCCCGAACCGCCGTAGATCGTAACCAGCTTGGACATGGGCAGAGGCCTTTCCTTGCAAGAATTTCGTTCTTTGATTACCGCCTCGCCCCCGCGGGAACAAGGCCAAAGACCCGAAGAGTCGAAGCTTGCGAATTTTTCGTGTCGATCCCCGTTGACAGTCCCAGCGCCGCTATGTATCTCGCGCTCCACGACACCTGCCCAGGTGGCGGAATTGGTAGACGCGCACGGTTCAGGTCCGTGTGCCGCAAGGCGTGGAGGTTCGAGTCCTCTCCTGGGCACCATAAACCAAGCGAAAAGCTCGGAAAACTTCGGTTTTCCGAGCTTTTCTCTGTTTTGGGCCTGTTTTTGCCTCAAAAACTGTCCCGCATGTGAATTTCATGAGGCGGGTTATGAATATCGTTCGTGAGGGTCGACCCTGAGGCACAACGATAAGATTCGGGCGCACCGGTTCCGGTTCAGTGGAGCAAATGCGGAAAGGATTTGGTGGCGCGCCCAGATGAACATTGGCTCGCCATCTCTTCAGCGCGATTACCGGCTCGCCTAAAGTCGCGCAGGCAAGTCCACCGACGCCGCCTGATCCAGCCGATGAAGGCTTGGCCTTCACGGGCCAAGGCGGCCAGTCAACTGCCCGCTATCTGGGGGGGCGCGGTTGACCGGTCGCTGTCTCATAGTGTGCGTCGCGCCCATACCCCGAAGTCGCCTGTTTTTGCGCCGGCCAATGGCAGGATTTTACCCCGCCGTTGACGGTCGCTCCTCATCGTCAAGGCTGTGCGCGGGGCGTCGACCTCCTTAGCCCGGCAAGAAGGGGCCTCTTTGCGCGATCGCCTCGTTTCCATGTCCTATCGAATGAATTTGCTCAGTTAAAAACGTTTGACACAAATTTGGAACGTTCCTATAGATATTTGGAACGTTCCTATTTGCTGAGTCTTTTGGGGGCGTGTCGACTGAAATCTTGTCTGGGGTCGGCAATTTGGATTGGGAGAAGCGAACTATGGGCACCATCGTCAGTGCATCGGAAGCAGTGGGGAAAATCGCGGATGGCGCTATCATCACGGTGTCCTCGTCTTCGGCATTGGGCTGCCCCGATTCCGTGCTCAAGGCGATCGGCGAGCGCTTCGATCAGGAGCAACATCCGCAGAACCTGACCATGATCCATCCGATCGCTGCGGGGGACATGTACGGTGTGAAGGGCATCGACCATATCGCCAAGGATGGTCTGCTCGACACGGTTCTGGCCGGATCCTATCCGTCGGGTTCGTCGAACCTGCCGATGCCGGAAATCTGGAAGATGGTCGTCGAGGATCGGGTTGCTGCCTATAACGTGCCCTCCGGCATCCTGTTCGACATGCATCGTGAAGCGGCTGCGCGGCGTCCGGGGGTGATGACCAAGGTCGGTCTGAAAACCTTCGTCGATCCCGAGCGCGAGGGCTGTGCGATGAACGATCGCGCAGCAGGCGCCCCCATCGTGCGCCGCGTGGAATTCGATGGCGACACCTGGCTCCATTTCCCGAATATCTATCCCGATGTCTGCATTCTGCGCGCAACCACCGCCGATGAGCGCGGCAATCTGACCTATGAGCACGAAGGCGCCTATCTCGGCGGGCTCGAGCAGGCGATTGCGGTGCGCAACAATGGCGGGCTGGTGATCGCGCAGGTGGAGCGGGTTACAGCGGCGGGTTCGCTGCGTCCCCATGACGTCCGGGTGCCGGGCCATCTCGTGGATTACGTGGTCGTGGACGAAGATCAGAAACAGACCTGCGAGACTCCCTATGATCCGGCGATCTCGGGTCAGGTAATGCGTCCGTGGTCGAGCTTCGAACTGGCCGAGCACGGGATCGAGAAGGTGATCGCACGGCGCGCGGCAATGGAGCTGCGCGGAGGCATGACGGCCAATCTCGGCTTTGGGATTTCGGCGATGGTGCCGCGCATCCTGCTCGAGGAAGGCCATCCCGACGCGGTCACCTGGGCGATCGAACAAGGCGCGGTGGGCGGTATGCCCCTGACCGGCTTCGCCTTCGGCTGCGCATCGAACGCCGATGGCTACGTGCCCTCGCCGCAGCAATTCATCTATTTCCAGGGCGCCGGGTTCGACATGTCCTTCCTGTCCTTCCTCGAAGTCGACGTAGAGGGGAACGTGAATGTCTCCAAGCTCGGCAAGAAACCCTACTTGACCGCTGGCTGCGGCGGCTTCGTGGATATCACCGCCCATGCGCGCAAGATCGTCTTCTCGGGTTGGTTCGAGGCCGGGGCGCAGATGGAGATGGACGAGACCGGCATCCGCGTCCGTGCGCCCGGAAAGTTCACCAAGATGGTCGACCAGGTCGAGCATGTGACCTTCTCCGGGGAGCGTGCGCGCGAGCAGGGGCAGGAAGTGCTCTATATCACCGAGCGCTGCGTGATGCGGCTCGATGACAAGGGGCTTATCGCGACCGAAATCATGCCGGGGATCGATCCCGAGCGGGACATCGTCGGTGCCTCCGAAGGGCGGGTGCGCGTGGCGGAGAATGCCGTCACCATGTCCACGAAGCTTCTCGCCGATGCCCCGATGGGGTGGACGCCATGAGCGATATTCACCTGATCATCGACGGCGCGGTGGCAGAGCTGCGCCTCGACAACCCGGCGAAGATGAACGCCCTGACGGTCGAGATGCTGAGTGCGCTTGAGGCGCATCTCGACCGGATCGAACGCGACACCGATATCCGTTGCGTGCTGGTGACCGCCGAGGGCGACCGGGCCTTCTGCACCGGGGCGGATATCAACGGTTGGGGCGATCTGAGCCCCGCCCAGTTCGCGCGGCATTGGGTCCGCGACGGGCACCGGATCTTCGACCGGCTGGCGCGCCTATCGAAGCCGACGATTGCGGCGCTGAACGGGCACGCCTTCGGGGGCGGGCTCGAACTTGCCGCAGCCTGCGACCTTCGGGTCATGGCACCCGGCGCCAGCCTTGCCCTCCCGGAAGCTGGCGTCGGGATCGTTCCCGGTTGGTCGGGCACGCAGCGGCTGATGCGTCTGCTGCCCGAACCGATGGTGAAGGAGATGGCGCTTTTCGGTCACCGGGTGAAAGCCGAGCGGGCTTTGGCGGTCGGCTTCGTGGCCGCGATCTCCGACGATCTGCGCGCGGCGGCGCAGACCCTGATCGACCGTGCGCTCGGGCTGTCGCCCCGCGCCGTCGAAATCACGAAATCGATGATCCATGTCGCGGCGGGTGAAGATCGCGGCGCCATGGCTGAGGCGCTCGGAAGTGCCGCCATTTCGGCCAGCGAAGATCGCGCCGAAGGGGTCACGGCTTTCCGCGAGAAACGCAAACCTAATTTTTCGGGACTTTGAACATGACCGAGCTGAACCTGATCTCTGCCGTCGATGCGGCGATCCCCGCAGAGCCCTTCATCTGTCGTCACCTGATCGCAGGCGAGTGGCGCGACAGTGCCTCTGGCGAGACCTACGATCGGATGTCCCCGGCGCATGGCTGCCTCGTGAGCCGCGCGGCGCTGGGCGCCGAAGCCGATGCGGAAGCCGCGATCGTTGCGGCGCGTGAGGCATTCGACAGTGGCGTCTGGAGCCGGATCTCGGGCAAGGAGCGCGCCACGATCCTGCTGCGCGTTGCCGATCTGATCGAGGGCAATGTCGAGCGCATGGCACTGCTGGAGACGCTCGAAAGCGGCAAGCCGATCTCGCAGTCGCGCGCCGAAGTGTCGGGCGCCGCGGACCTGTGGCGCTATGCGGCTTCGCTGGCGCGCACCATGCATGGCGATAGCCACAACACGCTGGGGCCGGACATGCTCGGCGTCGTCGTGAAAGATCCGATCGGCGTCGTCTCGATGATCACGCCTTGGAATTTCCCGTTCTGGATCCTGAGCCAGAAACTGCCCTTCGCGCTTGCCGCCGGCTGCACCACGGTCATCAAGCCGTCCGAACTGACGCCATCGACCACCGTGATGCTCGGGGAGCTGTTGTTCGAGGCGGGGATGCCCGCGGGCGTCGTGAATATCGTTCTGGGCTATGGAGCTTCCGTGGGCAGCGTGATGACGACGCATGAGGCCGTGGACATGGTGACCTTCACCGGATCGACCATGGTCGGCAAGGCGATCTCGGCGGCCGCGTCGAGCACGTTGAAGAAGGTCGCGCTGGAGCTTGGCGGGAAGAACCCGCAAGTCGTGTTCCCCGATGCCGATATCGAGAGCGCAGCCGATGCGATCACCTTCGGCGTCTATTTCAACACCGGGCAATGCTGCAACTCGAGCAGCCGGATCATCGTCCATGAAGATATCGTGGATGAGGTGGTCGAGCGCGTGGTGGACCTGTCGAAGCGCGTGGCTTTCGGCGACCCGCTCGATCCGCGCACGCAGGTCGGGGCGATCATCTCCGTCCAGCATCAGGGCAAGATCGACGACTATGTTCGCGCGGCCGTCACTGAAGGCGCCGAGATCGCGCTGGGTGGCGGGCCGATGACCGTGCCGGGCCTCGAGGGGCAATTCTATCAACCCACCGTCGTGCGCGGCGTCTCGCCCGAGATGGCGATCGCCCGCGAGGAGGTCTTCGGACCGGTGCTCTCGGTTCTGACCTTCCGCACGATGGACGAAGCGGTAGCGCTAACGAATGATGCAAGCTACGGTTTGTCTGCGGGCGTTTGGAGCGAGAACGTCCACACCTGCCTCGAGTTCTCGACGCGGGCGCAGGCTGGGACCGTCTGGACGAATACCTGGATGGACGGTTTCCCGGAATTGAGCTTCGGTGGGGTCAAGCAGTCCGGTCAAGGGAGAGAGATCGGACGCTACGGCCTGGAGGAGTTCTTCGAGATCAAGACGCTCGTGATGCGCATCGGTCGCACGCGAGAGCCTTGGGTGAGACCCGAATGACCTGATCGGTCGCACGGGAGGGAGTGTGACGACAACGCAAGAGGGAGGAAAATCATGCGTAGTTACATCGGACGGACACTGAAAATGGCGAGCGTTCTGGCGCTCGTGGCAGGGTCGGCACAGGCGGAGGATGTGGAGGTCCTTCACTGGTGGACTTCGGGCGGCGAAGCAGCCGCGCTCAACGTTCTCAAGGACGATCTGCAGAAAGAAGGCATCGGCTGGAAGGATATGCCTGTCGCAGGTGGCGGTGGCCAAAGTGCGATGACCGTGCTGCGTGCGCGCGTCACCTCGGGTGATCCGCCGACCGCGGTTCAGATGCTCGGTTTCGACATCTCGGACTGGGCGCAGCAAGGCGCGCTGGCCGATCTCGACAAGGTCGCGGCCGATGGCAACTGGGATGCCGTGGTGCCTGCGGCGCTGCAGAAGTTCTCGAAATATGACGGCCATTGGGTCGCGGTTCCGGTGAACGTGCACTCGACCAACTGGGTCTGGTCGAACAAGAAGATGCTCGCCGATCTTGGCATCGAAGAGCCGAAGACCTGGGACGAGTTCATCGCTGCGATGCAGAAGGTGAAGGATTCCGGGAAGATCGCGCTCGCCGCGGGCGGCCAGCCCTGGCAGGAAGCCACGATGTTCGATGGCGTCGTGCTGTCGGTCGGTGGTCCCGAGTTCTACAAGAAGGCCTTCGTCGATCTCGATCCCGAGGCGCTCGGTGGCGAGCAGATGGTCGAGTCCTTCAAGCGCATGGAGCAGCTTCACAGCTTCGTCGACCCGAACTTCTCGGGCCGCGACTGGAACCTCGCGACCGCGATGGTCATCAATGGCGAAGCCGCCTTCCAGATGATGGGCGACTGGGCCAAGGGTGAATTCCTGCGGGCCGGCAAAGAGGCCGAGGTCGATTTCGGCTGCTTCCGGACCCCGGGGACCGCAGGCGATGTGACCTTCAACTCCGACCAGTTCGCGATGTTCAAGGTGGGCGAGGATGCGCAGGCCGCACAGGACGCGATGGCGAAAGCCGTGATGTCGCCGTCGTTCCAGATCGCCTTCAACACGGTGAAAGGCTCTGTTCCTTCGCGCACGGACGTGTCGGACGAAGAGTTCGACGCTTGCGGCAAGAAGGCGATGGCTCAGCTGAAATCGGCGAGCGAGAACGGCACGCTGCTGGGTTCGATGGCGCATGGCCATGCCGACCCGGCTTCGGTGAAGAACGCGATCTACGACGTGGTGACGGCGAATTTCAACGGCGAATATGACGCCGAGACCGCCGCCAAGGAACTCGTCAAGGCCGTGTCGCTGGCTCAGTAAAAGGCTCTCGGGCCGGTCGATCTGACCGGCCCGTATCCCCACCCATCCGTCTCATTTCCCCAAAGGAGAGAGCAATGGCCCGTCCGGTCCAGTCAGACTTGCGTACCCGGCTTCAGGAATGGATTCCCAAGATCGTCCTCGCGCCCTCTGTCGCGTCCATGTTGATCTTCGTCTACGGCTTCATTGTGTTCACCGGGTACCTGTCGTTCACAAACAGCCGGATCCTGCCGAGCTTCGACCTTGTCGGCTGGCACAATTACTGGCGGCTTTTCCAATTGCCGACCTGGACGATCGCGGTCCAGAACCTTGCGATCTTCGCCTCGCTCTACATCGCGATCTGTATCGCGATCGGGCTCACCCTCGCGATCTTTCTGGATCAGAAAATCCGCGGCGAGGGGATGTTGCGCCCGATCTTCCTCTATCCGATGGCGCTGTCGTTCATCGTGACGGGCACGGCGTGGAAATGGCTTCTCGATCCGGGCATCGGCATCGAACATACCCTGCATCTCTGGGGATGGGAGAGCTTCCATTTCGGCTGGATCAAGAGCTCGTCCATGGCGATCTACACGGTGGTGATCGCCGCGGTCTGGCAAAGCTCGGGCTTCGTCATGGCGATGTTCCTCGCCGGACTGCGCGGCATCGACAACGAGATCCTGAAAGCGGCACAGATGGATGGCGCCTCGAACTGGAACCTCTATCGCCGCATCATCATTCCGCAGCTTCGGCCCGCCTTCCTGTCGGCCTTCGTCATCCTCGCGCACCTCGCGGTCAAATCCTATGACCTCGTCATCGCGCTGACCGGTGGCGGCCCGGGCCGGGCAACCGAACTGCCCGCGACCTTCATGTATTCCTACACTTTCACCCGCAACGAGATGGGCGTGGGCGCAGCGTCGGCGGTTATCATGCTGATGACCATCGCCGCGATCATGATCCCCTATCTCTACGCTGAACTGAAGGAGCCGAAGTAATGTCCGGCGCCGTCGATACCGGGGTCGCGATCCGCACAAATCGCGTGACCCGCACCTTCATCTATCTCTTCCTGCTGCTGTTCGCGCTGTTTTACCTGCTGCCGCTCGCGGTGATGCTGATCAACTCGGTCAAACCTCTGAGCGAGATCACGGGCGGCAACATGATGGCGCTGCCCAATGTCTGGACCTTCGAGCCCTGGCGCGAAGCCTGGTCCTCGGCCCAGATCGGCGTTCAGCCAACCGGCCTGCGCCCCTACTTCATCAACTCGATCCTGATCGTGGTTCCGGCCGTGGCGATCTCGACCATCATGGGCGCGCTCAACGGGTACGTGCTGACCAAGTGGCGGTTCCGTGGCGACACGATCCTGTTCGGGATGCTGCTGTTTTCGTGCTTCATTCCGTTCCAGATCGTGCTGATCCCGATGGCGCGGGTGCTGGGCATGATCGGGCTCGCAGGCTCGGTGCCGGGGCTGATCCTCGTCCACGTCGTCTACGGGCTCGGCTTCACGACGCTTTATTTCCGCAACTACTACTCGGCCTTCCCGACCGAGCTGGTGCGCGCGGCGCAGATCGACGGGGCCGGGTTCTTCCGGATCTTCTACCGCATCCTGCTGCCGTTGTCGGGGCCGATCATCGTGGTCACGATCATCTGGCAGTTCACCAATATCTGGAACGACTTCCTGTTCGGGTCGTCCTTCGCCGGGCAGGCCAGCCAGCCGATGACCGTCGCCTTGAACAACCTCGTTCAAAGCTCGACCGGCGTGAAGGCCTACAACGTTCACTTCGCGGGTGCGATCCTTGCGGCGCTGCCCACTCTCATCGTCTACATCGTCTCGGGGCGCTTCTTCGTGCGCGGCCTGATGGCGGGCTCAGTCAAGGGGTAATGCCAATGGGTCTCCTCGATATTTCAAACGTCACCAAGTCCTACGGCGCGGTCGAAGTGCTGCACAGCGTCGACATCTCGGTCGATGAAGGTGAATTCCTCGTGCTGGTCGGCCCGTCCGGCTGCGGCAAGTCCACGCTCTTGAGCATGATCGCGGGGCTGGAAGGGATCACCTCCGGCGAGATTTCGATCAAGGGGCGCACGATGAACGGTGTGCACCCGTCGAAGCGCAATATCGCGATGGTGTTCCAGTCCTACGCGCTCTACCCGAACATGACGGTCGGCCAGAACATCACTTTCGGTCTCGAGATGCATGGCACGCCCAAACCCGAACGCGAGGACGCGATGAACCGGGTGGCGGAGATGCTGCAGATCGACAATCTGCTCTCGCGCAAACCGGGGCAGCTTTCAGGTGGTCAGCGTCAGCGCGTCGCGATGGGCCGTGCGCTGGTTCGCGATCCGGATGTGTTCCTGTTCGACGAGCCGCTGTCGAACCTCGACGCGAAACTGCGCGTCGATATGCGCACCGAGATCAAGAAGCTGCACCAGAGCCTTGGCACCACGATCGTCTACGTGACCCACGACCAGATCGAGGCGATGACGCTCTCGACCCGGATCGCGGTGATGAACAAGGGCTATGTGCAGCAGCTTGGCACGCCGAAGGAAATCTACGACACGCCCTCGAATGTGTTCGTGGCGACATTCATGGGTAGCCCCGCGATGAACGTGTTCCCGTCGCGGATCGTGGTGAAGGACGGTGCGCCCCATGCCGCCGTGACGGGCCATGACGGGGTGGAGCAACTGCTTCGCTTCCCGCAAGCCAATCTCGCTCAGTGGGACGGGCGCGAAATCCTTCTCGGAATCCGGCCGGAGACGATCACCGATCCGGAGGGGGCCGATCGCAACGCCGCCCATATCGCGTCGCTGCGCAACCATATCGGCGTCACCGAACCCGCAGGGTCGGACACGTTCGTGACGATGACGCTGGGCGGGCGCGACGCTATCGCCCGGATGCGGGCCGATGTGACCGTGCGGGCGGGCGAGGTCTTCGATTTCGCCGTCAACATGGACAAGGCGGTGGCCTTCGATCCCGAAACGGAGGAGCGCATCCAGCCATGAGCGATGCCGACGTCATCATCATCGGCTCGGGTATGGGCGGTGCCACCACGGCGGCGGCACTGGCCCGGACGGGGCGGCGCGTGCTGGTGCTCGAGCGTGGCGAACGCCTGCCCGACACGCCAGACGCGCGCGACCCGGACGCGATCTTCGCGCGCGGTCATTACCGGCCCGAGGAAACCTGGCTCGATGGCGATGACGTGCCGTTCAACCCCGGTAATTACTACAATGTCGGCGGCAATTCGAAATTCTACGGCGCGGTTCTGATGCGCTACCGCAAGGCGGATTTCTCACCCGTCGCGCATCAGGGTGGCACCACGCCGGGTTGGCCGATCGCCTATGACGAGATCGAGCCCTTCTACCAGAAGGCCGAGGCGCTCTATCAGGTGCGCGGTCAGCTTGGAGAGGACCCGACGGAGCCGCGCCATTCCGGTCTCTACGCCCATGCGCCGGTCCCGGACGAGCCCGATATCAAGGCGCTCCGGCGGCGGTTGAAATCGGTCGGGCTGCATCCGTCCTCCCTGCCGCTCGGGGTCGATATCGACCGCTGGCTCGCGCATGGGCGGACGCCTTGGGATGCGTTCCCCGATACCTGCGGCGGCAAGATGGATGCCGAAAGCGTCGGTCTGGCGACGGCGCTGAAAGCCCCGAATGTGGAGCTGATGACGGGCGCGCGGGCACAGCGTCTGATCGTGGGTGACGAGAACCGCATCAGCGGGGTCGAGATCGAGAAAGACGGGCAGACGCAGACGCTCACGGCATCGGTCGTCGTGCTCTCCGCCGGCGCGGTGCAAAGCGCGGCCCTCTTGCTGGCCTCTGCGAATGAGCGTCATCCGACCGGGCTGGCGAACGGTTCCGATCAGGTCGGGCGCAATTTCATGAACCACAATTGCTCGGCCGTTCTGGCGCTGCATCCGCTGCGCCGGAACCGGGCGATCTACCAGAAAACGTTGGCGATCAACGATTTCTACCTGTCGGGCGGGGCGAACGGCGCGCCGCTGGGCAATATCCAGCTGCTCGGCAAAATCTCCGGTCCGATCCTCGCCTCGGCCTCGCCGCTGCCGCGTCCGGTGGCAAGCTGGATCGCCAACCGTTCGGTCGATCTCTACGCGATGTCCGAGGACCTTCCCAATCCCGAGAGTCGCGTGACGCTGAAGGATGGCAAGATCCGGCTCGACTGGAAGCGCTCCAACTGGGAAGCCCATCTCGAACTCGTCGCCATGCTGCGCAGAAAACTGCGCGCTGCGGGCTACCCGATCGTGCTTGCGCGGCCGTTCGACCGACAGACCCCGTCGCATCAGTGCGGGACGGCACGGATGGGTAACGATCCGGCGTCCAGCGTCGTCGATACCTTCTGCCGCAGCCACGATCACCCGAACCTGTTCATCGCCGATGCGTCCGTCCTGCCGACCTCGGCCGCCGTGAACCCCGCCCTTACCGTCGCGGCGCTCGCCCTGCGCGCCGCCGAGCATATCGCACAGACAGAGCTTGCCGCCTGAGCCACCCGGGCCGCGGCGAGAGACTTGGCCAAGGAGGCCAGCATGAAGACGACTTACGATTTCATCATTATCGGCGGCGGTTCGGCGGGCTCGGTGCTGGCCGGGCGTCTCTCCGAGGACCCGTCGGCTGACGTGTTGCTGCTCGAGGCGGGCGGCAGCGATCGCCACCCGTTCTATCATCTGCCCGCGGGCTTCGCGAAGATGACCAAGGGCATCGGCAGCTGGGGTTGGGACACGGTTCCGCAGCGCCACATGCAGAACAAGGTCTTTCGCTACACGCAGGCCAAGGTGATCGGCGGCGGCTCCGCGATCAACGCGCAGGTCTATACCCGTGGCAATGCGCGCGATTACGACGAATGGCGTCAGATGGGATGCACCGGCTGGGGCTATGAGGACGTGCTGCCCTATTTCCGCAAGGCCGAGGATAACGCGAGCATCGAGAACCGGTATCACGGCAAGGGCGGCCCGCTCGGCGTGAGCGATCCGCGCGCGCCCCTGCCGGTCTGCGAGGCCTATTTCGAAGCGACGGCCGAGCTTGGCATTCCGCGCAATTACGACGTGAACGGCGAGAAGCAGGACGGGGTCGCCTATTACCAGCTGACCCAGCGCAACGTGCGTCGCTCCTCGGCTGCGATGGCCTATGTTGCGCCCAATCGTCACCGCGAGAACCTCACGGTGAAGCTGGGTGCTCAGGTGCGCCGGATCGTGGTCGAGAATGGCCGCGCCACCGGGGTCGAGCTTGTCGATGGCACGCAGCTTCGGGCGGAAAGCGAAGTGCTGCTCTGCTCGGGGGCGATCGGCTCGCCGCGGCTGCTGCAGCTGTCGGGGATCGGACCGGCGGATGAGCTGGCCTCGCTCGGGATCGATGTCGTCTTCGACCAGCCGGAGGTGGGGTCCAATCTGCAGGATCACCTCGACCTTTATTGCATCAGCGAACTGTCTGGTCCCTATAGCTATGACCGTTATGCGAAACCGCATTGGGCGGCGCTGGCGGGGCTGCAATATCTGTTCGGACGCAAGGGGCCGGTGGCGTCGTCTTTGTTTGAAACCGGTGGCTTCTGGTATGCCGATCCCGAGGCGCGGTCCCCGGATCTGCAGTTCCACCTCGGGCTCGGGACCGGCATCGAACACGGCGTCGTCTCGATGCCGCAGGGCGGTATCACGCTCAATTCCTGTTACCTGCGCCCGCGCTCGCGCGGCAGCGTCCGCCTACAAAGCGACGATTCGGCGAAGGCGCCGCTGATCGATCCGAACTACCTGCAGGATCCGCTTGATCGCGAAATGTCGATCCGGGGGCTGAAGCTGACCCAGGAAATCCTGTCGCAATCGCCTCTGCGCAAATATATCCTCGCCGAGCGCCTTCCGGGGCCCGATGTCCGAACCGACGAGGATTACTTCGATTTCATCTGCACCCATTCGAAAACGTCGCATCATTGCGCGGGGACATGTCGCATGGGCGCCGATCCGGGAGCTGTCTTAGACCCGACATTGCGGTTCAACGGGATCGAGGGGCTGCGCGTCGTCGACAACTCGATTATGCCACGTGTGATCTCGTCCAACACCAACGCCGCGGCGATCATGATCGGCGAGAAAGCCGCCGATATGATCCGCGCGGCACATGGAGGCTGACATGACAGTGCGCCACATCGTTCTCGTCAAATTCAAACCCGAACTGAGCGAGGAAGAGATCGCGCCGCTCTGGGAGGAGCTGCATGCGATCGAGGGCAAGGTGGACGGGCTTGGCGCGATCTGTGCGGGCCGCTCCGAGAGCCCCGAGAAGATCGAGCGCGGCTACATGCATGGCTTCACGGTCGATTTCCGCGACTGGGAGGCGCTCGCCGCCTATCAGGAACATCCCGATCACCGGGCGCTCGGTGCGAAGCTCGTCGCCAACGCCCAAGGCGGGATCGACGGCATCCTCGTCTTCGACCTTGAGATCGCGGCACAGCCGGAAGGGGCGTGACATGGCGCCGAGCGACCGCAGACCGACGATCATCGACGTGGCCCGCAAGGCCGGGGTCTCGAAATCGACCGTCAGCCTCGTGATCCAGAACAGCCCCCTGGTAAAGCAGAAAACGCGCGAGCAGGTGCAGGCTGCGATGGCCGAGATCGGCTATGTCTATAACCGGGCGGCGGCCAATCTGCGCAGCGCCGGGGCCGGGCTCATCGGTCTCGTGATCAACGACCTTCGCAACCCGTTCTTCACCGAATTCGCGACATCCGTTCAAATGGCGTTGTCGAGCCGCGGCTATGCGGCCGTCGTGGCCAATACCGACGAAGACCCGCAGCTGCAGGCGCAGGTGGTCGAGGCGATGATCGAGCACGGCGTCTCCGCGATGATCCTGTCGCCCGCCTATGGCGACGAGGCGCTGAGCTTCGAGGCGCTTCAGCGGGCGGGCATTCCGGCGATGCAGGTGCTGCGCAAAGTCGAGATGCGGACCGAGCTTTTCCCCTTCGCCGCGCCGGACTATCCGAACGGGACGCGCATCGCGACCGAGCATCTCCTCGAACAAGGCGCGAAGCGGATCGCTTTCGTGGGCGGTCTGGAAGGCCGGGCCGTAACGCAGGAACGTATGGCGGGGTATCTGAGTGCGATCGAGATGGCCGGGCTCGAGCCTCATGTTCTGACCGGCAGCGCGAGCCGCGCCTTCGGCAGGCAGGCGGCGCATGAGCTTGCAAAGGATCATCCGGAGGTCGATGCCGCAGTCTGCTTCAACGATCAGGTCGCGCTCGGGATGATTTCCGGCTGCGCCGAGATCGGGCGCAATGTCGGCCGCGATCTGCGCATCGTGGGCTTCGATGACATCGAGGAGGCGGCCCATTCCTGGCCCCCGCTTAGCTCGGTGCGCTGCGACATTGACGGCTTCGGGAAGCTTGTCGCCGAAACGATCCTGGCCTGGCTCGAGAACGACAAGGTGCCGGCGCCGGAAATCCGCACGCCGGTCTCGCTGGCCATTCGTGGCTCGAGTGGCGAGACGCCCGCGGGCTGAGACGACAGGGAGACGGGAGGCCCGCCCGTTCGGACGAAACAGAGACGAGACCGCGCGGAGAGACACCGGCGCGAACAGGAGAGGAGTGTTCAAATGACAGAGATCCGCGTTGCCGTGCTCGGCGCTTCGGGGTGGATGGGCAAAGTCCATACGATGGCCTACCAGACCTTTCCGCATTTCTTCGGGACCGAGGGAGGTACGGCGCGCGTCGTTACCCTCGTTGATCGCAATCCCGCGCGGGCGCAGGAACTTGCCGCCCGGGTGCCCGGTGCGCGGATCGTTCAGGACTGGCGCGAGGTGATCGCCGATCCCGAGGTTGACCTCGTGGATATCTGCCTGCCCGACAACCTGCATTACAAGGTCGCGAAAGCCGCGCTCGAAGCGGGCAAGCATGTCTTTTGCGAAAAGCCCCTTGCCGAGTCCTCCGAGGAGGCGCGCGAGCTTGCCGATATCGCGAAGGCGCGCGGCCTGATCACCCGCGTCGGTCACGGCTTCCCGCGCAACCCTGTCCATGATCTCGCGAAGGAGATCATCGATGCGGGCGAGATCGGTGAGATCACGATGTTCAAAGGGTGCCAGCATGTCGACATGTATGGAGATCCGATGGTGCCCTATATGTGGCGCGCCGACGGGTCGCTCGCGCCGACCGGGATCGTCGGGGATACCGGCAGCCACGTCTTCAGCTTCATGGAATTCCTCGTCGGTCGCGTCTCGTCTCTGATTGCCAACAACATCATCGTCACGCCGCGCCGTCCCAAGATCGAAGGGCTGGGGCTTGGTGAGACGGCAGAGCTGACCGGCAGCGAGGAATGGGCCGATATCACCAATCCCGACGCGAGCCAGATTCTGTGCACCTTCGAGAACGGCGCCAACGGGATCGTGGATTTCAGCCGTGTCGCGACCGGACGCAAATTCATGCAGACCTATGAGATCTACGGCACGAAAGGCAGCCTCGCCTATACGTTCGACGAGGTGAACCGGCTGCGCTTCTACACCAATGCCGATCCGATCGGGCGCCGCGGCTACCGCGAGATCGATGTCGGGCCCGAGCATCCGACCTATGCGGCCTTCCTGCCGCTGCCGAATTTCGCGCTCGGCTATAATGAGACCAAGATCATCGAAGCGGCGGAGGTCATCCGCTCCATCGTCTCCGGCAAGGCGATGTGGCCGACCTTCGAGACAGGCCATCACATCACCCAGATCGTCGACGCCTGCATGAACTCGTCCCGGCAACGCGCCTGGGTCGATATTCCGCAGAGCTGACCGGACCGCAAACGGAGCCAAGACATGGACAGTGCAATTCCTCAGGAAATCCTCGACGCCCTGACCGATATCGAGATGCCGCGGCTGCGGGCCGACGAGGCGATCCCGGAGATGCTTGAGGTCGCGGGCCTCACCCTGCCGGTCTATCGCACCGGCTGTCTCGTCGTCGGCAGCGGGGCCGCGGGCCTTCGCGCCGCCGTCGAACTCAAGCGGCGCGGCGGCGAGGTTGTCGTCGCGAGCCAGAGCGCCTGGGGCGGGACCTCCGCCTGTTCGGGCTCCGACAAGCAGACGCTGCACACCGCGAACACCGCCGATCACGGGGATGATTTTCAGGCGATGGCGCGGGCGATCCGGGCTGGCGGCGCGATGGACGAGGACACGGCCTATATCGAGGCGGTGGGCTCGCCGCGCATGATGGCCTCGCTGCAATATCTCGGCCTGCCGCTGCCGCAGGACCGGTTCGGCGCGACGCTGCGCTACAAGACCGACCATGACGAGACCGGACGCGCGACGAGTTGCGGCCCCAGAACCTCGCGGTTGATGGTCAAGGTACTGGCGGAAGAGGCGCTGCGGCTCCACGTGCCGATCTTCAACCACACGACGGTCGTGCAACTGCTCACCGAAGGCGAGGGGGATGACCGCCGGGCCACCGGCGCGCTGGCGTTCCGCAAATCCGACCGCAGCGAGGCCAATCCCTATGGTCTCGTGCTGTTTGCCGCGCCGAATGTCGTGCTAGCGGCGGGCGGGCCGGGCGAGCTTTATCGCGACAGCGTCTATCCCAATGGCTGTTTCGGAACGCTGGGTCTCGCGCTTGAAGCGGGGATCGAACTGGTGAACCTCACCGAGAGCCAGTTCGGCATCGGGACGCGCCGCGAGGGGTTCCCGTGGAACCTTTCGGGGACCTACGTGCAATCCCTGCCGCATATCTATTCGGTCGATGCCGACGGGCGCGAGCATCATTTCCTCGCGCAATATTACCGGACGACGCAGGAGCTGGCCTCCAACGTGTTCCGCAAGGGCTATCAATGGCCGTTCCACGCGACGCGGATGCTGGATTTCGCGTCGAGCCTCGTCGATCTGGCGATCTGGCGCGAGAGTGCAGCGGGGCGCCGGGTCTTCATGGACTTCAACCGCAATCCGCTTCCGGTGCCCGGGGATCAGCCCTTCGATCTTACCCGCCTCGACGAGGATGTGCGGACCTATCTGGGCACCGCCGGGGCGGATCAGGAGTTGCCGATCGACCGGCTGCGCCACATGAACCCGCTCGCGATCGAACTGTACCGACGCTACAAGGTCGACATCGCCGCCGCGCCGCTCGAATTCGCGGTGAACAACCAGCATATGAATGGCGGGATCGCGGTCGACCCCTGGGGGCGCTCCAACCTGCGCGGTGTCTATGCCGCGGGCGAAGCGGCGGGCACGCATGGCGTGACGCGCCCGGGCGGATCGGCCCTGAACGCCGGTCAGGTTTTCGGCACTCGCGTTGGCGAGCATATCGGCGCGAGCCGCACGGCCCATGCGCCGGATGCCGTCGGATCGGAGGCCCTCACGGCGGCGGTGACGGATCTGCTTGCACGGTTGAACACGGACAGCGCGCATTCCGTGAAGTCGGTTCGCGACGAAGTTCAGGCCCGGATGAGCGACCATGCCGGGATGATCTGCAATGGCGAGGACGTGGCCGAAGCGCTTGCAGCGGCGCGCCAGTTGAACCGGAGTTTGCGCAGCGGCGGGATCGCCCCGGAGCGCGCGGGCGATGGCGGGCGCGCGATCCAGTGGCAGCAGATGGCGCTTGCCTCCGAGGCCGTCCTTGCCGCGCTCGACCAGTATATCTCGCAAGGCGGTGGCAGCCGCGGCGCGCGCGCGATCTGTTCCGATGAGGGCGAAGCGATCCCGATGGCGCGCGACACGGATCTGAGCGCGTTCCGCTTCAAGACGGAGCGCGACATCGACAAGCAGACGCAAATCCTCGTCCGTCTCGATGGGGAAGACTTGAAGATCGACACCCGCCAAAACCGCAGCTTCGACGAGAGCGCACGCGCGTTCTTCGAGCGGGACTGGCCCGATTGGCTGACCGGTCGCATCTTTGACCTCGATGCGAAAGGCCTGCGCGAATGAGCGAGAACCCGAAGAAGATGGTCGCAATCGGGGAAGCGATGCTGGAACTCGCCCCGGTCGAGGGCCGCACGTTCCGCCTCGGCTATGCGGGCGATACGTTCAACACGCTGTGGCATGCGGCGCAATTGCTTGGGTCGCGTGCCCGGGCGGGCTTCGTCACGCGCATCGGCGAGGATAAGCTGTCCGGTCGTTTCCTCGCAGAGATGGAGGCGGATGGCTTGGACATCTCCACCGTTCAGCGCGATGCCGAACGCGAGATGGGTCTCTACATGATCGAGCTCGAGGGGGCGGAGCGCAGTTTTCACTATTGGCGCCAGCTCTCTGCGGCGCGTCGGCTCGCGGATGATCCCGATACACTCGGGCGCGCCTTGTCCGGCGCGGATCTCGCCCATGTGTCGGGCATCACCCTCGCCATTCTCTCGCCGGAGGCGCGCGAGACGCTGTTCGACGCGATTGCCAAACTGCGCAGCGAAGGCGCGCGAATTTCCTTCGATCCGAACTATCGGCCACGGCTCTGGCAATCGCCGGAGGAGGCGCGTGACACGTGTCTGCGCATGCTCGACCATACCGATATCGCGCTGCCGAGCTTTGACGACGAGGCTGCCTTGTGGGGCGATGCGACGCCGGAACAGACCTTGGAGCGATTGAGTGGGCAGGGGGTTGCTGAGATCGCCGTGAAGGATGGCGCGCAACCCGTCTGGTATCATGCCGAGGGCCACACTGGTCGGCGCGACACCCCGGTTCTGACAGAGTTGCGCGATACCACCGGCGCGGGCGATGCGTTCAATGCGGGCTATCTTGCCGCCCGTCTTCTTGGGCACCCGGTCGAACAGGCGATCGGCATGGGGCAGACAGTCGGCGGCGCGGTCTTGGGCGAGCCGGGCGCGCGGCTGGGCAAGGACGCAGCGCGCGCCCTCGCGGCATCGCTGGAATAGGGCGGTTACGGTCCATCGAGTGACCTCATGCCTATGCGGTGGTCGTCATTCCGCCGCGCCGTGACGCTTCAAACCTGTCAGGCTGCCGTGTCGGGCGCGGGACTTCCACCCACGCCAAACCGCTCTGGCATCTGAAAATAGGTAAGCGTTGACGTGTGTTCTTCTCACGAACCTCATTCGCCTTCAGGATGGGCATGCCTTTGGCTCTCATTGAGAGACAGGTCGGGGAGGCCTATGGCTCCGCGTGCTGCCGGGACTGCGGGCGACAGAGGATCCACATTGGCAATGGCCTCGATTCGGGAATGGACGTCGCTGAGAGGTCCCGTAATCAGGTCTGCCATCGGGCTGAAGCTCATGCCCCAGGCCTTCAGTATGTCGACCGAGGCGTCGAACATAGCTCGTGTGTCTGCGGCACGCCCGGCGCGACGGGCCCTCCACTCGGTGAAGAGAGCAAGCCTGACGTTGGCACAGCGTGCCTCGGCCTTGATGAGTCCCTCGTCTTAAGAGACCTGTTAATCTCACGGAGGGGTTCGACGTCCGTAAACTCATTCGGGACGCGCATGCGGAAGTAGTAGGTCTTGCCCGTTGCCCCACCCGGGTGGAGTTCTCGCAAATTCCACCCGCAGTTGGGTGGAGAAATTTCTCCAAAGAAACTAGGAGCTTCCGACGCCCGAGAGAAAATTGCTTTCTCCCTCGAGGCAGCATCTCCTGGGCACCATTACTCAAAAAGTCGCGCAACTCATCCGGGTTGCGCGACTTTTTCGTTTCCGGGCTGAGCTTTTTCGCGCAGGCGCGCGCGCTGGGCCTTATTTCCTGCGGAAAAAGCGCGCACGGTCATAAAGGGCCTCCAGCCGCGCCATGCGGGCCGAGGTTTCTTCCCAAGTCAGCGACTGGATCGCGGCCATGAGCGTTTCGACCAGAACCTGAATCGCGACCGTCGAATCCCAGGCCGAGGGCGCTTCGATCTGCGCCGAGAAGCGATACCGCGCATGGGTTGCGGCGGGCGAGACCCAAGGGTCGGTGATCAGCACGACTTCCGCGCCCTGCTCGACCGCCATCTCGACCAGTTGCAGCACGCTCGATTCGTAGCGGCGAATGTCGAAAACCAGCAGCACGTCGCCCTTCTGCATCTCGAGAAGCGCGGGCGGCCAGCTGTTCGAGAGCGGTTCGAGCAGTTCGACCCCGGGGCGGATCACCTTCATATGCGCCACGAAATAGGCCGCGATCGGGCCGGTGATCCGGCCCCCGGTCGCGAAGATGCGGCGCTTCGGGTCGGCCATCAGCGCGGCGGTGGCGTCGAACTCGGCATGGTCGATTTGCTTCAGTGTCGCCTGCAGGTTGCCCAGAACCGTATCGGCGAAGCGGTTGATCATATGGGTGTCGGGCGCATCCCCCGCCCAGCGATCGTGTTTGACCAGCGGCGAGACAAGCTGCGCCTCCAACTCGTCGCGCACCGCCTGCTGCAGCCCCGGATAGCCGCCATAGCCCATCTTCTGCGCCAATCGCACCACGGTGGGAGAGGACACTTCGGCGGCCCGCGCCAGCTGCGCGACAGATCCCAGAAGCGCCATCGGATAGTGGCGCAGGATATGTCCGGCGAGTTGCTTCTCGGTCCGGGTCATCTCTTCGATGCCCGTCCGGAGCCTGTCTTCGATGCTTTGCGTCGCTGCTGACAAATCGGGCACCCCCGTGCGAATCAAGTTAGAAATGATTGTAACAGAATTTTCTTCTCTGAAATTTTCTTGACAGATGCGGCTTGGCGGGGCGAGCCTGACCCCAGGACGCGACGTAGAATCGCGCCGCTCAACAGAGAGGGACCGATTTGAACAGCGCGCATGTAGCGGTGGAAATCGAAGGCGCGGATCGACCGGGTGAGGTCGTTCTGGTCTGCGAACATGCGTCGAATGTTTTTCCCGCGCCTTGGGGCGATTTGGGGCTGACGCCCGATCAGCGCGAGGCGCATATCGCTTGGGATCCCGGCGCGCTGGGCCTTGCGCGCGGTCTGGCTGCGAAACTGCACGCACCGCTGGTCGCCGCCCGCCAGTCGCGGCTGATCTACGATCTCAATCGTCCGCCGCATCATCCGGGTGCGATGCCCGTGACCTCCGAGATTCACGACATTCCCGGTAATGCGGCGCTTTCGCCGGATGACCGTAGTGCGCGCACCGAGGCGCTTTACGAGCCGTTCCACGCAGCCCTACGTAGTCTGATCGCCGAGCGGTTGGCCCGCGGGCGGCCGACGGCGCTGGTGACGGTCCATTCCTTCACGCCGATCTGGTTCGGGAAGCCCCGCGAAGTCGAGCTTGGCGTGATCCACGATGCCGATCCGAGCCTGGCTGAGGCGGTTCTCGAGGAAGCCCGCCGTGTGACCCAGCTCGATGCGCGTCTTAACGAACCTTACTCCGGCGCGGATGGCGTCTGTCATACGCTGGCGCTGCAGGCCACGCCGATGGCGCTGCCGAATGTCATGCTGGAGCTGCGCAACGATCTGATCGCCGATCCTACCGCGCAAGAGGCGATGGCTGCGACGCTTGCCCCGGTGCTGCAAGCCGCGCTGTCGCAGATCACCGCAAATAACGGGGAGGCCGCCTGATGCCACGCTGGAGTGTCGCCTATGTTCGCCTGATTGACGGGTTCAACCGCAAGCTCGGCAAGGTGGCGATGTACCTTCTCTACGTGATGATGGCGATCATGTTGTTTTCGTCGCTGACGAAGATCTTCGAAATCCCCGCGCTCTGGACGCTCGAGATGGCCCAGTTCACGCTGGTTGCCTATTACATGCTCGGCGCGCCGTGGACCCTGCAGGGCGACACGAACGTCCGGATGGACCTGCTGTACTCCCGCTGGTCGCCGAAAGGGCAGGCCTGGTGGGATGCCTTCACCGTCTTCGCGCTGATGTTCTACCTCGGGATCATGGTCTACTCGGCCTTCGATTCCACGGTCTATTCCTTCGAATATAACGAGCGAAACCCGACCGCGTGGCGCCCGGTGTTGTGGCCGATCAAGGTCATCATCACCACGGGCTTCGCACTTCTCTTCTTGCAGGCCGTGGCCCTTCTGATCCGCGATGTCGCGACTATTCGCGGAGAGGAAATCTGATGGATCACAACACCATCGCCCTTTTGATGTTCTCGACGATGCTGCTGATGATGCTGACCGGTCAGCGCGTCTTCGGTGCCATCGGCTTCGTCGCAGTCGTCGCGGCGTTCTGGCTCTGGGGGCCGGGCGGCACGCAGATGGGCTTCGGCTCGGTCATGAAGCTGATGAAATGGACGCCGCTCCTGACGCTGCCGATGTTCGTCTACATGGGCTATGTGATGTCCGAGAGCCGTCTGGCCGAAGACCTCTACCGCATGTTCCACGTCTGGTTCGGGCCCTTACCGGGGGGGCTCGCCATCGGGACGATCATGCTGATGGTGATGATCTCGGTGATGAACGGGCTGTCGGTCGCGGGCATGGCCATTGGTGCGACGATCGCGCTGCCGGAACTGCTGCGGCGCAACTACGACAAGCTGATGATCTCGGGTGTCATTCAGGCGGGCTCGTCCTTGGGCATCCTGATCCCGCCCTCGGTGGTGCTGGTGCTGTTCTCGCTGATCGCGCGGCAGCCGGTGTCGGAACTGTGGCTGGCAGGTGCGGTACCGGGGCTGCTGATGGCCACGCTTTTCGTCGCCTATATCGTGATCCGCTGCAAAATGAACCCGGACCTCGCGCCGCCGATGGATGCGGAAGAGCGCGCCATGATCACCATGCGCGAGAAGCTGCGCCTGCTGCGCGCGGGCCTGATGCCGGTCTTCATCTTCGTTGCGATGATGGTGCCTTTTCTTAAGGGCTGGGCGAGCCTGACCGAAGCCTCGGTGATCGGCGCTCTGGCGGCCGTCTTCGCGGCGGCCATCAAGCGGCGCTTCACCTGGCAGGTCTTCAAGGTTTCGACCGAGAACACGCTCAAGATCACCGTGATGTTCATGCTGATCATCACCGCGGCGCTGTCCTTCGGGGCCGTGTTCGACGGTCTCGGTGCGGGCCGCGCGATCGAGGATTTCTTCACCGACAGCCTCGGCCTCGGCCCGTGGCAGATCCTGATCCTGATGCAGCTGAGCTTCCTCGTGATGGGGATGTTCCTCGATGACACGGCGATGCTGGTGATCGTGGCCCCGGTCTATGTCTCGCTCGCCCGGCATCTGGGCTTCGACATGATCTGGTACGGTGTCCTTTATACCATCACCTGTCAGGTTGCCTATCTCACGCCGCCCTTCGGTTATAATCTGTTCCTGATGAAGGCGATGGCGCCCAAGGAATTCACCCTGCCGGTGATCTACGCCTCGGTGATCCCCTTCGTGGGCGTGATGGTCCTGACGCTGATCCTCGTGATGATCTTTCCGCAGCTGGCGCTCTGGCTGCCGCATGCGGTGCTTGGAAGATAACCATAACCCGGAAAAACCGGGATCAACCAACAAGGAGAGAGAGTGATGACGACAAGAAGACAGTTCCTCACCACCGGTGCAGTGGGTGCGGCTGCGGCGGGCCTTGCGGCCCCGGCCGTCGCGCAGACCACACCGATCAAGTGGCGTATGCAGACCTATGCCGGCCCTGCGCTGGCCGAACAGGTCGTGGACAATTGCATCAAGACCTTCAACGAAATCGCCGATGGCGAGATGGAGATCGAACTTTACTACGCCGACCAGCTGGTGCCGACCTCCGAGCTGTTCCGCGCGATGCAGTCGGGCACGATCGACGCCGTGCAATCGGACGATGACTCGATGGCCTCGCCCACCGAAGTCACCGTCTTCGGCGGCTATTTCCCCTTCGGCCTGCGCTACTCGCTCGACGTGCCGACGCTGTTCAACGAATGGGGCCTCAACGAGATCTGGGACGAGCAGTATTCGGCCGTCGGCGTGAAGCACATCTCGGCGGGCTCGTGGGATCCGTGCAACTTCGCCATGAAAGAGCCGGTGAAGTCGCTGGACGATCTCAACGGCAAGCGGGTCTTCACCTTCCCGACCGCCGGGCGCTTCCTTGCGCAATTCGGCGTCGTGCCGGTGACGATCCCGTGGGAAGACGTCGAAGTCGCGCTGCAGACCGGCGAGCTCGATGGCGTCGCATGGTCGGGCATTACCGAGGATTACACCTCGGGCTGGGGCAAGAACGCGCCCTACTTCCTGACCAACAACATCTCGGGCGCATGGATCGGCCACTTCTTCGCCAACATGGATCGTTGGAACGAAGTGCCGGATCGTCTGAAGACGCTGATGAAGACCTGCTTCGATCAATCGCATTACCACCGCCAGTACTGGTACTGGTCGGGCGAGGCGAAGCTGCGCGTCGAAGGCACCGATATGGAGCTGACGACCATTCCGGACGCCGAATGGCAGAAGGTCGAAGACGCCGCCCACAAGTTCTGGGACGAGATCGCGGCCGAGAGCGAGTTGAAGGCCAAGGTCGTCGACATCTTCAAGAAATACAACGCGACGATGGCGAAGGCAGGCCCGCCCTATCGCTGCGGCTAAGCAAAGCGGGGGCGGCGGAAACGCTGCCCCTACGACGCAACATTTGCCCTCTTGTGGGGCCCCGCACCGCGCGGCAATCTCGCGCGGTGATCTTGATCCCGGAGGAACTCATGTCGCGCAAATTATCGTTCGACGCGCTCAAGAAATCGGTCAATGCAGGCGAGGTCGATACGGTCATCGCAGCCCTTGTGGATATGCAGGGGCGGCTTCAGGGCAAGCGGTTCCACGCGGCGCATTTCATCGACAGCGCATGGGAAGAGACCCATTGCTGCAACTACCTGCTGGCGACCGACATGGAGATGGTCACCGTGCCGGGCTATGACGCGTCCAGCTGGGAGCGCGGCTACGGCGATTACGTGATGAAGCCCGACATGGAGACGCTGCGGCTGATCCCGTGGGTTCCGGGCACGGCGCTGGTGATCTGCGATCTGCTCGATCATCACAGCCACGAGCCGATCCCCCATTCGCCGCGCCAGATGCTGAAATCGCAGATCAAGCGCGCCAAGGACATGGGCTTTGACGTGATGATGGCGACCGAGCTGGAATTCTTCCTGTTCGAGGAAAGCTATCCGCAGCTCTTCGATGCGGGCTATCCCGATCCGACCCCGGTCGCGCGCTACAATGTCGACTATTCGCTGATGGGCAATTCGCGCGCCGAACCGGCGATGCGGGCGATGCGCAACGCGCTCTATGCGGCGGGCGTGCCGGTCGAATGCTCCAAGGGCGAGGCCGAATGCGGTCAGGAAGAGCTGAACGTTAAATATGCGGGCGGGCTTCAGACCGCCGACATGCATGTGCTGGTCAAGCAATGCGCCAAGGAAGTTGCCCAGTCCCACGGGCTCTCGGCGACCTTCATGGCGAAATACCACACCGACAAGGCGGGATCGTCGAGCCACGTGCACCAGTCGCTCTGGAAGGGCGGAAAGCCTGCCTTCTTCGACAAGGACGCGCCGAATGGCATGTCCGAGCTGATGCACCAGTTCCTCGCCGGTCAGCTGACCCACGCGCGTGAGATCACCTATTTCCTCGCGCCCTACACCAACAGCTACAAGCGCTTCTGCGAGGGGCTTTTCGCGCCGACGAAAGCGGTCTGGTCTTTGGACAACCGCACGGCGGGCTTCCGCATCTGCGGCGAGGGCACGAAATCCATCCGCGTCGAATGCCGCATCGGCGGGGCGGACCTGAACCCCTATCTGGCCTGCGCGTCGCTTCTCGCGGCGGGTCTTGCCGGGATCGAGGGTGAGATGGACCCGGGGCCGGAAGCCGCAGGCGACATCTACAAGGCGGGCGAAGTGACCGAGGTGCCGAAATCGCTGACCGAGGCGCTGGGCGCTCTGGAAGGTTCGGACATGCTCAAATCCGCCTTCGGTGAGGACGTGATGGCCCATTACGTGCGCGCCGCCCGCTGGGAAATCGAAGAGCAGAACCGAGTTGTGACCGACTGGGAGCGGATGCGCGGTTTCGAACGCGCCTGAGTTTTGACAGACCCGCGGGGCCCTACCCCCCGCAAGGAGACATGATGACCAAGACCCTGAAATGTATCTCGCCCGTCGACGGGCAGGTCTATGCCGAACGCGAGGCGCTGAGCGCCCCCGAAGCGCAGGCGCTGGCGGCAGGCCTGCGCGCCGCGCAGCCCGCATGGGCCGAACGCCCGCTGTCGGAGCGTATCGCGCTCGTCGAGGCGGGCATCGCCAAGCTCAACGAGATGAAGGATCTCGTGGTCGAGGAGCTTGCGTGGCAGATGGGCCGCCCGACCCGCTATGGCGGCGAATTCGGCGGCATGAACGAGCGCGCGGGCTACATGGCCTCGATCGCCGAAGAGGCGCTGGCCCCGATGGTTGTCGAGCAAAGCGACAGCTTCCTGCGCCAGATCGCGCGCGAACCGGTCGGCGTCGTCTTCATCATCGCGCCGTGGAACTACCCCTATATGACGGTGATCAACTCGCTGGTTCCGGCGCTGATCGCGGGCAACACGGTGATGTTGAAGCACGCGACGCAGACGATGCTGGTCGGCGAGCGCATCGCGGAAGCCTTCCACGCGGCGGGCGTGCCGCAGGACGTGTTCCAGAACGTCTACCTCACGCACGAGACCTCGGAAGAGCTGATGGGCGCGAAGGCGTTCGATTTCGTCAACTTCACCGGCTCGGTCGGTGGCGGCCGCGCGGTGGAGCGCGCGCTGGCGGGCACCTTCACCGGGTTGGGCCTCGAACTGGGCGGCAAGGATCCGGGCTATGTGGCCGCGGATGCCGATCTGGACGCGGCGGTCGACGGGCTGATGGATGGCGCGCTGTTCAACGCGGGCCAGTGCTGCTGCGGGATCGAGCGGATCTACGTCCATGCCAGCCTCTACGATGCGTTCGTCGAAAAGGCCGCAGCCTGGGCGAGCAAGCTGACCCTCGGCAATCCGTTCGAACCGGAGACGACCCTCGGCCCGATGGCCAACAAGCGCTTCGCCGAAGTGGTGCGCGGCCAGATCGAGGATGCGATCACCGATGGCGCCAAGCCGCTGCTCGACCCCGAGCTGTTCCCGGCAGACGACGGTGGCGCCTATCTCGCGCCGCAGATCCTCGTCGACGTGAACCACGAGATGCGCGTGATGCGCGAGGAAAGCTTCGGTCCCGTCGTCGGCATCATGCCGGTGAAGGATGACGAGGAAGCCATCGCCGCGATGAACGATTGCGATTACGGGCTGACCTGCTCGATCTGGACCGCCGATCCCGCCCGCGCCGAGGCGATGGGCAAGCGGCTGCAGACCGGCACCGTCTTCATGAACCGCTGCGACTATCTCGACCCGGCGCTGTGCTGGACCGGCTGCAAGGAAACGGGCCGTGGCGGCTCGCTTTCGGTGCTGGGCTATCACGCGCTGACGCGTCCGAAATCCTACCATCTCAAGAAGGTGACGAAATGACTGCCCCCACCGCAAACTGGTCCTATCCGACCACGATCAAATTCGGCCCCGGCCGGATTTCGGAACTGGCCGATCACTGCAAATCCGTGGGTATCGCGAAGCCGCTTCTGGTGACCGACAAGGCGCTGGCCGCGCTGCCGATCACCGCCGTTGCGCTCGACGTGCTGGACGCGGCGGGCCTTGGCCGCGCGGTTTTCTCCGAGGTCGATCCGAACCCGAACGAGGGCAACATGACCGCCGGGATCGAGGTCTATAAGGCGGGTGGCCATGACGGCGTGATCTGCTTCGGCGGCGGCTCCGCGCTCGATCTGGGCAAGATGATCGCGCTGATGGCGGGGCAGGACGCTTCGCTGAGCGTCTGGGATCTGGAAGATATCGGCGACTGGTGGACGCGGGCGAATGGTGACGCCATCGCGCCGATCATCGCGGTGCCGACGACGGCCGGGACCGGCTCGGAAGTGGGCCGCGCAGGCGTTCTGACCAATTCCGAGACCCACAAGAAGAAGATCATCTTCCACCCGAAGCTGATGCCCGCGATCACGATCTGCGATCCGGAGCTGACGGTCGGCATGCCGCCCTTCATCACGGCGGGTACCGGGATGGACGCGCTCGCGCATTGCCTCGAGGCGTTCTGTAGCCCTCATTACCACCCGATGAGCCAGGGCATCGCGCTCGAAGGGATGCGGCTCGTGTTCGAGAACCTGCCGCGCGCCTACACGACGCCGGACGATCTGGAGGCGCGCGCCAATATGATGTCGGCAGCGGCGATGGGGGCGGTGGCCTTCCAGAAGGGCCTCGGCGCGATCCATTCGCTGAGCCACCCGGTCGGCGCGGTCTACGGCACCCATCACGGCACGACCAATGCCTGCGTGATGCCGATGGTGCTCGACTTCAACCGCGCCACCATCGAGGAGCGGATCAACCGCGCGGCGGCTTACCTGGGCATCGCGGGCGGCTTCGAGGGCTTCAAGGCCCGGATCGAGAGCCTGCGCACCGAATTGTCCATCCCGGCGAACCTGACCGAGATGGGCGTGAAGCGCGAAGATCTCGACATGTTGGTCGAGATGGCGCTGGAAGATCCGTCCTGTGGCGGCAACCCGGTCGAGATGACGGCCGAGAATACCCGCGCGCTTTACGAGGCGTGCCTTTGACATCGGCGCGAGCGGGGGCTGCGCCCTCGCTCGTTGGCGCGGCTCACGCGTCTGTAACTAGTGTTGATGAGGAATTTTGCTTCAACATCTGTACTGCCAAAAATCTGTTACAACGCCCGCATAAAGGGTCGCCGATGCCGGAGCCAACCGGACGGCACAACCGTCGAAAGACATTAGCTCGGGGGAGACAGGACCGCATGAGGCGGCACCGCCCTCCATCAACGGGGAGAGACCTGAAAATGACCTTCAAGTTCCGTTACCTTGCAGCGGCCAGCGCCATGGCCCTTGCTGCCAGCACCGGCGTCAGCTTCGCCGACAGCATGGATGACCTCTACGCTGCTGCGAAAGAAGAAGGCAGCCTGACCACGATCGCGCTGCCGCATTCGTGGTGCAACTACGCGGGCGTGATCGACGGCTTCAAGAAGAAGTATCCCGGGATCACCGTGAACGAACTGAACCCCGATGCGGGCTCGGCCGACGAGCTCGAAGCGATCCGCGCCAACAAGGACAACAAAGGTCCGCAGGCGCCCGACGTGATCGACGTGGGCCTTTCCTTCGGCCCGGCGGCCAAGGACGAGGGTCTGATCCAGCCCTACAAGGTCTCCACCTGGGACACGATCCCGGACAGCGCCAAGGATGCCGAAGGCTACTGGTATGGCGACTATTACGGCGTGCTGTCGTTTGCGGTGAACAAGGACATCGTCGACAACGTGCCGCAGGACTGGTCGGACCTGCTTAAGCCGGAATACGCGAACTCGGTGGCTCTCGCGGGCGATCCGCGCGCCTCGAACCAGGCGATCCTCGGCGTTCTGGCCGCGGGCGTCGCAGCAGGCGGCGAGCCGGGCAAAGCCTCGGGCGAAGCTGGCCTGAAATACTTCGCCGAGATGAACAAGAACGGCAACTTCGTGCCCGTCATCGGCAAGACCGGGACGCTCGCACAGGGCGCGACCCCGATCGTCGTCGAGTGGGACTATAACGCGCTTGCCGGTCGCGACACGCTGAACGGCAACCCGCCGGTCGACGTCGTCGTGCCGAAATCGGGCGTTGTCGCCGGTGTCTACGTTCAGGCGATCTCGGCCTACGCGCCGCACCCGAACGCAGCCAAACTCTGGATGGAATACCTCTATTCGGACGAAGGTCAGCTCGGCTGGCTGGAAGGCTATTGCCACCCGATCCGCTTCAACGACCTGTCGGCCAACGGCAAGGTTCCGCAGAAGATGCTCGACGCGATGCCGCCCGCCGAGGGCTATGCCAAGGCGGTATTCCCGTCGCTCGACGCGCAGGCTGCGAACAAGGAAGTCGTGACCGGCGGCTGGGATAGCGTCGTCGGCGCGAACGTCCAGTAACCGAACCCGCATAAGCACACGCCCCGCGCCTGATCGCGCGGGGCGACTTTATTGAAAATTCTGCAAAGCGAGGCCCGATGCAAAGCCGCAAGCTGCCGCTGACTTGGGTGGGGATGGTTCCCTTCACGCTCTTCGCGCTTTTGTTCCTGATCGCCCCGACGATGTATATCGTGGTGGGCGCGTTTAGGACGAGTGACGGGGGCTTCACGCTGTCGAACCTCGTGAACCTGTTTCAACCGACGATCCTCGCGAGCTACTGGATCTCGATCAAGATCAGCCTCGCCACCGCGCTTGTAGGCTGCCTGATCGGCTTCGCGCTGGCCGCCGCCGTGACGCTGGGCGGCCTGCCGAACTGGCTGCGCGGTCCGGTGATGACCTTCTCGGGCGTGGCCTCCAACTTCGCAGGCGTGCCGCTGGCGTTTGCCTTCCTTGCGACGCTGGGACGTCTGGGCCTCGTGACCGTGCTGCTGAAGTCGTGGTTCGGCTTCAACATCTACACGCATGGCTTCAACCTGCTGAGCTTCTTCGGCCTGACGCTGACCTATCTGTTCTTCCAGATCCCGCTGATGGTGCTGATCATCACCCCCGCGCTGGACGGTCTGAAGCGCGAATGGAAAGAGGCGGCGAGCATCCTCGGCGCGACCGGCTTCCAGTATTGGCGCATCGTCGCGCTGCCGATCCTCTGGCCGTCGCTGCTGGGCACGCTGGCGCTGCTGTTCGCCAATAGCTTCGGCGCGGTGGCGACGGCCTATGCGCTGACCGGCTCGTCGATGTCGATCGTGCCGATCATGCTTTACGCGCAAATCCGCGGCGATGTGCTGCAGGACCCGCATCTGGGCTACGCGCTGGCCTTCGGGATGATCGTCATCACCGGCCTCGCCAACCTCGCCTATGTCTGGCTCCGCGTACGCTCCGAAAGGTGGATGCGATGAAATCCAAGAAACTCTGGTCCTGGCTCGCGCTGGCTTTCGGGGCGCTTTATTTCGCGCTGCCGCTGCTCGGCACGCTGGAATTCTCGCTGCGCGCGCGGCGCGGGGTCTATTCGCTCGACGCTTACCGCTCGGTGCTCGCCGATCCGCAATTCCGCGAAACCTTCAGCTACTCCGTCGTGATGGCGATCTTTACGATCCTCGTGGGCGCGCTGATCGTGGTGCCGACCGCCTATTGGGTGCGTCTCAAGCTGCCGCATTGGCGCCCGGTGGTGGAGTTCATCACGCTCCTGCCGCTGGTGATCCCGCCGATCGTGATCGTCTTCGGCTATATCCGGCTCTATAACACCTCGTCGATCCTGCCGCTGACCGGCACGACGACGGGCACTAACCTTCTGCTGATGCTGGGCTATGCCACGCTCTCGCTGCCTTACATGTATCGTGCGGTCGATACCGGACTGCGCACCATCGATGTCGGGACGCTGACCGAAGCCGCGCAGAGCCTCGGCGCCGGGTGGAGCACGATCCTCGCCCGCGTCATCCTGCCGAACGTGCTGGTCGCGGTGCTCTCGGGCGCCTTCATCACCTTCGCCATCGTCATCGGCGAGTTCGTCCTCGCCTCGCTCCTCAACCGGCCGGCATTCGGCCCCTACATGCAGCTGACCGGCGCGAACAAGGCTTACGAGCCTGCCGCGCTTGCGGTGATCGCCTTCTCGATCACCTGGATCTGCATGGGGCTGATCCAACTCGTCACCCGGTTTTCCAAACATACGAACGCAAAGCGGTAACCCATGGCCTCTCTCGAGATCGAACATCTGGAAAAATCCTTCGGCGCGAACCGCGTGGTGAAGGATTTCAACCTCTCCATCGAAGAGGGCGAATTTATCTCGCTGCTCGGCCCGTCGGGCTGCGGCAAGACGACGGTGCTGCGGATGGTGGCAGGCTTCGAGAGCCCTTCGGGCGGAGCGATCCGCATCGGTGGGCAGGACGTCACGCATCTGGGGGCGAACCAGCGCAATATCGGCATGGTGTTTCAGGCCTATGCGCTGTTTCCCAACCTGACGGTCGCGCAGAACGTGGGCTTCGGGCTGCGCGTGGCGAAACGTCCGCGCGCCGAGATCAAGGCCCGTGTGGCCGAGATGCTGGAGCTGATCGGTCTGCCCGATCTGGGCAACCGCTATCCGTTCCAGCTGTCGGGCGGGCAACAGCAGCGTGTGGCGCTGGCGCGCGCGCTCGCGATCCAGCCGCGCGTGCTGCTGCTCGACGAGCCGCTTTCCGCGCTTGATGCGAAGATCCGCGTCTCCTTGCGCGAAGAAATCCGCGATATTCAGCGCCGCCTCGGCATCACCACGATCTTCGTGACGCACGATCAGGAAGAGGCGCTGTCGATCTCGGATCGGGTGGTGGTGATGAATGGCGGTGTGGCCGAGCAGATCGGTGCGCCTTTCGAGATCTACAACCAGCCGAAGACCCGTTTCGTCGCGCAATTCGTGGGCACGCTGAACGCGCTCGAGGCCGAAGTGGCCGATCCGGCGCGCGGCGCCCTGCGCGTCGGCAATACCGAGGTTATCCTCTCCGAACCCGTCACCGCGGGCCAAGGCACTCCGGTCACGCTGGCCGCGCGGCCCGAAGTTCTGGCGCTGGGCCGCCGCGAGGGCAATGACACAGTGTTCACGGGGCGGATCGTCGAGACGCATTTCCTCGGCTCGATCCTGCGGGTGCGAATGGAAGTGGAAGGGCAGCTTATCGCGCTCGACACGTTCAACCGCCCCGGCAATCCGCCGCCCAAGGTCGGCACCGAGGCCGAGGTCAGCGTGGCGAGCCGCGATTTGCTCGTTCTGGCCGACTGACGACGCGAAAACGGGCCCGCACCCCTCTTTTCTCCGGGTTTTCGGACCCGGAGCCCCTTCTGCTGCGTTGCCGATGAAAGCTTACACGCGACCGTTGCAGAAGGATGAAAATGGAGTGGCTCGTCGATCATAATCAGGTGGTGAGTATTGCGGTGCAGATCGTCACCGCGCTCGTCTGGATTATCTATCTGCAACTTCTGCTGCAGAATTTCCGGCGGGAGCGTCGCTCGAAACTGCTGCTTACCCGGGTCGCGGGCGGCCATGAGCGCGGGCATCTGATGCTCGGCAATATGGGCGCCGAGCCGATTTTCGTGAAAGCCCTTCTGGCCGATCTCGTGATCGACGGGAAAACCTATCACTCGATCGCCAGCGATTCCGGCGGGTTTGCTCCGTTCGCGGATTCCGGCCCCAACGAGTCGATCAAGGGCCCGCTGAAAACCGCGGATTATCGCGATCTCGGCCGCATCTCCGATCTTGTGGACGTCGCGCTGGACTTCTCGAGCTTGCCCGACGACGCAAAAGAGGTGGAGTCGGTGGTTTTCACCGTTCTCGCGGAAAGCAGTCGCGACAATATCCTGACCGCCGGGCGGCTCTGTTTCGATGTCTATCACGCCGGGGAGCATCAGCGCTTCTTGCCGCAGACCTCTTCGACGGTGCAGCTGCGCAGTTTCCGCAAGCGTCGGGAATTGGCGTCGCGGCTGGAGGAAATGCTGGAGCAGGAGGCGCGTGCCTTCCTGACCAGCGAGGACGGCGAGCGTCGAGCACGGGGCGCAGAGCTGAAACTGCTCCGACAGCGGCAACAACAACGCCGGCAGGATCAGCAGACGGGCTCTCCGCAGGAGGCCGCCGAATGAAGCACCGCGGGAACTTCAGCTAATTCAACCGACCATGGCGCGCCGTTCCGGCTTGAGGCGCCAAAGGAGAAAACATGTTCAACTGGATCACCGGCGTCATCGCGTCCTTCGGCTATTTCGGTATCGCGGGCCTGATGTTGCTGGAGAACGTGTTCCCGCCGATTCCGTCCGAGCTGATCATGCCACTCGCAGGCTATATGGCGGCGCAGGGGAAATTCTCGCTGATCGGGCTGATCGTCGCGGGCACCATCGGTTCGGTGCTGGGCGCGCTCCTTTGGTACTGGATCGGCCTCAAGATCGGGATCAAGCGCCTGTGCCACCTGTCGAGCCGCCATGGCCGCTGGATCGGCATCACCCCGCGCGACATTACCCGGACCAAGAAATGGTTCGACAAGCACGGCTGGGTGGGCGTGTTCTTCGGGCGCATGCTTCCCGGCGTCCGCACGCTGATCTCGGTGCCGGCGGGCATGGCGCGGATGCCCTTCGTCCCGTTCCTTGCCTACACGACGCTGGGCAGCGCGCTCTGGACCGCCTTGCTGACCGTCGCGGGCTATCTGCTCGGGAAGCAGTACAGCGAAGTCGCAAGCTGGGTGAACCCGGTCTCGACCGGCGTGATCGTGGTGCTCGTCCTGCTCTACGCCTATCGGGTGATTACCTGGAAGCCGCTGAGAGATGACGACGAACCCAGCGGCGCCACGCCCGCGCGCGAGAGCTGAACTGCTGAGCACAAGCGACACCTAAGCCGGGTTTTGCCATCTCGCGTTGGCAAGAACGCGGCAAAAGGCTTATATGCCCGGCAAGACGTTAAAGAAGGACACGCCGTGGCAATCCACCTGCATCAAAACGACCTTCCCGACGGGCTCGATCTCGGTCCCGTCGTAGCCATCGACTCCGAGACGATGGGCCTCGACCCGCGCCGCGACCGGCTCTGCCTCGTGCAGCTTTCGGCGGGCGACGGCGACGCGCATCTGGTGAAGATCGCCCAAGGTCAGACCGAAGCGCCGAACCTGTGCCGCATGCTGGCCGACCCGTCGGTGGAGAAGCTGTTCCACTTCGCGCGCTTCGACGTCGCCGCGCTCTACAATGCGTTCGGGGTGGAGACGAAGCCGGTCTTCTGCACCAAGATCGCCTCGAAGATGGTGCGCACCTTCACAGATCGCCACGGGCTGAAAGTGCTGGTGCAGGAGCTTGTCGGCGTCGACATTTCCAAGCAGCAGCAAAGCTCGGACTGGGGCGCGGCGGAGCTGACCGACGCGCAGATGGAATATGCGGCCTCCGACGTGCTCTACCTGCACCAGATCAAGGCCGAACTCGTGGCACGGCTCGAGCGCGAGAACCGGCTCGGACTGGCGCAGGCCTGTTTCGATTTCCTGCCGGCGCGTGCGAAGCTCGATCTGCTGGGCTGGGATGAACCCAATGACATCTTCCACCACTGATTATTCCGACATCGCCCGTCGCGTGATCGGCATCGAGGTCGCCGGGCTGGAAGCCTTGGCGGCGAGCCTCGATGGCGAGTTTTCGCGCGCGGTGGCGATGATCCTCAAGACCGAGGGGCGTGTGATCGTCTCCGGCATGGGGAAATCGGGCCATATCGGGCGCAAGATCGCGGCGACGCTGGCCTCGACCGGGACGCCTGCGCATTTCGTGCATCCGGCGGAGGCGAGCCACGGTGATCTGGGCATGGTCACCCGGCACGATCTGGCGATGGTTCTGTCGAATTCCGGGGAGACGCCGGAGCTGGCCGATCTGATCGCCCATACGCGGCGCTTTCAGATCCCGCTGATCGGTGTCGCGAGCCGCCCGGACTCGACCCTGCTGCGGCAGGCCGATCTGGCGCTGGTGCTGCCCAAGGCGGAGGAAGCCTGCGGCACGGGCGTGGTACCCACCACCTCGACGACGATGACGCTCGCGCTGGGCGATGCGTTGGCCGTCGCGCTGATGGAGCATCGCGAATTCACCGCCGAGCATTTCCGCACCTTCCATCCGGGCGGAAAGCTGGGCGCGCGTCTGTCGAAAGTCTCCGACCTGATGCATCGCGATATGCCGCTGGTGGCGGAAGACACGCCGATGCCCGATGCGCTCTTGATGATGAGCCAGAAGGGTTTCGGCGTGGTCGGCGTCACCGATGAGGCGGGCCGTCTGACCGGGATCGTCACCGACGGCGATTTGCGGCGTCATATGCAGGGTCTTCTGGAGCACAAGGTCTCCGAGGTGATGACCGCCAATCCGCGCACCATCGCGCCCGGACAATTGGCCGAGGCCGCCGTGGCGCAGATGAACGAGCGCAAGATCACCGCGCTTTTCGTGGTCGAAGACGAAAAGCCCGTGGGCTTCCTGCAGATCCACGACTGCCTGAGGGCCGGGATCGTTTGATGATGTACGACAACAGCCATACACGACTGGTGACCTGGGCGAAGATCGTCCTGCCGCTGCTCGCGCTGGCGCTGTTGTCGACGATCTTTCTCGTCTCGCGCCGGATCGATCCGAGCGCCGCGATTCCCTATGCCAAGGTCGATGTCGAGAAACTCGCGCGCGAAAATGCGGTCACCCGGCCCGAATATTCTGGCGTGACCGATACCGGCGCGACGCTCTCGGTGACCGCAGCAATGGCCCGCACCCAGCCCTCGCAGGATCAGGGTGCTAGTGCCGATCAGGTCGCGGCAAAGCTGACCGCGCCCGATGGCCATGTGACCGATCTGAGCGCGAATGAGGGTCTATTCCAGCCCAATTCGAACCGGATCGACCTGACCGGCAAAGTCGCGATGCAGACCTCCGATGGCTACCGGGTGAACTCCGACAAGGTCGAGTTGCAGACCGATAGCAGTATCCTGACCTCGCCCGGCCCGATCCATGGAACGTCCCCTTTCGGAACGCTCGATGCGGGCTATATGCAGATGGTCCCGACGGCGGATGGCAGCAGTCACGATCTTGTTTTCAAACAGGGTGTGAAGCTGGTATATCAGCCGCAACAATGAGGGTGTGGATGTTTCGAGCGCGTTTTTTCACCGCCTGTGCGATGGCGGTTTCGTTCCCGGTTCTCGTGATGGCGCAAAGCGTCGATTTCGGCGGGCTGCGCGCCGACAAGACGGCCCCGGTCGAAGTCACGGCCGACTCGCTCAACGTCAATCAGGAAAGCGGGCAGGCGGTGTTCTCCGGCAATGTGGAGGTCACGCAGGGCGACATGCACATGAAAGCCGCCGAGCTTGAGGTGTTCTACGCCAGTGACAAGCGCTCCGAGATCACGAAGCTGCACGCGACGGGCGGCGTCACGCTGGTTTCGCCCACTGAGGCGGCGGAGGCCGAGGAAGCCGTCTATGACGTGAAAGCGGGCACCGTCGTGATGACCGGCAATGTGCTGCTGACCCAAGGCGACAATGTGATGTCGGGCAACAAGCTCAACGTCGATCTGAGCACCGGCGCCGGCACGATGGACGGGCGTGTGCGCACGCTTCTGAAGCCCGCCGGGAGCAAGTGATGACCGAGGATGCCGTCAAAAGCGACGCCGGGCTCGCCCCGGTCGCGGGCCAGGGCGGTTTGCAGGTCCGGGGTCTGCGCAAGAGCTACAAGCGCCGCCCCGTGATTCGCGACGTCTCGCTCGACCTGTCGCGCGGCGAGGTCGTGGCGCTTCTCGGGCCGAACGGGTCGGGCAAAACTACCTGTTTTTACAATATCGCCGGTCTGATCCGACCCGATGCGGGCGAGGTTCTGATCGACGGGCGCGATGTGACGGGCCTGCCGATGTATCGCCGCGCGCGGCTCGGGATCGGCTATCTGCCGCAGGAAGCCTCGATTTTCCGGGGTCTCTCGGTCGAAGAGAACATCATGGCGGTGCTGGAAGTGGCGGAGTCCGATCCGCACACCCGTCGCGAACGGCTGGAAGAACTTCTGGGCGATTTCTCGATCGGCCACCTGCGTCACGCGCCCGCTTTGGCGCTGTCGGGGGGCGAACGCCGGCGCTGCGAAATCGCACGCTGTCTGGCCGCCGATCCGAAATATCTGTTGCTGGACGAACCCTTCGCGGGCGTCGATCCGATCGCCGTGTCGGAGATTCGCGCGCTCGTCGCACAGCTGAAAGATCGGGGTATCGGGGTTTTGATCACCGATCACAATGTGCGCGAAACGCTCGAGATCGTGGATCGTGCCTACATTCTGCATGACGGCACGGTGCTGATGTCGGGCACCGCGGAAGAGGTTGTGCAGGACGAAAACGTGCGCCGCGTCTATCTCGGCCAGCACTTCCGCATCCTCTGATCGTGATCCGCGGATCCCTGCCGGGCGCCTCCGCCTACCGGCAGTTTTGCACTGCAGCGAGGGAGACCCGTTGACACCCCCCACGATCCATCCCCAAATACATAAGAGATGCGTAATGTTCGCCCCCACTCCCCGGGCGCGCTTGCGGCTCCCGAAAGGGGTCCGGCGCGCGGAAGGTCCCCGAAAGAGGGCCCGGGCGAATTCAGACTCAACGCGACTTTTCAAGAGATTAACCGGCCCGAAATACCTCAGCCCAAAGGTTGGGGTCACTGGCCCAATGCGTGAAGGAGGAAATCCATGCGTTACCAAATCACCGGCAAACAAATCGATGTCGGAGAGGCCCTGCAATCTCACGTCAAGTCGGAGTTGGGCGAGGTCGCCGAGAAATACATGCAGCGTCCCACCGACGCGCAGATCACCTTCTCGCGCGATGCGCATGAGTTTATTTGCGAGGCGACGGTGCACCTGTCGACCGGGCTCACCGCTTCGGCCAAGGGTCATGCCACGGAAATCTATGCGGCCTTCGATGCGGCGCGCGAAAAGATGGACAAGCAACTGCGGCGTCACAAGCGCAGATTGAAAGATCATCACCGCGACCGTGCTGAACCAGTTGAATTCGAAGCTGCAGGTCTATATGTGCTCGCCTCGGAAGAGGATGACGATACCGGCGAGACGCACGAAGGTGCTCCGATGATCGTAGCCGAGATGGAAACCAAGGTTCCCACTCTCTCGGTCGGTGAAGCGGTCATGCAGATGGAGCTGTCTGATGCGTCGCTACTCGTCTTCCGCAACGAGAAACATGGCGGGGTCAACGTCGTTCATCGGCGTGAAGACGGCAATGTCGGCTGGATCGACCCGCGCAACAGCAAATGAGCGGCCCGGAACGGGCGCGGAGTAGACGAGTTCATGGACCTATCTAAACTTCTCGTGCCTGGCGCGGTCAAAGTGCTGTCGAATGTCACGAGCAAGAAACGCCTGTTTCAGGATCTCGGTGATATCGCGGCGGCGTGCTACAAGATCGACGCCTCGGAAACCGTCGATGCGCTGCAGGAGCGTGAAAGCCTCGGGCCGACCGGTGTCGGTCATGGCGTTGCGCTTCCGCATGCGCGGCTCGACGGGCTGAGCGAAGTCGTGGGTGTCTTCCTGCGTCTGGAAAAGCCGCTCGATTTCGACGCGGTGGACCGGCTGCCGGTCGATCTGGTCTTCGCGCTCTTCGCGCCGAAGGATTCCGGGGTCGAGCATCTCAAGGCGCTGGCCCTCGTGTCGCGCACGATGCGCGATCCGGAAACCTGCGAGAAGCTGCGGGCGAATACCGATCCGTCGACGCTGCACGCGGTGCTGACCGAGGCGCAGAGCCGTCAGGCGGCCTGAACCGGTCTCGAATGAAAATCGAAAAGCGCGTCGGTCTGCCCGGCGCGCTTTTTTCATGGGGCAGGCTCAGTCGCGCCAGTTGCCGAAGCCGAACTGCATCATGTCGCGCGTATAGGTCTCGCGCGCGGCGGCCTCGAGGTCGGGCGTCCAGATATCGGCGAGCTTGATCGGCGCGGTGTCGGTCTCGCCGGGCGCGAAGGCAGGGGCCTCCACCCCGGCCATGTTGGCGAGATAGGCGAAATCCTCCGCCATCCGCTCCTCGCGCACCAGAAGGTCGGGCAGGGCGAACTGGCCGATCCCCTGAAGCGCCGCGGATTGCGTGGCCCAAAGCGTATTCACCGGCAGGCTCGTCTGGTTCGCGAGATTGGATTTGAGCCAGCCCAAGAACACGATCAGCGCCTCGGTATAATCGGCGGGCGCGATGCTCTCGCCTTCCTTCGGGATCGGCAGCTTGTAGCTTTGACGCAGGACGGCGCGGGTCTCGTCCATAGTGTCCCAGTTGAGCACCGCGTTGAACGCCAGATGCGCGCGCATCAGCGGGTGGCGCAACACGGTGAAGCTGCGATGGCCGGGATGGCGACGCTTCCACTGGCGCAGGGTCTTCTGGCTGAACCCTTCGACCAGTTCGCCGGTCGCCGCCAGCCAGTCGCGGATCGGCGCATCCATCGCGGGCCGGAGCGGCATATAAAGCAACCCCGCCTCGCTCGCGATGAAGCCGGGGACGCCGGGGCCGCGGCGGGGCTCGAAATTCGGGGTTTTCGACAGGTTGAACCGGTCGAGCCGCGCCAGCGACGCTTCCATCCCCGGGAAATTCGCGACCTTCGTCTCCAGCGGCTCGGGGTTCTGCACTTTCAGGCTCTCGGGCAACTGTTTCAGCCGCCCCGCGACGCCCAGCCAATTCGCCAGACCGTTGAGCACCTCGACCGACTGCGCATCCTCGTAATCGATATAGAAGGCCGTCTGCCCAGAGCGCTGCAGCGCGTTTTGCAGCGTCACCTGAAAATCCTGCAGCCCTTCCAGATGGGCCTCGAACTCCTCGGCATCGAAGCGCGCCTTGGTGGCCTTGCGGTGCTTCGCATCGCCCAGCTTCCACTGGCCGGTGGCGCGCGCGATCATCAGGCTGACATAGCTCTCGATCGGATTGCGGGTCAGCACGATCTTCGCGCATTTCGGGTCGTTCACGAAGACGGCGAGCATCCGCGGGTCGTGATCGTGGAAATAGCGGCAGCCGTTCAGCCCGTCCTGCGATTTGATCGCGCCCCACAGCGCCAGCGGATCGTCATCGCGCTGCGCCTTGGTGACGCCCACCAGCTCCTTGCGGTTGGGATAGCCGATCAGCGCCGGATTGAACGCCTCGCCATGGCAGGTCACGCCGTCCAGATCGTTCAGCGCGGCTTCCACGAGGTTGGAGCCGGTGCGCATCTCGGCGAAGACGACGAAACTGTCAAATTTGGGCATGTCTTATTTCACCAGATAGGGGCGGCCGCGGCGGGTGGCGGCATCGCGCTTCCCGCTTTGCTCGAGCGGGAAATCCCCCATCACGAGCGGCTGCATCCCCTGGTTCTTGAGATTTTGCAGGAATTGGTTGAACCCCGACAGATCGACCATCTGCGGCGCCTCGGTCAGACGACGGGTGGCGCGGGGGCTGATCTCGTCGATGATGGTCTGCAGGGGCTCCATCGGGTTCTCGATGAAATCCGCGACGGTCCAGATCCGCACGCGCGCCTTCACATACATCGAGCGCAGAATCTCCAGATGCTCCAGCTCGCGCTTTTGCAGCATCGCGGCCTCGCGCCGGATCGTCGCGAAATTCTCGTTCTTGCGCGACAGCGGCAGGGCCCAGGCCCCGGTGATGACCGAAATCTGCGCATTCGGATCGGTCGCGGTGAACCAGTTATTCGCCTGATTGTCGCGCGGCGAGAACATGTAGCACTGACGTTCGCCGCGCGAGTTCCAGATCAGGTTCGTGAGAAAAGCACGCGGGTTGTAGTCGCGCAGCGCCGCGTCGTCGGTCAGGCAGCCGTTGAACATCCGCTCATTGCCCGCGAACTCGGCGCGCTCGGGGGCGTAGAGATGGCCATGCACCCGCGCGCCCACGTATTTCGCGAGCCAGCCGTCGAAATTCTCGAATAGATCCGAGAAGCCGTGGAAGATCGAATAGGGCGCCGAGGTCTTGCCGTTCTCGTGGTCCTTCTTGGGAAAACGGCTTTGCATGTAGAGGCCCGGTCGCCCGCGGGTGCGCCGCTCGATCGACTTGGAAAACAGCCGGTCGATCTTGGCCGGGTTCGGCTCCGCCATGACGGACCGCCCGGGGCTTTTGTCGAGGAAGGTCCGATAGAGCTTGTCCGCCTTGGGCCAGATTTTCCGCGCCACGAAACAGTCCGACCGCCGCAGTAGCTGCAGGTGATCGTCGTAGAAGATATGCGGCTTGCCCTGAAAATCGAACTTGGTCAGCGTCAGCGAGCGGCTCTCGATAGAGGTGGAATAGAGCCTTGCGAGGGTCTGGAAATAGCTCTCATCCGGGATCCAGACGCGCTTGAAATAGCGGTCGTAAAGCGCGCGATCGGGGTCTTCCAGAATGGCTGAAAGGGTCTGGCGCGTCAGGCACCACCATTGGCTGCCCAGATGCGGCACCAGCCCGTCGGGGATGCGCCGTTTGAAGCCCACGCGGCGTTGAAATTCGACATAGCGGTCGAACATGCGCCGCTGCTTCTTCCACGAGAAGGGAAAGCGCAGCGTGAAGCGTTCGATGTCGATCCCGCCGACGGTCCAGCCGACTTCGGTGGTGGTCACGCTCTCGATGAAATCGGTATAGGGCCGCGCGTCGAGATAGTCGGTCAGCTCGTGCAGCGGGCGCAGCGGCAGGCAGGAGCCCGACGCCAGATAGACGTGGCGCACGTCGTCATGCAGCGCCAGCATCTGCTCGGCCGCGGCTTGGCTGGCGGCAACCAGCGACCACGTGCCCCAGTCGCATTTGTAGCGCCGCGAGAAGGAGACATTCTCCAGATCGGAGAGCATCTTCTTGAAGCCGTTATAGTCATGCGCGGTCACGCGGGCATCGACATGGATCACCACGGGCGATCCGCCCTCCGACCAGAACCGCGCGACCTGCGCGGCCCGGTCGAGCGCGGTGTGGCACATCATGATGAATCCGACTGTCACGCGCCTTGTTTCCTCACGCCCAATTGCCCTTCGACATCAGCCCGAGGATCTCGAGCTGGCGCCAGTTGATATATTTCTCAGACCATTTGCACCACAAATCGGGCTCTTTTGAGATCGTGCGGGCATAGGCGTGATATTCGCGCGATCCCGCGTAATGCTGTTTGCGCTGCAATTCCTCTTCGACCTTGTCGGTCAGCGGCGAGAGGAACTTCGCATGCAGCAGGCAGCCCGAGACCATCTCGCCGCCGATCGTGTCGTATACCTGGTTCAGACCACGCGGCAGCAGCGCATGGGTCGAGGAGATATAGACGTTCCCGCGCTCCCATCTGACCAGCGGAATCTTGTTGAGCGAGGGGGCTTTCTTGGGCGCGTCGGGAAAGAAGATGCGCGCCCGGGGCCCGCCTTGAATCCACAGATTGTTGGTCTCGGGATTGGGCGAGATCATGTAGTTGCCCGCGTCGAACCAGCAAGCCAGATCGAACGGGTTCTGCCCCTCGCGATAGGGCTGCGCGTCGATCGGGCCTTTCGGATACATATCCAGCAGCATCGCCGGGAAGGACCGGATGCCATAAGTGTCGAGCCAGTCGGTCAGCGCCTGAATGGGCCGGGTATCGCAGAACGGGTAGACGAAGAACTCGTCCGGATCGAGCGTCAGCGTCCAATGCCCGGTGCCGTATTTGCGCAGCAGCCAGTTCATCCAGTCGATGCCGAAATTCGATGCCTTGTAGGAGGCCTCCGTGTGCCAGACCGAGCAGTCCTCCTGCTGGGCGAGATACTCGGCGCTGCCATCGTCGCTGCCATTGTCGACAAACAGGAAGTGCCCGACGCCCATCTCGCGGTAGTAGCGCAGGAAATAGGGCAGGCGGATGCGTTCGTTGCGGGCGGTGACGAAGACGAGGATATCCTCGGGGCGGATGTCGCCGGTGCGGTCGGAATAGAGAGAGAGTTCGCGGCTTTTGCGGAAAGCCCGAATCTGCCGAATTCTGCGTTTACGGCGCAGCCTGGCGATCTCTCTCAGTCCCAATACCCGTCCCTCTCCGACGTCGCGGTCATTTCGTGCCGCACTGGTCCCTTGCTACTCGCAGCGTAGTTCTCAAATCGTTAAAGGTCGCCCTGTTCAAATCGGCAAGTTTTCAACGGCTTATCAATATCTTCCGATACTTACCCGGTTTGCGCGCAGCTGAGAAGGCCATGCCTAACGCTTGCGTCAGCAATGTTGCCTCCAAGTCAACACGTTCACATCCAGCCGCCGCGCGACATCAGCCCCTGCGCCTCCAGTTGTCGCCAGTCGCCGAGCCGCGTCGAATGCGGCGTCCAAAGCTCCGGATCGGCGGCCAGCGCGTCGTAGTATTGGTCGAATTCCGCGGGCTGGCCGAAATGCTCGCCGCGCGATTTCTCCTCCTTCGACTTGTCCACGATCTCGTCGAGAAACTTCGTGTGCAGCAGCAGCCCCGAAATCGCCTCGCCGCCCTCCGTGTCGTAGGTCTGGTTCAGGTGGCGCGGCAGCAGCGCATGGGTCGAGTTCAGATAGGCCCATCGCCGGTGCCAGCGCACCAGCGGGATCTTCGACAGGGTCGGCGACTGGCGCGGGCTGTCGGGGAAAAACGCCCGCGCCCGTGCTCCGCCTTGGATCCACAGCGCATCTGTCCGGTCCTGCCGGGTGATCATGTAGTTCCCGGCATCGAACCAGTTCAGGATCTTGCACGGGTCCTGCCCCGCCTCGTAGCGCTGCGCGCCAAGCGGCCCTTTCGGGTAGAGGTCGAGCATCATGGCCGGGAAACTGCATTGCTCCGACCGGTCGAGCCAGTCGGTCAGCGCGGGCAGGGGGCGACTGTCGTGATAGGGATAGATCAGAAGCTCATCCGCATCGACGGTCAGGCACCAGTGATCGTGCCCGTAGCGCAGCATCAGCCACGTCACCCAATCGAGCCCGAAGCGCGACGCCCGGTAGCTGCCCGTCGTCTGCCACAGCGAGACATCGCGCGCCTCCGCCAGCAGCGCGGCGGTGCCATCCGTGCTGCCATTGTCGACGATCAGGAAGTGATCCACGCCGAGCTTGCGGTAATGCTTGAGAAAAAACGGCAGCCGCCCCGCCTCGTTGCGCATCACCGCGAAGGCGAGGATCGCGCCGGGCTTTATCTTGCCCGTGCGGTTGGTGACGGGGTCGAGCTGGTGCCGTTTGCGCAGGGCGCGCCACAGGAAATGCTTGCGCTTGAGGCGCAGCCTGTAGCCCTCCCAAAGCTCATGGCGCGATGGCATTCATTCTCCTGACCCTACCTCGGGGTCAGTATTCATACTCTGCCGCCTGATGCCAACGCCATGCATCGGAAATCATGGTGGAAAGGTCCGACCGCTTCGGCTGCCAGCCCAGCTCCTCGGTCGCCCGTTTCGAGCCCGACACCAGCGCCGCCGCATCGCCGGGACGACGGTCCCCCTCGACGATCGGCACATCGCGATTGGTCACCGCGCGCGAGGCGTCGATCACTTCGCGTACCGAGAACCCGTTGCCCGAGCCAAGGCAAAACACCCGCGACGGCTTACCGTCCTCGAGCCATTTCAGACCCAGAACATGCGCATCGACGAGATCGGAGACATGGACGTAATCGCGGATGCAGGTGCCGTCGCGCGTCGCGTAATCCGAACCGAACACGGTGAGCGCCGGGCGTTTGCCCGCGATGGCATCCAACATCAGCGGGATCAGATGCGTCTCGGGGATGTGCTGCTCGCCGACCTCGGCATCGGGATCGGCGCCCGCCACGTTGAAATAGCGGAAGATCACCGAGTTCAGCCCGTGGCTCGCGCCGAAATCGCGCAGCATGTCTTCGATGGCCCGCTTCGAGCCGCCATAGGCATTGATCGGGCGCTGCTCGGTGTCCTCGTTGAGAACGACCCCGTCCTGATCGCCATAGGTCGCGCAGGTCGAGGAGAAGACGAAGTTGCGGCAGCCCGCATCGACGGCCGCTTCAATCAAATTCAGCGCGCAATTCACGTTGGTGCGCCAGTATTTCGACGGGTTCTGCATCGACTCGCCGACAAGGCTCAGCGCCGCGAAATGCATCACCGCGATCGGCTGATATTTCGCGAAGACCTCGTCGAGGCGGGAACGATCGGCAAGATCGCCCTCCTCGGCGGGGCCGAACTTCACCGCCTCTTTCCAGCCGGTGGAGAAATTGTCGAAGCAGACCGGGACATAGCCCGCCGCGGCCAGCGCTTTGCAGGCGTGCGAGCCGATATAGCCCGCACCACCCGTTACCAACACATGTTGCTGCATCGCTTACTCAGCCGCCTGCCGCATCGCGGAAAGATCGGAGAGATATTCGCCGAACTCATCCTTCAGATCCGGGCGCTGGAGGCCGAAAGCCACCGTCGCCTGCAGGAAGCCCGCCTTCGAGCCGCAATCGTAGCGCTGCCCGTCGAAGCGATAGCCATAGACCGAGTTGCCGCCATGGATTTCCTGCGCGATCGCGTCGGTCAGCTGGATTTCACCGCCAGCACCCGCCTTGCGCGCATCGAGGTTCCACATGATGCGCGGGGTGAGGATGTAGCGACCGATCACCGCGAGGTTCGAGGGGGCATCCTCGGGCTTGGGCTTTTCGACCATGCCGTTGACCTGCAGGCGCGGACCGTCGCCCGGGGCGACATCCAGAACCCCGTAGGACGCGGTCTTGTCGGCGGGCACTTCCATCGCCGCGACATAGTTCCCGCCGGTCTCGTTATAGGCTTCCATCATCTGCTGCAGACAGGGCTTGTCGGCGGCGATGACGTCGTCGGTCAGGATCACGGCGAAGGCTTCGTCATGCACGAGACGACGCGCACACCAGACCGCGTGGCCCAGACCCAGCGGCTGGTTCTGACGGACATAGGCGATCGCGCCGCTGTCCATATTGGTCTGCTGCAGCTCGTCGAGGATTTCGGTCTTGCCCTTCTGCGCCAGCGCGCTTTCCAGTTCGGGGGCGTTGTCGAAATAATCCTCAAGTGCCGATTTGCCGCGCGAGGTGACGAAGATGAACTCCTCGATACCCGCCGCACGCGCCTCGTCGATGGCGTATTGGATAAGCGGGCGGTCCACCAACGTGAGGATCTCTTTCGGGATCGACTTCGTCGCGGGGAGGAAGCGGGTTCCGAGGCCGGCCACCGGGAAGATCGCCTTCGTCACCTTGCTTTTCATTCGTCACCTATAGGGTTGCTACGATTAAATCGTCAGAAGTTGGTTTATTGTGTCCCCAAAGCCGTGATCCAACAAGGGACCGGTTCTGGCGTTGAGCACTCCCGAAGGAAGAAATGCTGCAAATGCGAAAATTGTTTCCTGCAATGCCGTGAAAAACCGCATTTTTAATGCGATAGGCGAGAAATTGCGTGCGTTCAGGGAAGCTGCATCTGCAGCATCATGGATTCGATCCGGGCCACATCTGACGGATTGTTGAGTTCCCAGAACTGCCGTCCGCGCGACTCGACCTCTGTGCAGAGCACCGCGCGACCGTTCTCCAGAAAGCGCAGCTGCTCCAGCCCTTCGAGCGTCTCCAGAGGCCCGATCGGCCAGCCCGCATAGGCCGCCAGCGTGTCCGGCCGGTAGGCATAGACGCCCACATGGTGGAACACCGGCGTGGGGGCTTCGTCCGCGTAAGTCTCGGAGGTGAAGGGAATGACCTCTTTCGAGAAATAGAGCCCGCGATTGCCAGCTCCGAACACTGCCGTCGTGCCGCCGACGCGCCCGTTCTGGCGATCTTCCAGCAGGCTGTTGAGCATCGCGCCTTCGCAGCGCAGCACCGGGGTGGCCAGCTCGGCCCAGTCATTCGCGCGCAGGCCTGCAACGAGGTCTTCGATGAACCACGCGGGGGTCAGCGGCGCGTCGCCCTGAAGGTTCACGACGATGTCGAAATCACCGCCAAGGGTCGCGGCCGCTTCGGCGCAGCGCTCGGTCCCGTTGCGGCAGCTCTCGGAGGTCATCACCACCTCGGCGCCGAAGGCTTCGCAGGCCTCGCGGATACGGGAGTCATCGGTCGCTACCACGACCCGGTCGACGCCGCCGACCTGCGTCGCGGCCTCCCAGCTGCGCTGGATCAGGGTCTTTTTCTCGCCCGTGGCGCCGGTCAGTTCGACCAGAGGCTTTCCGGGATAGCGGCTCGACGCGTAGCGCGCCGGGATGACGATCAGGACCGACATTACTTCACCAAGAGAACGCCGGGGGCATAGGCGATGAAGAACGGGTTCTCGAAGCCCGGCTTGCCATAGGTGAAGGGCGCGTGATCGTCGAAGCGGATCATTTCGCCGCCCGCGCCGCGCAGAACCGCGTCACCGGCTGCCGTATCCCATTCCATCGTGCGCCCGAGGCGCGGATAGAGATCGGCCTCGCCGGTCGCGACAAGGCAGAACTTCAGCGACGACCCGGCCGAAGCCATGTCCTTCACCGCGTATTTGCCGATGTAATCGTCGGTCGCCTGATCGCGATGCGATTTCGACGCGACGACCATCAGGCCGCGATTGTCGGGCATCGAGACGGTGATCGGATGCTGCTTGCCGGGGCGTTCCTTGTCGAAGGGGCCATCCTCTTCGACCGCGCGGCCCTCGGCAAGCGTGTAGAACAGACGTCCCTTGGCGGGGGCGTAGACCACGCCGCGCACGGGCTTGCCATTCTCGACATAGGCGATGTTCACCGTGAAATCGCCGCGGCGCTTGACGAATTCCTTCGTGCCATCGAGCGGATCGACGATGAGGAAGGTCGATACCTCCTGCGAATGGCTCGCGGCCTGCTCTTCGGTGACGAGCGGCATATCGGGAAATTCTGCGCGCAACCCTGCGGAAATCAGCGCGTCGGCGGCCTCGTCGGCCTCGGTCACCGGCGAGTTATCCGACTTCGACTTCACCTCGAAATCGGGCGAGTCGTAGATCTCCATGATCTTGTCGCCTGCTTCGAGCGCCAGCCGCCGCATCACTCGCATCAGATGTTCGAAATCCATCGTCACGCCTCTCCCGGCCTTGTTCTGGCCCAATTGCTATGCTCCAACTCCCCCCTTATGATGCGGCGATAAGGGTTGAGCAAGCAATCCGACCTAGCTTGGGCCGCAACGATGCCCGAATCGGCAGGGACATGTTCAGACCAGAGACGAAATCGACCAAGCTCGGCACGACCTTCAGCCTGCTGGAGCTGATCTATCACGCCACCGTGCGCAATCTGCGCAAGAACCACGGGAATGCGTTGATCGGTCTGTTGCTGAATATGTTTCAGACGATGCTGCTGGTTATCTCTTTCTACATCATGTTCAGCGTGCTCGGGATGCGGTCGAGCTCGGTGCGGGGCGATTTCCTGCTCTACATCATGACGGGCATCTTCCTTTACATGACCCACACCAAGACCCTTGGCGCGGTCTTCGGGTCGGAAGGGCCCACATCGGCGATGATGAAACACGCGCCGATGACCACGGCGATCTCGATCGCGTCGGCGGCGCTGAGCGCGCTCTATATTCAGGTGCTGTCGATGGTGACGGTGCTCTACGTCTACCACGCGGCCTTCAAACCGATCGAGATCTACGACTGGGTCGGCGCGTTCGCGATGGTGTTGCTGGCGTGGTTCACGGGGCTCGCGGTCGGAGTCGTGCTGCTCGCCGCGAAGCCATGGGCGCCCGAAGTGGTGAGCGTGATCCAGCAGGTCTATACCCGCGCCAACATGATCGCCTCGGGCAAGATGTTTCTCGCCAATAATCTGCCGCACAAGATGCTGATCCTGTTCAACTGGAACCCGCTGTTTCACACGATCGATCAGGCGCGGGGCTACACCTTCATCAACTACAATCCGCATTTCTCGAACTGGGAATATCCGCTCTATGTCGGGCTTGCGATCCTGATGATCGGCCTTCTGGGCGAGTTCTACACGCGGCAATACGCGTCGCTTAGCTGGGGCGCGCGGCGCTAAAAGGCAGGCGGTGCTTGCGCTGCCGCCTTGGGATCAACGTTTACGGATCGTGTCGCCCGGATCGAGGGTCGGCTCCAGCTCGATCACTTCGCCGCCGATCATCCCGCTTTGCGAGCGCCCCGAAATGATCTGCGCCGCCTTGCGGCCGATTTCAGCCCGGCAGGCATTCATCGTGGCGAGTCGCACCGACAACCCGTCGAGCAGTTCCAGCCCGTTGAACCCGGCCAGACCCATCTTGTTCGGCACGTCGATGCCGTTATCGAGGCACCAAAGCAGGCCGCCCGCGCCGATCATGTCGTTGGAGTAATAAAGGAAATCGAGATCGGGCGAGCGCTTGAGCATCGTCTCCGTCATCTCGCGCCCTTTCGCGAGCGCAGAACCGCCCGCGTAGAACTCGGTATCGGCCAGTTCGATCCCCGCCTTGGCGAGCCCTTCCTTGAACCCTTCGAGCCGTTTGCGCGCCCGATGATCCTCGGGCATTTTCGTGCCGAGGAACCCGATCTTGCGATAGCCCGCGGCGATGATCGCCTCGGCCATATGCAGCCCGGCGCGGCGATGCGAAATACCCACGACCGAGTCGATCCCCTCGCCATCGACATCCATGATCTCGACCACCGGAATGCCTGCATTCTGCAGCATCGCGCGCGAGGCGGGCGTGTGCTCGACCCCCGCGATAATTACCCCCGAGGGGCGCCACGAGAGCATCTCATAAAGAACCTGCTCTTCTTTCTCGGGCGAGTAATTCGTCACGCCGACGACCGGTTGCAGCCCGGTATCCTCGAGCTCGTCGGACACGCTCGACAGCACTTTCGGGAAGACGAGGTTCGACAGTGACGGGATGATCACGGCCACGAGGTTCACCCGCTGAGAGGCCAGCGCGCCCGCGATCTTGTTGGGCACATAGCCAAGCGCTTTCGCGGCTTGCAGGACTTTTTCCCGTGTCGCATCAGACACATCGCCGCGATTGCGCAGCACGCGGCTGACGGTCATCTCCGAGACGCCGGAGGCTTCGGAGACATCGCGCAGGGTCAATGGACGGCGGGTTTCGATAGGGCGAGACAAGGGCGGTTCCTCAAGGTTCTCCTCTTGTTAGCGCCAAACATTTCCCTTGCGCAAGCGAATGATGCCAAGTATGTTAGCGTTAACGGTCGTAGGGTCGGATAATCTCCGCCCGATACCTGGAACGACCCGCGCCGGTGTCGGATTCGTCACGGCGAGGGATGCGAAAGGGGGCGCAGTGGGCCAATTTGCGCTCCCTTTTCTTTCCTTCCCCCCGAAATCCTGAAATTTCTGCACGACCCGCATGCATAGGAATATGCGCGCGGTTTTCTGTTGCAGCGCAGCGATGGACTTGCGCCACAAGCTCTTTGGCGGCATCAAAGGCGCAGCGCGGTCCCGTGGCTCAACTGGATAGAGCAGCCCCCTCCTAAGGGGCAGGTTGCAGGTTCGAATCCTGCCGGGATCGCCAATCAGACATGAAAAAGGCCCGCGCGATGCGGGCCTTTCGTGTTTCTGGCAAGTCGATCAAACTTCGGTCCAGGCCTTGTCCTCGCCCTTGAGCCCACCGACCATCACGCGGGTCGGAAGGCCGATGCGGTCGAGTTCGGTGAAGAAGGGCTTGGGGTCCATCTCTTCGACGTTCTTCATCGTCTTCGCATCCCAGTCGCCCTGCGCGATCAGGATCGCGGCGGCGACCGGCGGCACGCCCGCGGTGTAGGAGATGCCCTGCGAGCCGACCTCTTCATAGGCCTCTTTGTGATCGGCGACGTTATAGACGAAATATTCTACGTCCTTTCCGTCCTTCGTACCTTTCACCAGATCGCCGATGCAGGTTTTGCCGGTGTAGTTCGGCGCGAGGCTCGACGGATCGGGCAGCACGGCCTTCACCACTTTCAGCGGCACGACTTCCAGACCTTCCGCGGTTTTCACCGGCTGCTCGGAGAGAAGGCCGAGGTTCTTCAGCACGGTGAAGACGTTGATGTAGTGATCGCCGAAGCCCATCCAGAAGCGCACATCGGCCTGCGGATAGTTGGTCGCCAGCGAATGCACCTCGTCATGGCCCGACTGATAGGCCTGCGACGGACCGACGACGGGCAGATCCCACTTGTGGCCCGAGGCGAACATGCTCGTCTCTTTCCACTGCTGGTCTTCCCAGTAATAGACGACGCCGGTGAATTCGCGGAAGTTGATCTCGGGATCGAAATTGGTCGCGAAATACTTGCCGTGCGAGCCCGCGTTGATGTCGACGATGTCGATGGATTTCACCTCGTCCATCTGGTCGATGGCGAAACGCGCATAGGCATTCACCACGCCCGGATCGAAGCCCGCGCCGAGGATCGCGGTCACGCCATGCTCGGTGCACAGGTCGCGCTTCTTCCACTCGTAATTGGCATACCACGGCGGGGTTTCGCAGATCTTGTCGGGCTCTTCGTGGATCGCGGTGTCGATATAGGCGGCGCCCGTCGAGATGCAGCCGTCGAGCACGTGCATATTCACGAAAGCGGTGCCGACGTTGATCACGATCTGCGCGCCGGTCTCGCGGATCAGCGCTGCGACGGCCTCGGAATCGGTCGCATCCACCTCATGCGCCTCGAACGTGCCGTCCACTTTCATCGCGCCCTTTTCGCGCACGCTGTCGATGATCGCGTCGCATTTCGATTTGGTGCGCGAGGCGATATGCAGGTCGCCAAGGATGTCGTTATTCTGCGCGCATTTATGCGCCACGACCTGGGCGACGCCGCCCGCTCCGATGATGAGCACGTTCTTTTTCACTTCGGCTGTCTCCTTTTTCTGCGGACAGGGGAAGGGGGCTCTTGTGGGCCCTCAGGACAATGAGGCGCGATAATCCTCATAGGTGAAGTCGCGAATCCGGTCGATGTTCCCATTTTCGCGGCGGATGGCGATGGCGGGCATCGCCACGCCGTTGAACCAGTTCTTCTTGACCATCGTGTAACCGGCGGCATCGGCAATCGAGATACGGTCGCCGATTTCGAGCGGTTTGTCGAACCGCGCCTCGCCGAAGATGTCACCCGCGAGGCAGGTCTTGCCCGCGATCTGGTACTCAAACTCGCCCTGCTGCGGCAGCTTGGCGGTCTCGCGATAGATCAGCAGATCGAGCATATGCGCCTCGATGCTGCTGTCGACGATGGCGATCTTCTTGCCGTTATCGAGAATGTCGAGAACCGTCACCTCGAGCGAGGCTGTCTGCGTGATCGAGGCCTCACCGGGCTCTAGATAGACCTGCACGTCGAAATCCTCGGAGAATTTCTTCAGCCGGTCGGCGAGCGCGTCCAGCGGGTAATCGTCGCCGGTGAAATGGATGCCGCCGCCGAGGCTCACCCATTTCAGACGCTTCAGGATATCGCCGAACTCCGCCTCGATCCGGGAAAGCTGATGATCGAACAGCGCGAAATCCGCGTTCTCGCAATTGTAGTGGATCATCACGCCCGAGATGCGGTCCATCGCCGCTTCCAGCCGCTCGGCATCCCATTCGCCCAGACGCGAGAACGGCCGCGCCGGGTCCGCGAGATCGAAGCCGGAGGTCGAAAACCGCGGGTTCAGGCGCAGGCCACGTTCGATATGCGCGGCCTTGTCGCCAAAGCGATCCAGCTGGCTCAGCGAGTTGAAGATGATCTTGTCGGCATAGCCGATAGCCTCGTCGATCTCGTGATCGGCCCAGGCGACCGAATAGGCATGGGTTTCCTTGCCGAATTTCTCACGACCCAGATGCAGCTCGAACAGCGAGCTGGAGGTCGTGCCATCCATGTAGGGCTTCATGATGTCGAAGGCCGACCAGGTCGCGAAACATTTCAGCGCCAGCAGGGCTTTCGCGCCGGACCGCTCGCGCAGACGCTCGATCTTGCGCATGTTCTCGCGCAGGCGCGCCTCGTCGATCAGGTAGAAGGGCGTGTCGGACATGGCTCTCCCTCGGGTCAACAGACCCTGCGATATAGGGCGCATGTGACAGTGGCGCAACCGGATCAGTCGACTCGGATCGCATCCTTGGCCACGCTAAGTGCATAGCCTTTGCGGGAAATGTTGCGCACGAGAAGCTCGCTGACGAGCTGATTTCCGAGACTGTCGCGCAGGCGTTTGATCCGCGTGGCGCCCGCCGCCTCGTCGCAATCGGCCTCGTCCCGGCCCGAGATCATCGCCTCGATCTGCACGCCGGTGAGGATGTCGTCGTCCATCCGCGCCTCGGCCAGCACCGACAGCGTCTCGATCGCCGCCGGGGTCAGGGTGAAGCCCATATCGTTGAGCATCACCGCGTTTTCGCCCCGCAGGATGCGTAAGGACTGCACTTCGATCCCGGCGCGGCGAATCTCGGTCATCCGCTTGTTCAGCGCGATCAGCAGCAGAAGGAAGACGATCGTAGCGATCAGAAGGGCGGCGGCGAAGATCAGCAGGATGAAGATGATCACCCGGTAGTTCGCCAGAACGTCCGAGAACGCCGTGCCCGATTGCGCCAGAACCTCCAGCAGCTTGATCTCGGCTTGCGAGGTCAGATTGTCGTTCTGCACGAAGATCTGCTCGACCCGGGCATTGAACGCATCCGCGTTCGGCAGATTCGCGAACAGCAGCACCGCGGCCACGGCGAGAATCGCGACCACGGCCACGATGCCGCCCACGACCGCGCGCGAGCCGAGTCGTAAACTATCAGTAACGGAGGAAATATTGTCCGGCACTGGCCTTCCTTTGCTCCAAGCCTTCCGCGCCGAATGTGGAGAGAACCGTCAGCAAGGTCCACCCATCGGCTTTCAGCTTCGGCGCCAATTCGCGCGCCGCCGCCTTTTTCGAACAGGCCGAGTCCGAGACCTGCGCTACCCCGTATTGCAGCTGCAACGGGTTGTCGCGCTTGGCCTTGTAATCGGCATAGCACTCGGCCTGCGCGGCCGAGGCAGAGGCGAGAAACGCCAATATGAGGACTACGTGTTTCATGTGGAACACGCTGCGCCCAACGCCCGTGTTATTCAATAGCCAAAGGGGGTTGGCCCGCCTGTTATCCGATAGCAGGGGGCCGTTATTGCCTGACTTTCGCCCCTCGGCCCAATCTCGCTTCATCGACGTCATGCGGCCTTCCGGGCTGCCGAGTGAAAGGACCGAAGCCATGAGCCTCAAGACCAAGGCCACCGCCGCCATCACCGCCCTCGCCCTCGCGTTGGGCTCCGTCGCGATCAGTGCTACGCCCGCCGCCGCGCTGGGCAAGAAGGACCGTCAGGCGCTGAGCATCCTGCTTGGGGTCGGTGCCGCCGCGCTGCTCCTCGACGGGATGAACAAGAAGGATCACAAAGCGAAGAAGGCGCAGCCGCGCTACGAGAGCTGGCAGGACCGCCAGCGTCGTCTGGAACGTGAACGCCGCGAGCGCGAGCGCCGCGAAGCCGAGGCCCGCCGCCAGCGCGCGCAGGAGCGTTACGACCGCGACCACCGCCGCTATAGCCATGACCGCGACCGCATCCGTCTGCCCGCGCAATGCGTGCAGCGCGTGAAGACCGGCCGGGGCTGGGGCGAGGTGGTTTCCGCCTCCTGCCTCGATCGCCGCACCGAACGCCGCCTGCCCGCCAATTGCGCCTTCACGATGAAGACCGGCCGTCACGGCGTCGAGAAAGTCTATGGCAGCAACTGCCTCGAGGATCGCGGGATCCGTCTCAGCCGGCGTTAAGCCATGCGGCAGACGCCATAAGAGCGTCGTCGAGCAGTGCGGGGGCCTTCGGGTCCCCGCTTTTTCATTGAATAGACCTGCCGTTCCGGGGCATTTCGAAGAAATGGCACAGAACCCCGATTTCTCTTTCGAAGAAGCCGCCTTCGCGCGCGGCCTGACCATCGTTGCAGGCGTGGACGAGGTGGGCCGCGGTCCGCTTTGCGGTCCGGTGACGTCAGCGGCGGTCATTCTCGATCCCGCCCGCATTCCCGAAGGTCTCAACGACTCGAAGAAGCTCACCGCAAAGCGCCGCGCCGATCTGGCCGCGCAGATCATGGACTGCGCCGAGTTCTGCGTGGCCCATGCCAGCGTCGAGGAAATCGACGAACTCAATATCTACCACGCCTCGCATCTCGCGATGTGCCGCGCGGTCGACGGGCTGGCCCGGACCGCCGATCATGTGCTTGTCGACGGTAACCGCGTGCCGCGCGACCTGAAGTTGTCCAGCGAACCGATCGTGAAGGGCGATGCCCGCTCTTTGTCGATCGCGGCGGCCTCGATCCTCGCGAAAGAGGCCCGCGATTTGCTCATGGTGGATTTGGCGCAACAGTATCCGGGCTACGGCTGGGAGCGGAATGCGGGCTACCCGACCAAGGACCATCTGCAGGCGCTTCTAGATTTAGGGGTCACCCCCGTTCATAGACGAAGCTTCAAGCCGGTCCACAATATCTTGTGCCAAGCGAATTATATAACCCCTTGATTCAAAAAAGAAATTGACGATGAATCGCCTTTGACTCATTTTTATAGCCATAGATCGGCACAAAGCCGGCTCCCAGATATTGGGCCCTGAGGCGGGCAGTTAAGAGGCTAAAAATGGCAAAGACCAAGACTCCGGTGGTGCGCAATGCACTGCCCCTGAACGAAATTCTGGATGGCGATTGCATCGAGATGATGAACTCGCTGCCCGAGGACAGTGTGGACCTGATCTTCGCCGATCCGCCCTACAATCTACAGTTGCGCGGTGACCTGCACCGCCCCGATAATTCCAAGGTCGACGCGGTCGATGACGCGTGGGACCAGTTCGGCTCCTTCGCGCATTACGACAATTTCACCCGAGACTGGCTGAAAGCCGCGCGCCGCATCCTCAAGCCGAACGGCGCGATGTGGGTGATCGGCTCCTATCACAACGTGTTCCGCATGGGCGCAGAGCTGCAGAACCAGGGCTTCTGGATTCTCAACGACGTCGTGTGGCGCAAATCGAACCCGATGCCGAACTTCCGCGGCAAACGCCTGACCAACGCGCATGAGACGCTGATCTGGGCGTCGAAATCCGAAGGCGCGAAATACACCTTCAACTACGAGGCGCTGAAATCGCTCAATGAAGGCGTGCAGATGCGCTCCGACTGGGTGATCCCGATCTGCAATGGCGGCGAGCGTCTGAAGGATTCGAACGGCGAGAAAGCCCACCCGACCCAAAAGCCCGAGGCGCTGCTGCACCGTGTCCTCGTCGGTACCACCAATCCCGGCGACGTGATCCTCGACCCGTTCTTCGGCACCGGCACGACCGGCGCCGTGGCGAAGATGCTCGGCCGCGATTTCATCGGTATCGAGCGCGAGGAAGCGTATCGCGAAGTCGCGCTCAAGCGCCTCGCCAAGATCCGCAAATTCGACAAGGAAGCCCTTGAAGTTTCCACGTCGAAACGCGCCGAGCCGCGCGTGCCCTTCGGCCAGCTGGTCGAACGCGGGATGCTGCGCCCGGGCGAGGAGCTGTATTCGCTCAACGGTCGCCACAAGGCCAAGGTCCGCGCCGATGGCACGCTGATCGGCGACGACGTGAAAGGCTCGATCCATCAGGTCGGCGCCCATCTCGAAGGCGCGCCGAGCTGCAATGGCTGGACCTACTGGACGTTCAAGCGCGATGGCAAACAGGTCCCGATCGACCTGCTGCGCCAGCAAATCCGCGCCGAGATGAACTGAGGCTCGGCCCTCTCTCAAGAATTAGAAGTTACCGCCGGTGCCGAGGGCCGCTCCTCGGCACGCGCCTTGCCCCGCCGTGCGAAACGGCGGGGTCTTTTCGTTTGTGCTGACGATGAAAAGGGGCCTGCCCCACCGCGCCCCCGGGGATATTTGAACAAGAACAAAGAGCCGGATTTCGGCTTGGCGGAAATATCCCGGGGTGAATGGCCGCAGGCCAGAGGGGCAGCGCCCCTGCCGCATTCAGGCCTGGCCGAGGCGAGCGCGCAATTCGCGCAGCACCGGCAGGGTGGCGCGGACCTTATCGGGGCCGAGATCGCGCACGATCCCTCCGATGATCGGCATCAGCGAGGCCAGAGCCGCATCGCGCGCCCGCCGACCGGAGGGCGAGAGCGACACCCATTTGCGCCGCGCATCGTCCCAGTCGGGCCGGATATGCACATGCCCCGCCCATTCCAGCTTGGCGAGCGTGTTGGTCATCGCACCGCGGGTCACATGCAGCGCCTCGGCCAGTTGGGCGGGCGTGCGCTCTTCGTTGATATGGGCTAGCAGGTTGAGCACCGAGAAATGCGAGATTTCCATGCCCTTCGGCAGGGCACGGCTCACCACGTTGCGCGCCAGCTGATCGGCCATGAAGACCTCGGCGAACAGCGTCGCGGCAAGCGGATCGTTCTCGGGCGGGGTGCTCACGGCGCTTCGAAGCTCCGGTCATGGAAGAGGGACCGCAGGCGCGAGCGCACCGCGTCCACCTGATCGAGATCGAGTTCGACGTGCGTCACGCCTGGCTCGGTTCCGCCATCGGCCAGCACCTTGCCCCACGGATCGACCGCCAGCGAATGGCCCCAGGTCCGGCGCGGCCGACCGCCATGCGCGGCATGGGTGCCGCATTGCGCGGGGGCCAGCACGAAGCAGGTATTCTCGATCGCGCGGGCACGCACCAGAACCTCCCAATGGGCGGCCCCGGTCGTGTCGTTGAACGCCGCCGGGATCGTCAACACCTGCGCCCCGGCCTGCGCCAGCGTCCGGTAGAGATGCGGGAAGCGCAGGTCGTAGCAGACCGACAGGCCGAGCTGGGCGTATTTCGTGGCGCCCAGAACCGCCTCGCGCCCGGGGCGGTAGGCTTCGGATTCGCGGTAGCGTTCGGTCTCGGACACGTCCACGTCGAACATGTGGATCTTGTCGTAGCGGGCTTTGATATTGCCCTTGCGCCCGATCAGGAAGGAGCGATTGGCGAAGCGCGCATCGTCTCCGGATTTCAGGCAGAGCGAGCCGATCAGGATATAGACGCCAAGGCGCTCTGCCTCGTTGCAAAGCGCCTCAAGCGTCGGGTCGTGATGCTCGTGATGCAGGACCGCGTTCTGATGGGCGCGATCCGACGAGATCAGGTTGGTGCATTCCGGCGTCGCGATCAGCTGCGCACCTTTCGACGCGGCATCGCGGATGAAGTCGAGCGTGACCGGCAGGTTCTGTGCCGGATCATCCGTGACCGAAAGCTGAACGAGCGCCGCCTTCATCGCGTCAGCTCGCCAGCATCTGATCGAGCTTGCCCGAATGTTCGAGCGCATGCAGCTCGTCGCAGCCGCCGATCGGCTCGTCGCCGATGAAGATCTGCGGGACGGTCCGGCGGCCATTGGCGCGCTGGGTCATCGCGGCGCGCAGTTGCGGTTCGCGCCCGACATCGGTTTCCTCGTAGGAGATGCCCTTCTTGTCTAACAGGCGCTTGGCCATGATGCAGAAGGGGCAGGTTCTGGTGACGTAGATTTCGACGCGTTTCATTCTCAATTCCCTTTGGTCTGCGAGACTATAGGGATTTAGGGTGCCTTCGCAACGCGTGCCAGTGTCACAGTGCAGATCGGCTCTGCGCCTGCGCTCAACGCCGCCTCCGTCGCGGCGGAAAGCGTCGCCCCCGAGGTCATCACGTCATCGACGATCAGGAGCGGACGCCCGTGCAGCAGCGCGGCGCGGCGCGGCGTGACGGTGATCGCGCCGTCGAGGTTGGCGTGCCGCTCATCGCGAGTTTTGCCCTTCTGGCTCGACGTCGGGCGGGCGCGGGTGAAGAGATCGGCGCAATAGGCGTGCCCGGTGCGGCGGGCCAGCGCGCGGGCCAGCTCCGCCGCCTGATTGAAGCGCCGTCGCAGCAGCCGCAGCCGATGCAGCGGGATCGGCGCGATCAGCGTGTCGGGCGTCAGGAGCGGTCCGGCCGCCCGCGCCATCCAGTCGGCCAGCGGCGGCACCAGATCGAGCCGGTCGCCATGTTTCAGCGCTAGCACAAGATCGCGCCCGGTGCCCGAGTAATGCATCACCGTGCGGCCCTGCGCCCAGGGTCGCGGATGGGCGAGGCAGTCGTCACACAGAATGGCCGTGTCGCTTTCGCCGGGGAGCGGCGTGCCGCAGGCGTCGCAGACCGTGCCGCGCGCGAAAGTGGTCTCGGACCAACAGGCGCCGCAAAGGCCGAAATCCGTGCCGACCGCGTCGCCGCAGGCGATGCAGCGCGGCGGAAAGAGAGCGCGCAATCCCAGACGTCCCGCCGCTAGCATCCGGCTTCGAACCTCGTTAAGGGTTTCTGCCATGGATACGCCGCCCCTTCTGACCGACCGCGCCGCGCTCGAGCGCCATAGACTTCGCGCCGCCCGTGCGCCCGAACTGTTTCTGCACGAGGACGCGGCGGCTGAACTTGAGGAAAGGCTGCAAGAGGTTAACAGAACCTTTACGGCCCCCGCGCTGATCGCCGCTTTTCCCGAGCCGTGGCGCGAAATTCTTCCCGACGCGAAGGTGGTCGCGGATACCGATGTGCTCGATCTGGAGGAAGGCGCGCATGATCTGGTGGTCCACGCGCTCTGTCTGCATTGGGCGAATGATCCGGTCGGGCAACTGGTGCAGGCGTCGCGCGCGCTGAAACCCGACGGGCTGTTCATCGGCGTGATGTTCGGGGGCCAGACGCTGAGTGAGCTGCGCGCGGCGCTGGCGCAGGCCGAAGCTGCGATTACGGGAGGCTTGAGCCCGCGGATCGTGCCGATGGGTGAAATTCGTGACCTCGGGGCGCTGATCCAGCGGGCGGGGCTGGCGCTGCCGGTCGCCGATGCGGTGACGCGCAAGGTGACCTACGAGACGCCGCTGCGGCTGCTGTCGGACCTGCGCGCGATGGGCGAGACCAATGCGCTCGCCGCCCGCGATCGTCGCTTCCTGCGCCGCGATGTGCTGACCGAGGCTCTGCGCCTTTACATGGAGACCTATCAGGAGCCCGATGGCCGGGTGCGCGCAACCTTCGACATGGTCTGGCTCACCGGCTGGAAGCCGCATCCCGATCAGCAGAAACCGTTGCGTCCGGGATCCGCGGCACAGCGGCTCGCCGATGCGCTGGGCACCACCGAGCACCCGAGCGGCGACAAGCCCGGCTCAGCCTAGCGCGTCGAGGAAGGACTTCGACCACCAATGCACGTCATAGGTGGTCAGCCCCGTCATCAGCGACCGATAGCGTTCCCGCCGTTCGCCGCGCGACATCATCAGAGCGGTCAGCATCGAAGTCGCGACCTGTTCCGGATCGTGCGGGTTCACCATCAGCGCCGCATCCATCTGCTCGGCCGCGCCCGCGAATTGCGACAGCATCAGAACGCCGGGATCGTCGGGGTTCTGCGCCGCGATGAATTCCTTCGCGACGAGGTTCATCCCATCCATCAGCGGCGTCACCAGCGCCACATGTGAGGCGCGATAAAGCCCCGCCAGCACTTCGCGCGGTACCGAACGGTTGATGAAGCGGATCGGGACCCACTGGATGTCGGCGAATTGCCCGTTGATCCGGCCCGAGAGATGCTCGGTCTCTTCGCGGATATCGTCATAGGCCTGCACGCCCTCGCGGGTCGGTGGCGAGATCTGCAAGAGCGAGACGTAGCGATGCCAATCCTCGTGCCGCTCGAGAAACTCGCCGAAGGCGCGGAAGCGATGCGGCACGCCTTTGGAATAATCCAGCCGGTCGACGCCGATCATCAGGCGGCGATGATCCTTCACGATCCCAGCGGGCAGTTTGTCGAACTCGGTCTCCGCCAGTTCCTGAAACTCCCGCGCATCGATCGAAATCGGGAACGCGGCGATCCGGCATTGGCGGGGTGAGAGATGCACATAGCCCGCGCCCAGATTGGAGGCGTCGGCGATCTCGATCATCGAGTGGAGACAGGCGCGCACGTCGCGCTCTGCCTGAAGGCCCACGAGGTCGTAATTCGCGATCCACTGGCAGACCTCGCGCCCGTTGGGCAGGGCCTGCATCGCGGTCGGGCCGGGGAAGGGCGTGTGCAGGAAGAAGCCGATCGGATTGGTCACGCCCATCAGGCGCAGCTCGTAGGCCAGCGGCAGCAGATGGTAATCCTGCACCCAGATCCGGTCGTCGGGTTTCAGGAACGGGGCCACGAGCTTCGCGATCCGCCGGTTCACCTGCTTGTAGACGCCCAGATATTCCTGATGAATATCCATCAGATCGGCGCGGCCGTGGAACAGCGGCCAGAGCACCGAATTCGAATAGCCCGCGTAATAGTTGTCCTGCTCGTCCTGAGTCAGATCGAAGCAGTAGCGCCTGAACGGCCCGCCCTCGATCTCGCGCAACTCTGCGGCAGGCGTGTCGGCAATCTCGCCCGAGGTGCCGATCCAGATGCCGCCGGTTTCCTCCAGCACATCGCCAAGCGCCACGACCAGCCCGCCCGAGGGGTTGGCCCCGGTGGGAATGCGGTTCGAGATGCAGATCAGGCGGCCCATTCGTCGTTCCTCATTCAGCGTGCCACGGCAGAGGCGAGCCAGGCGCGCACATCCATCGGTTCGTCAAGGTGATAGCGCGCGACGCTCTCTCCGTCACCGACCTTGATGCCGAAGCCGCCATGCGCCTCGGCCCAGGCCAGCGCGGGCTCGTCGGTCGTGTCGTCGCCGGCATAGACCGGATTGCGCCCGCCGAACTGCACGAGGTCTGAAAGGATCGCCAGAGCGCCATCCTTCGAGAAGCCCTCGGGACGAATTTCGACCGCCATTTTCGCAGGTTGGATCGTGAAGCCGTCATAGCGCGCGGTCAGCTCTTCGGTGAAGGCTTCGACCTGACCTTGCTTGTCGGGGTTGGAGCGGAAATGGACCGCGGCGCCGTGGCTCTTATCCTCGAAGATGAGATCATGATCCTGCGCGAACCCGGCCATATCCTCTTTCAGCGCGCTCAAATGTCGGGGCGTCTCGGCCATCGGCGGCTCCATGCCGCGCGCCTCCGAGCCGTGCGAGCCGACCATCAAACCGTCAAAGCCGTCCAGGAAACGTTCCAGCTCGTGCAGGGATCGCCCCGAGACAACCGCGAGCGCCCCGTTGAGCGCCTCCGAGAGTTGTTCGAGCAAACGCGGCAGATTTTGCGGCACGATCACCGCATCCGGGCGGGGCGCTATGTCCACCAGACATCCGTCGAAATCTAGGAACAACGCGTCTCGCGACGGGTCGAGAGCGGGCGGGGCCGGTTTTTTCCCGGTCATGTCATCCATTGCCATGTGAAGACCGTAAGTGATCCTGTCCCGGTTGAATAGGCCGCATTGGCACAGATCGGGAAACCCGTTAAGTCGGGTGGAAGTTCCGCGATAAATGACGACAGGACAGTGACACGATGACCAACGCCGCAAATACGCGCCTTGCCCATGCCCCCGCCGATCACCCGCCCGTCAAGGAAGCGAAGATCGGCCTGCTCGTCGCCAATCTTGGAACCCCGGACAACACCGATTACTGGTCGATGCGTCGCTATCTGAACGAGTTCCTCTCGGACCGGCGCGTGATCGATTACCCGGCATGGAAATGGCAGCCGCTGCTGCAACTCATCATCCTGTCGAAGCGGCCCTTCACCTCGGGCGCGAACTACAAGACGATCTGGAACAACGAGGCGGGCGAGAGCCCCCTGATGACGATCACCAAGCAGCAGGTCGCAAAGCTGCGCGAGGCTGTCTCGGCGCGCTACGGTCAGGAGGTCGTCGTCGATTATTGCATGCGCTACGGCAATCCCTCGACCCAGTCCGTCGTCGACCGGATGGTCGAACAGGGCTGCGAGAAGATCCTGTTCCTGCCGCTTTACCCCCAATACGCGGGCGCCACCTCGGCCACCGCGAACGATCAGTTCTTCCGCGCGCTGATGAAGCAAAAGCGCCAGCCCGCCGCGCGCGTGGCGCCGGAATATTTCGACAAGCCCTCCTATATCGACGCGCTCGCGCAATCGGTGGAGCGGGTCTATGCCACGCTCGACGAGAAGCCCGACGTGCTGGTCGCCTCCTATCACGGGATGCCCAAGCGCTATCTGATGGAAGGCGACCCCTACCATTGCCAGTGCCAGAAGACCTCGCGCCTGCTGCGCGAACGGCTCGGCTGGGACAAGGACGGGATCGACACGACCTTCCAGTCGGTCTTCGGCACCGAGGAATGGCTCAAGCCCTACACGGTCGAGCATGTCGCGGAGCTGGCGAAGCAGGGCAAGAAGAACATCGCGGTGATCTCGCCCGCCTTCAGCGCGGATTGCATCGAGACGCTCGAAGAGATCAACGGCGAAATCCGCGAGGCGTTCGAGCACGCGGGTGGTGAGAAATTCACCTATGTCCCCTGCCTCAACGACGACGATCTGCACATCAAGGCGCTGATGGAGGTGGTCGGAGAAAACCTCGCCGGTTGGATCGACTGATAAAACTGTCGCGATCTGCGACGTCCTGCCTCACAGATTCGTGAGTGTCTTTTCTTATAAGTTCTGACGCGGGGGCAAGGGATCGCCGTGAAGGCGTACCCTGCGGACCGGCAACGACCGGGCCGCTCAGAGCAGAAAGGAAAGAGAATGCTCAAGACTATGGGACTGGTCGCCTTGGCGGCTCTCTATGCTGGCGCTTCCTGGGCCGGGCACGCAAATCCGTGGGCGACCGAGGATGACGTGATTTACAACCAAGAGCACGAGGACAACCTCGTGAAATCCATCGATACGCCCGGCGAAGACGAGATGCTCGGCGTCATGGTGCGAAGCGCCCATGGCAAGCTCGACGGCTTGACGGGCGGTTCGGGATCGGGCGGCGGCACGGGTTCGGGCAGCGGCGCTGGTGGTTCGGGCGGCGGGTCCGGCCATGGCGGCGGCAAAGGTGGTAACCACTGATCGCTGTCCCATGAATTGAAAACCCCCGGGGCTGCGCAGTCCCCGGGGGTTTTACTTTGTCCGATCGGCGGCGCGGCTCAGATCAGCAGCACCTGCGTGCCGATCTTCGCGAAGCCGAACAGCTCCTGGATATGTTCGTTGTAAAGACCAATGCAGCCGTTCGAGCTTTTGCGGCCGATCTTGCGCGTGTCATGCGTGCCGTGGATGCGGTAATAGCGCCACGACAGATAGAGCGCATGGGTGCCCAGCGGGTTATCGGGGCCCGGCGGGACGTAATCGGGCCATTCCGGATTGCGCTTCTTCATCGAGGGGGTCGGCGCCCAGCTCGGCCCTTCGACCTTGCGGATCACCGAGGTCCGGCCCCGCCGCGTCAGCTCTTCCGAGACCGGTACCGAGGTCGGATAGAGACGGTAGATCGACTGATCCGCCGACCAGTAATGCAGCGCCCGCGAATGGGTATCCACAAGGATCGCCCCACCGCGGAGGTTCGAGAAATAGGGCTGCCAGTCGCGGTTCTGGAAGCTCGAAATATTGCGGCGCTGGTTCGTATAGGCGTTCGTTTCGAACTGCTCCTGACCGTAATCGGGTGTCTGCGCGCGGGCGGGAAGCGCGAGCCCCGCACCAAGGCAGGCGGCGGCGCCGAGGAAGGCGCGGCGATCGAAAGGCTTGCGCGTATGGGACATCTCAGGCTCCGGGTTCGCGACGGGGTCAATTGCGATAAATATAATGTGATCGCGCGGCGGCGGCAAATCAAACTGGCGGGGATGTGCCCGCAAAGCGACAGAGGGGTTTGCGCGGCTGGGGACAAGCGTGTAATGCAGATTGACGTTTTAACGAGGGACGGACCAAAGATGTTGCGCGCTTCTGTATTTGCGGTCTCCGCGATTGTGGCTCTGGCGGCTTGCCAGCCGACCGACACGCAGCCCAAGCTCGGGCCCGATGGCCTGCCGCTGCCGAAAGTCTACAACATCACTGCGAGCGATCGCTCGGTGATCCCGCAGCGCGTGCTGGAATCGGTGAACAGCCTGCGTTCGGCGCGCGGCGCCGCGCCGCTGGTGCTGAACGACGCGCTGACCACGGCGGCGCTCGCGCATTCCAAGGACATGGCCGTGCAGAACCGCCCGTGGCACTGGGGCTCCGACGGCTCCTCGCCGCTGAGCCGGGCGCAGCGCGCCGGCTATCCGGGGCAGGTGCTGGGCGAGAATATCTCCGAGACCTACGAGACCGAGATGGAGACCCTCTCGGCCTGGATGAAGGTCGCCGATACGCGCGACGTGATCCTGAACCCGGCGGCGACGCAGATGGGCTTCTCCTGGTATCAGGAGCCGTCCGGCAAGATCTGGTGGACGATGGTCACCGGCAACTGAGCCGAAGACCCGCCGCAAGCAAAAAGGGCCCCACGTGGGGCCCTTTGTCATTTCCGGGGGGACGCTGCGATCAGGGGAAGATGAAGATCGGCGTGCCGTCGCGGACCATCGCGTAGATGTCGCGGATTTCCTTGTCCTTCACCGCGATGCAGCCCGCGGTCCAGTCGCGACCCTTGCCTTTGTTCTTCCCGTCGCGGCCATGGATGAAGATGTCGCCGCCCGCCTTTTTGCCCTGCGATTCCGCGAAGGCCACCTGCTGCGGATTCGGATAGCTGATGCCGATCGACAGGTAATAGGCCGAGTTCGGATTGCGCCGATTGATGTAATAGAGCCCTTCCGGGGTCTTGCCGTCGCCCTCGAACCGCTTTGGCCCGACCGGATCGCCGCCCAGGCCGATCTTGTACTTCTCCAGCACCTCGTCGCCATGCAGCAGATACATCATCCGCTGCGACTTGAAGATCTGGATCTGGGTCACGGCGGGGCCGTTATAGGATTTGAATTTGCTGGAATCGCCACAGGCGGCCAGCGTGGCAAGGGCGCATCCGCCCAAGAGGAGGGTTCGACGGTTCATGTTCGGCCTGTATTCGGAGACTGCTGTTTTGCAGCCTTTCTACCCGATTTTCGCCGTCGCATCTAGCGGGTGAAAAGGGCCGCAAGCTCCACATGAGCGGAAAACCGGAATTGATCCACCACCAGCAGCTTGTCGAGCGTGAAGCCCGCCGCGATCAGCGTCTCGGCGTCGCGTGCGAAGGTGACCGGGTTGCAGGAGACATGGACCAGCCGCTTGAGCTTCGACGCCGCGATCTCGGCGATCTGGGCCTGCGCGCCAGCCCGCGGCGGGTCGATCACCACCGCGTCGAACTTCGCCAGCTCGTCGGGCAGAAGCGGACGGCGGAACAGGTCGCGCGCCTCGGTGGAGACCCGGTGCAGACCCTGCGACTGACGCCAGCCCTGATCGAGCGCCTCGGTCATCGCCGCGACCCCTTCGACCGCGTGGACCTCGGCCAGTTCGGCCAGCGGCAGCGAGAAGGTGCCGCAGCCTGCGAAGAGATCGGCCACCTTTTTCGCATTGCCGATCGCCGCTTTCGCGAAGGCGGTCAGCACCGCTTCGCCGTGATGGGTCGCTTGCAGGAAAGCGCCCGGTGGCGGCACGACTTTCGCTTTTCCGAATTGCTGGATCGCCGGGCGGCGGCCCGCGATGACCTGTCCGTTCCAGCTGAGCCGGGCGAGATCGTGGCTGCGCGCCAGACCCGACAAAGCCTCGAATTGGGCCGTATCAGGGTCTTTTCCGCCCTGTGCGGCCAGTTCCAGCCCGGCCTCCGACAGGGTCAGGGTGAAGGCGATTTCGCCTTTGCGCGAGCCTGCGATCGCGGTGGCCTCGTGCAGCATCGGGATCGCGGCCAGCAGTTCGGGCCGCAGGATCAGACAGTTCGGGATCTCGACGACCGTGTCCGAGGCGCGGGCGTGAAACCCGACCAAGGTGCCCTTCTTCGTGCGCCGTCCCGAAAGCGTCGCCCGCCTGCGGGAATTGCGCGGCGAGGTCGCGATGGTCATCTCCGGCACGGGCAGGTTGCGCGCGGCCAGTGCCTGACGCACCACGTCCATCTTCCATTCGGCGGTGAACGCCTCGGATGCGTGCTGCATCGAACAGGCCCCGCAGGAGCGGTAATGCGGGCAGGGCGCTTTGACGCGGTCGGGCGAGGGCGTCACGATCTTCGGCTGCGCGATGCGGCCGTCGATCACCTCGCCCTCGACCACTTCACCGGGAAGCGCCATGGCGACATGCACGGTCCCCTCGGGGCCATGGGTCACGCCGTCGGCATGCAGGGACAGTCGCTCGATTTCGTAGGTCATGCGCCTTCTCTAGCTGCGCGGCGCGGGTCAGAAAAGACCCTATTCCGCCGCATCCTCCGCGTCGTCGCAGGTCAAGAAGCCGCCGGACTGACGTGCCCAGTAGCGTGCGTAGAGCCCGTTCATCGCCAGCAACTCGTCATGGCTGCCCTGCTCGACGATCCGGCCCTCCTCCAGCACGACGATCCGGTCCATCTCGGCGATGGTGCTGAGGCGGTGGGCGATCGCCAGCACGGTCTTGCCTGCCATCACCCGGTGCAGGGCGCTTTGGATTTGCGCCTCGACTTCCGAGTCGAGCGCCGACGTCGCCTCGTCCAGCACAAGGATCGGCGCGTTCTTCAGAAAGGCGCGGGCAAGGGCGATCCGCTGGCGCTGACCACCCGACAGCTTCACCCCACGCTCGCCCAGCTTGGCGTCATAACCGCGATTACCCTCGTGATCGGCGAGGCCGCGGATAAAGTGGTCCGCCTCGGCCTGCTTCGCGGCGGCGATCATTTCTTCCTCGGTGGCGTCGGGCTTGCCGTAGAGGATGTTCTCCCGCGCCGAGCGATTGAACATCGCGGTCTCCTGCGTGACCATCGCGATGTTGCGACGCAGGCTTTCCTGCGTGACCTCGCGAATGTTCTGCCCGTCGATCAGAATAGACCCTTTTTCGGGGTCATAGAGCCTGAGCAGCAGCGCCACGAGCGTCGATTTCCCCGCGCCCGAGGCCCCGACGATCCCGATCCGCTCGCCATCCGCGATGGTCAGATTGATATCCGCGATGCCACCGCTGCGGCGCCCATAGGCGAAATCGACATTGTCGAACTGGATCTCACCTTCCACGTGGCGCAGCGTGCGGGCATCGGGCGCATCGGTCAGGTCGTGCATATGCGCGAGCGTCCGCATCCCGTCCTCGGCCTCGCCGATATGGGTCCAGACGGACATCAGCGCCTGGCTCACCCAGCCCGACATCTGAGACAGCCGGATCGCGATGGCGCCCGAGGTGGCGATGGCCCCCGCAGTCGCCTCGCCCTGCGACCAGAGCCAGATCGCGCCGCCGACCAGCATCACCGGAACGATCCCGGCATAGGCCATCTGCACCACGCGATAGAGGCTTTGGACCATGCCGAAGGAATAGGTCTTCTGGCGGAACTTCTGCATCGCCTCCAGCGCCGCGCGATCTTCGTGCTCGGCATGGGCAAACAGCTTCACCGTTTTGATATTGGTGACCGTGTCGACGACCTGCCCCGTCACCATCGCTCGCGCCGAAGCCCGCTCGCGCGAGCGTCCGCGGATATGCGGTAAGAAGAGGCGGATGATCAGGTAAAGCCCGAAGGTCCAGAACACGAGGCCCACGGCGCCCCAACGATCGATCTGGGCCAGAACGATCAGAGAGCCGACGATCGAGGCGAGCGCGAAGAGGCCGGTATTGATGATCTCCGTGACCGTGTCGGTGACGGCGCGGGCGGTCTGCATTTGCTTTTGTGCGATGCGCCCGGCGAAGTCGTTGTCGAAGAAGGTGACCGATTGGCCCATCGTCCAGCGATGCAGCCGCGACAGCACCAGCGGCATCACATTGGGGCTGATCAGCAGGTTGTTGGTGGCGGAGCTGATGCCGAAGGTCAGGGGGCGGATCAGCAGGAAGAACGCGACGAACAGGACCAGCAGGCCGACATTGGCCCCGATCACAGCGGCGCGTTCGCTGTTGAGCGCCGCGTCGATCACCTGTCCCAGAAGCCAGGCGGAGACGACCTCCATCACGCCGGCGATGGTCGTCCCGAAGCTGGCCACGGCAATCGCGCCCCAGCTGCCCTTGAGGCACCAGCGGAAGAAGGCGCCAAGCTGGCGCGGCGGGGCGCCTTCGGCGGGGGAGAAGGGGTCGAACATGAGTCTCTCTTTCCCCTCCCGATATAGTCGATTGCGGCGCGGTTCAAAGTGCGGCGAGCAGATCCTCGCGCGTCAGCGTGAAACCGGAGGCGATCCAGCGCGCTTCGAGCGCCTTCAGCGTATCTCCCAATGCCTTGCCTTCATAGCGGGGCATCAGGTCTCGCGCTTGCAGCGGAAATTGCTGTTTTGCGCCGAAATAGACCCTGTTTTGCCAGCCTTCCGGCATTTCCTGCCCCATCAGCGCATGGCGCAAAAGTAGCGCATCGGCTCCGGTTTCGGCACCCAGACGATACCCGAGAACCGCAGCGTCATCACCGTTGGACAGCGAGGCGCGTAGGGCCTCAAGCTGCCGTGTGTCCTTCTTCGACAGGCGCAGCCGCTCGGCCACGTCTTCGCCGCCAATCGCCGCCAGCCTGCGGATCGGGTCGGCGGGGCGATCTTCGAGATGGACGAGCGGACCGAGCGCGGTCGCATCCGCGCCGGGCAGCACCGCCGTGAGAACTCCGCATTGCGCCATCGCCGCCACTGCGTGCACGGGATCGGGCGCGGCCAGCAATTTGCGCATCTCGCCGCCGAGGCGTTCGCGCGAAAGCGTCTCTATTCCGGCGATATTCTCGGCACAGGCGGCCAGCCCTTCAGGGTCGAGATCGTGCCCATACCAAGCGGTAAAGCGGAAGAAGCGCAGGATACGCAGGTAGTCCTCGCGGATACGTTCCTCCGCCTCGCCGACGAAGCGCACATGATGCGCCGCCAAATCCTCCAGCCCCGTGCCGAGCGGGTCGAGAACCGTGCCGTCCGAGCGGGAATAGAGCGCGTTCATCGTGAAATCGCGCCGCGCCGCGTCCTCGGCGATATCGTCGGAAAACGCGACGGTGGCATGCCGCCCATGCGTCTCCACATCGCGACGAAAGGTGGTGACCTCATGCGGATGACCCTCCGCGACGACCGTGACCGTGCCGTGATCGACCCCGGTCGGCACCGGTTTCAGCCCGGCCGCCTTCGCAAGTTCGATCACCCGTTCGGGACGTGCATCGCTGGCGATGTCGATATCGTTGACCGGCGCGCCCAAGGCGCTGTTGCGCACGCAGCCGCCCACCAGAAGCGCCTGATGCCCACCCTCTTCGAGCATCTTCAGCACGCGTTGGGTCGGCTCTGCCTCGATCCAGTCTCCGGTCAGTCTCATTCCGCCATCCGGTCCGCCAATGAGCGCAATATACGCGCGGTGGCGCCCCAGATGTAATAGGGCCCGTAAGGCGCCACGAAATAGCTGCGCCGGGAGCCGCGCCAGCGGCGCGATTCGACGCGGAAATTCCCGGGCGTGATATGCGAGAGCGGCACGGTGAACGCCTCGGCCACCTCGCCTGCTTCGGGGATGACCTCGAACGGCGTGTGAATACGCGCCAGCACCGGCGTCACCAGAAAGGACGTCACGGTCTCATGCGGATCGAGCGTGCCCAGCACCTCGACATGGGCATGGGGCAGGCCGATCTCTTCCTGCGCCTCGCGCAGCGCCGCGCCGACCGGGCCTTCGTCATCGGGATCGACCTTGCCGCCGGGAAAGGCGATCTGGCCGGGGTGATGGCGCAGATGCGAGCTGCGCTTCGTCAGATGCAGGCGCGGCTCCGGCCCGAACGTATCGAAGGCGACGAGAACGCCCGCGGGCCGCAGCTTGCGGCCTTCGGGCAGGATCACTTCCGGGTTCAGATCGTAATCCGAAGAGGGCCGCCCCGGTCGCGCCAAGGCGTCGAGAACCGGGGCGAGAGGATCACTCATTCGATCCCTCATCCCCCGCTTCGCGCAGCGATCCGTCGGGGTTCTTCTGCGCCTCGAAGCCGAGTGTCAGCGGATCGAAAATGTAATGCGCGCCGCAGAACTGGCAGTCCGCGGTGACCGTGCCCTCATCGGTAGTCATATGCGCGATATCGCGCGCCGAGTAGATCGAGAGCGACTGACGCACGCGATCGGCCGAACAGGTGCAGCCGAACTCCACCCGCTGCGGATCGAAGACGCGCGGCCGCTCTTCGTGGAAGAGGCGCACCAGCAGCTCGGTCGGCTGCACAGTCGGGCCGATCAGCTCCATATCCTCGACCGTGTCGAGCAAGATATTGGCGCGCGCCCAGTTCTCACCTTCCTCGCCTTCGAGGATGTCATCGGCGGTCAGCAGCCCCTGATCGCCCGACCCTTCCTGAGCGGCGAAGGGCGAGGCCGGGGGCATATGCTGCAGCATCACGCCGCCTGCGCGCCAGCTTTCGCCCTGACCCGGCAGGATCGAGCGCCCGAAGGACAGCGAGAACCGCGTGGGTAGCTGCTCGGACTGTGCGAAATAGGCCTCGGCGCAGGCGCGCAGCGAGCCCTCGGACAGCGGCGTGATGCCCTGATAGGGGGTCGTGCCTTTGCCCTGGTCGATCAGGATCGCAAAGTAACCCTGCCCGATCTGTTCGAACGGGTCGGCCTTGGGATCGAGCTTCTCTTCATCGAAGCTCGCCCAGGCGCGAATGCGGGCGGGCGCGCCCTCCTTCTCGGGGGCGTAGTAATCGGTTGCGATGATGCGGATCGGGCCGTTGCCGCGGATTTGCAGCGACAGCTTCCAGCGCAGCTTGACGGTCTGGCCGATCAACGCGGTCAGAAGGGCGGCTTCGGCCACCAGCATTTCGACCGCGCGGGGGTAATCATGTTGCGAAAGGACGGTGTCGAGCACGCCGTCGAGGCGGGCAACCCGGCCGCGGATGTCAGAGCGGTCGAGCTGAAACGGCAGAACTGTATCGTCCCATGCGATTTGGGATAGCTTGGACATGGTGCTCCTGAGGGGCTCAGAGGGGTTTTCGGGCAGCGCGGAGCCTGCCATACAGCCCCAATATAGGCGCGGCAACCGCAGACCCAAGGGAGAGCACATGATCGCGAGGTTCGGAGAGCGGGTGAAATCCGGTCAGCAGTATCGTTTGCGCCCCGGTGCCTATGCGATCCTGATCCGCGACGGGCGGGTGCTGCTGACCCATCAGGCCCATCCCATACCGGAGTTTCAATTGCCCGGCGGCGGGATCGATCCGGGCGAGGGGCCGATCGAGGCGCTGCATCGCGAGGTCTTCGAGGAGACCGGCTGGGCGATTACGGGGCTGCGCCGTCTCGGAGCCTATCGGCGTTTCACCTATATGCCCGAATACGAGTTCTGGGCGGAAAAGCTCTGCTCCGTCTGGCTCGCGCGCCCGGTGCTGAAGCGCGGTCTGCCGCCGGAGCCGCATCACACTGCGCATTGGGCCGATCCCGAAGAAGCGCTCGAACTGCTCGCGAATGAAGGCGAGCGCGCGTTTTTCCAACGGTTCGTCCGTCGCTGAGAAGGCGCAGGCGTTTTGTTCGCCTAAGATGTAGCTGAGCTGGTGCGTTCTCCTCTCAAGTCTGCTCGGAGGGATGGTCACTGCTTTCCGACCCAAGCTCCGAACGTCGCTCGGTGTTGCCGGGGCCGTGAAATTCCAAAACGCCAGCCGAGACATCGTCCCCGATCTCGCCCTCCGCGAATTCCTCGGTGGCCCAATAGAGCGCATCCAGAAGCCCGGGCCCCGGCATCTGGGAAAACTTGCGAAGCATCCGGGCCAGCCGGGTCTGATCGATCATCTCGCCGCTGCGGTCGCTGGCTTCGGTAATCCCGTCCGAGACAAGCACCAGCCGATCGCCTGGGGTCAGTTGAACCGTAAGCGTCTCGTATTCGGCGCCCTCGATCAGGCCGATGGGCAGCCCGCCCTCGCCGAAAAACTCGACCGTGCCGTTCTGTCTTTGTAGAACCGGGTAGGGGTGGCCCGCCTGAACCAATTCCGCCTTGCCGGTGCGCAGGTCGACATCGGCGTAGATAAGGGTGAAATAGCTCTCGGTGCTCATTTCACTTAGCACGAGATCGTTGAGGCGCTGCGCGAGCTCTGCCGGGCGTCGTCCGCGCAATTCGCCCTTTGCGTTGCGGTAAATCGCGAGGTTCTGGCTGGGCGTGGTGCCGGAGAAATAGCCCGCGATCCGCGCCATCATCAGGGCCGAGGTGATCCCATGCCCCGACACGTCGATGCCGTATATGCCCACCCGGCGTTCATTGATCGGAAAGAACCCGACGAGGTCGCCGCCGACATGGCCTGCGGGCCGCAAGAGCAGCGAGACATCCGCCGCCTCGAACCGCGCGTGTCGTGTCCGCACGAGGCTTTGCTGCAGTTTGCGGGCCTCTTGCAGGTCGCGGTCGATCACCTCTTGTGCCTCTCGCAGCAGGCGGTTCTTTTCGCTCAACTCCTCTTGCATGGTCAGGATGCGGGCGCCCGCGCTCAGTCGCGCCCGAAGCTCCGCTCCGTTGACCGGTTTCGACAGGAAATCATCGGCGCCGCTTTCCAATCCACGCGTAACGTCCGTCTTCTCGGCCTTGGAGGTCAGAAGGATGAAATACCCGTAGCTTCGCCGCGGTAGGCCCCGAAAGACGCGGCAGAATTCAGGGCCGCTCATCCCCGCCATCATCCAATCCGAGATTACGATATCGGGCTCGCATTGGGCGCAGATCGCGATCGCCTCTTCTGCGCTTTCTGCTTCGCTCACCTGATAGCCGGAGCGAGACAACTGCGCCGAGAGGATGCGGCGCTGCATGCGGCTGTCGTCCACGACAAGAACGTGCCGCGCAGCGCCCGCCAATGGTCGTCTGCCCGCATCTGCGGGGGCCTCTTGTCTTTGCACCATCTGCATCATCCGAAACCTCTGCCCTCACGAAACCGCAAACTCCCTAAGATTCGGTGAAAACCAGCCCGGATCAGACGTTAAGAAAATCGAAAGGGTGCGGCGCTACGGTTAGTCTCGGGTGGAGTCGGATCGAGTGGCCTGGAGGGCGTAATGATTGATTGGGAACGGGTGCAGGAGTTGCGCTCGGAAATTGGCGCCGATGGCTTTGCCGAGGTCGTGGACCTTTTTCTCGACGAGGTCGAGGCCGTGGTGATGGGGCTTGGCGGACGTCCCGACCGGGTCGAAGAAGATTTGCACTTCTTGAAAGGGTCCGCCTGGAATCTCGGGTTCCGCGATTTCGGCGGCGCCTGTCAGCAGGGAGAACGAATGGCCGCCGCCGGACGCGCCGTGGAGGTCGATCTGGGCGCGATCCGCGAAACCTATAGCCTGTCCAAAACGCAATTCCTGGGGCGGCTATCGGAGTTCACTCCGGCGGCTTAGGGCGAGGTGCTGAGCAGATTGAACTGCGCCGAGCACATATTGCACGCAGTCGCACCCATTGGGCACGGGTGCGGCCAAACTTTGGTTAACTGGCGTGCCTATCGCGGGCCGTGAGCGCAGGAGTTGAGGATGTAGAAAAGGCTCCACAGTCCAAAAGCGGCGAAGGACCAGTTTGTTTCGTCCGTCTGGAGGTCGCTCTATCGAATTGAAGGCCTCAGATAAGAAACTCAGCCAAGGTTTCGTCTTCGGTGATGTCGCGCCAGACGAAGCCCTCGGCGTCGAGCTTCGCGAAGAGCTCTGTGAAGTTCTCGGCGCGTTTCGTTTCGATCCCGATCAGGACCGAGCCGAAGTTCCGCGCCGATTTCTTCAGATACTCGAAGCGCGCGATATCGTCGTCAGGGCCAAGCATCTGCAGGAAGTCCTTCAGGGCGCCGGGGCGCTGCGGCAGGCGGAGGATGAAATACTTCTTCAGACCCGAATAGCGCTGGGCGCGTTCGCGCACCTCCGGCAACCGCTCGAAATCGAAATTACCGCCTGAAGTCACGCAGACCACGCGCTTGCCGCGGATCGTCTCGGCCAGCTCGGGCAGGATGTCGACGGACATCGCGCCAGCGGGTTCCAGCACGACGCCTTCGACGTTCAGCATCTCAAGCATCGTGATGCAGATGCGATCCTCCGGTGCGAGATGAACTTGTTCGGGCGTGACCCACCCAAGCTCCGCGAAGGGGCGCGCGCCGATCCGGGCAACCGCGGCGCCATCGACGAAACTGTTCACCTGCGAGATCGTCACGGGCTCATGCGCCTTGACCGCAGCGGTGAGGCTCGCGCCGCCCAACGGCTCGACGAAGCGAAATTCCGTATCGGGGGCGGTCGCGCGCAGATAGCCGGTGACGCCCGCAGCCAAGCCGCCGCCGCCGACCGGAAGGATGACCATATCCGGCGTGCCGCCCAACTGGTCGAGGATCTCCACCCCGACCGACGCCTGCCCCTCGATCACATCCGGATCGTCGAAAGGCGCTAGGAAATGCGCCCCGGCCTCACGGCAAAACTCCTGCGCCGAAGCCAGCGTGTCGTCGAAATAATCGCCCGTGAGAACGATCTCGACCGCGTCGCCGCCAAAGGTCTTGGTCTTGTCGATCTTCTGCTGCGGCGTGGTCACCGGCATGAAGATCGTCCCCTTCACCCCGAAATGCCGACAGGCGAAGGCCACGCCCTGCGCGTGGTTCCCGGCGCTCGCGCAGACGAAATGCGCCGCCGACGGATCGCGCTCGCGCAGTTTGCGCATCGCGGTGAAGGCGCCGCGGATTTTGTAGGAGCGCACCGGCGTCAGGTCCTCGCGCTTGAGCCAGACCTCGGCGTCGAAGCGTTTCGACAGGTGGGCATTGAGCTGCAGCGGCGTCGGCTCGAAGAGCGCACGCAGCGCGCGGGTGGCGGCTTGGGCGGAAAGGGCGAACTCACTCATACCGCCAGATGTGACGCGCGCCGCCCGCTTTGGCAAGCTCAGACGAGGGCGCGTTGCTCGACAAAATGACCGTAGAGCGTCGTTACGATCGACAGCAGCAGCATCACGGTGGGCACAGCGAAAAGCAGCTTGAGCGCGACCACGACCATATCATCCGCGAGGTCATGTGGCGCTTGTATCGAAAGCATGTTCACCGCAACGAAAGGGAGTACCACGAGAAATGCCAGCAGAGTGAGCAAAGCGAAGCCACGCCACTGGCCGCGAGTCGCGCGCCAACTGTCGCGGATCGTGGCGCCGCCGATCGCGGCCCCGGGCAGGGATACTCCGAGACGGAGCATGAAGGCATACAGGGCAATGAAGAATGCCAGCCCCACCACGGCAAGTAGAACGGCTTCAGCGGTCTGGTTCGGAATGATTTCCTGCGCCGCGAGGGCGAAAAGAAAAACAATCGCGGCGCCCAGAACCATGATCGCCATGGCACAGAGCGTGATCACTATGCCACGCCAGAAATAGCTCACGTCGCGGCGCAGATGAATCCGCGGCAGCCAGCCGACGCGCTCGCCGAGCAGGATGAACCTGTGCCAGTTCACTGCCGCGATGATCATCGGGATCGGCAGGATGAACGTGTTGAAAACCAACATGAACAGTGATTTTTCGAAACTCTGGTGTTGTGATGCTCCGGCCTGCATCACGCTCTCGATAAGCCATTGCTGCCCGATAATCATGATCAAGAGAAGAAGCGCCGAGATCCGAAGGGTCTGCCGCCAATTTCCAAAGACCTGCCGGAACGAGTGTCCGAAAACCCCCAATACATTCATCACTTTGCCCCCAAAGAATGTCATTTAACAATTCACCGTTGGGGCTCGATCTCACCGCAGTCAAAGCACGTTCGGCGCGCCTTGGTTGAATTCTCCGTGTGATCGAGGTGGAAAAGAGCGAGTCACCGCTGGTTCACCTTCGCTTTGAGCGAAGCCTTGCGCATTTTGCAAAGGCTGCCGCTTTTTTGCCCACTTTCGACGCTAATCGTGCTGAAACTGTGTTGCGAGCAACAAAAGAGGAGGGCCGCATGCGCCTGAGAAAAACTTCGATTGTCGCCCTTGTCGCGGCGAGCTTCGTCGTCGCCCCGGTGGCGACCAGCCATTTCACCGGCGCGGATGCCGCCTTTGCCAAGAACGGCAACGGTGGCGGTAATGGCGGTGGAAACGGTGGCGGCAACGGCGGCGGAAATAGTGGCGGCAATGGCGGAGGCAAAAGCAACGCAGGCGGCAATTCCGGCACGGCGGGCAAATCCGCATCGGCCGGGCGTGCAACGAGCCCCGGAAATTCCGGCAAGGCTGCTGCGCATGGCGGCGGCCCCGCGAAATTCCTCGACGATCTGTTCTCGGGTAAGCGGCAGGCGAAATCGCAGCATACGACCCGCTCCAGTGTGAAAACGGCGTCGCGCGGCACCACCGCGACGAAGACGCGCTCGACCACCCCAACCAAATATGCGGTCAACGAGTCGCCGCGCCCGAACGGCAAGCCGAGCCTGAGCGAAGATGAGCTGCGCAATCACGGCGCACTGGCCTCCGAGCTGAAGGGTCTGAACGCGGCCCATGCAAGCGCGACCGCGCTCGCCAACGCCTCGCCGAACAGTCAGGTGGGCCGGATCGCGACCTATCGCGACTCTGTCGTCGGGGCGGCGCAAGCAGAAGAAGATCTCGCGACCGCGCAGCAGACCCTCTCGGATCTCGAGGCGCAGGATGTTCGCACGCCCGAAGCGATACAGTCTGACATCGACAATCTCGATCCCGAGGCAGAGGACTACCAAAGCCAGCTCGACACGCTCGAAGCTGAAAAGCAGGCGGCGGAGACCTATCAGACGGATCTCGCGACGGCTCAGGATCAGGTCACCGAGCTTGAGAAACAGGTCGCGGAAGCCGATCAGATGCAGGCGGACTCCCTTCTCGCCGCATCCAACGGGCGCGATCTTTCGCCCGAGGCCAAAGCCTATCTGCACGAACTGCTCGACCTGCCGCCGCCGGAAACGGCAACGGAAGAGCCTCCTGCGGATGGCGATGTGGCGACCGGCGACGGCACGACGGGCGACGGGACCACGGTCGATGGCGATCTCGCCTCGAGCGGGGACACCACGACCGATCCGCTCGTGGACCCGTCCACCGAGAGCTGATCTCGCGCAGAGCACATTCGAAAGGGCCGTCCTTCGGGGCGGCCCTTGTTCATTGGAAAAAAAGCTTCTATTCCGTCGCGGAACAAGAAAACCGGGAGATGCCGCATGTCCGCGCCCAAGAAAGTCGTGCTTGCCTATTCGGGCGGCCTCGATACCTCGATCATCCTGAAATGGCTGCAGACCGAATACGGTTGCGAGGTCATCACCTACACCGCCGATCTCGGCCAAGGCGAGGAGCTCGAGCCGGCGCGCAAGAAGGCCGAGATGCTCGGCATCAAGCCGGAGAATATCCATATTCTCGACGCGCGTGAAGAATTCGTCCGCGATTTCGTCTTCCCGATGTTCCGCGCCAATGCGGTCTATGAAGGGCTCTATCTGCTGGGCACCTCGATCGCGCGGCCGCTGATCTCGAAGCACCTCGTCGAGATCGCGCATAAGCATGGCGCCGATGCGGTGGCGCATGGCGCGACCGGCAAGGGCAACGATCAGGTCCGCTTCGAGCTCTCGGCCTATGCGCTCGACCCGTCGATCAAGGTGATCGCGCCGTGGCGGGAATGGGACCTGTCCTCGCGCACCAAGCTTCTGGAATTTGCCGAGGCGAACCAAATCCCGATCGCCAAGGACAAGCGTGGCGAAGCGCCGTTCTCTGTCGATGCGAACCTGCTGCACACCTCGTCGGAGGGCAAGGTTCTGGAAGATCCGGCCGACATGGCGCCCGATTACGTCTACCAGCGCACCGACGATCCGATCACGCAGGCCCCGAACGAGCCGGAATTCATCGAGATCGGCTTCGAGAAGGGCGACGCGGTGTCGATCAACGGCGAGGCGATGAGCCCCGCGACGATCCTCACCAAGCTCAACGAATACGGCAAAAAGCACGGCATCGGCCGTCTCGACTTCGTCGAGAACCGCTTCGTGGGCATGAAGTCGCGCGGCATCTACGAGACCCCCGGCGGCACGATCCTGCTGGAAGCGCACCGTGGCATCGAGCAGATCACGCTCGATAGCGGCGCGGGCCACCTGAAGGATTCGATCATGCCGCGCTATGCCGAGCTGATCTATAACGGCTTCTGGTTTAGCCCTGAGCGCGAGGCGCTGCAGGCGCTGATCGACAAGACGCAGGAATATGTCACCGGTACGGTGAAGCTGATGCTCTTCAAGGGCGCGGCCCGGACCGTGGCGCGCTGGTCGGATTACTCGCTCTATTCCGAGGCCCATGTGACCTTCGAGGAAGACGCAGGCGCCTACGATCAGAAAGACGCGGCGGGCTTCATCCAGCTCAACGCGCTGCGCCTGAAGCTGATCGCGACCCGCAACGCGCGAGTGAAGAAATGAGCTTTTCGCAGCCCAAGGCTGCCATCGTCACCGTCTCCGACCGCGCGTCGCGCGGCGAATACGAGGACAAGGGCGGTCCGGGCTGCGAAGACTACCTCCGCGGCGTGGTCACCTCGCCGCTGGAGATCGAGCGTCACATCATCCCCGATGGGCGCGAGTCGGTCGCCGCGAAACTCCGCGAACTGGTCGATGCGGAAGCCGATCTGATCCTGATCACCGGCGGCACCGGCCCCGCGCCGCGCGACGAGACGCCCGAAGGCTGCTTCGACGTGATCGAGAAGGAACTTGCGGGCTTCGGCGAAGAAATGCGCCGCGCGAGCCTTTTGGAAGTGCCGACCGCCATCCTGTCGCGCCAATCGGCGGGGATCGCGGGCAAATCGCTGATCATCATGGTGCCGGGCAAACCCTCGGCCATCGCGACCTGCCTCGATGCGGTTTTCGCCGCCGTGCCCTATTGCCTCGATCTGATCGGCGCGGGCTATATCGAGACCGATCCCGCCCGGATCAAAGCCTTCCGTCCGAAGAAAAAGTAAGAGGGGGCGCTGCCCCCGTCTCTTTCAGAGACTCCCCCGGGATATTTGACCCAAGGCGAAAATCGCCTCTCTTCGTGTTGGCGGAAATATCCCGGGGTGAATTCGCGCAGGCGAAGAGGGGCAGCGCCCCTTACCGCTTCACCGCTGCGATGGCGTAATTCACCGAAAGATCGCGCTCCGAGAGCGACCAGGTCCAGCTGAGCGGATTGAACACCATGCCGCGGCGATCGACCGGGTCGAGCCCCGCGTTGCGCGACAACTCATAAAGCTCGTCGGGGGTGACGAATTTCGACCATTCATGCGTGCCAACGGGCAGCCAGCGCATCACCCGCTCGGCGCCGATGATCGCGACCATGTAGCTTTTCGGATTGCGGTTCAGCGTCGAGCAGATCATCAGCCCGCCCGGTTTCATCAGGCTCTGGATCGTGTTCACGAAGCCCTGCGGGTCGGCGACATGTTCGATGATCTCCATCGCGAGGACGACATCGAACTGCTCACCCTTCGTGGCCAGATCTTCCGCCGCGCAATGGCGGTAATCGATTTCGAGCCCCGATTGTTCGGCGTGCAGCCGCGCCACGGGGATGTTCCCTTCCGCCGCATCCGCGCCCACGACCGTGGCGCCAAGTCGCGCCATCGGCTCGGACAGAAGCCCGCCGCCGCAGCCGATATCCAGCAGGCGCAGCCCCTCAAAGGGGCGCGGCGCTTTCAGGTCGCGGCCGAACTGCGTGGCGATCTGCGTGGTGATGTAATCGAGCCGGCAGGGGTTGAGCATATGCAGCGGTTTGAACTTGCCGTTCGGGTCCCACCATTCGGCGGCCATCGCCTCGAATTTGGCGACTTCGGACGGGTCGATGCTGTTTGCCGGATCTGCCATTGCTCTCCTCGCATTGATTTTAGGGCAGCCCATGGCGGGCGCGCCTTTTGCTCTATATAGTCCAGACATGGACAGAACTGCAGGGCAAAAGCGCGCATCGGGCGCCCATCTTTACCCGCCGATCGAACCCTTCGATCAGCGCCGGATCGACGTGGGCGATGGCCATGTTCTTTACGTCGAACAATCGGGTCATCCCGAGGGCCAGCCGGTCGTCGTGTGTCATGGCGGGCCGGGGGGCGGCTGTTCACCCACGATGCGGCGATTCTTCGATCCGCAGCATTACCGGGTCATCCTGTTCGATCAGCGCGGCTGCGGTCTGTCGCGCCCGCATGCCAGCGTCGCGGATAACACGACGTGGCATCTGATCGCGGATATGGAACAGATCCGCCGAACACTCGGCATCGACAGCTGGATGGTCTTCGGCGGCAGTTGGGGGGCGACGCTGGCGCTGCTTTACGCGCAGGCACATCCCGACCGGGCGTCGAACCTGATTCTTCGCGGTGTCTTTCTTGCGACGCAGGCCGAGCTCGAGTGGTTCTATGGCGGCGGCGCGGGGAATTTCTATCCAGACCTCTGGGCGAATTTCCGGCGTCCGATTCCGGAAGACGAGCAGCACGATCTGATCGGGGCCTATCATAAGCGGCTGTTCTCTGGCGACTACATGGCCGAGGCGCGCTACGCGCGGCACTGGGCGATGTGGGAAAACGCGCTGGCTTCGGTGCGCTATGACGGCCCGCCCGGCGAAGCCTCGCCCGATTACGCGCGTGCCTTCGCGCGGCTCGAGAACCACTATTTCCAGAACGCGGCCTTCCTCGAAGAGGACGAACAGATCCTGCGCGACCGTCACAAGATCGAGCATATCCCGACGACCATCGTGCAGGGGCGGCTCGACATGATCTGCCCGCCGACCTCGGCCTACAGGCTGGCGCAGGGCTGGGCGATGGCGAAGCTGCAGCTGGTGCCGATGGCCGGGCATGCGCTTTCCGAGCCGGGGATCACCGCCGGGCTTGTCCGCGCGATGGATGAGCTTAGATCCTGATCTAGCGAAAGATTTCGATCGGGGTCGCCATGACGCTTACCTATTTCCTGCTGTTTCTTGTGGCCTCCGCGGCCGCCGCTGCGACGGGCATCATCTTCAAGCCCGGCGAATGGTATGTCGGTTTGAAAAAGCCCGGCTTCACGCCGCCCAACTGGGTCTTCCCGGTTGCCTGGACCTATCTCTACGTCTCGGTCGCCTATGCTGCGGCGCGCATCGCCCCCGAGGCGGGCAGCCAGATCGCGCTCGCCCTCTTCGCGGTGCAGATCGCGCTGAACACGCTCTGGACGCCGGTCTTCTTCGGGGCGCATCGGCTGTGGCTCGGGCTGCTTGTCCTGATCTGCCTCTGGGTCGCCGTTGCGGCGATGATGCTGGCCTTCCTGCAGCTCGATATGTTGGCCGGATTGCTGGTCTTTCCCTATCTCGTTTGGTTGACTCTGGCGGGTGCGCTGAACTTCCGGGTCTGGCGCGACAACCCGCGGGCGGGGGCCCAAACCTGATTCCACTTGCGGAATCTGCGATACAGGACTATATCGCCTTCAACAGCGGCGCGCCGGGGTCCAAACCTGACGCCCACCGGAAACGTGTGACGGGCCGCAACGGCCCGTTTTTTGTTTTTGTAGGATCGGAAAGAGAGACATGACCGACCTGATCGCCAAGACCGCCATCGACCGGCGTCTGGCCGAGATCGTGACCCCCGTGATCGAGGGGCTTGGCTTCGAGCTCGTGCGGCTGCGGCTGCAGGGCGGCAAGACGGCCACGCTTCAGATCATGGCAGACCGCCCCAATGGCGGGATCATCGTGGACGATTGCGCCGCGATCTCGACCGCCGTGTCCGCGGCTCTCGATGTGGAAGACCCGATCGAGGACAAATATACGCTGGAAGTGTCGTCGCCCGGGATCGACCGGCCGCTGACGCGCTTTAAGGATTTCGACATCTGGGAAGGCTACGAGGCGAAGATCGAGACCTCCGAGCAGATCGACGGACGCAAGCGCTTCAAGGGTATCCTGCGCGGCACCGAAGGCTCGGAAATCCTGATCGAGCTGGACGAGAACGGCGAAGACGTCGTGATCGGCCTCCAGTTCGACTGGCTCGCGGATGCGAAGCTGGTGCTGACCGATGAGCTGATCGACGAGATGCTGCGCCAGAAGAAGGCGACCGAAGGCGTCGACGAAGCTGAATTTGACGAGATTGACGATTCCCCCGAGGAGGAGAACTGAGATGGCCATCACGGCAGCCAACCAGCTTGAGCTTCTGCAGACCGCCGAGGCGGTGGCGCGCGAAAAGATGATCGACCCGGATCTGGTGATCCAGGCGATGGAAGAGAGCCTCGCGCGTGCGGCGAAGTCGCGTTACGGCGCGGAGATGGACATCCGTGTCTCGATCGATCGCAAGACCGGCAAGGCGACCTTCACCCGCGTCCGCACCGTCGTCGAAGACGAAGAGCTGGAGAACTATCAGGCCGAGCTGACCGTCGAGCAGGCGAAGCAGTATCTCGACAACCCCTCGGTCGGCGATCAGATCGTCGACGAGGTGCCGCCGGTCGATCTGGGCCGCATCGCCGCGCAATCGGCCAAGCAGGTCATCCTGCAGAAGGTCCGCGAAGCCGAGCGTGATCGCCAGTACGAAGAGTTCAAGGACCGCGTCGGCACGATCATCAACGGCATCGTCAAGCGCGAGGAATACGGCAACATCATCGTCGATGTGGGCCGTGGCGAAGCGATCCTGCGCCGCAACGAGAAGATCGGCCGCGAGAGCTATCGCCCGAACGACCGCATCCGCGCCTATGTGAAAGACGTGCGCCGCGAGACCCGCGGCCCGCAGATCTTCCTCAGCCGCACCGCGCCGGAATTCATGGCCGAGCTGTTCAAGATGGAAGTGCCGGAAATCTACGACGGCATCATCGAGATCAAGGCCGTGGCCCGCGATCCCGGTTCGCGCGCGAAGATCGGCGTCATCTCCTATGACAACTCGATCGACCCGGTCGGCGCCTGTGTCGGTATGCGCGGTTCGCGCGTGCAGGCCGTCGTCGGCGAGCTTCAGGGCGAGAAGATCGACATCATCCCGTGGAACGAAGATCAGGCGACCTTCCTCGTGAACGCGCTGCAGCCGGCCGAAGTGTCGAAAGTGGTGATCGACGAGGAAGCGCAGAAGATCGAAGTCGTGGTCCCGGACGAGCAACTGTCGCTCGCCATCGGCCGTCGCGGTCAGAACGTGCGTCTGGCTTCGCAGCTGACCGGTCTCGACATCGACATCCTGACCGAGGCCGAGGAATCGGCGCGTCGTCAGGCCGAATTCGCCGAGCGCACCAAGCTCTTCGTCGACGCGCTGGACCTCGACGAGTTCTTCGCGCAACTGCTCGTGGCCGAGGGCTTTACCTCGCTCGAGGAAGTGGCCTATGTCGACATGGACGAGCTGCTGTCGATCGAAGGCGTGGACGAGGACACCGCAGGCGAACTGCAGGCCCGTGCCCGCGACGTGATCGAAGAGCAGAACCGCAAGGCGCTCGAAGCGGCGAAGGAAATGGGTGTCGAGCAGTCGCTGTTCGACTTCGAAGGCCTGACCCCGCAGATGATCGAGGCGCTCGCGAAAGACGACGTCAAGACGCTGGAAGATTTCGCGACCTGCGCCGACTGGGAACTGGCCGGTGGCTGGACCACGGTCGACGGTCAGCGCGTGAAGGATGACGGTCTGCTCGAGAAATTCGACGTGAGCCTCGAAGAGGCGCAGAACCTGATCATGACCGCGCGTATTCAGCTGGGCTGGGTCGACCCGTCCGAGCTGGAAAGCGACGCGGAAGACGAAGGCGAAGAGGAAACCGAGGAGGAGGCCGAGGCGTAAGCCTCGGTCCCGACCGGAGAGGAGCTTAGATGAGTCGCGGCGGAAAGCCGAAAACCAACGACGACCCCGAACGGCGCTGCATCGTCACCGGCGATGTTCAGCCGAAGGCGGGGCTTGTCCGCTTCGTGCTCGGACCCGATGGGATGATCTACCCGGACGTGGCAGGCAAACTGCCCGGCCGCGGCATCTGGGTCACCTCCGAACGCAGCGTCATCGAGACGGCGATGAAAAAGGGATTGTTTGCTCGCGCAGCGAAGCAGGCAGCCAAAACCCCAGAAAATCTGGTGGAATTGGTGGAACTGGCCCTTGCCTCTCGCGTTGTGGAGCTTATTTCTCTGGAGCGGAAGGCCGGCAAAGCGGTTGTCGGCTTCGAAAAGGTCAAGGGCTGGCTGGCCGAGGGGCGCGCGAAAGTGCTGCTACAGGCAAGCGACGGCTCGGACAGGGGCAAGGGCAAGCTGTGGACGCCCGAAGGCGGGCGCTGGTTCGGCTGCCTCACCTCTCAGGAATTGGGTTTGGCATTCGGCCGCGATCGTGCGATACACGGCGCGCTTGCAGCCGGTGGCCTCACCCGGCGCGTAATTGAAGACGCATCGAGGCTTGCGGGCGTACGCAAGCAGGACGGCGGCAAGACCGCCATGAAGGATACGAAGACGGCATGAGCGATACGGACGGCAAAAAGACTCTCGGACTGGGCGGTGGGCGCCCCGGGCAGGTGAAGCAAAGCTTCTCGCACGGGCGCACCAAGAACGTCGTGGTCGAGACGAAAGGCAAGAAGCGGGTGCTGAACAAACCGGCGGCAGGCGCTGGTAAGGGAGGGGGTAACAAAACTTCCCTTGGCGATCCGTCGAAGCGCCCCGCCGGGATTTCCGACGCCGAGATGGAGCGTCGCCTGAAGGCGCTTCAGGCCGCGAAGGCGCGTGAGGTCGAAGAGGCCGCCGCCCGCGAGGCCGAGGAAAAAGCCCGCGAAGAAGAACGTGAGCGTCGTCGCGCCGAGGCTGAGGCCAAGGAGCGCGAGGAGCGTGAACGCGAAGCGGCCCTTAAAGCCAAGGCTGAAGAGGACGAGCGCAAGAAGCGCGAGGCCGAACTTCGCGACAAGAAGAAAGAAGAGATCCGCAAGGGCGGACCGAAGAAGGACACTCCGGTCGATCAGGCTGCCGTGGAGGTTGCTGCCGCCCGCGCCGAGACCAAGGGTGTGTCCGCTTCGGGTCCGCGCAAGACGGATCGTGAGCGTGACACGCGCAACGATCGCAACAACAAGGGCAACGACCGCGGCAACCGCCGTTCGGGCAAGCTCTCGCTGAGCGATGCGCTCTCGGGTGGCGAAGGCCGCCAGCGTTCGCTTGCTGCGATGAAGCGCAAGCAGGAGAAGGCCCGTCAGAAGGCGATGGGCGGCTCGCAGCGTGCTGAAAAGCAGTCGCGCGAAGTGCAGCTTCCCGAGACGATCATCGTGTCGGAACTCGCCAACCGTATGGCAGAGCGCGCGGCCGATGTGGTCAAAACGCTCATGAAGATGGGCATGATGGTCACCGCGAACCAGACGCTCGACGCCGATACTGCGGAACTCGTGATCGAGGAATTCGGTCACCGGTCCGTGCGCGTCTCGGATGCGGATGTCGAACAGGTCATCGATCAGGTCGACGACAAAGAAGAAGATCTTCAGCCGCGTCCGCCGATCGTCACGATCATGGGCCACGTCGACCACGGCAAGACCTCGCTGCTCGACGCGATCCGCAAGGCGAACGTCGTCTCCGGCGAGGCTGGCGGGATCACGCAGCATATCGGCGCCTATCAGGTGCAGACCGAGAGCGGGGCGACCCTGTCCTTCCTGGACACGCCCGGCCACGCGGCCTTTACCTCGATGCGCGCACGCGGTGCCAATGTCACCGATATCGTGGTGCTCGTGGTGGCAGCCGATGACTCGGTGATGCCGCAGACCATCGAAGCGATCAATCACTCGAAGGCCGCTGGCGTTCCGATGATCGTTGCGATCAACAAGTGCGATAAACCCGATGCGAACGCCCAGAAGGTCCGCACCGAGCTTCTGCAGCACGAAGTCGTCGTCGAAGAGATGTCGGGCGACGTGCAGGACGTGGAAGTGTCGGCCAAGACCGGCAAGGGTCTCGACCAGCTGCTCGAAGCCATCGCGCTTCAGGCCGAACTGCTCGAACTCAAGGCCAACCCCGATCGCGCCGCGCAAGGTGCGGTGATCGAAGCCAAGCTCGACGTGGGCCGTGGTCCGGTCGCGACGGTTCTGGTGCAGAACGGCACGCTGCGCAAAGGCGACATCTTCGTCGTCGGCGAGCAGTGGGGTAAGGTCCGCGCGCTGATCAACGACAAGGGCGACCGCGTCGATGAGGCCGGTCCGTCGGTTCCTGTCGAGGTGCTTGGCATCAACGGCACGCCCGAGGCTGGCGACGTTCTCAACGTCGTCGAGACCGAGGCGCAGGCCCGCGAGATCGCCGAATACCGCGAGCAGGCCGCCAAGGACAAACGCGCCGCTGCCGGTGCCGCGACGACGCTGGAGCAGCTGATGGCGAAAGCCAAGGCCGATGAAAGCGTCACCGAACTGCCCGTGCTGGTGAAGGCCGACGTGCAGGGCTCGGCGGAAGCGATCGTTCAGGCGCTCGAGAAGGTCGGCAACGAAGAGGTGCGCGTGCGCGTGCTGCATTCGGGCGTCGGTGCAATCACCGAATCCGACATCACGCTGGCCGAGGCGTCCAACGCACCGGTCATCGGCTTCAACGTTCGTGCCAATGCGCCTGCGCGCAACGCCGCGAACCAGAAGGGCGTCGAGATCCGCTACTACTCGATCATCTACGATCTGGTGGACGACATCAAAGCCGCCGCTTCGGGCCTCCTGTCGGCCGAGATCCGCGAGCACTTCATCGGCTACGCCGAGATCAAGGAAGTGTTCAAGGTCACCGGCGTCGGCAAGGTCGCGGGTTGTATCGTCACCGAGGGCGTGGCCCGTCGTTCGGCTGGCGTCCGCCTGCTGCGCGACAACGTGGTGATCCACGAAGGTACGCTGAAGACGCTCAAGCGCTTCAAGGACGAGGTCAAGGAAGTGCCCTCCGGTCAGGAATGCGGCATGGCCTTCGAGAGATACGACGATATCCGCCCCGGCGATGTCATCGAGATCTTCGAGCGCGAAGAGGTCGAGCGGACGCTCTGATCCTTCGGGACCGAGTTGCGAATATAGAAACGGGGGCCTTCGGGCCCCCGTTTTGCATCTGTGGCTGTCATCCGGCTGAGTCAGCGATTGACGGGGCGCCCGGCAAAGAGCGCATCGCCGACACGCACGAGGATGCGCCCGCAATCCAGCGTCCGTTCGTAAGCTCCCTGAACGAAGACGCTGCTGCCGATCTGAATGGTTCTGAGCATGAGGTTCCTCCCTTGAGCGCTCATTAGAAGCTCAAGGTCTTAAGGAACGGCAAATGGAAACGGCTATCCCTCCGCGTTAGGCACGAGAACTGGGAGAAAAGGTCACGAAGGTTAATCGCGCGGTAACCCCGGTCAGAGACTAACCCCGGTCAGAGCCAATCGCGCAGGATCGGGATCAGGGGGATATCCGCGGGCGGCATCTCGTAGTCGCGCAGGTCCCGCGCCCGCGCCCAGGCGAGGGTCTGCCCCTCTTGCGGGCTGACGATCCCCTCCCACTTCCGGCAGGCGAACAGCGGCATCAGCAGGTGGAAGTCGTCATAGGCGTGGCTGGCGAAGGTCAGAGGCGCGAGGCAGCTTTGGTGCGTCTGAATGCCCAGCTCCTCGTCCAGTTCGCGGATCAGCGCGGCCTCGGGCGTCTCGCCCGCCTCCACCTTGCCGCCGGGAAACTCCCACAGTCCTGCCATCGACTTGCCCTCGGGGCGCTGTGCCAGAAGCACGCGCCCGTCAGCGTCGATCAGGGCGACGGCGGATACCAGAACCATCTTCACGAACGATAATCCGCGTTAATGTCGATGTAGCGGTGGGTCAGATCGCAGGTCCAGACCGATTTCGAGGCGCGACCAAGGCCGAGATCGACGCCGATCACGAGTTCATCATTCTTCATATAGGCGCTCGCGGCTTCCTCGGAGTAATCCGGTACCCGCCAGCCTTTCTCGGCAACGACCATGTCCCCGAAGGAAATCTTGAGCTTGTCGCGATCGGCCTCGGCCCCGGACTTGCCGACAGCCGCGACCACGCGGCCCCAATTCGCGTCCTCGCCCGCAATCGCGGTCTTCACCAACGGCGAATTCGCAATCGACATCGCGATCTTATGGGCGTCCTCGATCGAGCGTGCCCGCGTCACGCGGATCTCAACGAATTTGGTGGCCCCTTCGCCGTCTTTGACGACCTGATGCGCCAGATCCATCATCACCTCGCGCAGCCCGGCCTCGAACGCCTTCGCGGGGTCCGAGCGCAGATCGGCGATTTCGGCGGCGTCGGATTTCCCGGTCGCCGCGACGATCAGCGCATCCGAGGTCGAGGTGTCGCTGTCCACGGTGATCGCGTTGAACGTGTCGTCGACCTGACGCGACAGCATCTTCTGCAGCCGCGCAGGCGCGATTTTCGCGTCGGTGAAGATGTAGACCAGCATCGTCGCCATATTCGGCGCGATCATCCCCGAGCCTTTCGCGATCCCGGCGATCTTGATCTTGCCGCCTTCGCCCTGAACTTCGGCAAAGGCGCCTTTGGGATAGGTATCGGTCGTCATGATCGCGCGCGCGGCATCCTCGATCCCGGCAGGGGAGAGGCGCTGCGTCAGGCCGTCGATCACCGCGACGATCTTGTCATGCGGCAGCGGCTCGCCAATGACGCCGGTGGAGGACGAGAAGACGCGGCTGATCGGCATGTCGAGCGCCTGAGCCACTGCGCCGGTCACCTTGTCGACGCTCTCCTGACCGCTTTTCCCGGTGAAGGCGTTGGCGTTGCCGGAATTGACGATGATCGCGGCGCCCGTCTCGGAAGGCGCGCGCATCGCGAGCTTTTCCTGACAATCGAGAACGCAGGCAGCACGGGTGGAGGAGGTGGTGAACACGCCTGCGATCGAAGCGCCCGGCGCGACCCGCGCCAGCATCACATCGGTGCGGCCGGCATATTTGACCCCCGCTGCGGCGGAGGCGAATTCGACCCCCGCGATTTCCGGAAGATCGGGAAATTTCGCGGGGGCGAGCGGCGAAATCGTCACCGATTTCGCCTCTGTTTGCGCCGCAGAAGCGGCAGGGGCGGGCGCGGCGGAAAGGTCGGACTTCAACGCCTTAACCTTGGCGCGGAGCTTCTTGACCTTGGTCTTCAACTCCTTGGTGTCCTTCGACTTTTTCTTCGCCATCGCGCCCGCCTTTTGATCGATCAGTTGCTACCCAAGATGGACTGATCTTTCAGAACGCTCGGATCAATCCCGTCGGTCATCTTGTCGATTTTGGCTTCGTCCACAACAGCCTTTACGCGGTTTTGGACAGCCTCTTGGCGAATATCGCCTTCGAGCTTCTTGCGCACATCGGCCAGTTTCGGCGCATCGACCATCTTCGTGCCGAGCAGCTTCACGACATGCCAGCCGTACTGGGTCTGGATCGGACCGGCGACTTCGCCGTCCTTCATGCCTGCAACCTCATCGGCGAAGGGCTTGACCATCGCATCGAGCTTGAACCAGCCCAGATCGCCGCCATTGGCCGCAGCACCGTCGGTCGAGTTCTTCTTCGCCAGTTCAGCGAAGTCGGCGCCGTTATCGATCTCTTTCTTGATCTTCTCGGCCTCTTCCTTGGTTTTCACGATGATATGGGCCGCGTGATATTCCTTGGTCGGCTCGGCCTTGGCGTATTTCGCGTCATAGGCTTTCTGCACGGCCTCGTCGGTCACGGCCTTGTCGGCGGTGTAGTTCAGCATCGCACCCGAAAGATACGCGCGCTTCTGCACTTCGAGAGCGATCTTGTCTCGCTGCGTGATGCGCTTCTCTTCCAGTTGCGAAAGCGCGGTCTGCTGGATCAGCTGCTGCAGGACGCCTTCGAACAGCTTGTCATCGGGCAGCTGCTGGTACTGCGCGGGCAGGCCGTCACGCACGGTCATCATCATGCCCAGCGTGATGTCCTGACCGTTCACGGTGGCGACCACGGTGTCGGCGCTCACGTCGCTGCGCGGCTTGGCTGCGGTTTCCGATTTCGCGGCATCCGCAGCGGCTGCAGGCGCTTTCGCGTCCTCGGCCTGTGCAATCCCGGCAGTCATCGCGCAGATCGCGACGCTCGCGAGCAGTTTCGTCAGATTCGGCATCCTTGCCACTTCCTTTCTGCCGCGTCTCTAGGCGGCGTTGACAGTCTGGCAGCCGCCCCTTACATCGCCTAGGGCCTGTAAGAGCCTTTTCGGCCTTGTTTCGCTAGCTCTTCTAGGCAAGCAAACCCTATGCGACAAGGCACAGGGAATAACGATCTGGTCAGCTACCCTCGGAGATTACATGCTCGGCATCGGAACACTCGCGAAGAAGGTCTTCGGCACGTCGAATGATCGTAAGGTGAAATCGGTGCGCCCGCTGGTGGCCAAGATCAACGCGCTGGAGGAGGAGTTCGCAGCCCTCTCCGACGAACAGATCATCGAAAAGACGCGCGAGTTTCAGCGCCGCGTGCAGGAAGAGGGCGAAAGCCTCGACAAGATCCTGCCCGAAGCCTTCGCCAACTGTCGCGAAGCCGCGAAGCGTGCACTCGGCCTGCGGGCCTTCGACGTGCAGCTCGTCGGCGGCATCTTCCTGCATCAGGGCAATATCGCCGAGATGAAGACGGGCGAAGGGAAAACCCTCGTCGCGACCTTCCCGGCCTATCTGAACGCGCTCGCGGGCAAGGGCGTGCATGTCGTCACCGTGAACGACTATCTCGCGCGGCGTGACGCGGAATGGATGAGCAAGGTCTATGGCGCGCTGGGTCTGACCACCGGCGTCGTCGTGCCCTTCCAGGCCGAGCCCGAGAAGAAGCAGGCCTACGCCGCCGACATCACCTATTCGACGAATAACGAGCTTGGCTTCGATTATCTGCGCGACAACATGAAGACGTCGGTCGACCAGATGATGCAGCGCGGCCATTTCTACGCGATCATCGATGAGGTCGACTCGATCCTGATCGACGAGGCGCGCACGCCGCTGATCATTTCTGGCCCGTCCGATGACCGCTCGGAGCTGTATATCACGCTCGACAAGTTCATCCCGAGCCTGAGCGAAGAGCATTACACCATCGACGAGAAGGCCCGCACCGCGACCTTCACCGAAGAGGGCAACGACTTCCTCGAGAACCTCCTGCTGGAGGCGGGCGTGCTCCCCGAGGGTCAGTCGCTCTACGATCCGGAAAGCACGACCATCGTGCACCACGTCAACCAGGCCCTGCGCGCCCATAAGCTGTTCTTCAAGGATCAGAACTATGTCGTGCAGTCGGGCGAGATCGTGCTGGTCGACGAATTCACCGGCCGCATGATGAAGGGCCGCCGTCTGTCCGAAGGCCTGCATCAGGCGATCGAAGCCAAGGAAGGCGTCGAGATCCAGCCCGAGAACGTCACGCTGGCTTCGGTCACCTTCCAGAACTACTTCCGCCTCTACGACAAGCTCGGCGGCATGACCGGCACCGCAGCCACCGAGGCCGAGGAATTCGCCGAGATCTATTCGCTGGGCGTGGTCGAGATCCCGACCAACCGCCCGATCGCGCGGAAAGACGAACACGATCGTGTCTACCGGACTGCGCAGGAAAAATACGACGCCGTCGTCGAGGCGATCAAGAAGGCCAACGAGAAGGGCCAGCCGATGCTGGTCGGCACCACCTCGATCGAGAAGTCCGAGATGCTCTCGGACATGCTCAAGAAGGCCGGCATCAAGCACAACGTCCTGAACGCCCGCCAGCACGAGCAGGAAGCGACCATCGTCGCCGAGGCCGGTCGTCTGGGCGCGGTGACCATCGCGACCAACATGGCAGGCCGCGGCACCGACATTCAGCTTGGCGGCAATGTCGAGATGCGCGTGCAGGACGAACTCGCGGCGAATCCCGATGCCGATCCCGAAGAGGTCCGCAAGCGGATCGACGCGGCGACCGCCGAGGAAAAGGCGAAGGTTCTGGAAGCGGGCGGCCTGTTCGTTCTCGCGACCGAGCGCCACGAAAGCCGCCGCATCGACAACCAGCTGCGCGGCCGTTCGGGCCGTCAGGGCGACCCGGGCCGCTCGCTGTTCTTCCTCTCGCTGGAAGACGACCTGATGCGGATCTTCGGCTCCGACAAGCTCGATTCGGTCTTGTCCAAGCTGGGCATGAAAGAGGGCGAAGCAATCGTCCACCCGTGGGTGAACAAGTCGCTCGAGCGCGCGCAGGCGAAGGTCGAGGGCCGCAACTTCGACATTCGTAAGCAGCTTCTGAAATTCGATGACGTGATGAACGACCAGCGGAAAGCGGTCTTCTCGCAGCGTCGCGAAATCATGGAAACCGAAGAGGTCGGCGAGATCACCCGCGACATGCGCGTTCAGGTGATCGAGGACCTCGTGGACCGCTTCATGCCGCCGAAATCCTATGCCGATCAATGGGATGTCGAAGGCATGCATCAAGAGGTGATCGAACAGCTGAACCTCGACGTGCCGCTTGCGGAATGGGCCGAGGAAGAGGGCGTCGATCAGGAAGTCGTCGCCGAGCGACTCGAGGAAGCGACTGATACGCTGATGGCCGAGAAGGCCGAGGCGTTCGGCGCCGACACGATGCAGATGATTGAAAAGCAGGTCCTGCTGCAGATCATCGACGCGAAATGGCGCGAGCATCTGGTCACGCTCGATCAGCTGCGCCAGACCATCGGTTTCCGCGGCTATGCGCAGCGCGATCCGCTGTCGGAATTCAAGACCGAGGGCTTCCAGCTGTTCGAGATCATGCTCGACAGCCTGCGCTCGGACGTGACGCAGCAGCTGGCCCGCATCCGTCCGCTCACCGAAGAAGAGCAGGCGCAGATGATGCAGGCGCAACAGCAGCAGCCCGCACCGACCGAAGCGTCGGCGGAAGCCCCGACCGAGGCGATGCCCGAGGTCGAGGTGGTGGGCGAGCCGCTTCCGGGATTCGACGAGACGAATCCGGCAACTTGGGGCGAGCCGTCGCGCAACGATCCTTGCCCCTGCGGGTCGGGCAAGAAGTTCAAGCATTGCCACGGGCAATTGGTTTGACACAACTCTGACGCGAATGTGGCAAAGTTGAGGCGGCTTCGGCCGCCTTTTCCATATCTTGTTGGAGTCATTGACTCTCTTGGCAGGTCCACCCCCCACGCCAGCCGCGTGAAGGGCGCGATTTCCCAATTCGCGCCGCAGCTTCGCCGCTTTCGGTCATTAGAAAATTATTAAGCAGTTTTCTAAGACAGACCCCAGTTCGAGGCGGCGATGCGCACCATTCGCAAGATATCCATGATCGGAGCGACGTTCCTGCTCGCCGCCGCGACCGGTCATGTGATGCAAAGCGTGGGTCCGCGCCCGCAACTCGGTGCGTCTTTGGTGGCGAGCTCGGTCAGTCGCGAGACTTGGAGAAATCGGGTCGAGCCGCGCGAGGAACCGCGGGTTCAGCTCATTTCGAAAACCGTTCTTCGCAATCCTCCGGTCTATCATTTCGCGACCGATCCCGGCGTCGGCATCGTGCCTGCGACGGTGCGCACATCCGGCGACCAGTTCACGTCTTCGCTGCCGCAACCGATGCCGTTGAAAACCGGCGCTGCCGATTGCGGGCACGCCGTCCTGTCGGTCACCCCCGCAGGCGATGGGCTGACCAAGCTGGAGCTGAATGCGCCGTGCCACCCCGATACGAAACTGACGATCCGCGATGCGTCGCTCTCGATCGCCGGGCAAACCGATAAGTCGGGGGCTTTCTCGGCTATCCTGCCGTTGCTTGCGCCTATGACCTCGCTGGAAGTCACCACCGATGGATCGACGATCGCGCAGGTGGAGGCCGCGGCGTCGGGGCTCGATAAGATCAACCGCGCGATCTGGGTGACCGATGCACAAAGCCCGTTGCATCTGAACGCCTATGAAAACGGTGCGCAGTTCGACGATGCGGGCCATCTCGACGTGACTAAGCCGCGCACGCCGGACACCTCGCTGGGCGGCTATATGCAAAGCTTCACCTCCGCAGATGGCAAACGCATCGAAATCTATACCGCACCCAAGACGCTCACCGAGCTCAAGCTGCAACTCGAAGCGACGCTGTCCTCCGAAGATTGCGGCAGGTCGGTCGGCGGGCGGCTGATGCGGATGCATGGCACCGGGACTGCAGCGATGCCGATCACCCTCGATCTGCCCGCCTGTCCGTCCGATGGCGGCGCTGTGGTTTTGCCGCTTGATGGGTTCGAGTCCCAGGGCCTGACCGCTCAGAAGTAACCCTCCGACCGCAGGCTGATCTCGCAGTCCTTACCAAGGATCAGGTGATCGTGCAGCACGATGCCGAAGAGCTTCGCCGCCTCGTCGATCTGGCGCGTCAGAGCGATATCCGCCTCCGACGGGGTCGGATCTCCGGAGGGGTGATTATGCACCAGAATCAACGCTGAGGCATTGGCCTCCAGCGCACGCTTCATCACCTCGCGCGGATAGACGGGAACATGGTCCACCGTGCCGCGGCCCTGTTCCTCATCCGCAATCAGCGCGTTCTTCCGGTCCAGCAGCAGCAGACGAAACTGCTCCGTCTCGGCATGGGACATCGCCATGTGACAGTAATCGATGAGCGCCTGCCACGAGCTGAGCACCGGCCGATGCATCACCTTCGAGCGTGCGAGCCTTTGCGCCGAGGCCTCCACCAGCTTCAACTCGATCACCACGGCCTCGCCCACGCCGGTCACTTGGCGCAGGCGGTGAGGCGGGGCAGAGGCCACCCGCCCGAAATCGCCGAAGGTTTCGATCAGGCGACGGGCGAGAGGTTTGACGTCCTGCCGCGGGATCGCGCGAAACAGCACCAGTTCGAGCAGTTCGTAATCGGGCAGGGCCTGCGCGCCGCCTTCCATGAACCGCGTGCGCAGCCGTTGTCGATGATCGAACAGATAGGACGGCTTGGACGCGCCCGGCGGCGGACGGATCGCGGTGCCGCCGTTGAACAACGGCAGCGGAGGTTCCTGCATATGATGGGGCATCTGGTCCATGAAACAGACCATGAACGATTCGGATTGAAGAAAGCCTTAATCGATTGCGAGCCGGACAAGAAAAAAGGCGCCCGAAGGCGCCTTTTCCAAATGATCACTGGGTCATGCCATCCCAGAAGCTTTTGACTTTCTTGAAGAAACTCGCGCCTTCCGGGTTGTTCTCGGCTTCGATCCCCTGGAACTCCTTGAGGATTTCCTTCTGCCGTGGGGTCAGGTTCACCGGGGTTTCGACGGCCAGTTCGATGAACATGTCGCCGGCCCCGCCGCCGCGCAGCGCGGGCATCCCTTTGCCACGCAGGCGCATCTGCCGACCCGATTGGCTGCCGGCCGGGATTTTCACACGGCTTCGGCCGCCATCTATCGTCGGCACTTCGACCTCGCCCCCAAGGGCTGCGGTCGCCATGCTGACGGGCACGCGGCAATGCAGATCGGTGCCTTCGCGTTCGAAGATCGCGTGCGGCTGGACCTCGATGAAGATGTAGAGATCGCCCGACGGACCACCGCGCAGACCTGCCTCGCCTTCACCGGCGTGACGGATGCGGGTGCCGGTCTCGACCCCCGGAGGGATGTTGACCTGAAGCTGGCGATCGACCTCCACGCGGCCTGCACCATGGCAGACCTTGCAGGGGTTCTTCACCACCTGACCCTGGCCACCGCAGGTCGGGCAGGTCCGCTCGACCGTGAAGAAGCCGTTCTGCGCGCGCACCTTGCCCAGACCCGAACAGGTCGGACAGGTCTGCGGCTCGGAGCCGCCTTCCGCACCGGAGCCGTTACACTCGGTACAGGCGGCCGAGCTTGGCACGTTGATCGTCTTGTGGGTGCCGCGATACGCCTCTTCGAGCGTGACGCGCATGTTGTAGCGCAGATCGGAGCCCCGCTGTGCGCGCGAACGCCCACCGCCGGGACCGGCTCTGCCGCCGCCCATGAAATCACCGAACAGGTCTTCGAAGACGTCGGAGAAGGCCGAGGCGAAGTCGCCCTGACCGCCCGCGCCGCCGTAGCCGCCGCCCGGACGCCCGCCGCCCATGCCGCCTTCGAACGCCGCGTGACCGAACCGGTCGTACGCTGCTTTCTTCTCGGCGTCCTTGAGGACGTCGTAAGCCTCGTTCACTTCCTTGAACTGGGCCTCGGCATCGGGATTGTCGGAATTGCGATCGGGATGAAGCTCTTTCGCCTTCTTGCGATAGGCTTTCTTGATCTCTTCGGCCGAGGCGCCTTTGGCAGTTCCCAGAACGTCGTAATAGTCGCGTTTTGCCATTGGTTACCCCCTTGGCGGAACGCAGGCGGGCCCGCCCTTAGAAAAGGCAGGCCCGCCCGACATTCCATGCGCAATTACTTGCGCTCGTCCTCGCCCAGATCTTCGAAGTCAGCGTCGACGATATCTTCATCGACATCGCGCGGGCTGTCTTCGTCGTTCGAGCTCTCGCCCTGACCGGCTTTCTCCTGCTCGGCCTTGTAGATGGCCTCGCCGAGTTTCATCGCCGCATCCGTCAGGTTCTGGATCGCGCCTTTGATCTTGCCGGCTTCCTCGGTCTTGAGGGCTTCCTCAAGCGCGTTGGCCGCCAGTTCGATCGCTTCGACGGTCGAGGCATCGACCTTGTCGCCGTGGTCTTCGAGCGACTTGCGGGTCGAGTGCAGGAGCGATTCGCCCTGGTTCTTGGTTTCGACCAGTTCCTTGCGGGACTTGTCCGCGTCGGCATTCGCCTCGGCGTCCTGAACCATTTTCTCGATCTCGTCGTCGGTCAGACCGCCGGACGCCTGGATCGTGATCTTCTGCTCCTTGCCGGTGCCCTTGTCCTTCGCCGAAACGGACACGATGCCGTTTGCGTCGATGTCGAAGGTCACTTCGATCTGCGGCATGCCGCGCGGGGCCGGCGGGATGTCCTCGAGGTTGAACATGCCGAGCATCTTGTTGTCGGCAGCCATCTCGCGCTCACCCTGGAAGACCCGGATCGTCACCGCGTTCTGGTTGTCTTCCGCGGTGGAGAACACCTGGCTCTTCTTCGTCGGGATCGTCGTGTTGCGATCGATCAGGCGGGTGAATACGCCACCCAGCGTCTCGATGCCGAGCGACAGCGGGGTCACGTCGAGCAGGACGACGTCTTTCACGTCACCTTGCAGAACGCCGGCCTGAATGGCCGCGCCGAGCGCCACAACCTCATCCGGGTTCACACCCTTATGCGGCTCTTTGCCGAAGAAGCCGGTCACTTCTTCCACGACTTTCGGCATACGGGTCATACCGCCGACGAGCACGACTTCGTCGATCTCGTCCTTGGAGACGCCCGCATCCTTGAGCGCGGCGGCACAGGGCTTCAGCGAGGCCTTGATCAGGTCGCCCACGAGGCTTTCCAGCTTCGCACGGGTCAGTTTCATGACCATGTGCAGCGGCGTGCCGTCCTTGCCCATCGAGATGAAGGGCTGGTTGATCTCGGTCTGGCTCGAGCTCGACAGCTCGATCTTCGCTTTCTCGGCAGCTTCCTTCAGACGCTGAAGCGCCATCTTGTCTTTGGTGAGGTCGACGCCATGCTCTTTTTTGAACTCGTCAGCGAGGTAGTTGACGATGCGCATGTCGAAGTCTTCACCGCCGAGGAACGTGTCGCCGTTGGTCGATTTCACTTCGAAGAGACCGTCGTCGATCTCGAGGATGGTGATGTCGAAGGTACCGCCGCCAAGGTCATAGACCGCGATGGTTTTCGATTCTTTCTTGTCGAGGCCATAGGCCAGCGCAGCCGCGGTCGGCTCGTTGATGATGCGCAGCACTTCGAGGCCGGCGATCTTGCCGGCGTCCTTGGTGGCCTGACGCTGAGCGTCGTTGAAGTAGGCGGGCACGGTAATGACGGCCTGCGTGACTTCCTCACCCAGATAGCTTTCGGCGGTTTCCTTCATTTTCTGAAGAATCACGGCCGAAACCTGAGCCGGGGAGTACTTGTCGCCCTTCACTTCGACCCATGCGTCGCCATTGCCGCCGTCGACGATGTTGTAGGGGACGAGTTTCTTGTCCTTCTCGACTTCCGCATCGGTGGTGCGGCGACCGATCAGACGCTTAACAGCGAAAACGGTGTTCGAGGGGTTGGTGACCGCCTGACGTTTCGCCGGCTGGCCGACCAGACGTTCGTCGTCCGTATAGGCGACGATCGAGGGGGTGGTGCGCGCCCCTTCGGAGTTTTCAATCACTCGGGGCTGTGCGCCATCCATGATGGCGACGCAGGAGTTCGTAGTCCCGAGGTCGATACCAATGACTTTACCCATGATGTTACCTCTCTTGGCGATATGACGGGGAACGGGTCCATTCAGGCCCCCGGCCCCTATCCCTTGGGTTTCGGTTTCATGTTCTGCTATCCGGCGGTGTGGGCCGCCGTCGGCTTCGAAGCGTATATAAGGAGGGGAAAATCGGGCTGCAAGAAGGCTCCCCCGAGGAAGAGGGTGAGAAAATGACAGAAAATCCGAAACACGCAACATCTCGGCCCGATCCGCAGGAGATTCGCGGCTTCCGCCATTATCCCGGCTGGCTGGACCTCGACGAGCAGAAGGCGCTGATCGAGACGCTGCGCGGCGTCGTGGCGCAGGCGCCGCTGTTCTCGCCGATGACACCCTACGGCAAGCCGATGTCGGTGCGCATGACGTCGGCCGGGCGGTTCGGCTGGATCTCCGACCGACGCGGCTACCGCTATTCGGAGACCCATCCCGACGGTCAGCCCTGGCCCGCAATTCCGCAGCCGATCCTCGATATCTGGGAGGCGGTCGCGGGGACGCCGCGCGCCCCGGAATGCTGTCTCATCAATTTCTACGGCGAAGGCGCGAAGATGGGGATGCATCAGGACCGCGACGAGCAGGATTTCGATCAGCCCGTGGTCTCGGTCTCGCTGGGCGACGACGGGCTGTTCCGCATCGGCAACCGCACCCGTGGTGGCAAGACAGAGAGCATCTGGCTGCACTCGGGCGATGTGATGGTGATGGGGGGCGAGGCGCGGCTGCTTTATCATGGCATCGACCGCGTGAAGCCCGGCACTTCGCCGCTGATGCCGAAGGGCGGGCGGATCAATCTGACGATGCGCGTCGTGACCTGACGCCTGTGCTGGCGGCATCTGCGGGAGCCTCCGGCGGGGATATTTCTGCCAAGAGGAAGGGGCTTCTTCTTCTCGATCCAAATATCCCGCGGGGGTCCGGGGGCGCGAAGCCCCTGTGCCTCTCAGAAAGAGCCGCGCGGCAGCGGCGTCGTGCCCTTGTTATAGGGCGTCCAGTCCTCGACATCCGGGTAGTATTTCCGCCGCCACGCCCGCACGCGCGGGTTCATCCGGCGCCGCCAGAGCGGCGGGATCATCGCGAGCGCCGCCATGCCGGGATAGCCGAAGGGCAGCTGCGGGGCTTCCTCGGCGTCGTAGGTCTGCAGGAGCGGGAAGCGGCGGTCGGGCTTGTAATGGTGATCCGAATGGCGCTGCAGATTGATCAGCAGCCAGTTCGAGGCGGTGTGATCGGCGTTCCAGCTATGACGCGGCAGGACATGCTCATAGCGTCCCTCGCCCTTGTATCGCCGCGTTAGGCCGTAATGCTCGACATAGTTGGTCAGCTCCAGCTGCCAGACCGCGAAGAGCGCCTGCAGCAGGAACAGGCCGAGCCCCATCCAGCCACCCAGAAGCGCCGCGACGATCAGCGCCAGCGCCTGCAATCCGCTGTAGCGCCAGAACGGGTTGGAACGGTGCCAGACCGGGCGGCCCGCGCGGCTCAGTTTCAGCTTCTCCGCCTTCCATGCGGAGCGGGGGCACTCAAAAATCACCCGCCAGAAGAAGCGGTGAAACCCTTCGTTGTAGCGAGCCGAGACCGCATCGCGCGGCGTGCCGACCCAGAGGTGATGGACCAGAAGATGCTCGGTCCGGAAATGGGAGTAAAGGACGCTCGCCAGCAGCAGATCGCCCAGCCAGCGTTCCAGCTTGCTCTTCTGGTGCAGCAGCTCATGGGCATAGACGATGCCGATCGTGCCCGAGATCACGCCCACGCCGAACATCAGGGCGACGATCTCGAAGCCGTTCAGATGGGTCGTATGCGTCACCCACCAGATCGTGCCGAAGATCACGGCCGCCTGAATCGGGAACCAGATCAGCGTAATCGCGCGATACCAGAACAACTCGGCTTCGGGCGTTTCGGTGTCGGGCTGATCCTCGTTGTGCCCCAGAAGCTGGTCGAGCACGGTTGTCAGCCACCACGCATAGGCGGGCAGCAGGATCAGGGTCCAACCGCCGAACCACGCCTCTATCCCCGCCAGCGGCACGGTGCCGAGCGACAGCCAGAAGGGCAGGGCGTGAGAGGGGCGGCGGATTTCGTCGCGGCTGGACATCGGGTCCTCGTGAGCGATGCGGGCGCGGTCATACTAGCCGAACGCTAACCCGATACAATCACTCGGGTTGCGGCCATTCGGCGCTTTGGGCGGCATCCCAGACCTTGCGCATCAGCGTGGGCAAATCGCCGGGCCGGAAATCGGCGCGCGGGGTCATGGCATGGGCCTCCGTGCGGGTGACGTGGACCTGCAGGATCAGGTGGAAATGGGTGAAGGTGTGGCGCACCTCGACCGGGGAGAGCGTCCAGTCGGCCTGCATCGGCGGGGCCGGGCTCGGCGCGTCGGACCAGTCCGAGCCGGGAAAGCCCAGCGTGCCGCCCAGAAGCCCCTTGTCGGGGCGGCGTTCCAGCAGCACGTCGCCCTGACCGTTCATCGCGACATAGGCGAAGCCGCGGCGGGTGGGCTTTTCCTTCTTCGGGGCTTTGCGTGGCAGCGTCTCGGCGATCCCGGCAGCGCGGGCGGTGCAGGAAACAATGAGCGGGCAGATGCCACAGGCCGGATTGCGCGGCGTGCAGATCGTCGCGCCCAGATCCATCATCGCCTGCGCGAAATCTCCGGGTCGGTCCTCGGGCGTGATCTGTGCCGTCAATTCGGTCAGCTCCGCCTTCGCGCCGGGAAGCGGCGTGTCGACCGAGAAAAGCCGCGAGACGACGCGCTCCACATTGCCGTCGACCACGGCGACCGGCTCGTCATAGGCGATGGCGGCGATCGCGGCGGAGGTGTAGGGGCCGATGCCGGGCAGCTTTTGCAGCTCTGCCGCCGTCTCGGGGAAGCGCCCGTCCAGCTCACCCGCCACGACACGCGCGCATTTCAGCAGGTTGCGGGCGCGGGCGTAATAGCCAAGCCCGGCCCATTCGGCCATCACGTCGCCATCCTCGGCTGCTGCGAGTGCACCCACATCGGGCCAGCGCTCAGTGAAGCGGCGGAAATAATCGCGCACGGCGGCGACCGTGGTCTGCTGCAGCATCACCTCGGAGAGCCAGACGCGATAGGGATCGGGCCGTTCGCCCTCTGCACGATCCGCAGGCGACACGCGCCACGGCATGACGCGGGCATGTGTATCGTACCAGGTGAGCAGGGTTTCGCCGATTGCCCCTTTACCGTCACGCAATGTTTATGCTCCCCTCTTGCCGACCGGTTGGCCCGGCCCGATGTGCTTCCTAGAATGGGATGGATCAAGAGGAACCGCCCACGAATGAAAAAAAGTGACCCGCAAAAGACGCCTTCGCGGCGAATGCGTGGCTTTGAAGCCGCGGGCGGACTGCTGCGTAACCGTATCCGCGCCGCGGGTGAAGCGCGTGGGTTTGCGGTCTCGCGCCTGCTGACCCACTGGGCGGAAGTGGTGGGCCCGGACACCGCCGCGCAATGCCGCCCGGTGAAGATCGGCTACACCAAAGGCGGCTTCGGTGCGACCCTTACCCTCCTGACGACCGGAGCGGCGGCGCCCATGCTGCAGATGCAGTTGCCGCAAATCCGCGACAAGGTGAATGCCTGCTACGGCTATAACGCGATCTCGCGCATTTCGCTGACGCAGACCGCGCCGACCGGCTTTGCCGAAGGTCAGGCGCAATTTGCACCGAAACCCAAACCCGAACCCCGCAAACCGGACCCCCGCGTCGCCGAAGCGGCGAAGGCGCAGGTGGCCGATTGTGGCGATGCCGATCTCAAATCGGCGCTGGAAGAACTGGCAAGAAACGTTCTATCGAAGTCCGCAGAGCGGGCTGCACACAAGAAAGGCAGATAGATGAGCAAAACTCTTTCGATCCTCGGCGGCGCGGCTGTCATGGGGCTTCTCGCGACGGGCGGCTGGTATGCCAGCCAACACAGCGAGGCGAGCCTGATCACTGCGGCCCAAGCGCAGGAAGCCACGGCGAACAAAGATGTCGAGACTCTGCCCGACGTGGTTCTGGGTCAGGAAGACGCGCCGGTCACCGTGATCGAGTACGCCTCCTATACCTGCCCGCACTGTGCCGAATGGCACAAGGTCGAGTATCCGCAGCTGAAGAAGAACTACATCGACACCGGCAAGGTGAAGTTCATCCAGCGCGAAGTCTATTTCGACAAGTTCGGCGTCTGGGCCGGTCTGATCGCGCAATGCGGTGGCGATCCGAAATATTACGCGATCTCGGACATGATCTATAACAAGCAGAAGGACTGGATCGGCGACGGCAAGCCGCAGACCATCGCGGACAATTTGCGCAAGATCGGCCTGCAGGCCGGGCTGAGCAACGATCAGGTCACCGCCTGCATGAACGACGAGAAGCGCGCCGAGCGGATGGTCGCGACTTTCCAGAAGAACGCGGGCGACGACAAGATCGACGCGACGCCGACCTTCATCATCGACGGCGAGAAGCATTCCAACATGGCTTGGGACGACTTCAAGAAAATCCTCGACGACGAACTGGCGAAGCAAGCCAACTGATCTCGGCGACAGATGTTACGAAGGCCGGTCCCGCGGGGCCGGCCTTTTTCATATCCCGAGCCGATCGAGCGCTGCGTCGAGCGTTGCAGGGTCGTCGATCTCGAGCCGCACCGGCAGGGCCAGCACCTTCGGGCGGAAGCTTTCCGGCAGGCGCACCGCATCCTTCTCGGTCGTCACCATCTGCGCACCAAGCGTGTCGGCCTCTGCCTCGATGCGCTGCAACAGACGCGTCGTGAAAGGCTGGTGATCTTCCAGCGCCTCGCCGCGCAGCAGCTCCGCGCCAAGACTGCGCAGGGTGGCGAAGAATTTCTCGGGATGGCCGATGCCTGCGAAGGCGAGGACGGGAAGCCCTTCCCAATCCATGCCCGTCTGCAGCGGGGCGAGCTGTCCCGTCAGATGTGGCTTCGAAATTCTGGAACTCCAGAAATTAGAGAATTCAACCTGCGCAGCTTCCGGCCCGATCGACAGCAGAAGGTCGGCACGGGCCATTCCGGCCTCGATCGGTTCGCGCAGCGGCCCGGCAGGCAGGCAGCGCCCGTTGCCGAAGCCCTTATGCGCGTCGACCACCACGATCGAGAGGTCTTTGTGCAATGCGGGGTTCTGATGGGCGTCGTCGAGCACGATCACCTGCGCCCCAGCGGCGACTGCGGCGCTCGCCCCCGCCGCGCGGTCGCGCGCGACCCAGACCGGCGCGAAGGCCGAGAGCAGCAGCGGCTCGTCTCCGGTCTCTTCGGCGCGGTGGCTGCGCTCATCGACCTGCACCGGCCCTTCGAGCGATCCGCCATAGCCGCGCGTGACGACATGAGCCGTCACGCCGCGTGCGGCCAACCGCTGCACCAGCCAGATCACCGTCGGTGTCTTGCCGGTCCCGCCCGCATTGATATTGCCGACCGAGATCACCGGCACGCCCAGCCGAAGCCCCGGCTGCGCCACGCGCCGCTTCGTCATCGCCGCGTAGAGCGCGCCAAGCGGCGACAGAAGCCGCGCACGCAGTCCCGGCGCATCGGGGGCGTTGAACCAGAAGCCGGGCGCGCCCATCACGCCACCCGTGCGGGCTGGGTGCCCGAGAGAATCTCGGCCAGGTCGCGGGCGATGGTCTCCACCGCGCCGGCGCCGCCCGAGGTCACCGCCCAGGCGTTATGGGCCAGCTGCGCAGAGCGTTCCGGCGCGATCAGGTCCGCGACCACTTCGGGCAGATCCTCGGGCACCACGACGCCGCGACAGGCTTTCGCCGCCTCGAGCCGCAGGTAATCTTCGCGGAACGGGACGAGCTTGGGACCATGGAGGATCGCCGAGCCAAGCGCCGCCGCCTCGACCGGGGAGCGCGGCGCCTGCGCCGTCCCTGACAAGGTGCCGCCCATATAGCTCAGCGCGGCCAGCCGGTACCAAAGCCCGTATTCCATCGCGTCGTCGGCGATGAAAATCTCGGTCGTCAGTTCCGGTTCGCCCTCGAGCGACCGGCGCGCGACCGACCAGCCCTCGGCGGTCAGCTGCGCGGCAAGGGCCTCGCCTTGGGATTCGTCATCCGGCGCAAGCAGAAGCAGCAGCCGATGCGCATGGCGCTGGGCGTAGCGATGCGCCGCCGTCACCGGGCCGATTTCGGCCTCGGGCACGGCGGCGGCGAGCCAGACCGGGCGCGCGCCCATCGACTCGGCCATCGAGGCGCGCTCTGCCTCGGAGCCGTAAAGCGGCTGCGGCGGCTCGCCGAGCGCACCGTCATTGACCACGATGACCGGCCCATTCAGTTTGTCGCCCACCCGTTCGAGGCTCGCCTCGTCGCGCAGGTAGATGCGGTCGATCCGGCCCAGCAGCGTCAGCGAGACGTCATCGAGTCGCAGCCCATCCTGACCGCCGAGTTTCGCATCGGCCAGAACGCTGGCAATGCCGCGTTTCTGCGTCTCCGCGATCAGGGCGGCGGGCAGCGTGTCGTCCATGATGAGCACGAGATCGGGGCGCCATGCATCCAAGACCAGACGGACTGATGCCGGACGATCCTCGGGGGTGGGCCGGAAATAGACCTCTTCGGGCAGACCGTCCGGCGGATCTTCCGCGTCGCGCACCGTCATCGCAATGCGGATATCGGGCATCCGCGCGGCCACCCTGCGCGCGACCAGCCCGGCGGCTTCCGCGCATTTCCCCGCAGCCCAGATCCACAGCAGCGGGGCGTCGGCGCGCTCCTCCCCCTGACCGGCCTCGACCGCGGCTTTCGCCTTGGGTCCCGCAGGACGCAAGGCAGAGAGTTGCAGCCTGAGCCAGAGAGGAAGAGAGCGCGCCATGCCAGCCTTAGTTGCCGAGCTCTTCGGTGGTCGACACTTCGAGCTCTTCGTCGCGCAGGCGATGCAGGTGCGCGATGAAGTAACGGGTATGGGCGTCGTCGACGGTGCGCTGCGCCTCGGCCTTCCACGCGGCATAGGCGGAGGCGTAGTTCGGATACATCCCGACGATATGGATATCGTCGACATTCTTGAATTCGGTGCGGCTCGGGGTCACCAGCTCGCCGCCGAAGACGAGGTGAAGACGTTGCGGGGTCGGTTTGGCCATAAGAACTCCTGTCGGCTTTTCTGCGGCGCAGAGATTACGCTTTGCCCCCACGCTTCACAAGGAGAGGGCCGGGGCCGCACGTAGCCGTTACCGCGCCAGTCCCAGAGACTCCAGATATTCCGCGCCTTTTCGCACGCCAATCTCGTCGTTCACTTCCAAAATCAGGCGCGGCATCTTCGGCAGCTTGCCAAGCGCCTTGAAGACCGAGTGCCACGCGATCGTGCCCTCGCCCGGATGCCAATGCCGGTCGCCATAGCCGTCGATATCCTGCAGGTGGATATGCTCCAGCGTCGCGCCCGCCGCATGGACGAACACATCGACCGGCGGCGCGCCGCAGCGGCGATGCATGAACTGCGCATGGCCCGTATCGAGCGAAACCTTCACCGCTTTGCTCTTCATCTTCGCGGCCAGTTCGACACGCAGGCTCGGCGTGATGTCTTCGCAATTCTCGATCACCAGCGTCACGCCCAGCTCCTCGGCGCGTTCGATCACCGGGGTCAGGACATAGTGCACGCGTTCGACCTGAATGAACGCATTCGCGGGGTTCTGCTCCAGATCGGCTTCCTTCCAGAGCGTGTAGGGCGAGTGGATCACCATCTGATCGCCGCCCAGCTCCGCCGTGATCTCCAGCACCCGCAGCATCCGGGCGCGGATGATCTCGATGATCTCGGAATCGGCGCAGTCGATATTGAACGAGGTGAAGGGCCCGTGCAGCCCCAGCCGCCCGGTATAGCCGTCGAGCAATTCCTTCGTCCGCGCGACCATCTTGCGCAGATCCGTATCCGTGGCGTTCGGCCAGCAGAAGCTCTGCAATTCCAGATCGCGCTGGTCGTTCAGAATCCAGTCGCGATGATGCGCGAGCATATCAAGGCTCAGCGCAGCGCCGAGCAGCGGTAATTCCTTGGCCATGGGGTCCTCCTCCGGATCGAATGCTCGCGCAAGCCGCGGGGCTTTTCAATCCCGTGAGCGCGCTATATCGGAACGTCATGAAACGCAGTCTGCCCGAGTTTTACGAGAGCATGGTGGAGAACGGGGACCTCAACCCCGATCCCGCCCAACGCGCCATTCTGCCCGAACTGGAGCGCGTGCGCCGCGCGCTGGAAGAGGCGCCTGCGCCCGAGCCGGTGAAACGCGGCTTCTTCAAGCGCAAGATCAAGCCGGTCGAAGGCGTGCGAGGCCTCTATATCTGGGGCGGTGTCGGGCGCGGGAAATCCATGCTGATGGACCTGTTCTTCGGCCAGACCGACGTGCCGAAACGCCGGGTGCATTTCCATGCTTTCATGCAGGAAGTCCAAGGCAAGCTCGATGATGCGCGCCGCGCCAACACGGTGGATGCGATGCGCCCCGTGGCCGAAGAGGTGGCGGGCTCGCTGCGGCTGCTGTGCTTCGACGAGATGCAGATCACGGACATTGCCGACGCGATGATCGTGGGTCGTCTGTTCGAGGCCCTGTTCGAGCGTGGCGTGACCATCGTCACTACCTCGAACCGGGTGCCCGAAGACCTCTACAAGAACGGGCTCAACCGCCAGCTTTTCCTGCCCTTCATCGGGCTGATCCGCGAGAAGCTCGACATCTACGAGCTGGCCTCCGAAAACGATTACCGGCAGAACCGTCTGGCTGGCCAACAGGTCTATTTCACGCCTGCGGGCCGCGAGGCGCGCGCGAAGATGGATGCGCTTTGGGATGAGCTGACCGGGGGCGATCATCACGGCAAGCTCGATATCCCGGTGAAAGGCCGCGTGGTCGAAATCCCGCATTTCCATAATGGGGTCGGCCGTGCGAGCTTCTGGGATCTCTGCGCGCAGCCGCTGGGTCCGGCGGATTACCTCGCCATCGCGGATGCGGTGAAGGTGCTGCTGCTTGACGATATTCCGCTGCTCTCGGCCTCGAACTTCAACGAAGCGAAGCGCTTCGTCACGCTGATCGACTCGCTCTACGAGGGCAAGGTCCGGCTGATCTGTTCGGCCGCGGACGAGCCCGAGCGGCTTTACGTCGAAGGCGAGGGCACGTTCGAATTCGAGCGCACCGCCAGCCGCCTGCGCGAGATGCAGGCAGACGGCTGGGCGGCTGAGGCTTAAGCCAGCATTTCGTTCAGAAGCGGGCGGACCTTGGTGCCGTAAAGCTCGATCGTCTTGCGCAGATGCGCGGGGTTCTGCGGCCCGCCGCTATATTTCAGCGTGAACCGTGACAGGCCCAAGGCTTTCACCGTCCGCGCGATCTTGCGCGCCACGGTTTCCGGGCTGCCGACATAGAGCGAGCCATGCTCGATCTCCGACAGGTAGGCCTCGCGCCGGAACGGCGGCCAACCGCGCGAGCGCCCGATCATGTCATGCATCCGCGCATAGCCTTCGTAGAACTCTTCCTGCGCGATCTCGTCGGTCTCGGCGATATGACCGGGCGAATGGACGCCGATCTTGCCGGGCTTGGTGCCCATCTGGTCATGCGCGCGGTGATAGAGATCGACATGCGGTTTGAACCGGGTCGAATCCCCGCCGATGATCGCCAGCATCAGATCCATCTGCATCGCGGCGGTCTCGACCACCGATTGCGGCGACCCGCCGACCCCGCGCCAGATCTGCAGCGGCGTCTCGGGGCGCGGATAGACGGTGACGTTCTTAAGTGGCGGGCGCATCTGGGCGTCGAAGCTGACTTTCTCCTGCGTCGCAAGCAGATGCAGGATCTGCGACTTCTCGGTGAATAGCGCCTCGTAATCGTTCAGATCGAGCCCGAAGAGCGGGAAGCTCTCGGTGAAGGAGCCGCGCCCGATGGTGATCTCGGCCCGCCCCGGCGCCAGCGCGTTCAGCGTCGCGAAACGCTGGAAAACGCGGATCGGATCGTCCGAGGACAGCACCGTCACAGAGGTGCCCGCCTTGATCTTCTCGGTGCGCGCAAGGATCGCCGAGAGGATCGGCTCGGTCGAGGAGATCGCGAAATCCGGGCGGTGATGTTCGCCCAGACCGATATAGTCGAGCCCGACCTGATCGGCGAGTTCGCCTTCGGCCAACGTGTCGCGGATAACCTCGGCATGGCTGCGCAGCAGGCCGTCCTCCCCGCGCGTCACATCGCCGAACGTGTCGATCCCAAGCTCTAGCTGCATATCGGTATCCTTTCCTGTTCACGCGGAAGATAGGTGCGCAGGCGCAGGTCAGCTACCGGTATCCTCGCACAGATTCCGTGCGAGACCGCAGCCTCAGCCGTTGTCGCGCAGCACCCGCCCCGCGAGGTAGAGCGAGCCGCAGATCAGGATGCGGGCATGGGGATGGATCGCGACGATCCCCGCGATGGCCGAGCCGACCGAGGCCGCCGGGCGGGCCTCGATGCCGACCGCGCGCGCGGCCGCGGCGGTGTCTTCAGCGGGCAGCGTGTTCGCCTCGCCGGGGATCGATACGGCCAGCAGGCTCGCCGCGTGATCCGCCAGCGGGCGCAGATAGCCGGTCACGTCCTTGGTGTTGAGCATGCCGCAGATCAGATGGGTCGGGCGTTTCGGAAGCGCGCCGAGCGTCTTGGCGATCATGTCGCCCGCCGCCGGGTTATGCCCGCCATCGAGCCAGACCTCGGCCTCGGGCGCACCGTCCACCAGCGGTCCGTGGCGCAGACGTTGCATCCGCGCGGGCCATTCGGCTTTCGTCACCGCCGCCTCGCAGGCAGCCTCGTCAAAGCCCAGATGCCGCAACGCCGCAAGCGCCGCCCCGGCATTCGCGATCTGATGCGGGCCGGGCAGGTTCGGCAGCGGTAGATCGAGAAGCCCGTTCTCGTCCTGGAAGATCAGCCGGTCGCGCTCTTCCCAGACCTGCCAATGCTGGCCATGCACGAGAAGCGGCGCGCCGAGCTTTTCCGCCCGCGCCTCGATCACCTCGAGCGCGGCCTCCTGCTGGGGACCGACCACGCAGGCCACGCCGCGCTTGATGATCCCGGCCTTTTCGCCCGCGATCTCGGCCAGCGTTTCGCCGAGGAATTGCTGATGGTCGATCGAGACCGGCGTGATGATACTCAGCGCGGGTTTGTCGACCACGTTGGTCGCGTCGAGCCGCCCGCCGAGACCCACCTCCAGCAGCGTGAAATCCGCAGGCGTCCGCGCGAAGGCCAGAAGCGCCGCCGCCGTCGTCACCTCGAAGAAGGTGATCGGTTTGCCGCCATTCGCCGCCTCGACCTCATCGAGTAGCGCGGCCAGATCGGTCTCGGAAATCAGCTCTCCGGCGATCCGGATGCGTTCGTGGAAGCGCGCGAGATGCGGCGAGGTATAGGCGTGGACGCGCTTGCCCGCAGCCTCCAGCCCGGCCCGGATCATCGCCTGAGTCGAGCCTTTGCCATTGGTGCCCGCGATATGGATCACCGGCGGCAGGTCGCGCTCGGGATGGTCGAGATCGGCCAGCAGCCGCTCCATCCGGTCGAGCGACAGGTCGATGACCTTGGGATGCAGCGCCATCAGGCGGTCGAGAATATCATCGGAGCTTTGCGTCATTGGCCCCTCCGGCCTTAGATGGCGGACCGGGGAGGGGGCGCTGCCCCCGCGGCTGATGCCGCCCCCCGGGATATTTCAGCCAATACGAAGATCAGGTCTTGGGCTTCGCCTCGACCTCGGGAGCCGCCTCGGCGACGGCTGCCTCGGGCGCCTTCTCCGGCGCGGGCAGATCGCCCTTCACCGCCGGCGGCAGGTTCATCAGCATGCGCAGGATGGTGATCAGCTCGTCGCGCATCTTCATGCGATGCGTCACGCGGTCGAGCATCCCGTGATCCAGCAGATATTCGGCGCGCTGGAAGCCCTCGGGCAGCTTCTCGCGGATCGTCTGTTCGATCACGCGCGGGCCGGCGAAGCAGATCAGCGCGTTGGGCTCTGCGATATGCACGTCGCCCAGCATCGCGTAGGAGGCGGTCACGCCGCCCGTCGTCGGATGGGTCAGTACGACAATATAGGGCAGGCCCGCTTCTTTGAGCATCTGCACGGCGACGGTGGTGCGCGGCATCTGCATCAGCGACAGGATACCTTCCTGCATCCGTGCGCCGCCAGCCGCCGAGAACAGCACCAGCGGGCGTTTGAGCTTCACTGCGCGTTCGGCCGCCGCGATGATCGCGTTGCCGACATACATGCCCATCGAGCCGCCCATGAAGGTGAAGTCCTGCGCGGCCGCGACGATCGGCGTGCGCCCGATCTCGCCCTCGGCCACCAGCATCGCCTCTTTTTCGCCGGTCGATTTCTGCGCCGCCTTCATCCGGTCCGGATAGCGTTTCTGGTCCTTGAAATGCAGCGGGTCGGTGATCGGCTCGGGCACTTTCACTTCGGAGAAGATGCCGCCGTCGAACAGCGCCTCGAAGCGCACGCGGGGCGTGATCGCGAGGTGATGGTCGCAATTGGTGCAGACGTTCAGATTGTCCGACAGCTCCCGGTGGAACAGCATCGTCCCGCATTCGGGACATTTCGTCCAAAGGTTCTCGGGCACTTCGCGGCGCGAAAACAGCGAGTTAATCCGAGGACGGACGTAATTGGTGATCCAGTTCATCGTATGAGCCTCTCGCTGGGGCGGGTCGGTTTGGCTTGAAATACGCCGCCCCTGCACGAATTGCAATCAGACGCGGAGGGTGAGGCGGATCAACAACCACGCGATCAGCAGGTGCAGCATGTCCAGCAGAAGCCACGGCAAGAGGTCCCAAAGGTCGCGTGTGTTGATCACGATCGTGTAGAGCGCCAGCCCGTCGAGCTGGCCGTAGAAGCCGACGAGAAAAAGCGAGCCGAAGTTATTGGCGAAATGCAGCGCAAGGGCTGCGCCGAGATTGCCGGTCCGCGCGGTCAGGTCGCTCGCGAGGCAGCCGAAGCCGAAAGCCCAGAGCGCGGGCCAGAGCGCGTTGCTGCCATACGCGCCGGGCGAATAATGCAGCGCCCCGAACAGCGCCGAGGGCAGAACCATCCAGATCAGGGGGCTGCGCCAGCGCGCCGCGAGTTGCTGCAGGAGATAGCCGCGAAACAGCACCTCCTCGGTTGCGATCTGCACCCCCAGAAGCGGCAGCGCGATCGGTGCCCAGCTCAGCACATGCAGCAGCGGGTTGGAGCGCGCTGCGGCCTCGCTGAACTGGGTCAGCCCGAAGGAGAAAAGAGCGAAGAGCAGCAGAACCGGCAGCACCTTCGTGAAGGCGGCGAGGCTTCGCCGTCCGAACAGCGTTGCGGGCGCGCGGTGATGCAGGTGGCGGCTGACGACGATAGTCGCGATCAGAAGCGGCGCGAAACTCGCCAGCAGAATGGCGAGGCCACGCGGCGTCGAGCCATGGGCGATTTCCTGAAACAACCGAAGCATCGAGAAATCGTCGAGCATCGAGGAGAAGAACAGGATCATCGCCCAGCCGCTGAGCAGGTAGAAGGCGACGATCACGCCCAGACCCAGCATCCCGCGCCAGATCTGCGCATAGGGCTTCGCGGGGGCCGCGAACGCGTCGAGCGGCGCATATGGGTTCGTGCGCGCGATCACCGGGCGGGGCTCGCAAGTAGCGGAACGGCTGCAAGGGACAATTGGATCATCTGGGTCTTCCGCAAGGCTGAGCTTCGGTGATAGCGGCTGCGGCCCCGGTGAGGCAACGGCTTTACTTTTCGCGGCGCGGGCAGGACAAGAGGCGGCTGTCTTCTGACCGGGGTGCAAATGTTTGAACTTCCTCTCGATCTGGTGGTGATGCTGATCGGCGCGGCCTTCGCGGCGGGGGTAGTCGATTCCATCGCGGGTGGCGGTGGGCTGATCACGGTGCCTGCGCTTTTGCTGGCGGGCGTGCCGCCGGTGCAGTCGCTCGCGACGAACAAGATTCAAGGCACGTTCGGGGCAGCGACCGCGGCGATTTCCTATGCGGCCTCGGGCCATGTGGTGCTGCGAAAACAGCTACTGGCCGCGGTGATCGGGTTCCTTGGCGGGCTCGCGGGGGCGCTTCTCGTGTCGCGCATCCCGACCGACAAGATCGAGATCGCCCTGCCGTTCATCCTTGTCGCGATCGCCGCGTTTTTCGCCTTGCGGCCCGGTTTGGATGACACGGATCGGGTGCAGCGTATTCGGCCCGGCCTGTTCACCGCCGCCTTCGTGCCGGTTATCGGCTTTTACGACGGGTTGATCGGGCCGGGGACGGGGTCGTTCTTCATGATCGGTTTCGTGACGCTGGCGGGATACGGCGTGCTCAAGGCGACGGCGCATACGAAACTGCTGAATTTCTCGTCGAATATCGGGGGGCTGACGGGGTTCCTGCTGGTCGGCTCGCCGCTCTGGGTGCTCGGCATCGCGATGGGGCTGGCGCAGATCGCTGGGGCGCGGCTGGGCTCGCGGCTTGCGATGCGGGTGGGCGCGCGGCTGATCAAGCCGCTGCTGGTGACGACCTCGACGCTGCTGGCCGCGAAGCTGCTTTGGGACCTGATGTAAGCACTATCCCGGCACCTGCGACAGGATCGTGCGCAGCCGCGCGAAACTGCCCGCGATGCCCTCGGGGGCGGGTTCGGCAATGAAGGCATCCAGCTCGGGCCAGACCTTGATCGCCGCGTCGATGCGCGGGTCCGAGCCTTCCGCATAAAGCCCCGCCTGAATCATCATCTCGGCCCGGTCATAGGCGCCAAGCAGGCTGCGCGCCTTGCCGATCAGCCGGTTTTCCTCGGGATCCGCCGCGTCGGGCAGCGAGCGCGAGACCGAACGCAGCATGTTGATCGCTGGGAAGCGCCCACGCTCCGCAATCTCGCGCTCCAGCACGACATGGCCGTCGAGCACGCCGCGCAGGATATCGGCGATCGGCTCGTCCATATCGGAACCTGCCACCAGAACCGAGAACACGCCGGTGATGTCGCCCTGACCCTCGGCGCCGGGACCCGCGCGCTCGCCCAAGGCCATGATCTGATAGGAGGTCGAGGGCGGATAGCCGCGCAGCGAGGCGGGCTCGCCCCCGGCCAAAGCGACTTCGCGATGGGCTTCGGCAAAGCGCGTGATCGAGTCTGCGAGGAATAGCACATGCTGGCCCGCGTCGCGGAAATGCTCGGCCACGGCCATCGCGGCCCAGGCGCATCGGCGGCGCACCAGCGGCGACTGATCCGAGGTTGCGGCGACGATCACCGCGCGGGCCATTCCCGCCGGGCCGAGGGTCTTTTCGACGAATTCCCGCAACTCCCGGCCGCGTTCGCCGATCAGCGCGATGACGACGATATCGGCAGATACCCCGCGTGCGAAACTCGCCAATAGCGAGGATTTCCCGACGCCCGATCCCGCGAAAAGGCCGACCCTTTGGCCTTGGACCAGCGGCAACATCGTGTCGAAGGCGGCAAGTGACGTCTCCAACCGACCGCCCAACCGCTTGCGCTGGGCGGCAGGCGGAGGGCTTGCGCGCAATTCGCGCTCGCGCGCGCCGTGGATCAGTGGCCGCGCGTCGAGCGGCTTTCCGAACGGGTCGATGATGCGCCCGACCCAGCTGTCATGCGGGGCGATCCCGCCCTGACCGAGCAGCTCCACCTCGTCGTCGATCGCCACGCCATCGGCGGCTCCATCGGGCAGCACCGTGACCTCCCCGCGCGTCAGCGACAGAACTTCCGCGCCGATCTCGCGACCGCTTTGGCAGCGAATCGTCGCGCGGTCGCCGAGGGCCGCCGAACGGGCCAGACCGCTGACCTCGATCATCCCGCGCCGCACCTCGCGCACGCGCCCGACCGCATGGGCGCTGGCGATACCGCGCATTTCGGCGCGCAACAGGTCGAATCCCGCAAATGCCATTCTGGCCTCCGATGTTCTCGAAACGTTTTCTAAACGATTCGCTCTTAAAGCTTGGTTGATAGCTCGGAGGAGAAGCCCCGATGTTCGAGAAGATTGAGATCATGAAAATGGCCAGCGCGATGGCCACCCACGCCGCAGCCCGCCAGAACGCGGTTGCGGAGAATATCGCCAATGCGGACACGCCCGGCTATGCGGCGCGTGACCTGCCGGCTTTCGAAGACCTCTATCGTAGCGAGGGTGGCGGCGCTCTGCGGGCGACGCGGTCGGGTCACATCGACGCCTCGGCGACGATCACCACCGCGCCCGAGGTGATCGCCTCTCCCGGTGTCACCTCGCCCGACGGGAATTCGGTCTCGCTCGAAGAAGAGATGGTCCGCTCGGTCGAGGTGAAACGCGAGCATGACCTGTCGCTCGCGATCTACCGCTCTTCGCTCAACATCCTGCGCAGTTCGCTCGGGAGGGGCTGAAGATGAGCGATTTTACCCAATCCATGGCGCTGTCCGCCTCAGGCATGAAGGCGCAGGCGATGCGGCTTCGGCACAGCTCCGAGAATATCGCGAATGCCGATACGCCCGGCTATCACCGCAAGATCGCGGCTTTCGAGAAGGTCGTCTCCGAAGGCGCTTCCACCGGAGAGGTCACCCTTGGCCCGGTGCGGCTCGACCGATCCGAACTCACCCAAATCTACGAACCTGGCCATCCGATGGCCGACGAGAACGGCTATCACGACGGCTCGAATGTCGATCTGGTGGTCGAAATCGCTGACGCGCGCGAAGCGCAGCGCAGCTACGAGGCGAATTTGCGCATGTTCGATCAGGCCCGGCAAATGTCGGCCTCCCTGCTCGAACTGCTTCGCCGCTAAGGACCGAGGAGATCTAGAATGGATTTTAACACCTCCCTTGCAACGCAAAGCTACGCCCAGGCCCGGGCAGCTGTCCCGCCGGAAGCGGGCGGTTCCGGGCCGGGCTCCCTTTTCGAACAGGCGGCGAACTCATTCGTCGATGCGGTCAAGGCGGGCGAAGACACTGCCAAAGCCGCGATGGCGGGACAGGCTGATCCGCATGCGCTGGTGCAGGCGCTCGCCCAGACGGAACTCGCGATCGAGACGGCGGTGACCGTCCGCAACAAGGTCGTCGAGGCCTATCAGGAAATTCTCAGGATGCCGGTCTGATGCAGGACGCGATTTTCTTCGACACGCTCCGGCAGGGCTTGTGGATCGCCGTGCTGATCGCGGCGCCGCTCCTGTCGGTCGCGCTGGTCGCGGGGGTCACGATCGGCCTCTTTCAGGCGCTGACCTCGGTGCAGGAAATGACGCTGACTTTCGTGCCCAAAGTGGGGGCGATGCTCGTCGTGTTCTGGGTGTCGATGAGCTTCATGTCGGAAAAGCTGGTGGAGTTCTTTACCCGCACCATCCTGCCGATCGTCGCCGGGGGCTAAGATGGATAACGCAATCTATACCACCCTCACGCGGCAATCCGGCCTGATGCGCGAAATGCGGACGCTTGCGAACAATATCGCGAATGTCTCGACCACGGGCTTCCGGCGCGAGGGCGTGATTTTCTCCGAGTATCTCTCGGGGCTGGAGGGCAACGAACCCTCGCTGTCGATGGCGCGGGCGCATGGTCGGCTGATCGATCGAAGCCAAGGCGGGCTGACCCAGACAGGCGGCACCTTCGATTTCGCGATCGAGGGCGAGGGGTTCTTCATGATCGAGACCCCGCAGGGCAATCAGCTCACGCGGGCTGGCAGTTTCATCCCGTCGGCTGAAGGCGAGTTGCTTACGCCCGACGGGTACCGGCTGCTCGATTCCGGCGGTACGCCGGTCGCAATCCCCTCGGGGGCGACTTCGGTCGCGCTCGCCGCCGATGGCACACTTTCGAACAACGGCCAGCCTATCGCGCAGGTCGGCGTCTACCTTCCCACCGATCCCAATGAATTGCGCCATGTCGGCGGCACTCGCTTCACCGCAGAGGCCGGGGCCGAACCGGTGGAGGGCGCGGTTCTGATGCAGGGGTATCTCGAAGACAGCAACGTCGATCCGATCACCGAGATCGCGCGCATGATCGAGGTCCAGCGCGCCTACGAGATGGGCCAGGCCTTTCTCGAACGCGAAGACGAACGAATCCGCGGCGTCATCCAGACGCTCGCCCGATAACAGGAGGCCCAGGACATGAGAGCGCTTCAGATCGCAGCCACCGGCATGAGCGCGCAGCAGATGCGCGTCGAGGTGATTTCCAACAACCTCGCGAACATGTCGACCACTGGCTACAACGCGCGCCGCGCCGAGTTCGCCGATCTGCATTACCAGCAGATGACCCGCCCCGGCACGATCAACGCGACCGATGGCACGACCATCCCCGCCGGGGTGCAGCTTGGCCTCGGGGTGCGCCCGACTGCCGTGACGGTCAACATCGCGCAAGGCTCTCTCAGCGCGACGGGCGGCGATCTGGACCTCGCGATCGACGGCAATGGCTATCTCGAGGTGACGCTGCCCTCGGGCATCTCCGCTTACACGCGTGACGGTGGGCTCAAGCGCAATGGGACCGGCCAGATCGTGACCTCTGACGGCTACCCGGTCGTGCCCGAGATCACCATTCCGAACGACGCGCGCGCCGTGGCGATCAACGCGCAAGGCGAGGTTTATGCCTATTTCAGCAATCAGGTCGCGCCGCAGCTTCTCGGCCAGTTCACCTTGGCGAATTTCTCAAACCAAAAGGGGCTGGAGGCGATTGGCTCGAACCTGTTTCTCGAAACCGGGGCCTCGGGGCCGCCCAATGTGAATACGCCCGGCGCGGATGAGTTGGGCACGCTGCGGCAGGGGTATCTGGAGGAAAGCTCGGTCGATCCGGTGCGCGAGATCACAGAGCTGATCAAGGCGCAGCGCGGCTACGAGTTGAACGCGAAGGTCATTTCCGCCGCCGATCAGATGCTTGGCGCGACGACGCAGGTGCGGTGATGCTGAGGTGGGCGATCCTGATTGCGGTATCCGGTCTTCTGCCGGGCAAGGTCTTGGCGGACACGCTCGTCGCGCTGCACACTATGCGCGCCCGGACAATCGTCGCCCCCGCAGATGTCGGGCTGCAACCGGGCGAGGTGGTCGGGGCGTTGACCGGGCCGGAGGAGGCGATCGGCCTCGAGACGCGCGGGGTGATCTATGCCGGTCGCCCGATCCGAGCCCGCGATCTGGGGCAGCCCGCCATTGTCGAGCGCAATCAGATCATCCCGCTGCTGTTCCGCCGCGGCTCGCTGGAGATCCGAACCGAAGGCCGCGCGCTCGATCGGGCCGGCATCGGTGAGACGATCCGCGTGATGAACGCCGCTTCGAAAACCGTGGTCTCCGCGACGCTTGGCGCTGACGGAACTGCCCATGTTGCCCCATGAGGAATTCGCGATGAAATCTCCTGCCCTGTTGCTTTTGTCGATCACGCTCATCGCCTGCGGGCGGCTCGAGCAGGTCGGTAAGGCGCCCGGATTCACGCCGATGGAAGGCGGGAACGAGTTCTACGCCATGGCCTCCTCACCACTGCCCGTCACGACGGAGGCGCGCAGCCCCGAACAAGAAGCCTCTCTTTGGTCAGGTGCGCGCAACTCGCTGTTGGGCGACCCACGCGCCGCCAAGCGGGGCGATATCCTCACCGTCGTGATTGAGATTAACGATAAGGCCGAGATCTCGAATTCGACGGGCCGCTCGCGCAGCGGATCGGATACGATGGGGGTGACCTCGATGCTAGGCATTCCGCAGCGGATCGACAAGCGCCTGCCAGACGGGGCGAGCATGGCCGACGCCGTCTCGACCAATTCGAATTCGACCTATTCCGGCGACGGGCAGGTATCGCGCAACGAGAAACTGACCCTGCGCGTGGCCGCAACGATCATCGAGACGCTCCCGAATGGCGTGTTGCGCATTCAGGGCAGCCAGGAGGTACGGGTGAATTTCGAGGTGCGCGAGCTGATCGTCACCGGTTTCGTGCGCCCCGCCGATGTGAGCCGCCAGAACGAGATCACCTATGACAAGATCGCTGGCGCGCGGATTTCCTATGGCGGGCGCGGGCAGATCACCGATGTGCAGCAGCCGCGCTATGGCCAACAGATCGCCGATATTCTCCTGCCCTTCTGAGGTTCCGTAATGCTTGGTAAACTCCTCCCGCTTCTCCTCGGTCTGATCGGCCTCGCCGGCGGCGGCGCGGCAGGATATTTCCTGCGTCCCGCCCCACCGCCCGCAGAACATCCCACAGACCCGGCCGCTGCGGAGGCGGCAGCAGGAGATCACGGAGCCGCACCAGAGGCTCATGGGGCCCCGGCCGCCGCCGATCATGGGGGCGAGGGCGATGTCACCTCCGAATTCGTCAAGCTCAACAACCAGTTCATCGTGCCGCTGGTAACCGAGTCGCGCATCTCCGGCATGGTCATCCTGTCGCTTAGCCTCGAGGTGACGGTCGGTGAGACCGAGGCCGTCTACCGCGCCGAGCCGAAACTGCGCGATGCGTTTCTGCAGGTGCTCTTCGATCACGCGAATACGGGGGGATTTCAGGGCCTGTTCACGGACTCCGCGAACATGTCGCGCCTGCGCCGGGCTCTGACCGAGACCGCGCGTAGTATCTTGGGTCCCGGTGTCCTTGCGGTCTTGGTCTCCGATATCGTGCGTCAGGACAGCTAGGTCCGATCCGCGATACCTGTGAGAGACGAGAGATCCCGTGCCTCAGCGCGGCGCGCCGCGTTTCGGGTGACCAAGTTTCGTGACAATGTCATGGCGGCCCACCGCGCGCGCGGTTGCGCCATGCTGCGCAGCAAGCGCGGGGTCGAGCTCCTTCCGCGCGGCGCGTAGCCGCGTGTCTTCCAGCGACAGGTAGCGCAGATAGGCGAGGGTGTTTTGCCCCGAGGCTGGTTCCTGCGCGAGCGTCTCCCGGGTCGACCGATCCTCTGCCTGTAGGCTGGCAATTCGCGCATCGAGCGCGCGCGCCCGGGCGTTCAGCCGTGCGAGCGCAGCCAACTCCGCCTCCCGCTGCATACGGGTCAATCGGGCGAGCGCCGCCAGCCGCTTTACCTGCAATTTGCTCATTTGCGCCATGCCGCACCTCCGCGGGCCGCCTTGCGCATCTTCTCCGCAAAGCGGATCGCCGCCGCCACGGGTTTGTAATGCTCCGGCCGGATTTCCTCGCCGATCTCGATCGCCGCGAACAGCGCCCGCGCGGTCGGCGGGTCCGAATGCACGGGCACCGCATTTTCCGCCGCGATCTCGCGGATCCGCGCCGCGATCGCATCGACCCCTTTCGACAGGCAGACCGGCGCACGACCCGAGGCGCGATCCCATTTCAGCGCGACCGCGTAATGGGTTGGGTTGACGATCACGACATCGGCCTTGGCGGTGTCGGGAACCGATTGCCGCATCGCAAGCTCCATCCCCTTCTGACGTCGCTGTGCCTTCAGATGAGGATCGCCTTCGGATTGCTTCATTTCGTCGGTCAATTCCTTGCGCGTCATCCGGTTGCGGCGCAGGAATTCGGACCGCTGCCAAAGATAGTCGATCGCGCCCATCGTGGCGGCGAGGGCAGTGACGATCATCAGAAACTCGGCGATCATCCGAAACAGCAATCCCACGATCTGCACCGGTTCGAGACGCTGCGTGAGCAAAATCAGATCGGCGCGCGCCCTGAGGTAAACGAAAAGAATCGTCGCGATCACCGCGAGTTTCGTCGCGCTCTTGGCGAATTCGAACAGCCCGCTGCGTCCGAATTTCTGCGCAGCATTCTTCAGCGGATTGATCCGGCTGAGCTTTGGCTGGATCTTGTCGGGCGCGACCACGATCGCGCGTTGTGCCCAGTAGGCGACGAGCGCGGCGATCATCGGCACCACGAAAAACGGCGCGAGCGGCAGGAGCAGCGTGCCGATAATCCGTCCGCCCAGGGCCGTCCCGCCACCAAGAAACTGCGCGGCCATCTCATCGGCGCGATCCAGCATCGCCATCGCCCCGCTGCCGAACCGCGTCACGCTGTAGATACCTAGGCCGAGCAGTGTCGCGAGAAAACTGCCATAGACTGCGGCCACGGAAATCTCGGTCGAGCGCACCAGATCGCCCTTGCGCCGCGCTTCCGCCAACTTCTGCGGGGTTGGATCGAATTCCTTTTCGCCGGCGTCGTCTTCGCTCATTGCACCGTTCCGAACGGGTTGCCGAGGAAGGCCATGACCGCCTCGCGCCAGATCGCGATGGCAGTGGGCGCGCAGAGGGCAAGCAGGATCAGGCCGCCTGCCGTGAGTGCCGGGGCCCCGACGAACGCGACCATCAGCTGCGGCATGGCTCGGTTAATCGCGCCAAGCGCGATGTTGTAAATCAGCCCGGTGACCGCGAAGGGGGCGGCGAGCGTGAAAGCGAGCGAAAACGCATGCGCGACACCCGAGACGCCCCAGCGCCGCAGCGCATCCGGATCGGGCCATTCGCCCACCGGTAACACCTGATAGGTGCCGATCAGAAACTCGATGAGATGGACGTGAAATCCGAGACTCATCAGCACCGCGATTCCGGCGATCAGCAGGACATTTCCGATTGCGGGTTGCGGTTCCCCGCCCATTCCGCCGAGCAGCTGGGAGAGCGAACTCGACTGCGCCGCCATTGTGCCCGCGTTTTGCAGAGCGAAGACAAAGGTGCGCAATCCGAAGCCAAGAAAGAGGCCGATTGCGATTTCCGAGGTGAGCCAGAGCGGCAAAGCGGTCCCTTGGTTGAAACTGGCGAGCGTCGGCGCGAGTGCCGGAACCGTCACCAGGGTTATCGCGAGGGCGACCCCCGTCTTGATCCGCGCCGGCAGGCTCGTTTCGCCAAAGCCCGGGGCCATGGCGACAATCCCGCCCACCCGTAGCAAGATAATGAAACCTATGAACAAAAAGCTTCGTGCTTGTTGCAGGATCTCGCTTAGCAGATCGAGGAGCGACGGGCTCATGCGGGGACCTGTCCGACCATCGCGGGCCGCGCCTCCAGGCCGATTTCTTCGTAGCTCAGGACCGGCGCGTTCAGCCCTTTCGCGTTGATGACCGTACGCAAAAACCGCCGCCTGCGCCCTGACGAGACCAGTGCCGGGAACGTCCCCGCTTGGGCCGCCCCGGCGAGTTTCTCTGCGATATTCGCCGCCAGCTTGTTGAACAGGTCAGGTGGCAAGGCGACATCGCTGCCCGCCTCGCCCCCGATCGTGTATTTTCCAAAGCGTTCCTCCCAATCGGGGGCCAATTGGATCAGGGGGATCGTGCCGTCCTCGCGACGCAGATCGGCGACGAGCTGGAAGCCGAGGCGCTGCCGCACATGTTCGCAGATCTGCTCGGGGCTTTGCAGGTGGCGCGCCTCCGAGATGGCCTCGACGATCAGCAGAAGGTTGCGGATCGAGACCCGTTCATCGAGCAGTAGTCTTAAAACCGAAAGAAGCAGATCGATCGGCACCTTGTCGGGAATGAGCTCGTCGAGAACGCGTCGATTGGCCTGTGCGCGTGTCGGATCGGAGAGGTTCGCGACTTCGTCGAGCAGCCGCCGCAGCGCCCGCAACGTCATCAGCCGAGAGAAATTCGCCTTGATCACTTCGAGAAGATGCGTCGCGAGCACCTCCGTCGGCCCGACCACGGTTGAGCCGGCAAGCGCCGCGTCTTCCTGCTGATGGGCGGGCACCCAAAGCGCGGGCGCGTGGAACACCGGTTCGCGGACCTCCTCGCCGTCGGGCAGGAACTCGCGATTGTCCGCGATCAGCGCAAGAACATGCTCCGGCATCAGCCGATCGCGCGCCTGCTCCACCCCCTGAACGCGGATGCGATAGTGACCGGGCGGCAAGGTTGCGTCATCGGTCAGCCGAATTTCAGGGAGGATCAATCCGAAATTCGCCGCGACGTGATTGCGCATGTTGGATATGCGCGCGTCCAGACCCGTCGCCGGATCGAGCGCCATCTTGACCAGATCCGGGGCGAATTCGACATGGATATCGTCGATGTCGAGCACGTCACCCATCGATTTCTGCTTCGGCCCTGTCTCCGGCGCAGGCATTTTCATCGCCTCGCGCCGTGCACGCGCCCGTTCGGCGCGCCGCAGCATATAGGCTGCCGTGCCGAGGATGACGGCCCCCGCGGTGAAAGGCACGAAGGGGAGGCCCGGCACGAGACCGAAAAGCGCCATCAAGACCGCAACGGTGGTCAGGGCGGCCGGGTATTTACCAAGCTGGCGGAACAACTCCAGATCGGTGGAGCCTTTCGCCCCTCCACGCGACAGCAAGATGGCCGCTGCAATCGAGATGATGACCGCCGGTATCTGACTGACGAGGCCGTCGCCGACCGTGAGGATCGCATAGGTTTCAAGCGCGCGATCGAGCGGCATTCCATGCACGACGGTGCCGATAAGCAGCCCGACCACGAGGTTGAGCATCGTGATTAACAACCCAGCAACCGCGTCCCCTTTGACGAATTTGGATGCCCCGTCGAGTGAGCCGAAAAAGGTGGTTTCCGCCTGCTCGCGTTCGCGCCGCTCTCGCGCTTCGGCATGGTCGATCGCGCCCGCATTCATGTCGCTGTCGATCGCGAGCTGCTTACCCGGCATCGCGTCGAGCGCGAAGCGCGCGCCGACCTCGGCCATGCGCCCCGCGCCTTTGGTGATCACGATGAAATTCACGATCAGGATCACGCAGAACACGACCAGCCCGATCAGGACCGAGCCGCTCATGATGAAATTCGCGAACCCTTCGATAACGCCGCCCGCCGCACCCGTGCCCGTGTGTCCGTTTCCGATGATGAGTTTCGTCGAGGTAACGTTGAGTGACAGCCGCAGCATGAGCGTCGCAAGGAGAATGGTAGGAAAGGCGGAGAAATCGAGCGGACGTTCGATGAAGAGGGTGACGGTGAAGATCAGGATCGCGAGGGCGAAAGAGGTGGCGAGACCAATATCGAGAATCCAGGAGGGCACCGGCAGGATCATCATCGCGATGACCGCCATCAGCGCGAGCGCCAATAGGATCGTTGGCTGAAACGCGCGTTGCACGAGCGGAGCCGCCATCACATCCCTCGCGCTTTCCGCGCCGCACGCGCGAACAGGGAGGCGCCCGGGGCACCGCCCGGCCGGGGCGGCTCTGCGTCTTTCGACCTGAGCAGAAGTGGGTAGCCGTTCCCTCGGCGTTGTGCTTGGGACGCGCTTTGTGCCAGCACGATGTAGGGAATATCAGGCAATGGACTGGCCGCGGCGGCGGAAGTGGTCATCACGTCTTTCGGGCCGCTTCTGCCTTCGAGTTTCGCGTAAAATCGGGCAAAGCGTGTCGAATAGCTTTTCGCATGCTCGGGCGTGCGCGAGTGATAGGCGCCCGCCGCCCTCTTCCAGTCACCGCTTTCTGCGTAGAGCGATTTCAGAAACTGTGCCGCGTATCGAGCGTTTTCCAACGGGTCGAACATTTCTTCGATCGATGAGAAATGCTGCCCGTGCCATTTGAAATTGATCTGGAAACAGCCGACGTCGAAGCTTCGCGCGCCGCGTCTGAATTCCTTGAAAACGTAAGCGAGCGCCAAATCCCGGCTGTCGAACCAATGCCCAGCGCCTTCCATATTCACGGTCCACGGCCACGGCTCGAAGCCACCCGCGCCTTTGCGTCCGGTCTCATTTAGCGAGATCGCCATGAGCACCGCATAAGGAACGCCGCTTTCGCGCGAGGCTTGCTTCGCGGCGGCCTCGCATAGCTGGGGTTGCCCCGCCGCGGATAGCGGAACGAGGGTTAGACAGAGGACATACAGAGCCCGCCAAAGCCAAGACATGGGATTTTCCCTTTGCAGTGCAATTCTTGCAAACCCAGACCTAGCGGCCAAAGATTTAGAAACCGTTTGCGCCGTTTCTGCGCGTCATTCCTGTGCGGACGGCAAGGCAAGACGGTCGAGCATTTTCGACAACGTTTCCCGCTCGGATTGGCTTCGCTCCAAAAGGTTGCGTGCCTGAGTGATCGGGCCGCCTTGGACCTCCGCCTCAGGCGGAGGCGGCGCACCGAAAGTTTCCAAAAACTGCTTCTCCACCGCATCGGGCGAAGTCTCCAGGTTTGACCAGTCGCCCTTATGCCAGGACTGCGCGCGCGCATCGTCTGAATTGCCCGCGCGCAGGTAGGCCGCACGCGCGTCGTTGTGTCGACCGAGCCGGGATAAAGCCTCCGCCCGGAGTTGCTCGACTTGCTGACCGCCGAGGCCCTTCAGATGGGCGAGAGCAGCTGCAGGGTCCATTTCAAGAAGCGCAGCCCGAGCGAGCAGAGTTTTGTCCTGCTCCGTCAATGGCGCGGCCTTGCCGAGGAGGCGCACGGCGACTGCCGGCATTCCCAGAGAGATTGCGCGTCCAGCCAATTCATGTCGCAGGTCCGGTATCCGCGCGACTTCCTCGGCGAGTGGCAATTCGTCGTAGAGGGTTCGAAGGAAGACAGCGTCGCTGGCTTGACCAACCAACCGTGTGAATATTGCCGCGAGCGTGCCGTTTGGGTCCGCGATCGTGGTCGGATCGGCGTAAATCTCAAAAGCTTTAGGAAATTCGGAATTCGCGGCGTGCCCGATCGCAGCGATGCGCCGCAGCTCCGGTGCCTCTGGCGCTTTGGCGAGTTCGAATGCGAGCGCCTCAGCATTGGCGAGAGCTGCCGGATCGACCTCTCCGCCTGCATCGATCTGGCCGTTGAGCCATAGGATCAACGCGCGCAACCCTTGCTCTGAATTCGTCTTCGAAAGAGCCTCAAGGTTACCCAAAGCTTGTGGATCCGCATCTTTCGCTTGGATTTCCGCCTCCACTGTATCAAGCGCAGTTCGATCCTCCGTGGTTATTCGGCTGACCGCAGGTTCGAGAGACCTCGCCACATCCGCTGCCCCAATCTGCATGAGCCTAGCCACAAGGTTTGGTGCCAGAGACCGTCGCAGATCCACCGGAAGTGCTTCGAAATTTCGGCGGAGCGCGGCGAATGCGACATCTCGTTTTTCGGGCGGCGGGTCTGATGCAAGGAAAGCCCAAAGCGCGACCGCACCATCGCAATCTGTGAGCCGCGCGAGCGGCGATGCGGCGGCGGCAGGGTCCTGATCGAGAACCGATCCGACAAAGAGCAGAGCATCTTTGCCAGGACCATCCTTACCCATGTCGCGCAAAAGCGCGCGGGATTCCGTCCCAAAGCCGAAGGCGATGTATAGCCTTGCCAAAGCCATCACCTTACGCGGGTTGGGGACGTCGAATTCGCCCAAAAGATCACGGCGTGCATCGCTGATCTGCGCGAAGGCCGGGCGCTCGTCGATCCAGCTCGCGAGGTCGAAATATCGATCGGGAGGGCATGCGGATACCTCCAGTTGCGGCTGGGGTGGCGTGACAAGATGATCGCGATCGATCACGGTCATCGAGTCGACGGCGAGATACGGCGGAGGTGTCGGAGGGGGTGGACCTATCGGATCATAATCGCTCTCAGGGGCCGCCTTGCGTGCAGGAGACTTTGCTTCTTGCCCGCTTTTTTCGGGCTGGACTTCTGAAGGCTTTACCTGAGCCGAGACGAGCCCCTGCGATGCCGCCCGCGAAATCTGGCGTAAGAGGCTCTCTTCAATGCCATCAAGTCGCGGATCCGGTTTCGGCGGGATTTGCGGTTTAGGCGCGCCATCCGAGATCGTCACCGGCGCAGCGGTGGCTTCGCGCATATGTGGCGGCTGCCAGAAGAGGTCGAGATAGTCCCGTCCAATCGCGACGGGCTGAACGGTTCTTTGGCGCGGCGGGGTGGATGGCCGCGGCGCATTCGTCGGCGAAGATTTGGCCCGATCGCGCACTGCCGCAGCTGGCGACAGCGCGGCTTCATCTGGGGGGGCATCCTTGAGGTCGATGACGAATGCACCGCTCTCGAGAGAAAAGGTTTCGGGAACGATTCCGGATGCGAGTTTCAGGAGAAGCGTGCCATCGGGCTCCGCCACGAGCGATTTCAACCTGTCACGCGGGATCAACTCGAACACGTTCTGAAACGCATATTGCGGATCTGATGCGTCGGTCGCGAGGCGAAAACCTCCATCTACGGGTGCAAGAGCCCGACTGGCCGATGCGGGTAGATAGACCACGAGGCGGGAAAAGCCGTCATGTTCGCCCGATTTGACCGGAATTGGCGTGGCATAAGCCAGGGTGAAGGGCAGCAGAAAAAGAAGCGCGATCCAGAACCTCATGCCGCCTCCGATTTCACCGACTTCAAGGCCTCCTCGAGGTCGGAGAAGCTTGGGCGAATGTGGTGGGGTGTGTTCTGACGACCGACCTCGATGCAGATATTGGTTGCGTGATTGTGCAGGTTGGCGATCAACACCTCGCGGATCAGTTTGTAGAAGTGGCTGTCTTCGTCGATCACCCCCTTCATCCGGCTCGCAAAGGGGGCGATGAATCCGTAGGCGAGGAACACGCCGAGAAAGGTTCCGACAAGCGCGCCGCCGATCATCTTGCCGAGAATTTCGGGGGGCTGGTCGATCGACCCCATGGTCTTGATGACCCCGAGCACCGCCGCGACGATCCCGAGCGCGGGCATCGCGTCGGCAACCGACTGCATCGCGTGGCTCGAATGCATGGCGTGGTGGTAATTCGCCTCGAGCTGCTTATCGAGCACCTCTTCCACTTGCATAGGGTCGTCGTAATTCATCGAGGCCGATCGCATCGTATCGCAGATGATGTCGATCGCCTCGTGATCGTGCAGGATTTTCGGATACTTCCCGAAAATCGAAGAGCTCTCCGGGTCTTCGATATGCTCTTCGATCGCGACGGGGTTCTGACGGGCAAGCCGGATCAGTTCGAACAACAGGCAAAGAAGATCGCGGTAGTCGTCGGGCTTCCATTTCGGTCCTTTGAAAACCTTTCCGACATCCTTCAGCGTGTGCTTGATCGAGGCCATGTCGTTCGACAGAACGAAGGCGCCGACGGCGGCGCCGCCGATCATGATCATCTCGAAGGGCAGGGATTTCAGGATGATCCCCATCTTCCCGCCCGCCGCGACATAGCCGCCGAAAACCATCGCGAAGATGATCACGATGCCGATGATGCCGATCATGGAAAGCCCCTTCCGTTTCTCTTGGGCGACTTTGAATGATTCGGTTTAAGAAATGCCCAAGACCCTTAACGTCTGCCTCAGTCGCGGGGCGCGCCTGCGTTGCGACCCGCCATCAGGACGCTGATCGCGTAGGCCGTTTTCGGCTCGAGGCTTTCCATAACCGCCGCTGCAGCAGCGGGGCGCATCCGTGCGAGAAAACCTGCGGCGAAATTCGGGTCCATTTCGGCGAAAAGCGGGGCGGCCTGTTTCGGCTTCATGTTCTCGTAAAGGGCGACGAGCTTTCCGACATCTTTCTCGGCCGCGCCATCTGCCACGGCCACGGTCTTGGACAGCGCCTCTTCCGCCGCGACGAGATCATTCAGACGCGCTTCCAACCGGGTTTCCGCGAGAGCGAGCGCATTGCGGCGGTCGCTGAGCAGCCCCTCCTGTTCGACGAGTTTCGCCTCTCGCACCTTGAGATCTGCAAGCATTGCCATGAACCCCGCGTCGTCGATGCAATCGTCTTCCGGTTTCGCCGCTTCGGTCTCATGCGCGGGGCCGGTCGCCTCGCGCGCCCAGGCTCCAAATTGCGCAAGCTGCAATCCGCCGGACAGGACGAAAAGCGCGGCGATGATCCAGAGAGCACCGCGGCCCGGGCGGGATTTGCGACGGCCGGGTTTGCGCTTGGGCAGCCGGCTCATTGCGCCGCCTCCATATCCGTTTCCCGATGCCGTCGGCGCAACACACGGCGGCGCGGTTCACCGTCATCGGGCAGATCGTGCAGCGAGGCCAGAAGCAGTTCGAGCTTCTCCGCACCTGCTTCCGCGCGTTCCGTCAGGGCACGCAATTGCCGCTCGGACGTGCCCGCGGTCGCCTGCGCCCGCTCGAGCGCGCGCGTCATGTCATCGACCTGTGCGGACAGCACGGCGATCGCCCCGCCCATCCCGGTCTCCAGCTGATTGAACCGCTTGAGCCTGCGCGCGAGCACAAAGCAATAAATCGCCGCCGCCAAGGCCGCGAGTCCGGATGTGATTTCGGCAAGGAATTGCATTGCTCTCTCCCCTCAGTTCAGCACGAATTCGATGACCAGAAGGTCGCGCACGCGCCCGTCTCCGGTGACCAGTTGCACCCGCCGCAACATCTGCGCGCGCAGGCGCATCATCGCGCTTGGATCCTCCAGAAGGCTGACATCGACCGCGCGCAAATACCCGTTCAGCACATCCATCACGCGCGGCTTCAAAAGCTCCACGTCATGTTGATAGGCGCTGGGCACCTCAAGCTCGGCCGCGAACCGCAGGTGACGCGCGGATGCCCCGCTCAGCGTGATCGCGAGCGGTTCGAGTGCGACATAGGCGATATCGGGAAGCGCCTCGGGCGTGGGCGCCTCCGGTCCGGCGGCGCCGTGCGCCGTGTCCGGAGGTGCGAGAATCAGCCCCGAATAGACCGCGTAGAACCCCCCGCCGCCCAGCAAAAGCATGAGCACGAGACCAATCATGAGCATCAGCTTGGACTTCTTCTTCAGTGGCTCTTCGGCCTCGGCAGTGGCGTCCGTCATGGGGGCCTCGCTGTTGCGGTTCGAGACTTGGAATACCCGAGTCGGACTAACCGATTGTTAATCGCATTAAGGGAAGGTGCCTGCGACGCTCGGGTAGAACGCCCGCTCTCTGGAGGTTCGTCTTGCAGCAACTCATCGACACTTGGGCCGGCCTGGATATGCGCAGGAAACTCGCCGCAGTTTTTGGGGTGATCGCCATGATCGCCACGGTTTTCGCCATCGGGTCGATCGCGTCAAAGCCGACGCTTGCGCTGCTTTACGCGGGGCTTGGCAGCTCGGAATCGGGGGAGGTGATCTCGGCGCTCGAACAGCGCGGTGTGGCCTACGAGGTGCGTGGCGATTCGATTTTCGTCGCGGCGCCGCAGCGCGACGAATTGCGGATGACACTTGCCTCGCAAGGTCTGCCCGCAAGCGGCGGGGCGGGCTATGAACTGCTCGATTCGCTGTCGGGATTCGGCACGACCTCGCAGATGTTCGACGCGGCCTATTGGCGCGCGAAAGAGGGGGAATTGGCGCGAACGATCGCCGCCGTGCCGTCGATCCGATCGGCACGGGTGCATATCGCGCATCCGACGAATATGCCGTTTCGCGGGACGCCCGAGCCGACCGCCTCGGTGACGATCACGCCGACGCTCGGGGGCTTGAGCGGCGCGCAGGCGAAGGCGGTGCGCTACCTCGTGGCCTCGGCGGTGACCGGCATGACGCCCGAAGATGTCTCGGTGATCGATTCGGCGCGGGGGCTCATTCCCTTTAACGACAATCCCGCGCTGCCCGGCAGCGGAGAGGATCGCGCGCAAGCGTTGAAGCAGAATGTCGAACGGCTGCTCGAGGCGCGTGTGGGGGCCGGAAACGTCGTTGTCGAAGTGGCGCTCGACACCGCGACAGAGCGCGAGGCGATCACCGAAAGGCGCTTCGATCCGGAGGGGCGCGTGGCGATTTCCACCGATACGTCGGAGACCTCGAAGACCTCCGACTCGACCACGCCGCCAGCGACGACCGTCGCCTCGAATCTGCCCGATAACGGCACCGGCGCGACCGGAAAATCGCAAAGCCGCTCGAGCGAGACCCGCGCGCGCACCAATTTCGAGGTGTCGGAGACGCGTCGCGAATTGCTCCGTTCTCCCGGTGCGCTCAAACGAATAAGCGTGGCCGTGCTCGTCGATGGGGTGCGCGGTACCAACCCGGATGGAACGCCAAGCTGGGAGCCACGCAGCGATGCCGAACTGGCCGATCTGCGCGAACTCGTCGCCTCGGCGGTCGGGTTCGATGAGGCGCGTGGGGACGTGATCACCCTGCGGTCGATGCAGTTCGAGGCGCTGCCAGAGGCGGGAACCATCGCAGGGTCCGGCTTCATCGACAGCATGGCGCTCGATCTGACGCAGATCATCCAGATCGCGGTCCTTGCGATCGTCGCGCTCGTGCTTGGTCTTTTTGTCGCGCGTCCGATCCTGCTGCAGAAATCGCGTGCAGGCGCGGCCGAGCTGCCCGCGCCCAGCGCCTCGGAGGAGGGCGCCACGGCGTCGACGGCGCTCACCGGTGAAATCGACGACGGGGAGATGCCCGACATGAACATGCAGCTGGTGTCCGATTTCGACCTCGGTGACCTGCCGATGGCGTCACAGGCGGATTTCGATCTGGACCGTCCCGCCGATCCCGTCGACCGATTGAAGAAGATGATTGAGGAGCGGCAGGCGGAAACCGTCGAAATCCTGCGTAGCTGGATGGAAGAGCCGTCGGAGAAAACATGATGGGGCAAAGGCTGAAACTGGAATCCTTTGAGCCCAACTCGGCAGAGGCGGGTGAAATCGCGCTCGCGCCGGCCGAGTTGGAAGAGGCCAAACTGGCCGCCTTCGAGACCGGATATCAGGCCGGGTGGGACGATGCCGTTGCCGCGCAGAATGCGGAAACCGCGCGGCTCCACGCCGATCTCGGGCGCAACCTGCAGGCGCTGGGCTTCACCTATCACGAAGCGCGCCAGCACATGCTCGACGCGCTCGAGCCACTTCTGATCGAGATCTGCGGCAAGCTGTTGCCCGAGCTTGCGCGTGCGTCGCTTGGCCCCGTCGTGGCCGAGCAATTGATGCCGATTGCCGAGGATCTCTGCGCGACGCCGATTACGGTGGTCGGCAATCCGTCCGCACTGCCGCAAATTCAAGAGGCGCTCGCGCCACGTGCAGACTTGCCACTCGTCTTCGCGGCAGAGCCCAGCCTTGGCGAGGGCCAGGTCTATCTGCGCTTCGCCGATACCGAGACCCGCGTCGATCTCGACGCCGTCATCGCCGCCATCTCGCGCGCGGTCACGACCTATTTCACCGCCACCGCGAAGGAAAAGCCCGATGAATGAGACCGCGCCGGACGCTTCGACCGCCAATCCCTTCACGCAGGTTCCGATCGAGATCACCATCTCGGTCGGCAAGGCCCGCCCGCTGGTGCGCGATTTGCTGCGCCTGAAGCGTGACGCCGTGCTGCCGCTCGACCGTAAAGTGGAGGACCCGGTGGAGCTGTATGTCGGGGACAAGCTGATCGCGCGCGGCGAGCTGACAGAGATCGATGGCAGCGACGGACAGCTTGCGGTGCGGCTTACCGAAGTGGCCGATCTGCAAAACGGGTTGTGAGATGCGTCCCCGTTCGATCTCTCCCGGCACCGCCAAGTCGTGCCTGCCTGCGCTTTGGCTGGTCCTGCTCGCGGCATTAACCTTAACGCTCGTGGCGCTGCCCGCGCAGGCTCAGGACATTACGCTCTCTGTAGGGGACGGCGACAGCCTCGCGGGTCGCTCCTTGCTGATCATTGCGGCGATCACGCTGCTCAGCCTTGCGCCCGGGCTCGCGATCATGGTCACGGCCTTTCCGTTCATCGTCACAGTGCTGTCGATTCTGCGCCAAGCCCTCGGGTTACAGCAATCGCCGCCGAATATGTTGATCATCAGCCTCGCGCTGTTCCTGACATGGTTCATCATGGAGCCGGTCTTCCTCGAGAGTTGGCGCGTCGCGGGCCAGCCCCTGATCGACGGCGCGATCGACTGGCAGGAGGCTTTCACCAAGGGGATCGAGCCTTTCCGCGCCTTCATGGCCGGGCGCACGAATCCCGACACCTTCGCAGCCTTGGCCGAGTTGCGCAGCAGAACGCCCGCACCGGAAAGCCTTGAAGGCGCGCCGCTCTCGACCCTCGTGCCGTCCTTCATGCTGTCCGAAGTCACCCGCGCCTTCCAGATCGGCTTCCTCGTTTACCTGCCGTTTCTGATCATCGACCTCGTCGTCTCGGCGGTTTTGATGTCGATGGGGATGATGATGGTGCCACCCGCAGTGGTGGCGCTTCCCTTCAAGCTCGCCTTTTTCGTGGTGGCCGACGGCTGGGTGCTGCTCTCGGGTGCCTTGGTACGCAGTTATTTCTAACGCCGGAGGCTGGGCCGCATAACCGCAGGCCCAGAAACGCAAAAACCCGGGCCGAAGCCCGGGTTTCTGAGGGTGATGGTGAGCCGTGCAGGATTCGAACCTGCGACCCACTGATTAAAAGTCAGTTGCTCTACCAACTGAGCTAACGGCCCATCACAGGGCGCGTCTCTACAAACCCCCGCCGGGGGGGTCAAGGCATAAAATTCACAAAAATTGCACATCTGGAAAAAACCTTGGCGCGGGCGTATATCGCGCGCCATGAATACAAAGCGCACACAGACCGGACTGCCCTTCATGAAGATGCATGGGCTCGGCAATGACTTCGTCGTGATCGACGCCCGCGAGGGCGACGATCCGGTTACGCCTGCGCTCGCGCGTGCGCTCGGAGATCGGCATCGCGGTGTGGGATTTGACCAGCTTGCCGTGATCCGCCCTGCACAAGGGGCTGATTTCACGCTCGAATTCTGGAATTCCGACGGCACGCGGGCCGGCGCTTGCGGCAATGCGACTCGCTGCGTGAGCGATTACATGATGCGCCAGCTCGACCGGACCGATGTCACGCTGCTCACCGAACGCGGGCAACTCAGCGCGGTGCGGCGCGATGACGGAATGGTCTCGGTCAATATGGGCGCGCCGATTCTCGAAGCGGCGGAAATTCCGATTCTGCCCGGGATCGATCCCGCGCATCTGCCGCTGGGCGGCGACCCGATCGCGGTCGGCATGGGCAACCCGCATTGCGTCTTCTTCGTCGACGATGCCGAGGCGGTCGAAGTGGATCGCCAAGGCCCGGTGATCGAGCATGATCCCCTGTTCCCCGAGCGCACCAATGTCGAATTCGCCAGCGTGATCGGCCCCGACCATCTGCGGATGCGCGTCTGGGAGCGCGGCACCGGCATCACGCTGGCCTGCGGCTCGGGCACCTGCGCCACCGCCGTCGCCGCGCATCTGCGGGGGCTCACCGGCAAGCGCGTCCTCGTCGATGTCGATGGCGGCCAGCTGGAGATCGACTGGCGCGACGATGGCGTCTGGATGACCGGCCCCACCGCGCATGTCTTCGATGCGACCCTCACCCAAGACTATCTGGACGCGATATGAAACCGCCCGTTTTCTCGACCCTCGGCTGCCGTCTCAATGCCTATGAGACGGAGGCGATGAAGGAATTGGCTGCAGGCGCCGGGCTCGAAGGGGCCGTGGTCGTCAATACCTGCGCCGTGACCGCCGAGGCCGTGCGCAAGGCCAAGCAGGAGATTCGCCGTCTGTCGCGCGAGAATCCGGACGTGCCGGTGATCGTGACCGGTTGCGCCGCGCAGACCGAGCCCGAGACTTTCGCGGCGATGCCCGAGGTCACCAAGATCATCGGCAATCACGAGAAGATGCAGGCCGACACCTGGGCGCAGCTCGCCCCGCAAGGTCCCGATTTCATCGGCGAGACCGAGCGCGTCATGGTCGACGACATCATGTCGGTGAAGGAAACAGCCGGTCACCTGATCGACGGGTTCGGCCGCCATCGCGCCTATGTGCAGGTGCAAAACGGCTGCGATCACCGCTGCACTTTCTGCATCATCCCCTTCGGGCGCGGCAATTCGCGTTCTGTCCCAGCGGGCGTCGTGGTCGAGCAGATCAAGCGCCTCGTGGATCGCGGCTTCAACGAGGTCGTCCTCACCGGGGTCGATCTGACCTCCTGGGGCGCGGACCTGCCGGGCGAGCCCCGTCTGGGCGATCTGGTGATGCGGATCCTGCGCCTCGTGCCGGACCTGCCGCGCCTGCGCATCTCCTCCATCGACTCGATCGAGGCCGACGAGAACCTGATGCTGGCGATCGCCACCGAGCCGCGTCTGATGCCGCACCTGCATCTCAGCCTTCAGGCGGGCGACGACATGATCCTCAAGCGGATGAAGCGCCGCCACCTGCGCGACGACGCGATCGCCTTCACCGAGGAAGCGCGCAAGCTGCGCCCCGGCATCGTCTTCGGCGCGGACATCATCGCGGGCTTCCCGACCGAGACCGAGGAGATGTTCGAGAACTCCCTGCGGCTGGTCGATGATTGCGGTCTGACCTTCCTGCATGTCTTCCCCTATTCCGCGCGCAAGGGCACGCCCGCCGCGCGGATGCCCGCCGTGAAGGGCCCGGTCGTCAAGGAACGCGCGGCCCGGCTGCGCGCGAAGGGCGAGGCCGCGCTGGCCGCCCATCTCGACGCGCAGGTCGGCACCGAACAGCTCGTACTGACCGAAACCCCGCGCGTCGCACGCACCGAAGGCTTTGCCGAGGTGTCGTTCGAGGCGGACCAGCCCGAGGGCACGCTGATGACCGTGCGCATCACTGGCCATGACGGGGCGCGGTTGCTGGCGGGGTAAAGGGGGCGCTGCCCCCTCGGCGCGTTGCTTACCGGCCCTTCGCTGTCGCTACGGGCGTTCGGCAGGGCGTCCTTCCACTGGAAGTCCGCTGATCCTGCCTCACCCCCCGGGATATTTGTGCCAAGCCGAAGGGGGCTTTCGTTTTTCGCAGCGTGAGCTAGCTTGTGGCCCATGCTGCGGATCAACGATCAGATAACCATCGAGGATTGGGAAATCACCGAAACCTTCACCCGGGCGCAAGGTCCGGGGGGGCAGAATGTGAACAAGGTCTCGACCGCGGTGGAGCTGCGTTTCGAGGCCGAACGCTCGCCGCACCTGCCGCAACCGGTGAAGAACCGCCTGCGCCGAATCGCGGGGCGCAGATGGACCAGCGACGGCGCGCTTTTGCTGCTGGTGCAGGACACGCGGAGTCAGGCGCGCAACCGCGAGATTGCGCGCGACCGCCTCGCCGAGATGATCCGAAAGGCCTGCGAAAAGCCCAAGAAACGCATCCCGACCCGACCCACGCTCGGCTCGAAGAAGCGGCGGCTGAAGGCGAAGGCGATTCACGGCGAGAAGAAAGCACTGCGCGGGAAGGTCTCGGATGGGGAATGATCTTTTGGCGCGGCGCGAGCGGCTTCTGGGGCCGAACGTGCCGACCTTCTATGCGCGTCCGGTCGAGATCGTGCGCGGGCAGGGCAGCTCGCTTTTCGACGCCGACGGCCAGCGCTACCTCGACGCCTATAACAACGTCGCCCATTGCGGCCATTGCCATCCGCGCATCGTGAAGGCGATCTGCGAGCAGGCGGCGACGCTGAACACCCACACGCGCTATCTGCATGAGGGTATCCTCGACTATGCCGAGGCGCTGCTGGGCACGTTCGGCTTCGACGGCCAGCTTCTGATGACCTGCACCGGGTCGGAGGCCAACGACGTTGCGCTGCGCATGGCGCAGGCGGTGACCGGCAAGCGCGGCTTCATCGCGACCGACAACACCTATCACGGCAACACCACCGCAGTGGCGCATCTCTCGACTCGCCGCCCGCCGATCGGGGGCTGGCCGGACCATATCCGCCGGGTGCCCGCGCCCGACAGTCTCGCGCCTTTGGGCGGATCGCTGGAAGCGCAGCCCGAGGCCTTCGCCGCCAATGTGGCCCAAGCGATTGCCGAGCTGGAAGAGAGCGGCCACGGCTTCGCGGGGTTCATGCTCTGCCCGATCTTCGCCAATGAGGGGGTGCCCGGCATCGCGCCCGGTTTCCTCGACCCGACGGTCGAGGTGATCCGCCGCGCGGGTGGGCTGATCCTTTGCGACGAGGTGCAGCCGGGATTTGGCCGGATCGGTTCGCATTTCTGGGGCCACGAATGGTTGGGCTTCACGCCCGACGTGGTCACGATGGGCAAACCGATGGGCAATGGTCATCCGGTCGCGGGCTTGGTGGCGAAGCCCGATGTGATGGCCGCCTTCCGCGAGGCCTTCGGCTATTTCAACACGTTCGGCGGCAATCCCGTCTCGGTCGCGGCTGCGATGGAGACGCTGCGCGTGATCGAAGACGAAGGCCTGCAGGAGAACGCGGCGCAGGTCGGTGACTACCTTCTGCAAGGGCTGCGCGACCTGTCCCATCCTCTGATTACTGAGGCGCGCGGCTTGGGGTTCTTCCTCGGGATCGAGCTGGCGCAGGACGGCGAGCCCGCCAGCGAAGCCGCGGGCCGGATCGTCGAGGCGATGCGCGAGCGCCATGTGTTGATGGGCCGGGTGGGCCGGGCACAGCACATTCTCAAGATCCGCCCGCCGATGGTCTTCACCCGCAGCGATGCCGATGAAATGCTGGAGAAACTTGCGCAAAGTTTCGAGGAGCTTCCCGCATGATTTCGGACGAGACCGCACAGGCGATGGCGGACTCCGCCCTCTATTCCTGGGGGCAGGCGAGCGCGCCGCCACGTCTGGTAAAGAATCGCGAGAATATCGTCTTCGAGGCGCATCTGAAGGATGGCCGCCATGTCGCGCTGCGGCTTCACCGTCCCGGCTATCAGGGCCGCGAAGGGATCGAGGCCGAGCTGCGCTGGTGCGAAAGCCTCGCCGATCAGGGGATGCCGGTGCCGCGTCCGGTGCGTGCGCTGAACGGGGCGCTGACCGGCAGCGTGCGCAACCGCGTGACCTCCTGCGTGGAGTGGCTGGATGGCGCGCCGATCGGTGCGGGCGATCAGCCGCTTTCCGGCTCGCCCGAGGCGGTGCGCGCCGAGGCTCATGCGCTGGGGCGCCTGATCGCGCAGCTGCATATCAGCAGCGATGCCGCCCCGCCCGACGGGTTCGACCGGAACCCGTGGGATGGCGAAGGGTTTCTGGGGGAGCGTCCGCTTTGGGGACGTTTCTGGGAACATCCTCAGCTTTCGGAAGTTGAGGCCGCAACGCTGTCTTCGGGCCGCGATCTTGCGCGTGCGCTCTTGGCACAGGCGCAGGACTACGGTCCGATCCACGCCGATTGCTTGCGTGAGAACGTGCTATCGACCCCGGATGGGCTTGCGCTGATCGACTTCGACGATTGCGGGCCGGGCTACCGGCTTTACGACCTTGCGACGGCGCTGGTGCAGGGCTGGGGCGACCCGCTTTGGGGCGAACAGGCCGCAGGACTCGTCGAGGGCTATCGCAGCCTGCGTCCGCTTCCGCCCGATCAGGAGGCACTTCTGCCGCTTTTCGTGGCGCTGAGAGCCTTCGCGTCTGCTGGCTGGATTGTGACCCGGGCACCGGGTTCCGATCCGCGCCAAAGACTATATTTAGAGCGTGCGCTTGAACTCGCACAGCATTTGGAGAACCGTACGCCGCCATGGGAGACCAGTCGATGAAATGGGCGAAATCCGTCGCGAAGGGCTTGCTGGGGTATCGCCCCGCCTCTTTGCAGGTGGGAGCGCTCTGTCTGCGAATCCGTGACGGCAAGACTCAAGTCCTTCTGATCACCTCGCGCGACACCGGGCGCTGGGTGATCCCGAAAGGCTGGCCGATGCGGGGCCGCTCGCTGTCCGGCGCGGCCAAGCAAGAGGCATGGGAAGAGGCCGGGGCTGTCGGCAAGATCGACAAGGAGCCCACCGGGGCGTTCCGCTATGACAAAATCCTCGATAGCGGCTTGGCCACGCCCACCGATGTCGTGGTCTTCCCGATGCGGGTCGAGACCCTGATGAAGTCCTTTCCCGAAGAGCATCAGCGCAAGCGCAAATGGTTCGCGCCCAAGCAGGCCGCGAAGCTGGTCGCGGAAGAGGGGCTGCAGAAGCTTTTGCGCAAGCTCTGAGCCCCGAATGACGTCGAACGCCTTGTCACAACGTGTCAAACCGGCTAGGCCCGCGCGGACTTCTGACAATTAGATGACAGGTTCGTGACGGTGGCCAATCAAGACAACGAGTCCCGCGTCAATCAGTGGAAAACGCTCGACAAGGATCTCAAGCGGATCGGGCGCGTCGAAAGTGCCGGGCAATTAGTGGCGCGCGGCATGGTCGCGCCGGGGATTGCGCTGGCTTTCATCGTGCTCGTCGGTCTGGTGGCGGCCGTGTTGGTGGGCGGGCAGCCCGGCCAGCTGGTGGTGATCGCCGCCGCTGCGATCGGGGCCTATATGGCGCTAAACATTGGCGCCAATGACGTCGCCAACAACATGGGCCCCGCCGTGGGCTCGCGTGCGATGACGCTGATCGGGGCGCTGATCGTCGCCGCCATCTTCGAAAGCCTCGGCGCGCTCGTCGCGGGCGGCGATGTCGTCAAAACCGTCGCGAAGGGTATCATCGAGCCGACCGCCTTGCCCGATTCCGGGCATTTCGTCTGGGCGATGATGGCGGCCCTGCTGGCTGCGGCCTTGTGGCTGAACCTCGCGACATGGCTCGGCGCGCCGGTCTCGACCACCCACTCCATCGTCGGCGGCGTCGTCGGCGCCGGCATCGTGGCTGCGGGCTTCGGGGCGGTCGATTGGGTCTCGATGGGCAAGATCGCGGCGAGCTGGGTGATCTCACCTGTCATGGGCGGCGTGATCGCGGCCGCCTTCCTCGCGCTGATCAAGACCAAGGTGATCTATGTCGATGACAAGATCGCCGCCGCGCGCCGATGGGTGCCGATCCTGATCGGCATCATGTCGGGGGCCTTCGCCGCCTATCTCGCGCTCAAGGGCCTCAAGCACCTGTTCAAGATCACGATTGTCGAAGCGGTCCTGATCGGCCTCGTCGTCGGTGTCATAGGATGGCTCGTCACGATCCCGATGATCCGCCGCCAGTCCGAAGGGATGGAGAACCGCAAGAAGTCGCTCAAGACGCTGTTCGGCCTGCCGCTCGTCGTCTCTGCCGCGTTGCTGAGCTTCGCCCACGGTGCGAATGACGTCGCCAATGCGGTCGGCCCGCTCGCAGCCATCGTGCACACGGTCGAGCAGGGCGATATCGCCGCAGAGGTCGGCATCCCGTTCTGGGTGATGGCCGTGGGCGCGCTGGGGATTTCCGTCGGCCTGCTGCTGTTCGGACCCAAGCTGATCCGCCTCGTCGGCAACGAGATCACCAAGCTCAACCCGATGCGCGCCTATTGCGTGGCGCTCTCGGCGGCGATCACGGTGATCGTGGCCTCTTGGCTGGGCCTGCCGGTCTCCTCGACCCATATCGCGGTCGGCGGCATCTTCGGCGTCGGCTTCTATCGCGAATGGCATGCCGAGAAACGCGCCCGCGAGCTTGGTATCCGCAAGGGCAAGCCCGTCCCGCCGGAAGAGCGCAAGCGCCGCCTGCTGGTGCGCCGCTCGCATATGATGACGGTGGCCACGGCGTGGATCGTCACCGTGCCGGCCTCGGCCGCGCTCTCGGCGGTGGTCTACCTGATCCTGAACGCGATCACCTGACCGCTCAGACCATGACCTTCATCGCCTGCTGCTGGCCGACCTCGAAGACGCGCTTGTAGCGGGCGATCTCGTCCTCCGGGCCCATCGCCTTCGCGGGATTGTCCGACAGCTTCACCGTCGGGCGCCCATCGGCCTCGACCGCTTTGCACACAAGGCTGAACGGCGCGAGCGCGTCATTCGGCACCAGTCCGCGGAAGTCGTTCGTCAGCAGCGTGCCCCAGCCGAAGCTGACCTTCACCCGACCGGCGAACTGCGCGTGCAACTCGCGAATCTTGTCGACGGTCAGCCCGTCCGAGAAGATCACCAGCTTCTGGCGCGGGTCTTCGCCGCGCGCTTTCCACCAGTCGATCGCGATCTCGGCCCCCGTCGCCGGGTCGCCCGAATCGATGCGGATACCGGTCCAGCCCGCCAGCCAATCCGGCGCGTGGTCGAGGAACCCCTTCGTGCCATATGTGTCGGGCAGGATGATGCGCAGGTTGCCGTCATGCTCTTCGTGCCAATCGGCCAGCACCTTGTAAGGCGCCTTCGCCAGTTCCGCATCGCTATCGGTCAGCGCCGCATAGACCATCGGCATCTCATGTGCGTTGGTGCCCACCGCTTCGATGTCGCGGCGCATCGCGACCAGGCAGTTCGAGGTCCCGGTGAACGCGCCGCCTTCGGAGACATCGCCCAACCCTTCGAGCATCGCCTGCACGCACCAGTCCTGCCACAGGAAGCTGTGTCGCCGCCGGGTGCCGAAATCCGCGATCCGCAGGTTGTCCAGCTCGCGCAGCGCCTCGATCTTCTCCCAGACCTTCGTCATCGCGCGCGCATAGAGCACCTGCAGTTCAAAACGCCCCATCGTGTTGAGCACCGCCCGACCGCGCAGCTCCATCAGGATCGCGAGCGCCGGAATCTCCCAGAGCATGACCTCGTGCCACTTGCCCTCGAAGGTCAGCTCATATTGCCCGTCGCGCTTTTCCAGATGGTAGGGCGGCAGTTGATAGCCCTCGAACCACTCCATGAAATCCGAGCGGAACATCTGCCGCTTGCCGTAGAACGTGTTGCCGCGCAGCCAGGTGCTCTCCCCGCGCGAAAGCTTCAACGAGCGCGCATAATCCAGCTGCTCGCGCAGTTCCGCCTCGTCGATCAACTCCGCCAGACGGATCGACTTGCTGCGGTTGATCAGGCTGAACTTGACCCGCGTCTCCGGCTTGTTGCGGAAAATCGACTGACACATCAACAGCTTGTAGAAATCCGTGTCGATCAGAGACCGCACGATCGGGTCGATCTTCCACTTGTGGTTATAGACGCGGCTCGCGATGTCGACCATGGATCAGGCCTCCAGCTTCACACCGGCAGAGCGCATCTCGCTATGCGCCTCCTGCAGCGAGCCGTCGAGGTCGATCGCCCGGCAGGCGCCTTCGATCACGGTCGCGCGGAAGCCCAGCTTCGCCGCATCCAGCGCCGACCACGCGACGCAGAAATCGGTGGCGAGCCCCACGAAGGTCAGATCCTCGACGCCCCGGTCGCGCAGGTAGCCCGCAAGCCCCGTCGGCGTCTTGTGGTCGTTCTCGAAGAAGGCCGAATAGCTGTCGACATCGCGCCGGAACCCCTTGCGGATGATCAACTGCGCCCGGTCCACGGCCAGATCGGGGTGGAACTCCGCCCCCTTGCTGCCTTGGACGCAATGATCGGGCCAAAGCGTCTGCAGCCCATATTCCATATGCACCTGCGTGAAGGGCGCGCCGCCTTCGTGCTGGCTCGCGAAAGAGGAATGGTCCGCCGGGTGCCAATCCTGCGTAAGCACCACGGTGTCGAACTCGGTCATCAACGTGTTCACGCGCGGAAGGATCTCGTCGCCCCCCGATACCGCCAGCGCGCCGCCGGGGCAGAAATCGTTTTGCACGTCGATCACGATCAGGGCTTTGGTCATTTTGTCTCTCCCGCAGGGTCTCTCCATGGGTAGGGCGCGGGCCCCACATGGTCAACGGCTCTTGCCTAACGCCCCCGCACGGCGCTAATGCGGGGCCCATGTTCACCGTTGCCGCCCTTTACCATTTCACCCGGTTCGAGTCCCCCGAGGCCCTGAAGGCCCCGCTGGCGAAGATCGCCTGCGCGCATGGCGTGAAAGGCTCGCTCCTGATCGCGCGCGAAGGGATCAACGGCACCATTGCAGGCACCCGTGAAGGGATCGACGCGGTGCTGGCGCATATCCGCAGCATGCCGGGCTGCGCCGATCTGGAATGGAAGGAAAGCGCGGCGGACGAGATGCCCTTCGGCAAGATGAAGGTGCGGCTCAAGCGCGAGATCGTCACGATGGGCGAGCCCGATATCGATCCGAAGGCCCGCGTCGGCCATTATGTCGAGCCGCAGGACTGGAACGCGCTGATTGCCTCGCCCGACACGGTCGTGATCGATACGCGCAACGATTACGAGATCGAGATCGGCACTTTCGAGGGGGCCATCGACCCGGGCACGAAATCCTTCCGCGAATTTCCGCAATGGTGGCGCGACAACGCGCATCGCTTCCATAACAAGCGCGTTGCGATGTTCTGCACCGGCGGCATCCGCTGCGAGAAATCGACGAATTTCCTGCTCTCGGAAGGCGTGCCCGAGGTCTATCACCTCAAGGGCGGCATCCTGAAATATCTCGAAGACATGCCCGAAGACGGCTCGCTCTGGCAGGGCGATTGCTTCGTCTTCGATCAGCGCGTGAGCCTGCGCCACGGGCTGAAACAGGGCGATTACGACAGCTGTCACGCCTGTCGCCGCCCGGTCTCCGCGGAAGACAAACGCTATCCCGATTACGAGGAAGGCGTCTCCTGTCACCGCTGCATCGGCGAGTATTCCGATGCCGATCGCGACCGCTTCCGCGAGCGCGAACGTCAGATGCGCCTCGCCGCCGAGCGGGGCGAAGCGCATCTCGGACGCGATTAATTATCCGCGCAGACCTGCGTCAGATCGTTGCAGCCTTGCGTGACGGTCGGAGCCCCGGTGGTCGGGAAGTCCAGACGCGGCAGCGAGAAATCCCCGACGCCAGCCGATGCGGCGGTTGCGCCAAACACAGACAGAACAAGGGCGTAAGCGAGACGTTTCATAGCGGTTCTCCATAACTGAACTACTTGGTTCGGAATTGAATATGAACCGTTCGGTTCGGAAATCAAGTCCAAATGAACTAATCAGTTCGAAATACTGCCTTGCGCTGGACGCAACTCTGCATATTTTAGAACCGTTCTAAAAAAGAGGGCCTCCCATGCTTCCCGGTTTCGCGTCACGCCGCCGTTTCGACGATCTCACTGAACAGGAAGTGCTTGCGCTCGCGATCTCCTCCGAGGAGGACGACGCACGCATCTATCGCCAATATGCCGAACATCTGCGCACCGAATATCCGGCCTCCGCGAAGATCTTCGACGAGATGGCGAAAGAGGAAGACGAGCATCGCCGCCTCCTGATCGCCCGGCACACGGAACGCTTCGGCGATGTGATCCCGCTGATCCGTCGCGAACATGTCGCGGGCTTCTACAACCGCAAACCGATCTGGCTCACCAAGAACCTGTCGCTCGACACCATCCGCGGCGAGGCCGAGGCGATGGAGCGCGAGGCGGGCAAGTTCTACACGCTGGCCGCCCAACGCAGCTCGGATGCCAGCACGCGCGAGTTGCTGGGCGATCTCGCCGCGGCCGAACTCGGCCACGAGAAGAAGGCCGAAGAGCTGACCGGCACGCATCTGCCCGAGAGCGAAAAGGAAGAGGAAGACCGTCAGGCCCACCGCCAGTTCATCCTGACCTGGGTGCAGCCGGGGCTCGCCGGGCTGATGGACGGCTCGGTCTCGACCCTCGCGCCGATCTTCGCAACCGCCTTCGCGACCCAGAACCCCTGGACCACCTTCCTCGTGGGCCTCGCGGCCTCGGTCGGCGCGGGCATCTCGATGGGCTTCACCGAAGCGGCGCATGATGACGGCGTGATCTCGGGCCGCGGCTCGCCGATCAAACGCGGCATCGCCTCGGGCGTGATGACCATGCTGGGCGGCTTGGGCCACGCGCTGCCCTACCTGATCCCCGATTTCTGGACCGCGACCACCATCGCGATCATCGTCGTGTTCATCGAGCTTTGGGCCATCGCCTGGATCCAGAACCGCTTCATGGAAACGCCCTTCCTGCGCGCGGCCTTCCAGGTCGTGCTCGGCGGCGCGCTGGTCTTCGCAGCCGGCGTCTTGATCGGCGGCGGCTGACGCTGACTTTCTTCCGACCCGCGCGCCAGCGGCACATGCGGGACGCTCCGCGGGGGATATTTGAGCCAAGGCGAAAACAGGCGCTTTGCCTTCGGCTTGGCAAAAATATCCCCGCCGGAGGCTTCCCGACCCCGCCACGGGCGCGCAGACCTCATTCCATAGCTGGCACTTGCCAAAACCGCATGCTAGCCCTTGGCCATGCTTGAGATCTTTCTGAAGACCTTGCCCTTTTTTGCCCTGATCGGGCTTGGCTGGTTCGCCGGACAGATCCGCTTTTTCACCGCCGAGGCGACCGCGTGGCTGACGAAATTCGTCTTCTACTTCGCGCTCTCGGCGATGCTGTTCAAATTCTCCGCCAATCTCGATCTGGCCGCGCTCGTCGATCCGCAGTTCATCCTCGCCTATCTGACCGGATCGGGCGCGGTCTGGCTGATCACTTTCGCCGTCGCCAAGGCGCGCAAGCTGCCCACCGCGCTTTCCGCGATGGAGGCGCATACCTCGATGACCGGCAATACCGGCTTTCTCGGCGTGCCGATGCTGGTGGTGCTGCTGGGACCGGCAGCGGTGGGGCCGGTCTTGATGGTGTTGAGCTGCGATCTGATCGTGTTCTCCTCAATCATCACGATCTTCATCACCGCCGCGCGGCACGGGAAGGTCTCGCTCGCGCCGATCGCGTTGGGGCTGGTGAAGAACCCGATGATCGTCTCGATGGTGGCGGGGCTCGCCTGGGCCGGGCTGAAACTGCCGATGCCGGGCCCGCTTTCGGAGTTCATGACGATCCTCGGCGCCGCCGCGACGCCGGGCGCGCTCTTCGCCATCGGCGCCTCGCTTGCGGGCAAATCGGCCGAGAAGCCCGCGCCGGCGGTCTGGCTGTCCTTCGGCAAGCTCTTCCTGCACCCGGCCGCGATCGCGATCACCTCGCTTCTGATCTTCGATGTCGACCCCTTCGCGGCAGGCGTGATGATCGCCGCTGCCGCCCTTCCCGTCGCGGGCAATGTCTATATTCTGGCGCAGCATTTCGGGGTGGCGCCGCAGCGCGTCTCGGCCGCCATCCTCGTCTCGACCGCCGTCTCGATCCTCACGGTTCCGGCGGTCATCCATTGGGTTCACGGCTAAGGAGGCTTTGATGAAAACGATCTCGGAAAACCGCTGTTTCGGAGGCGTCCAAGGCGTCTATTCGCACGCGTCTAAGGTCAATGATTGCGAAATGACCTTCGGGCTGTTCCTGCCGCGCGAGGCCGAGGACGGTCCGGTGCCGGTGCTCTGGTATCTCTCGGGGCTGACTTGCACCCATGAGAACGCGATGACCAAGGCGGGCGCGCAGGCTTTCGCGGCCGAGCACGGGATCGCGCTCGTGTTCCCCGACACCTCACCGCGCGGCGAGGGCGTGGCCAATCACGAGGATTACGATCTGGGCCAAGGCGCGGGCTTCTATGTCAACGCGACGCAGGACCCCTGGGCGCCGCATTTCCGGATGTGGGATTACATCGCCGAGGAACTGCCGAACGCCATCGACGCCGCCTTCGAAATCGATCCGGAGCGGCAGGCGATCACCGGGCATTCGATGGGCGGGCATGGCGCGCTGACGCTGGCGATGCACCAGCCCGAGCGCTTTCGGTCCGTTTCGGCCTTCGCGCCGATCGCGAACCCGACGCAAAGCGACTGGGGCCGCAAGCAGTTCAGCGCCTATCTGGGCGACAACGAGGCCGCATGGGCCGCGCATGATGCCACGCTTCTGATGCGCGAACGCGGGTTCGACGGCGAAGTGCTGATCGACCAAGGCGGCTCGGATCAATTCCTCGATCTCCTGAAGCCCGAGGCGCTGGCCGAAGCGATGGCAGCGCGCCGTCAGCCCGGCACTTTCCGGATTCAGGAAGGTTACGATCACAGTTACTATTTCGTCTCGACCTTCATTCCCGATCACATCGAGTTCCACGCCGAGGCGCTCTGGGCGTGATCTGGGTCGACGCGGATGCCTGCCCGGTGAAGGCCGAGGCCGAGAAGGTCGCGACCCGTCTCGGCGTCAAGCTGATGCTTGTCTCCAATGGCGGGCTGCGGCCCTCGCCCAATCCGCTGGTCGAGATGGTCTATGTCGATCAGGGGCCGGACGTGGCCGATATGTATATCGCCGAGCGGGCGACCGTGGGCGATGTGGTGATCACCAATGACATTCCGCTGGCGGCGAAATGCGTCGAGGCCGGCGCACGGGTACTGCGCCCCGATGGTGAGGCGCTGACCCCCGCCAATATCGGTAACGTATTGGCAACGCGGGATTTGATGGCGGATTTGCGCTCTGCCGATCCGTTCCGGCAGGGCGGCGGCAAGCCGTTTTCCAAGGCCGACCGGGCGCGGTTCTCGGATGCGCTCGACCGGGTCGCGCGGGCGGCAGCAAGAGAGGTTAAGAATGGTTAAGGCAGTTATCTTCGACATCGGTAACGTGCTGATCGAATGGCAGCCGGAGCGGCATTACGACCGGATCATGCCGCGCGAGACCCGCGAGCAGATGTTCGCGGAGGTCGATCTGCACGGCATGAATGACGAGATCGACCGCGGCGCGCCGTTCCGCGAGACGATCTACGCATGGGCCGAGAAATACCCGAGCTGGCGTGATGCGATCCGGCGCTGGCACGATGACTGGATCGAGATGGCAGCGCCCGAGATCCCGCATTCGCTGCGCCTGATGAAATCTTTGCAGGCCAAGGGGATGCCGGTTTTCTCCCTGACGAATTTCGGGATTCAAAGCTACGATTTCGCGGCGACGCATTACCCGTTCCTGCGCGATTTCGACCGCGATTTCATCTCGGGTCATATGGGTGTCACGAAGCCCGACCCGAAGATCTATCAGATGGTCGAGGACGCGTCGGGGCTGTCCGGCTCGGATCTGATCTTCACCGATGACCGTGCCGACAATATCGCGACGGCGCATACTTTCGGCTGGAAAACGCATCTGTTCGACGGGCCGGATGGCTGGGCGCGGCGGCTGGTCGAGGAAGGCTTGCTGGAGGAGGCGGAGGCCGCATAAGTCAAACTTATGCAGCCGCCGCGAAAATAAGGAAAACTTATCTCAGGCGCGTTTCGCGACCGCGACGCCCAGAAGCTCGAGCACCTTCGCCTCGATCTGCGGCGCATCCATGCCTGCGGAGTGATACATGTCCTCGGGCGAGGCGTGGTCGATGAACGTGTCGGGCAGGACCATCGAGCGGAACTTGAACCCGTGATCGAAGACGCCCTGCTCCGACAGGTATTGCGCGACATGGCTGCCGAAGCCGCCGATTGCGCCTTCCTCGATGCAGATCAGCGCTTCGTGCTCGGCCACCAGCCGGTCGATCAGATCGGTGTCGAGAGGTTTGACGAAGCGTGCATCGGCGACGGTCGGCGCAAGGCCGCGGGCCTGCAGCGCCTCGCGGGCTTTCAGCACTTCGGCCAGACGGGTGCCATAGGACAGGATCGCGACGCGCGCGCCTTCCGCGATCATCCGGCCCTTGCCGATTTCCAGCGGCACGCCCTCTTCGGGCATGTCGACACCCATGCCTTCACCGCGCGGATAGCGGAAGGCGATGGGGCCTTCGTCATGGGCGGCGGCGGTGGCGACCATATGGACCAGTTCAGCCTCGTCGGCGGCGGCCATCACGACCATGCCGGGCAGCGAGGACATGAAGCCCACATCGAACGAGCCCGCATGGGTTGCACCATCCGCGCCCACCAGACCGGCGCGGTCGATTGCGAAGCGCACGGGCAGGCGCTGGATCGCGACGTCGTGGACGATCTGGTCGTAGCCGCGCTGCAGGAAGGTCGAGTAGATCGCGCAGAACGGTTTCATTCCCGAGGCGGCGAGACCGGCGGAGAAGGTGACGGCGTGTTGCTCGGCGATGCCCACGTCGAAACAGCGGCGCGGATAGACGCCCGCGAATTGCTTCAGCCCCGTGCCGTCGGGCATGGCGGCGGTGATGCCGACGATCTTCTCGTCTTTCGCCGCTTCCTTGATCAGGCTTTCGGCGAAGACCTTGGTGTAGCTCGGCGCGTTGGAGGGCGATTTCTTCTGCTCGCCGGTGCTGAGATCGAATTTCGCGGTGGCATGGCCACCATCGGGGCGGCTCTCGGCGGGGCCATACCCTTTGCCCTTCGTCGTCACCGCGTGGATCAGGACCGGACCGGTCGCGCGGGCCTTGAGCGTGCGCAGCAGCGGCAGCAACTGGTCGAGATCGTGGCCATCGACCGGGCCGACATAGGAGAAACCCAGCTCCTCGAACAGGGTGCCGCCCATGGCGATACCCTTGAGCATTTCCTTCGCCCGGCGCGCGCCTTCCTGGAACGGAACGGGCAGCAGGCCGACCGCACCTTTGGCGGCGGATTTCAGGTCCTGCAGCGGGGCCTCGGAATAAAGCCGGGTGAGGTAGCTCGACAGCGCGCCGACGGGCGGGGCGATCGACATCTCGTTATCGTTGAGCACGACGAACATGCGTTTGCCCAGATGGCCCGCGTGGTTCATCGCCTCGAAAGCCATGCCGCCCGACATCGCACCGTCACCGATCACGGCGATCGCGTCGCCCGTTTCGGCGCCCAGCTCGCGGCCCATGGTGAAGCCAGTCGCGGCCGAGATCGAGGTGGAGCTATGGCCCGCGCCGAACGGATCGTAGGGCGACTCCGAGCGCTTGGTGAAACCCGACAGCCCGCCCTTGGTGCGCAGCGTGCGGATGCGGTCGCGGCGCCCGGTCAGGATCTTGTGCGGATAGCACTGGTGGCCCACGTCCCAGACGATCTTGTCGCGCGGCGCGTCGAACACGGCATGCAGCGCGACCGTCAGCTCGACCACGCCCAGACCCGCACCCAAATGCCCGCCGGTTTGCGACACGGCCGAGATGGTCTCGGCGCGCAATTCGGTGGCGAGCGTTTTCAGCTCGGGATCGGAAAGGCCTTTCAGATCGGACGGCAGTCGCACCTTGTCGAGGAGCGGCGTTGCCGTTTGGTCGTTCGGGTTATCGCTCATTGGCTGCCCCCTAGGCGCGCTACATCTCGCGGGAGATAACGAAACGCGCAGCGGCCCGCAAGTTTTCCGCTTCCTCGCCGTAAGGCGAAAGCGCGTCTATGGCTTGCTCGATCAGCTCGCCCTCCCGAAGCCGCGCGCCGGCGAGGCCGAGCAGCGAGACGAAGGTGGCTTTGCCGGCCTCGGCATCCTTGCCGACCCGCTTCCCGGCGGCCTTTTCGCAACCCGTCACATCTAGGATGTCATCGTGAATTTGAAAGGCCAGACCGACCGCATCGGCGAAATCGCTCAGAGGGCCCTCGTCCTCGCCTGCGAGGATCGCGCCGGTGCGCGAGGCGAACGAGATCAGCGCCCCGGTCTTGCCCGCCTGCAGCGCGGTGATCTGGCTGAGCGAGAGCGGATCGGTGGCGCTTTCGGCGGCGATGTCGAGCGCCTGACCGTGGCCCATCCCGGCCGCGCCGGAGGCTTTCGCAAGCGCGAGGCTCAGCGCGATGCGCCGCTCTGCCGGGCCGAGGACGGGGTCGGCGCAAAGCTCAAACGCAAGCGTCTGCAACACGTCGCCGGTCAGCACGGCGGTGGCCTCGTCCCATTTCACGTGAATCGTCGGCTGGCCGCGGCGCAGATCGTCGTCATCCATGCAGGGCAGGTCGTCATGCACGAGGCTATAGGCGTGCAGCGCCTCGACCGCGGCGGCGGCGGGCATCACCTGCGCCTCCGGGATGCCGAAGATCGCGGCGCTTTCGATCGCGAGGAAGGCGCGCAGGCGTTTGCCGCCCTGCAGCGCGTAATGCATCGGGGCGCGCAGCGGCCCCTCGGGCTGGCGCGCCACGGCGGCATCGAGCGCGACCTGAACGGTCGTCTGCACCTCTTTCAAACGGGAGGTGAACATTTACAGACCTTCGGCGGGGGTCGTGCCTTTCGGAGCGCCGTCGGCATTGAGCGTGATTTTCTCCACGCGCGCCTCGGCCTCTTTCAGAAGCTTGGCGCAATGCTCTTTCAGCTTGGCGCCGCGCTCATAGAGTTTGATCGACTCGTCCAGGGGCACGTCGCCATGTTCCAGTTTGCCCACGACTTCCTCGAGAGCCTTCATCGCCTCTTCGAAGCTCAACGCGTCAATATCGCTCATCAATCTGCATTCCCGGTGATGTGTCGTCCAATAAGGCTCTGACGCCCGGGTTCCTGCAAACCATATCCGGCTCGCGGAGTCGAGATCACCCCGCGAGACCGGTGCTATCGTGAACGTCTTATCGCCTATTTCTGAAGCGACTCGAGATATGTCGCGAGTGAAAGGACGCGCCCGCGCGTGGCCAGGACGTCGGTGTAATACGGCGCACCATGCCCGCCCTGTTCCATGAACACATCGCCGAAGACCGGCATCGGCCCGCCATGCGCCCGCACGCCTGTGCGTCCGTCGATGATGTGGATCGCCTTGAGCATCGGGAACTCGCCGTCATTGGCGGCGGCAAGGCCGGTCAGATCGGCGGGTTTCACGTTCAGATATTCTGCCATCGGCCCGGTGCCCGTGCCATCGTCGCCATGACAGCTGGCGCAATATTGGCCGTAGAGAGCTTTGCCGACATCGCCGTCCTGAGCGATGGCCGGGGTCGCGGCGAGACAGGCCGCGGCGATGAGGTAAGTGAAGCGCATAGTGTCCTCCCACACAAGTTGACGCATAGGAAGGTTGGGCGCGAAATGAGGCCGAGTCGATGATCGACGTCAATGACGAAGGGCGCTCCTTTTTGCTAAGGAACGCCCCACGAAAAGGGCCATCTCTGTTCGAGATGGCCCTCCGAGATCTACGGAGATGGTCCGGTTAGGGTCCGAAGGATCCAGCCGTCCCAGTCAGGGTTCTTTGCCCCAGGGTTTGCCCTCAGGCCACGGCCCCCCTCACTGTCCCGACACCTCTCTCCACTATCACTCTAGACACTGGACCACCTCCTTTCATGCGTTGCCGTTATCCACAGCGTGCCACAGATTTTGTGTGTGGCAAGAAAAATTACGCAATCCTTGGAGAAAGTTTCGTAACAAGTGCCTTGAAAGGCAGCAGTGCGATCAAAGTCAGGGCAAGTTTGACAAGCCAGTCTGCGGTAGCCAGCGACACCCAGAGCGGCACCGTCGGCCCGAAGCCCAACAGGGGCAGGGTTTCATTGGCCCAGGACACGTCATTCGACGGCTCGAGGAAGATGAGCGCGCTCGAGAAGGCGACCGAGAAGAAGATCAGCGTGTCGAGCGACGCGCCGATCAGGGTCGAGATCGCAGGCGCGCGCCACCAGACACCATTGCGCAGCTTGTCGAAGACGAAGATGTCGGTCATCTGCGCCACGAGGAAGGCCGCGCCGGAGCCGAGCGCGATGCGCAGCGTGACGGCGGGATAGGTGTAGCCGTCGCCCTGCAGCATGATCTGGCTGCCGATGAGCGAGCAGATCACGCCCACGACGAAACCGGCGGCCACGACGCGGCGCGCGGCGCCCGGGCCGTAGACGCGGTTCATCACGTCATTGACGAGGAAGGCGAAGGGGTAGGTGAAGGCGCCCCAGGTCAGCCAGTCGCCGACGAGGAATTGCACCAGGATGTTCGAGGCCACGACGATAATGGCCATGGCAATGATGCCAGGAATATAGCGGGTCATGATGTTCAACCGTTTTTACATGGTAGCGGAGACATGGCCCGGAACCCTCCGGGCAAGGGCGCGCGATACGCGCTCGAACGCGTTGCGTCAATCCTTTTTGGCGGTGCGGCGCGTCTCAGGCAGGACGTATTCCACGATCTCGGTGCGCTGCAGGAACCGGAAATTATCGTCGGAAATCATCGTCAGACGGATCGCGCCGCTGTCGTCGCGCCAGACCGCGAGGCCTTCGAGATTGTCGTGACGCCCGGCGCCGGTTTCCAGAAGAACCTCGCCGCCCGAGATCGAGTCGCCGTTGATGTCGAAGACCTGAACGCGCGTCCGAAAGCCCAGTAGCCCCCAGAAGTCGCGCTCCAGCAGGTAGAAGCGGCCATCGGGGCCGAAATCCGCGCCGACCGGTAGCCAGTTCTCGGAGCGCGGGATGGCGAAGGGCTGATCCCATTTCCCGTCGCGATAACGCCAGACCGGGTAGGGCCTGTCTTTCGCGCCCGAGCGTTCGGGCATCGTGTAGAGCGTGCCCTGATCGTCGATCGCCAGCGCCTCGAGCGAGGAGTTGTTCTGCATCTTCGCAAAGGCATCCGGGCGTGGCAGCAACTCGGCCGGGCCGCCGTCGGTCGGGAAATGGGACACCCGCGCGAGCCCCTCGAAGGAGATATAGACCGAGCCGTCCGGCGCCAGCGCCAAGCCTTCGCTGTCTCCCAGATGACGGGTCAGCGCCGCGCCTTTGGAGCTGTGAAGCCAGTTCGGCCCTTGTGTGACCCTCACGTCCTTGATCTGGCCGGCTGCGTTGCGATCGAGATGCCCGCGCCAGATGGTCGTGCGGTCCGACTGGGTGACGAAATCGCCTCCGTCCGGCCCCAGCTCAAGCCCTGAAAACCCGCCGAAGACGAACACGCCCGGCATGGTCCAGTGATAGCTTTGCAGGAATTGCGCGCGAGGATGCGGCCCGGCGGGCGCGAGCCCTCCGAGAATGGCCAGCCCCGCACCTGCAATCAGCGCGAGGTAAGAACGGCGCGACATTGGTTGGGCAGGTCCGACATGACGTAGGTTTTCGCGTTTTTCTTCGGCGGCCCTTTCGGCTTGGGCTTGGCCGCGGTCTTCGGCGGGTTGAGGTAATCGGTCACCCACCAGTTCAGCGTGTCGTCACAGCCATCGCCTCCCTTCGAGAGCTGCGCCACGGTCGGTTTCTGCGTCTCGCAATAGCGCGCACCGGGCGGGCATTTCAGGCGGACGTGGAAATGCGTGTTGTGGCCATACATCGGACGGATCTTCTGCAGCCATGCGCGATCGTTGCGCGGCACCGTGTTGCACATCGCGATCTTCACGGCGGCGGCCACGAAGATACGGTCGACTCGCGGATCGGCAGCGGCGTGGCGCATCAGCGCGAGGTGCTGCGGCGTCCAGTTGGAATTGGTGTGGCGCTGATCGGCGGTGCGCACCGAGATCGAGGAGATTTTCTCCCGCTGGGTGCGGCTGAGATTCAGGTTCGTCGCGGGCAGCATCCAGATATCGGCATCCAGCCCGATCTGGTGGCTCGCATGGCCGCCGGTCATCGGACCGCCGCGCGGCTGGGAAATGTCACCGATATAGAGACCGTTCCATCCCGGCAGAGAGGCCGCGTAGCGCGACAGATCCTGCAGGTAGGTCAGCATCGCGGGCTGGCCCCAGTTGCGATTGCGCGACAGGCGCATCGCCTGCCAAGTCGGCCCGCTCTCGGGCATGCGCTGCAGGCCTGCGGCGCAGCCACGCGAGTAAAACCCGATGGCCGAAGGCGCCTGCGCCGACGCGTTCGCCTTGGAGCCGAAAAGTTGGCGGGCGAGCGGTTCGGCGAATGTGGGCGCAGAAATAAGGCTGAAAGAAAGAGCGGCGACGAGAAATTTCGCGATCATGATGAGGGGGGTCCTTCGGGCGCAGGGTCTCCGTGACTTCTCACGAATCCTAGCAGGACCAGGCCCAAAAGCAAAAGGACGATGATCGGTGTGATGCCCGTCGACTGATTTCCGCTTATCTGCGTCGTGATCCCGATGGCGAGCGGGGCGATGAAGGCCGTGGCCTTGCCCGAAAGCGCGTAGAGGCCGAAATGCTCGGTGATCTTTTCCGGGTCGGCCTGACGGACCATCATCGTCCGCGAGGCCGATTGCAGGGCGCCGCCGCAGGCCCCGATCATTCCGCCCAGCACCATGAAGGCGATGTCGGGCAGTTTGCTGTCGGAGGTGACGGCCATCCCGAAGACGCTTTCGCGCGAGATCATCACGATGCCGATCACGACCAGCGTCAGGATCACCAGCGAGGTGATGATGACCGTGCGCGGCCCCCAGCGGTCATCGGCCTTGCCGCCGAGCCATGCGAAAGTCGCGCCGGTGATCGTGCCGAGGATTCCGAAGATGCCGATCAGCGTGATCGACCAGTTCAACACGCCCGCCGCATAGAGCCCGCCGAAGGTGTAGATGCCGTTGAGTGCGTCGCGGTAGAACATCGAGCTGAGCAGGAACGAGGTCAGCGAACGCCGGCGCGGCAGCGCCTTCAGCGTCGCGCGCAGTTCGGGCCAAGCGCCGCGCAGCGCCGTGCCGATGGGCAGCGCGTCGGGTTTGCGCGGCTCGCGCACCCAGAAGAAGAAGGGGATCATGAAGACCGCGTACCAGATCGCGGTGAGCGGCCCGACCACGCGGGTATCCTCTCGCGTAGCGACGTCGAGGCCGAAGAGCGGGTCGATCCCCAGCATCGTCTTGCCGGTCGTCGGGCTCGTCGCCTGTAGCAGCAGGAGCATGATGAACAGCGTGATCATCCCGCCGATATAACCGAACGCCCAGCCCGAGCCGGAGATGCGCCCGATCTCTTCGCGAGGCCCGAGGTCAGGTAGGATCGCATTGGTGAAGGTGGTCGCGAATTCCATGCCGATCATGCCGATGGCAAAGCTGATCATGATCGCCATCAGCTTGAAATCGCCCGGCACCGCGTACCACAGGCCCCACGCGCCCAGCACATACATCACCGAGAAGGCCCAGATGAACGGCATCCGCCGTCCCGAGCGGTCCGCGACCGCACCGAGGAAGGGCGAGCCGAGCGCGATCAGGATCCCAGCGATGCCGACGCCGTAGCCCCAGACGGTCTGCGCCGCCGTGCCCGAGCCCATCAACTCTTTCACGAAGGGGGCAAAGATGAAGGTGACCAGCAGCGTGTTATAGGGTTGGCTCGCCCAGTCGAAGAACCACCAGCCCCAGATGCGTTTCTTCGCCGTGATCATGTCGCCCTCTCCCCGCCGCGCCAGTAATTGCGGCGATCAAGCCCGAAAAGGGACGATCTGGCAAGGGTTTCGACGGGTTAGGCGGGCCGCGCTGGCGGCAGTGTTACATCTGCGGCGGCCAGGGGCGCTTGTGGTCGGCCTCGGCCCAGGCGGTCACGAATTCGGGAAGCGGCGGCGAGGTCGCATCCTGCCCCATCTCCGCGAGAACCTGCGCGGGCGGGATCATGCCTTTCTTGGAGGTCACCGCCCCGCGGATCAGCACATGCGAGGTGCACTCGCCGTCCTTCGTGAACATCGCATGTTCGAGCCAGATCCAGCGATCATCCCAGCCGAGGCAGCGCGAGCGCATCTCGATTTTTTGGAACGCCTGCACCCGGCGGCGATAGCGCGTGGTGTTCCCGGCGACCACGATGCCCCATTTGTTGCGCTTGAGCGCATCCCAGAGCCCGGTGCGGATCGCGAGCGGAATCCGCCCCAGATCAAAAAGCGTCAGCGTGCGCCCGTTGTTCAGCTCCATCCACAGGTCGATGTCCCACGGCCAGCAGATATGCTGGCTGACATGGGTGCCCGTGATCGGCAACGCCGGGGCGTTGCGGAACTTCAAGATCTCTTTGGCCATGCGGATAACGGGATACATGCGCCCAGAGGTGCTGCGCCGCAGCGGGGCGGTCAAGAGAGACGTTACGGAAAATGCGCGCCAGCCTGCGGTTGCAATGGGGCTGCGCCTCGCTTACCTGTCTTTGCGATCCAAAGCGGAGGTTTCGATGGTCACGCTCTTTCAGGCCCTGGTGCTGATCCTGAACGTCATCTGGTTCGTCATGATCGCCCATATCATTATGAGCTGGCTTATCAATTTTCAGGTGCTGAACCTGCGCCAACCCTTGGTGGCGCAAATCTGGTTCGGCCTGAATAATCTGCTGGAGCCGATCTACGGGCGCATCCGGCGCTTCCTGCCCGACACGGGCGGGCTCGATCTGGCGCCGCTGGTGGCCTTCATCATCCTGATCATCATCCGTCAGGCGCTGTTCAACAACGCGGCCTTCTTCTACGGCAACAGCTTCTGATGCCAGCGGCTGCGGCAGCCGAGGCACCCGCAGAGCTACTGGCGCGGGTCTGGGGGTTCGACGCCTTCCGGCCCGGTCAGGAAGAGATCGTGCGCGCGGTGATCGACGGCCAGAACGTGCTGGCGATCATGCCGACGGGCGGCGGGAAATCCCTGTGTTATCAATTGCCTGCACTGGCGCGCGAGGGCGTGACGGTGGTGATCTCGCCGCTGATCGCGCTGATGCGCGATCAGGTGCGCGCGTTGAAACAGGCCGGCGTCGAGGCGGGCGCGCTGACCTCGGGCAATACCGAGGAGGAGACCGAAGAGGTCTTCACCGCGATCGACGAGGGGCGGCTGAAGCTTCTCTACATGGCGCCCGAACGTCTGGCCTCGGGCGGGGCGCAGCATCTGCTGAAGCGCGCAGGCGTCAGCCTGATCGCGGTGGACGAGGCGCATTGCGTTAGCCAATGGGGCCATGATTTCCGGCCCGATTACCTGCGCATCGGCGAGTTGCGCCGCAGCCTCGGCGTGCCGCTCGCGGCCTTCACCGCGACCGCCGACGAGGAAACCCGGACCGAGATCGTCACGCGCCTGTTCGACGGGCAGCCCCCCGAGAGCTTCCTGCGTGGCTTCGACCGGCCGAATATTCATCTGGCGTTTTCGCCCAAGGATCAGCCACGCCAGCAGATTTTGCGCTTCGCCTCGGCGCGCAAAGGCCAGTCGGGCATCGTCTATTGCGGCACGAGGGCGAAGACCGAGGCTCTGGCCAAGGCGCTGAGCGAGGCCGGGCATCTGGCCTGTCACTATCACGGCGGGATGGAGGCCGATGACCGCCGCGCTGTGGAGACCCGTTTCCAGCAGGAAGACGGGCTGATCGTGGTCGCGACGGTGGCCTTCGGGATGGGCGTCGACAAGCCCGATATCCGCTGGGTCGCCCATGCCGATCTGCCCAAAAGCATCGAGGCTTACTATCAGGAGATCGGCCGCGCCGGTCGCGATGGCGCTGCCGCCGAGACGCTAACGCTTTACGGGCCCGACGACATCAAGCTGCGGCGGTCCCAGATCGACGAGGGGCTCGCCCCGCCCGAGCGCAAGGAGGCCGATCACGGACGTCTGAACGCGCTGCTGGGGCTCGCCGAGGCGACCGAATGCCGCCGGGTGAAACTGCTGCGCTATTTCGGCGAAGAGGCCGCGCCCTGCGGGCATTGCGACCTGTGCGATACGCCGCCCGAGGTCTTCGACGGGACAGAGGCCGTGCGCAAGGCGCTGTCGGCTGCGCTGCGCTCGGAAGAGCGGTTCGGCGCGGGGCATCTGATCGAGATTCTGCTGGGCTCGCAGACCGACAAGATCAAGCAATGGGGCCATGACAAGCTGCCGACCTACGGGGTCGGGCGCGATCTGAGCCGCCCGCAATGGCAGGCGGTGTTCCGGCAGATGATGGGGCATGACCTGATCCGCCCCGACGCGGCGCGGCACGGCGCGCTGGTGATGACCCAGACCGCCCATCCGATCCTGCGCGGCGAGCAGTCGATCACCCTGCGCCGCGATCTGGTGGCGAAGGCGAAGACCAAGCATGTCGTGCGGACGCTGGTGAGCGACGACGACGCGCCGCTTCTCTCGGCGCTGAAGGCGAAGCGGCGCGCGCTGGCCGAGGCGCAGGGCGTGCCCGCCTATGTCGTTTTCACCGACCGCACCCTGATCGAGATGGCCGAGAAACGTCCCGGAACGCTCGACGAGATGGCCGGGATCAGCGGTGTCGGTGCGAAGAAACTGGAAAGCTATGGCACGGAGTTTCTGGAGGTGATCGCCGGCGCGGTGGAAGAGATGCACCCGCTGCGCCGCAAGCTGGCAGGCTCGACCGAGGGGGAGATTTACGACCGTCTGGCCGACGCGCAGCGAAATCTCGAACGCGGCGCGGACGGCTATGATCGCCCGCTCTCCTGTTCGGCCTCGACGATCCGCAAGATCGCCGAGACGAAGCCGCGCTCGCGCGATGACCTCGCCCGGATTTCGAACCTGCCCGAGGCGAAGCTCGACCGCTTTGCCGAGGCGTTTCTGGCGGTGCTGGCCGACTACCGCTAAACAAGTTGGTCGATCGCGGGGGGGCGCGCCTCTGCGGGGCAGTCCGACAGGATGCGTTCGGTAATCTCACGCTTTTTCAGAGGCTTGGTCAGGTAGTGGTCGATCCCGGCGGCGAGGATGCCCTCGCTGTCGCCCTCCATCGCATGGGCGGTCAGCGCGCAGATCGGCACATGCGCGGAGCCTTCCGCGGCCCGGATTTTGCGCGCCGCCTCGCGCCCGTCCATGCCGGGCATCGAGATGTCCATGAAGATCAGATCGGGCTGGAAGCTGCGCCACAGCGCGACGGCTTCGTGCCCGTTATTGGCGAAGCGCAGATCGATATCGAGATCCTTCACCATCTTGGAAAAGACCAACTGGTTGGTGCGGTTATCCTCGGCGGCGAGCACGCGCATCGCGCGTCGCTCGGTCGGGGCTGGCGGCGGGTTGGGGGGCGGTAGCTTGGGCGCAGGCTCCGCCCGTTGCGACAGGTCCTGCAATGCCCGGAACAGTTCTGAGCGCAGCACCGGTTTTTGCAGGCAGCCGGTGATACTCTCGCCCATCGCGGCCTTTGCGGCCTCGGGGTCGGAACTGAGCAGCAGGATCGGCACGTCGCCCCCATCCGCCCGCAGCCTCTGCGCCAGTGCGACCCCGTCGAGCGCGGGCATTTGGTGATCGGTCAGGATCACGTCGAAGGCGCTGCCATCCTCGATCACCTGCAACGCCTCTTCGCCCGAGCGGCAAAGCGTCACCTCCAGCCCGTAGGTCTGCAATTGCCGTTCCAGAATGACGCGATTGACCAGAAGATCGTCGACCACCAGCGCCGCGCGCAGCGTGATCGGCGGGGAGGGGGCGTCGATCGGCTCGACCGGTTCGGCGCGGGGCAGCACCAGTTTGAGGCCGAAACACGAGCCTTCGCCAAGCGCGCTGTCCACCCAGACCTCGCCGCCCATCAGCTCCACCAGTTGGCGGGTGATCGCGAGGCCAAGCCCGGTGCCTTCGAATTTGCGATTGGTCTCGGCCTCGACCTGATTGAACTCGCCGAAGACGTGATCGAGCAGCTCGGGCGCGATGCCGATGCCGGTGTCTTCGACGGTGATGTGCAGCTCGTAGTGACCGGCCTCGCGTTCGACCCCCACGACGCGGGCGAGGACGTGACCGGCATCGGTGAATTTCACCGCATTGCCCAGAAGGTTGGTCAGGATCTGCCGCATTCGGCCGGGATCGGCCTCGAAGCGGGTGGGCAGGAACAGGTCGTAATCCACCAGCAGCTTCACCTCGCGGTCCTTGGCGGAGGGCTGCAACAGCACCATGACCTCGTGCAGGCAGCGTTCGAGATCGAAGGGTTCGGGGTAAAGCCGCATCCGCTCCGCCTCGATCTTCGAGTAATCCAGCACGTCGTTGATGATAGTCAGAAGCGCCTCGCCCGACGACCGGATGGTCTCGGCAAACAGGCGCTGTTCCTCGGTCAGATCGGTCTCGGCCAGCAGGTCTGCCATGCCCACGACCCCGTTCATCGGGGTGCGGATCTCGTGGCTCATATTGGCGAGGAAGGCGGATTTCGCGCGGTTCGCCGCCTCCGCCCGGTCGCGGGCTTCGCGCAGTTCGACCTCGCGCGCGACGGCGCCGGTGATGTCCTGCGCGAAGGTGACCAGATCGCCCTGCGCGCCCCACGTGTCGTTGAGCCGGAACCAGCGGCCATCCTGCGTGCGCAGCTCCATCGGAGGGATGTCGGTGCGGCGGATGCGTTCGCACATCTCGAAATGCCAATCGAGCGGGTCGCGCCCCTGCAGGTCGAAGAAGCCGCTTTCTGCCGCGATGCGCGTCACCTCGTCATAGGAGACGCCGGGACCGATCGCGATTTCCCCTTCGAAGAAGGCCAGAAACAGTTCGTTGGCGGCGACGAGGCGCAGGTCGCTGTCGAAGACCGCGAAGCCGTCCGAGATCGAATTGACCGCATGCCAGAGCCGCGCCTGCGCGATCTGGGCGAGCGAATTGGCCCGCTCGAGATCGTTGCGCACGCGGCTGTTCTCGCCCAGCAGGGTTTCGCGTTCGCTGAGCGCACGGGCGAGGCCCTCGCGCTGCTCCACCACCTGATCAGAGAGCATTCGCGCGTGCTGAGCGAGCTTCTGGTTGGCGGCGAACAGCTCCTGGCGCTTCTGCTCCAACAGCTTTTCCGCCGCGAGCCGTCCGCGGCGTTCCTGTGCCAGTTTCTCTGCGATCGCCTTGTGCATGGACGCGGCAATGCCCCCCGTATGGTCCGGGAGGCAGAGTTGCAGTGCTGCGTGAAAGGCGGGTTAACCGCGATGATGGGCGGGCGGGAAAATCCTTAAATTGCTATGGATTGCCCGCCCGCTCGACCCTCAAAGATCGGGTCTCAGAGACGCTCGATCGACAGCGCGATGCCTTGGCCGCCGCCGATGCACATGGTGACGAGGCCGTGCTTGCCGCCGGTGCGCTCCAGCGCGTGCAGGGCCTTCACGATCAGGATCGCGCCGGTGGCGCCGACCGGGTGGCCGAGCGCGATCGCGCCGCCATCGGGGTTCACCTTCGACGCATCCAGACCCAGCTCGCGCGAGACGGCCAGCGCCTGCGAGGCGAAGGCTTCGTTGCTCTCGATCCAGTCGAAATCGGAGGCCTGCATGCCGGTCTTTTCCAGCAGCGCGCGCACGGCGGGGATCGGGCCGAGGCCCATCACCTCGGGGCGCACGCCCGCGATGGCGTAGCCGGTGATCTTGGCGCGCGGGGTCAGGCCCGCCTCTTTCGCGGCCTCTTCGCGGGCCAGAACCAGTGCCGCCGCACCGTCATTGATGCCCGAGGCGTTGCCCGCGGTGACCGAGCCGTCCTTCTGGAAAACCGGCTTGAGCGAGCCGAGCTTTTCGAGGCTCGTCTGCTTCGGGTGCTCGTCGGTGTCGAAGACGGTCGTGCCCTTGCGCGTGGTGATCTCGACGGGGGCGATCTCTTCCTTGAAGTGACCCTCGGAGATCGCTTTCGCCGCGCGCTCCTGGCTTTCCATCGCGAAGGCGTCCTGCTCTTCGCGCGAAATCGAACACTCGGCGGCCACGTTCTCGGCGGTCACGCCCATATGGCCAGTGCCGAAGGGGCACGACAGCGCGCCGGTCATCATGTCGAGCATCTTCGCGTCGCCCATCTTCTGACCGAAGCGGGCAGCGGGCAGGATATAGGGCGATTTGCTCATCACCTCGGCGCCGCCTGCCAGCGCGAAATCGGCATCGCCCATCATCAGCATCTGCGCCGCCGAGATGACCGCCTGCACGCCGGAGCCGCAAAGGCGGTTCACGTTCATCGCGGGCGTGCCGACCGGGACGCCTGCATTCACCGCCGCCACGCGGCTGAGATACATGTCGCGCGGTTCGGTGTTGATGATATGGCCGAAGACCACCTGACCGATCTTGTCCGCCGACACGCCCGCCCGCGAGATCGCCTCTTTCGAGACATGGGTGGCGAGGTCGATCGGCGCGAAGCCGGACAGGGTGCCGCCGAACGTGCCGATAGGCGTGCGGGTGCCGGAGAGAATGACGATACCGGTCATGGGTAGCCTCCAATGTTTGGGTCGGCGCGAGGGTAGCGAATGGGCTGAACCCGCGCCAGCAGGGCCAAGCGGTTATGACGAGACGTCATTTGGCCGGGCGGTGGGTTGAAACTCTCGGTCAAGGGGACACATTCTAGAAAGCGAATATGACTAGGAGGCCGACATGACTGCCAACCCGATCGTCAAAGGGTTCTGGGATAAACCCACCGGAAGCTGGCAATACGTCTTTCACGACCCCGATACGATGAAGGGGGCCGTGGTCGATCCGGTCTGGGATTACGACCATCAGGCGGGCGCCACGACGCTGGGCAACGCCGAGAAGATCCTAGATTACGTGAAGGCCGAGGGGATCGATGTGGAGTGGGTGCTCGATACGCATCCCCATGCCGACCACTTTTCCTCCGCCGTCTGGCTGGCCGAGAAACTGGGCGCGAAGCGCGGCATCGGCGAGCGCGTGCGCAAGGTGCAAAGCCTCTGGGCCGAGATCTACAACACGCCCGAGCTGCCGCAGGACGGGCGGCAATGGGATCACCTGTTCGCCGAGGGCGAGACGTTCAGGATCGGCAATCTCGATGTGAAGGTGATGTTGTCGACCGGGCATACGCTGGCCTCGATCACCTATGTCGTGGGCGATGCGGCCTTCGTGCATGATACGCTGATGCAGCCCGAAAGCGGCACGAGCCGGGCGGATTTCCCGGGCGGCTCTGCGGCCGAGCTGTGGGATTCGATCCGGGCGATCCTCGATCTGCCCGCCGAGACGCGGCTGTTCATCGGGCACGACTATCCCGGCGAGGGCAAGGAGCCGCAGACCGGCGCGACCGTGGCTGATCACCGCAAGCGCAACAAGCACGTCAAGGACGGCATCACCCGCGAGGAGTACATCAAGACGCGTGAAGAGCGTGATGCGACCCTGCCGCTGCCGAAACTGATGCTGGCTGCGTTGCAGGTGAATATCCGCGGCGGGCGCAAGCCCGAGGCCGAGGGGGACGGGCGGTCTTACCTGAAAATCCCGCTCGACTATTTCGAGCCGCGGTAACGCTCAGCCGCGCGGCAGTTCGGCCCGGCCCTCGGGCGTGAGTAACCACGCGTCGCGGCCTTCGATGACTGCTGTCGAGAGCGGGTGGCCATAGCCCGCGCCGGAATCGAGATTGAGGCGGTTACCGTAATGGGTGGCCGCCTTGATGTTTGTATGGCCGTGCACGATCAGCGCCCCGTGGTCGCGGCTGTCGGTCAGGAAGGGTTTGCGGATCCACAGAAGGTCATCCTCCACCTGATCCTCCATCGCCACGCCGGGGCGAATGCCCGCATGAACGAAGATCGCCTCGCCGCGAGGGAAATAGGCGGGCTGTCCCGCGAGCCAGTCGCGATGGGCCTGCGGGATGGCGGATAGCTCCTTTGCGACCTCGTCGAGGGGGCGGGTGAACGCGTCGGAGATGCCGTAGCTTTCCAGCGTCGCCTCGCCGCCGACGCGCGGATTGAGATAGGAGACCTCCGCGCTCAGGATCGGATCTTCGGTATAGGGATCGTCGAGGAAACCGAGGAACATCCGGTCGTGATTGCCGCGCAGCACGATCCAGTTCTCGCCGTTTTGCTGACCTTTCATCAGGTAGTCGATCACCCCGGCAGAATCCGGCCCGCGATCGACCAGATCGCCGACATGCACGATCGGGGCCTCTGTCTCGCCGCATGCCGCGCGATCCGCCGCGATCAGCTCATGCGCGCGCTTGAGCTTGTCGAGATGTCCGTGAATGTCGCCGATCGCATAGGTGCGCATGCCTGTCCCTTCCAATGAAAAGGCCCCCCGCGCGCGGCGGAGGGCCCGGATTCAACCGTTCAGCTAAGTCAGCCGAGGACGAATTCCAGTGGTTTGACCTGCTTGAAGCCGCCCGAGGTTTTCAGCGCGTCGACCACGTCCTGGCCGACCGCCTCGTCGACATAGGCGATCGCGATCGCCTCGCCGCCCTGCTTCGAACGACCCAGGGTGAAGTTCGCGAGGTTCACGCCCTTCTCGCCGAGGATCGTGCCGAGTTTACCGATGATGCCGGGCACGTCGTCATTGGTGGTGTAGAGCATGTGCTCGCCCACTTCGGCGTCGATATTGATGCCCTTGATCTGGATGAAGCGCGGCTTGCCATCCGAGAACACGGTGCCCGCGATCGAGCGTTCCTTGCTTTCCGAGACGACGGTGACCTTGATGTAGCCCTCGAAGATACCGGTCTGGTCCTGCGAGGTGGTCGAGATCTGGATGCCGCGCTCTTTCGCGATGACCGGCGCGGAGACCATGTTCACGTCCGGCTGGCTGGCTTTCAGGATGCCCGAAACCACGGCGGCGTCGAGCGCCTTGAGGTTCATCTCGGACGCCACACCGTCGAAGGTGATGTTGATCGCCTTGATCGCATCCTCGGTCATCTGACCGATGAAGCCGCCGAGATGCTGCGCGAGTTTCACCCACGGGCCCATGACTTTCGCCTCTTCGGCGGTCATCGAGGGCATGTTGAGCGCGTTCTCGACGGCACCGTCCAGCAGGTAGTTCGACATCTGCTCTGCGACTTGCAGGGCCACGTTTTCCTGCGCCTCGGTGGTCGAGGCGCCGAGGTGCGGCGTGCAGACCACGTTCGGCAGGCCGAACAGGACGTTGTCGGTGGCCGGTTCCTCGGCGAACACGTCGAAGGCCGCGCCCGCCACATGGCCGGACTTGATGAGATCGGCCAGCGCCTGCTCGTCGACCAGACCGCCACGCGCACAGTTGATGATGCGCACACCGGGCTTGGTTTTCTGCAGGTTCTCTTTCGAGAGGATGTTGCGGGTCGAATCCGTCAGCGGCACGTGCAGCGTGATGAAATCGGCGCGGCGCAGCAGCTCGTCCAGCTCGACCTTCTCGACGCCCATGTTGGCCGCCTTCTCTTCGCTCAGGAAGGGGTCATAGGCCACGACCTTCATCTTCAGGCCGCGCGCACGGTCGCAGACGATGCCGCCGATATTGCCCGCACCGATCACGCCGAGGGTCTTGGCGGTCAGCTCGACCCCCATGAATTTCGACTTCTCCCATTTGCCAGCCTGCGTCGAGGCATCGGCTTCGGGGATCTGGCGCGCGACCGCGAACATCATCGCGATGGCGTGCTCGGCGGTGGTGATCATGTTGCCGAAGGGCGTGTTCATCACGATCACGCCTTTCTTGCTCGAGGCTTCCTTGTCGACATTGTCGGTGCCGATACCGGCGCGGCCGACGACTTTCAGGTTGGTCGCGTTTTCGAGCAGTTTCGCCGTGACCTTGGTGGCCGAGCGGATGGCGAGACCGTCATACTTGCCGATCACTTCGGCGAGCTTTTCCTTGTCCTTGCCGAGCGAGGGTTCGAAATCGACCTCGATGCCACGGTCGCGGAAGATCTGGACGGCGGTTTCCGAGAGCTTGTCGGAGACGAGAACCTTGGGGGCCATTTTCTGGGCTCCTTGAATTTTCAGAATATCGGGAAAGGACGGGCCCGGAGGCCCGCCAATCTGTCACGGATCACGCTTGCGCGGCGATCTCGGCCTCGAAGGCGTATTCGACCCAAGGCATCAGCGCTTCGACATCCGCCGTCTCGACGGTCGAGCCGCACCAGATGCGCAGACCGGCCGGGGCGTCGCGATAGGCGCCGAGATCGAGGCCCACGCCTTCGGCTTCGAGCCGCTTCGCGACGGCTTTGGCGAAGGCCGCGCCGTCCTTGATGCGATCGTCAGTGAACTTCACGCAAACGGAGGTGGTCGACGCGGTCGCCGGATCATTGGCGAGGTTCGCGATCCACGGTTTTTCAGCGCAGAAATCCCAGACGACTTTCGCGTTGGCATCGGCGCGGTCGATGAGGCCTTTCAGCCCGCCCACCGATTTCGCCCAATTCAGCGACACGAGGTAATCTTCGACGCAGAGCATCGAGGGGGTGTTAATCGTCTCGCCCTTGAAGATGCCTTCGTTCAGCTTGCCGCCCTTGGTCATGCGGAAGATTTTCGGCAGCGGCCAGGCGGGGGAGTAGTTCTCCAGACGCTCGACAGCGCGGGGCGACAGGATCAGCACGCCGTGACCGCCTTCGCCGCCCAGCACTTTCTGCCAGGAGAAGGTGGTGACATCGAGCTTGTCCCACGGCAGGTCCATCGCGAAAGCGGCCGAGGTGGCGTCGCAGATGGTCAAGCCTTCACGGTCCGCCGGGATCACATCGCCATTGGGGACGCGGACGCCCGAGGTGGTGCCGTTCCACGTGAAAACGACGTCGGTGTTGAAGTCGATGGTGGAGAAATCGACGATGTCGCCATAGTCGGCGGTCTTCGTCTCGGCCTCGATCTTGAGCTGCTTGACCACGTCGGTCACCCAGCCCGCGCCGAAGCTTTCCCAAGCGACCATCGTCGCCTTGCGCTCGCCCAACAGCGACCACATCGCCATTTCGACGGCGCCGGTGTCGGAGGCGGGCACGATCCCGATGCGGTAATCGGCGGGCACGCCCAGAATTTCGCGGGTGGTGTCGATCGCCTCTTTCAGCTTCGCCTTGCCGATAGCGGCACGGTGCGAACGGCCCAGCGGCGCGTCATTGAGCATGTCGAGGGAGAAACCGGGAATCTTCGTGCAGGGGCCCGAAGAAAAACGCGGGTTTGCCGGCCGCGTAGCCGGAGCTTGAATAGCCATTGCTGGTATCCTTCCAGATATATGCCCTTCGTTGGGGAAGGGTGTCCCGCCGCCGCAGATACGCTCGCGCCCGCTCTGGTGCAAGGAGAATTTTTGGTCTAATGCGCCGCATCAGGTCACGGATACGACATTTGAACCGACATTCCCCAAGGAGCGCGCATGTTTACCGCCACGCTGATCGCTGACCCGAAAGAGGCCAATCTGGATCAAGGCACGCTGGATGCGCTTTGCGGTGCATGGGGTGGTGGCGCGGCGCGTTGGCTCAACCCGAATGTCGCGGCGGAGTTCATGGTGGACCGCGTGCCGTCGAATCGTTGGGAGGCCTGGGAGGGGCTGCAGGGGCTGGGCGTCGATCTGGTCGTGCAGCCCACGGAGGGGCGGCGCAAGCAGATGCTGCTGGCCGATATGGACTCGACGATGATCCAGCAGGAATGCATCGACGAGCTGGCCGATGTCGCGGGTGTGGGCGAGCGGGTGAAAGAGATCACCGCGCGGGCGATGAATGGCGAGCTGGACTTCGAAGGCGCACTGACCGAGCGGGTGGGCCTGCTGAAAGGTCTGCCCGAGAGCGTGATTTCCGAGGTGATCGAGAAGCGCATCAGCTTCATGCCGGGCGGGCACGATCTGGTCGCGACGATGAAGGCTAACGGCGCCTATTGCGCGCTGGTCTCGGGCGGATTTACGGCGTTCACCGGCTATGTCGCAAAGACGCTTGGGTTCGATGAGAACCGCGCGAACCTGCTGCTGGTCGAGGACGGCAAACTGACGGGCGTGCCCTCGCAGCCGATCCTCGGGCGCGAGGCCAAGGTTCAGGCTTTGCTGGAAATTTCGGAAAAGCTGAAACTAGATCACGCGCAGGTTATGGCGGTGGGCGACGGCGCGAATGATCTGGGGATGCTGAAGCTCGCCGGTGCGGGCGTCGCGCTGCATGCCAAGCCCTCGGTCGCCGCGGAATGCGACATCCGGATCAACTTCGGCGATCTGAGCGCGCTGCTCTACATTCAGGGCTATGCGGTGGAGGATTTCGCCTGACCACCCTGCCAGACTTCGGTCAGGCGCCAGTCGTCATCGAAATGCACCAGATCCCCGGCGAAGCCCGGCGCGATCCGGCCCACCGGCGCGCCGATCGCCTCGGCCGGGATACGGGTTGCCATCGCAAGCGCCTGTTCCGGTGATGCGCCAACTGTCTCGATCATGAAGCGCACGGCCTGCGGCAGCGACAGATCGGCCCCGGCAAGCGTGCCATCCTCCAGCCGCAGCGCCCCGTCGCGCCGCAGGATTCGGCGACCGGCGAGATCGAACTCCATCAGATCGGAGCCTGCGCAGGCCATCGCGTCGGAGACGAGGAAGACCTCGCCCTGCCGTTTCGCCGCCAGCGCCAGCCGGATCGTCTCGGGATGCACATGGATGCCGTCTGCGATCAGTCCCGCGGAGACTGGCTGCGACAGCGCCGCCCCGACGAGGCCGGGTTCGCGACTGCCCAGCTGGCTCATCGCGTTGAAAAGATGCGTGACCATCCGCGCGCCCGCCGCGATGGCCTCCTGAGCCTCCGCAAAGCTGCACTCGGAATGGCCGAGGCTGACGACGATCCCGGCCTCGGACAGCCGCGCGATCTGCTCGGGCGTCGCATTGGCGGGCGAGAGCGTCACGATCAGCGCAGGCAGCCCGGTCTTCGCCTCTAGCAGCGTCTCGATGTCTTCCTCGTCCAGCGGGCGGATGCAGACGGGCGGATGGCAGCCGGGGCGTTTGGGGTCGAGATGTGGGCCTTCCAGATGCAGCCCGCCGAATCCCGGAACGCGCGTCACGGCGGCGATGCCTGCGGCGAGCACCGTCTGAGTCGTGGCGCGCGTGTCGGTGATCAGCGTCGGCAGGATCGTGGTCGCGCCGAGATGGGCATGCGCGGCACAGATGGTGGAGATCGTCTCGAGCGTCGCGTGCCCGTCGAGCATCACGCCGCCCCCGCCATTCACCTGCAGATCGACGAGACCGGGCGCGAGCGTGCCGCCCGGAAACTCGACAATCTCGCCCTCGGGCATCTCCGCGATCGGACACAGCGCCGAAATTTGACCCTGTTCCAGCACAATCGCATGGTTTTCATGGAAGGCGGTGCCGTCGAAAACGCGCGCGCCCGTCAGGATCAGCTTGTCCAAAACGCATCCTCCATCGCCAAGGCCAAGGCGCCGTCGAGCGCGTTTCCTTTCGCGGCCCGCTGCGGCCAGTCACTCAGCGCAAGACCTTGCCCAAGCCCGCCGAGCCACGTCACCGGAAGCGGCTCCTCGGGTTGCAGCAGCGCAATCGCCGCGCGGATCTCGGCCTGCGCCGCATCGCGCACGGCCACGGCGGCGGGGTCGGTCGATTGCAGGATACGCGGCGCAAACCGCGCCCAATCGGCGGGGGTCGCGTCGAGGCTGAAAGCGATCAGCCCGTTGCGCCCATCCATCTCTTCGAGCAGCTCGCGCAGGAGCGGCGTCACCGGGCAGAACCCGTCGAGCGCACGTCCGGCCCGCATCCCGAGCGCCCGGCCGATCCACGCGCCCGAGCCTTCATCGCCCAGCCGCAAGCCCCAACCGCCGATCGCGTGCTGCTGCCCGTCCAGCTGCCGCGCGAAAAACGAGCCCGTGCCGATGGCCGCGACGATCCCATCCTCGGGCCCCAGAGCACCCCGCACCGAGGTCGTCACGTCCTGCACAACGCGGGCCGGAAAGGGCAGGTCGGCGGCCAAGGCCTCGGCAGCGGGCGCATGGTTCGCCCCCGCCAGCCCGAGCACCGCGCGAATCTCGCGCGCGTCGATGGTGCCCATCGCGGTTTCGATGGCGGTGAAGATGTGATGGCGCGCCTCGTCATAGTCCGACGCGATATTCGCAGGGCCTGACTCGCCACGCCCGATGACACGGCCGGAACCGTCGGCGAACACCGCCCGGCACCCGCTGCCTCCGCCATCGACTGCAATGAAATGCATCCCCGCCTCCGTTTTGTGCGTAACAGTGCCAAATAGCGGCCCCGAGAGAAAGCGCGTAACGAAATCGGCGCGCGAAACGACTTGGGGAAAGATCGCATCGCCTCTATCACTGGGGCGTGACCCACGGGAGGACCATGCGCAAACCTCTGATATTCCTTGGCCTGATCGCTTTGGCGGTGATCGCGGCCTTTCTGGTGGCCGATCCCGACCCCGAGCGGCTGCGCGCGCTGCGCGACAGCCTCGCCGCGTGGCGCGAGGCGCATCCGCTGGCGCTGCCCATCGGGTTCTTCGTCACTTACGTCGTGGTGACGGCGCTGTCGCTGCCCTTCGCGGTCTGGTTGACGCTGCTGGGTGCGGCGCTTTTGGGGTTCTGGCAGGGGTTGGTGCTGATCTCTTTCGCGTCTTCGATCGGGGCGCTGCTGGCCTTTCTGGTCGCGCGCTATCTGATGCGCGACTGGGTGCGCGGACGGCTTGGCCCGAGGTTGGCGAAGATCGAGAAGGGTGCGGCGCGCGACGGGGAATTCTACCTGTTCTCGCTGCGCCTGATCCCGGTCGTGCCGTTCTTCGTCATTAACCTCGCCTTCGGGCTGACCCGGATGAAGGGGTGGAAATTCTATGCGGTGTCGCAGCTCGGCATGCTGCCCGGCACCGCGGTATATGTCGCGGCGGGCGCGCAACTGGGTGACCTGAACAGCCTGTCGGGGATCGTCTCGCCGGGGCTGCTAGGCGCTTTCGCGGCGCTGGCGGTGTTTCCGTGGGTTGCGCGCGCGGCGCTGCGGTTATGGGCACGCAAGCGGGCCTATCGCGGCTATGAGCGCCCGGCGAAGTTTGACCGCAACCTGATCGTCATCGGCGCCGGGGCGGCGGGGCTGGTGGCATCCTATGTAGCAGCGCAGGCGAAGGCGAAGGTGACGCTGGTGCAGGAAGGCCCGATGGGCGGCGATTGCCTGAATTTCGGCTGCGTGCCGTCGAAGGCGTTGATTGCCTCGGCTCGGGCTGCGGGCGTGGCGCGCGGCTCCGAGGCGCTGGGCGTGCGCGCGGATGTCTCGGTCGATTGGCCGGTGGTCACGCGGCGGATTTCCGAGGTGATCGCGCAGATCGAGCCGAATGATTCCGTGGAGCGCTATGAGGGCTTGGGCGTCGAGGTGATCGAAGGTCATGCGCGACTGGAAGACCCGTGGACCGTGCGTGTGGGCGATGAGCGCCTGACCGCGCGCGGGGTGGTGCTCGCGACCGGCGCGGCGCCCGTGATCCCGCCGATCGAGGGGATCGGATCGGTCGAGCCGCTGACCTCGGACACGCTGTGGGAGACGCTTGCGGCGATGCCCGCACCGCCCGAGAAGATGGTGATCCTCGGCGGTGGCCCGATTGGCTGCGAGATTGCGCAGGCGCTGGCCCGGCTGGGCGCGGGCGTCACCGTGGTCGAGGCGGCGGAGCGGCTGTTGATCCGTGAGGATGTCGAAGCCTCGGACGCCATCGCGGCAGCCTTGCGCGCCGATGGGGTCGACCTGAAGCTGGGCGCGAAGGCGATCCGTTTCGGGCACGATGACAGCAAATGGCTGGAGCTGGAGGACGGCTCGAAGATCGCGTTCGACACGCTGCTGGTCGCGGTCGGGCGCAAGGCGCGGCTCGAAGGCTTCGGGCTGGAGGAGCTGGGCATTCCGGCGAACAAGGTGATCGAGACGAACGACTACCTCGAAACCCTCATGCCCAATATCTACGCCGCGGGCGATGCGGCGGGGCCATTGCAGCTGACCAATGCCGCAGGTCATCAGGGCTGGATCGCGGCGGCCAATGCGCTGGCCTCCCCCTTCTGGCGCTTCAAGGCCCATGCCGCGCCGATCCCGCATGCGGTCTTCACCTCGCCCGAACTGGCACGGGTGGGAATGACGGCGGCGGAAGCCGAGGCCGAGGCCGTGCATCACGAGGTCACGACCTATCCGCTGGGCGATCTGGACCGGGCGCTCGCCGAAGGGGCGGGGCAGGGCTTCGTGCGGATCGTCACCGCGGAGGGCTCCGACAAGATCCTCGGCGCGACAGTTTGCGGGGCGCACGCGGCCGAGGTGCTGGCGGAATTCGCGCTGGCGATGCGGCACGGGCTGGGCTTGGGCAAGATCCTTTCGACGCCGCATATCTATCCCAGCTGGTCCGAGGCCGCGAAGAACGCCGCCGGGCGCTGGCGGCAGGCTCATGTGAACCCGCGCACGCTGCGGATCGCCGAGCGTTTCATGTCCTGGAGGCGCGGATGATCGACGCAGCTCTCCTGCCGCTGCAACGTGCCATGATGCAGCCCCCCGCCGAGGCGCTGGCCGCGCGCGGTATCCGTGCCGATCAGGTGACGGTGGCGGGCTTCGCGCTGGGCCTGCTGGCGATCCCGGCGCTGGCATTCCATGCCTATTGGCTGGCGCTGGCGCTGATCCTGATCAACCGGATCGCGGACGGGCTCGACGGGGCCATCGCGCGGATCAAGGGGCCGACCGATCGCGGGGCGTTCCTCGATATTGCGCTCGATTTTCTGTTCTACGCGCTGATCCCGGTGGGCTTCGCGCTGGCCGATCCTGCGCGCAACGCACTGGCCGCGACTATCCTGATCGCGGCCTTCGTCGGCACCGGATCGAGCTTCCTCGCCTTCGCCTCCATCGCCGCCAAGCGCGGGATGAGCACCGATGCCTATCCGACCAAAGGCATCTACTACCTCGGCGGGCTGACCGAAGGGGCCGAGACGATCCTATTTTTCGCGGCGATTTGCCTGTTTCCGCAGGCCTTCCCGATACTCGCGGGCCTCTTCGCCGTCGCCTGTTTCGTGACCACTGTGACCCGCTGGCTGATGGGCTGGCGGGCGTTTTCCTGAACGGAGAGAGTATGAGAAACCTTCTTGCCGCCCCGGTTCTTGCCGCGAGTCTCGCGCTGCCGCTTGCCGCGCCCGCTTTCGCCGATTGGGCGCAAACGGAAGCCGAGGCGAAGGGCCAGACGGTCTATTTCAACGCTTGGGGCGGCGATCCGCGCACCAATGCTTTCATCGACTGGGTGTCCGACCAGATGCAGGAGAAATACGGCGTCACGGTCGAGCAGGTGAAGCTGTCCGACACCGCCGAGGCGGTCTCGCGCGTGCAGGCCGAGAAGGCGGCAGGCAAGGATGACGGCGGCGCGGTGGACCTTATCTGGATCAACGGGCCGAACTTCCTCGCGATGAAAGAGGCGGGGTTGCTGCATGGGCCGTTCGTTTCCGATCTGCCCAATGCGAAATATCTCGACCTGTCCGAAGGCTCGGCGGCGACGACCGATTTCACCGTCCCGACAGAAGGGTACGAGAGCCCGTGGCGGCTTGCGAAATTCGCCTTCGCCTATGATGCGGAGCGGGTGAGCGATCCGCCGAAGGACATGGCGGGGCTTCTGGACTGGGCCAAGGCGCATCCGGGCCGCTTCACCCACCCCAACCCGTCGAATTTCATGGGGGCGAGCTTCCTCAAGCAGGCACTGGTCGAACTGGCCCCCGACCCGGCGGCGCTGTCGCAGCCCGTGACGGACGAGGCCTATGCCAAGGAAACCGCGCCGCTCTGGGCGTGGTATGATGCGCTGCGCCCGCTGATGTGGCGTGAAGGCAAATCCTTCCCCGAGAATGAGAGCGCGCAGGCGCAACTGCTGGCCGATGGCGAGGTCGATTTCGCGATGTTCTTCGATCCCGCCGCGCCGGCTGCGATGATCGAGCAGGGCGTTCTGCCGCCTTCGGTCCGCGTCTGGGTGCCTGAAGGCGGCACGATCGGGAATATCTCCTACGTCGCGATTCCCTATAATGCCGCGCATCAGGCGGGGGCGGAACTGGTCGCGAATTTCCTGCTCGATCCGGCCACGCAGGCGCATATGCAGGATATCCGCGTGCTGGGCAGTTTTTCGGTGCTCGATCCGGCAAAGCTGGATGCCGATGCGAAACAGGCCTTCGCCGATCTGCCCACCGCGCCCGCGCTGCCGACGCTGGAGGAGTTGGGCCCGACGCTCCCCGAGCCGCATCCGAGCTGGATGACCAAGCTCACCGAGGACTGGGCGCAGCGCTACACGAAGTGAGGTTCCGATGCGGCTCGCCGGGGCGATCCTGACGCTGGTGATCGGCGCGCCGGTATTGCTCGGCGCGGCGCTGACGCTGGCGACCGGTTTCGGCTGGCAACCGGGGCTGGGGCGCGTCGCGCTGGGCTGGGAGGGCTTCACCGAGGCCCTGGCCGCGCCCGGAATCTTCACCTCGCTGCGGCTGACATTGGTGACCGGCCTGGGGGCTGCGCTGCTGTCGCTCGCGGCCTCGATCCCGCTGGCGCGCTGGCTGGTGACGCGGCAATCGGCGTCGCGCTGGCTGACGCCGCTGCTGGCGGTGCCTCATGCGGCGCTGGCGATCGGGCTGGCCTTTCTGATCGCGCCCTCGGGCTGGGCGGCGCGGCTGATTTCGCCCTGGGCGACCGGTTGGGATCTGCCGCCGCAGATCGTGACGCTGGGCGATCCGTGGGGGCTGTCGCTGATCCTCGGGCTGATGCTGAAAGAGGTGCCGTTCCTGACGCTGATGACGCTGGTGGCCGCCGCGCAGCGCCCGGTGGCGGCGCAGATGGCCGCAGGGCGCGCGCTTGGCTATGCGCCGGGCCGCGTTTGGGCGCGGATCGTCTGGCCGCAGCTTTACCCGGCGCTCCGGCTGCCGGTGCTGATCGTGCTGGCCTTTTCGCTGTCGGTCGTGGACATGGCGCTGATCCTCGGGCCGTCGAACCCGCCGACGCTGGCGGTGCTCATTCTGCGGCTCTACGGCGCGCCGGATCCCGCGCAGGCGGTGCCCGCCTCGGCGCTGGCGGTGATCTTGCTGGCCGTGATGGGGGCGAGTGCGGCGCTGTGGATTGGGGGCGAGCGCGCGCTGGCACGGCTGGGCAAGGCGCTGATCCGCAATGGGCATCGCGGCAAGTCGCGGCGGAACTGGAGTGGTGCTGGCCTGATCGGGGCGGGAGGGCTGCTGGCGCTTGGATCGCTTGGCGCGTTGATCCTGTGGAGCCTCGCGAGCTTCTGGCGTTTTCCCGATGCGCTGCCCGCCGATCTGACCCTCAAACGCTGGGCCAGCGCCGACTGGGCGGGGCCCGCGCTGACCAGCCTGACGCTTGCGCTCATCTCGACCGCGCTGGCGCTGATCCTCGCGATGCTCTGGCTGGAAAGCGAGGATCGCTCCGGCAAGCGCCTGCCGCTGGGCGCGCTGATTGTCCTGCCGCTCTTGCTGCCGCAGATCGGGTTTCTGCAGGGTCTGACCACCGGGTTTCTCTGGCTTGGCCTGCTGCCGGGGCCGGTCGCGGTGACTTGGGCCGAGCTGCTCTTCGTTTTTCCCTATGTGATGATCGCGCTGGCCGGGCCGTGGCGCGCGCTCGACCCGGCGCATCTCGCCAGTGCGGCGAGCCTCGGGGCCGGACCGACGCGGCGCCTGCTGCGGATCAAGCTGCCGATGCTGCTGGGTCCGATCTGTGCGGCGGCGGCGATCGGGCTCGCGGTGTCGGTCGCGCAATATCTCGCCGTTCTGCTGCCCGGCGCGGGGCGCGTGCAAGCGCTGGCCACGGAGGCCGTGGCACTGGCGTCCGGGGCGGATCGACGGCTGGCCGCGATCCTTGCGCTGATGCAGGCGGCGCTGCCATGGGTGGGTTTCGCGCTGGCGCTCGCGGTCCCGGCATGGTGGCATCGCAACCGGCGCGGCTTGCGCGGAGGAGTGGCATGAGCCTTGAGTTGATCGATCTGAGCCTGACCGCGCCCGGCGCCTCCACCCCGCTCTTCGCGCCGCTGTCGCTGGTCGTGGCGCCCGGAGAGACCGTCTGCCTGATGGGGCCCTCCGGGATCGGTAAGTCGAGCCTCCTCGCTCATATCGGGGGCCATCTGCCGCGGGGCTTCACGGCTTCGGGCGATGTCCGGCTCGATGGGGAAAGCGTTACGCATCTGCCCGCCGAAAAGCGCGGCATCGGGATGCTGTTCCAGCAGGCGCAGCTTTTCCCGCACCTCTCGGTGGGCGACAATCTGGCCTTCGGGCTGTCGGTGCAGGTGAAGGGCAAGGCGGCCCGGCGCGCGGCGGTGGAGGCCGCGCTGGAACAGGCCGGGCTTGCAGGCATGGCGGATCGCGATCCGGCGACGCTGTCGGGCGGGCAGCGCACCCGCGCCGCGCTGATGCGTACGCTGCTGGCGCGGCCCCGTGCGGTTCTGATCGACGAACCCTTCGCTGCGCTGGATGCGGAATTGCGGGCCGAGATCCGCAGCTTCACGCTGCAGCATCTCGCGGCCGAGCGTATCCCCTGCCTCATGGTCAGCCACGATCCGGAAGATGGAGCGGCTGCGGCACGCCGGATCGCGTTGGGCTGAACCCCGCGCAGTCAATTTGCTTCGAGGCCTGTCAGGCTTGCGCGATGAAGGCCCTGAGGCTATCTCCAAACCCATGATTTTTGCTGTCGGACACCGCTCGTCTCGTCTTTTGAAGCCCCTCGCCCTCGCGCTGGGGATGACCGGTTTGCTGACCGCCTGCCAGCCGACCGCCTTCGGCACGGCGCAGGTCGCGAAGGCCCGCACGACGCTCGCCAATGGCGCGTTGACGGTGGCGGCGCCGAAAGGCTGGTGCGTCGATCCGAAAAGCCTGCGCAATTCCGGCGCGGGGGGCTTTGCGCTCTTTGGCAATTGCGCGGCGATCTCCGGCAATGCCGAGGACGCCCATGCGCCCGAACCCGCGCTGCTGAGCGTTACGGTCGGGCCGCCCGCCTTGGAGGATGGCTCCGGCAAGCTGTCGCAGGACCGGCTCAAGAAGATCGGCGATTTCTTCCATTCCGAAATCGGGCGCGCGGCGCTGTCGCGCTCCGGCGAAGCCGCTGACGTCACGATCAAGGGCACCGATATCTCGAATGGTACGTTGCTGTTGCGGGTCGAAGATCGCTCCGGCACGGGCGGGCCGCCGATTGCGAAGACCTATCTGCGGGGCGTCACGGCCCTTGGCGGGCGGATCACGGCGCTGTCGGTGATGCCACTGAAGGAAGGCGAAATGAGCTATGCCCAGCAGCGCCGCTTGCTGGAGACATTCATCGCCGCGATCCGCGCCGCGAATTGACCGCCCAAGCCGACGCGCGGTTACCTTCCCAGTCGAAACCCCGGAACTCGATGAGTTCGTGCGGAAATTCCCCCTTTCTCGCAACCCGATGATAAGGAATAACTGCTGTGATGCCGCAAGTGGCACCGGCAGGCGGGAAAGAAGGGCAGCACATGGCAGGACGGAACGGCGGATCGCTGTTGCAACGGATTGCCGAGCGACGCAGCTTGCGGCGCTGGCGCGATGCGGCGTCCAAGGTCCCTGCATTGGATCCGGAGGGGCTTCGCGGTCTGCGCGCGCGGGCTCGGGCTCTGCGCAACGAAGTCGACACGGTGTTGCGCGCGACAGAACAGCGGCTGACGGCCTTTCCCGGCGATACCTCTGTGCGCAAACCGTCGGGCAGCGATTGGGCGTGGCGACCGCCGCTCTGGCGCGTGAAGGCGCATCCGCATGGCATCGCGGGGGCGCAAAGCCGCGACAAGCTCGGCGATGACCTCACCCTGTTTCACGACTGCCCCCGGTCCGAGATCACGCTGCGCCAGATCCGCAATACGAAGGGCGAAACGCTCGCGCCGTTCGGGCTGCGGCTCGATGTGCTGCGGTTCGAAGGGTCGTTCCTGTCGCTGGTGCTCGATCTGCCCGACGCAGCGCTTGGCGGGCTGCAACTCAACCATCTCATCCGTCTGGAAATGCAGCTGGACTGCGAGCGGGAGCTGGAAGTGTTCTGCCGCCTCAACATCAAGCACGGCCCCAATTCGGAGCAGCTGGTGCGCGAACTGCCCCATGGCGAGGGCGCGCGCTCTGTCGAATTCGATCTGGCTTATACGCGGATGAACGAACGGCGGCTGGAGAAGGCGTGGGTCGATCTGATTTTTGAAAACCCACGGATGAACGAGGTGGTGATCCGCGATCTCACCTTCGCGCGCTACCCGCGCGCCGAACTGTGACGGAGGCGAGGATGCTGGACAGCACGCGGATCAAGGCAGGGCGCTGGGAAGCGGTGAGCCATGAGAAAGAGGCGCCCGATCTGGAAGTGCGCCATCAGGGCGAGGTGCTGGAAGGTATGTCGGTCAGCGGCGCGCCCGGCGACTGGCGCATCGCGCAGCCGATCCCGGCGGAGTTGCTGAGCGAGGGGGTGCTGACCTTCCTCGTCTGCCGCAAATCGGATGGCGAGGTGATCGACCGCTTCTCGCTGGTCGCGGGCGCGCCGCTGGCGGGCGATCTGCGCGCTGAGATCGACCTGCTGCGCGCCGAGCTGGACATGCTCTCGCGCGCCTTCCGCCAGCATTGCGCCGAGAGCGAAAGCTGAGCATTTCGCGCGCGCCCCTCGCGCGCGGGCGCGCGCACGCGTAGAAAGAAGGCCTACGCGTCGAGCAGTTTGGCGACCGCTCGCAGCTCGAATTTCTGGATCTTTCCGGTCGAGGTTTTCGGCAGTTCCGAGAAGATCACGCGCTTGGGCGTCTTGAAGCCCGCAAGCCGCGCGCGGCAGAACTTGATCAGTTCTTCTTCGGTCGCCTCCTTGCCCTCCTTCAGCTCGACAAAGGCGCAGGGCACCTCGCCCCAGGTCTCGTCGGGCTTGGCCACGACCGAGGCGAGCGACACCGCCGGATGGGCGCAGATCACGCCCTCCACCTCGACCGAGGAGACGTTCTCGCCGCCCGAGATGATGATGTCCTTCGCGCGGTCGGTGATCTTGATGTAGCCGTCGGGATGCATGAAGGCGATGTCGCCCGAATGGAACACGCCGCCCTCGAAGGCCTCGCGCGTGGCCTGCGGGTTCTTGAAATAGCCCTTCATCACCATGTTGCCGCGGAAGACGATTTCGCCCAGGTGCTGGGCGTCGCGCGCGACCTCGCGGCCCTGATCGTAGACGGTGACTTTCTCGAGCATCGGCATCGAGACCCCGGTGCGCGCCTTCAGATCGGCGCGGGCCTCGCCCTCGGTTCCCTCCCAGGAGGGCTTCCATGTGCATTCCACCGCCGGGCCGTAGGTTTCGGTCAGCCCGTAGACCTGCGTGACGTTGAAGCCCAGCGGCTCGATCGCGGCCAGCGTCGAGGCGGGCGGGGGCGCACCGGCGGTGAAGACCTCCACCACATGATCGAAGGCGCGGCGATGTTCGTCCTTGGCGTTGATGATCGTGTTCAGCACGATCGGCGCGCCGCCGAAATGCGTCACGCCATGATCCGCGATCGCGTCGTAGATCGCCTTCGCAGTCACGTCGCGGCAGCCGACGACCGTGCCGCCCATCATCGGCACCATCCAGCTATGGGTCCACGAGTTGCAATGGAACAGCGGCACGATGGTCAGCAGAACCGGATAGAGCTGCATCCGCCACGAGATCGCATTGGCCTGAGTCGAAAGATAGGCGCCCCGGTGGTGATACACGACGCCCTTAGGCCGCCCCGTCGTGCCGGAGGTGTAGTTGAGCGCGATGCTCTCCCATTCGTCCTCGGGCATGATCCAGTCGAACATCGGATCGCCCTCGGCCACGAGCGCCTCATATTCGAGGTAATGCCCGGTCGGCTCGAAGCCGTGCTCGGGGTCGGCGACCTCGATGATCTGCGGCGCGGGGCCTTTCATCTTCTTCACGGCCTCTTCGGCCACCGGCAGGAAGGCCACGTCGCAAAGCACGATTTTCGCACCGCCATGTTCGAAGATATAGGCGACGGTATCGACATCGAGCCGCGTATTGATCGCGTTGAGCACCGCGCCACAGGCGGGCACGCCGAAATGCGCCTCGATCTGGGGCAGGGTGTTGGGCAGGATCGTCGCCACCACGTCGCCGGGTTTCACGCCGCGCGCCTTGAGGGCGGAGGCCACCTGACTCACGCGCGCGTGGTAATCAACGTAACTATAAGAGCGGCTGCCGTAGATCACCGCCGGTCGCTCGGGGAAGACCTCCAGCGCGCGATTGAGATGCGACAAAGGTGTAAGCGGTGCGTAATTCGCCGCGCATTTCTCCAGACCCGTCTCGTCGGCAAGCCAGCCCATGAAATCCTCCACGTAAATTGTCCGGGCATCTTCAGGCGGCATCGCGCGAAAGGAAAGAGGGTTTGCGTCATCTTTCGTCACAGCTAGTGTCGCGCGCATGATCGTTTCGCATGGCCGCCGCTACATCTTCGTTCATATCCCGAAGACGGGTGGCACGGCGCTGACGCTCGCGCTGGAGAACCGCGCGATGGCGGATGACCTGCTGATCGGCGATACGCCCAAGGCGCGGCGGCGCAAACGCAGGCTGGAGGGGCGCGAGACCCGGGGGCGGCTTTGGAAGCATTCCACGCTGAGCGACGGGCTGGGGCTCTATAGCGAAGATGAGGCGCGCGCCTATTTCACCTTCACACTGGTGCGGAACCCGTGGGACCGGGTGGTCAGCTACTACCATTGGTTGCGCGAGCAGCGGATGGCGCATCCCGCCGTGGCGTTAGCAAAGTCGCTCAGCTTTTCGGACTTCCTTAACCATCCGCACACGCAGGCCTCGCTCGCGGCGGCCCCCTATGGCAGCTACATGCGGTTGCCGGACGGGGAGGAGATTTGCGACCTTTATATTCGCCTCGAAGATGTAGAGGTCGATGCCGCCCCCCTCGCGTCACATCTCGGGTTTTCCGTGACTCCCCTCGCGAGATGCAACATCTCCGAGCGGAAGCGCAACTGGCGCGGGTATTTTTCAGATTTCGATGCTGAAGTGGTTTCGAAACTCTGTGCCGAGGACATCGCGCGGTTCGGTTACCGATTCTAAATTTTCGCGCAATTGCAATTTGCGACGCAATTTGGGCGATTCTCACGGGTCTGTGAGCGCACCCCTATCCAAAAAGATAGGTCAAACGCGCGAACCCCTATCCAAAAAGATAGGTCAATCACGGGTCCGTGAGCAACTTACTGTCCGAAAGTATAGGTTTGCCACATTTCGGTCACCTTTCGGCCCCGGAAACTCCCCAGGAATCAATTGATCTAGGTAGGACGAAGAAATGGCCTCGCCGACTTTCAGAAGGAAGACCGACATGACCCGCAGTGCAACGACGACTTGGAACGACGATTGCGCCTTTGATTCCGCTCTGGCGGGCGCAACCTCCGGGCGAGTGCTCGATAACGGGGCTGCTTCGGGGATCGTTGCCGGAACGCGAATCGCGACCGCTATGGGCTGGCGCCCGGTGGAAGCAATTGCGGTTGGCGACATGGTCATGACCTTCGACAGTGGCCTGCGTCCCGTCGTGGACGTCAAGCGAACTCAACTCTGGCTCGGTCACGGGCGTTGCCCGGACCATCGCAAGCCGCTCGCCGTGCCGGTCGGCGCGTTGGGCAACAAAACCCCGATGCTGCTTTTGCCTGAACAGAACATGATGGTGGAAAGCGACATGGCTGAGGCAATTTACGGTGACCCCTTCGCCGTAATCCCTGCCTCTGCTCTTGAAGGCTATCGTGGGATCGATCGGATTACACCCCACCGTCCGATCGACGTGATCGTGCTGGAGTTTGAGGAGGAGGAGATCGTCTACGCAAATGGTTCTGGCATGGTCCATTGCGGTTCGGTCAACAGCCACCGGCTTGAAGCACTCTTCGACGATGATGCAGGCCCGAACTACGAGACGCTGTCGCTTGAAATGGCACGCTCGATTGTTGCAGGGCTCATTGACGAAGATCTGACCGCGCACGCTTACGCGGCAGAGTGATAGCCCGGCCTGATTCCCTCCTGATCAACTGACAGGCCGAACGCCGCACCCATGACCAGGGTGCGGCGTTTTCCTTTGTTCTGGAGGAAGCTGAGCGTCTCGGACGTTGGAGCGCGTCCGGGGCATAGAAAAACGCCGGGGCCTTTAGGTCCCGGCGTTCTGGTTTCTCTGGCGCTGTCGGATCAGGCGGCTTTCGCGGCCTGACCGTCGCCGTAGCGACCGTAGAAGGTCTCGCCCTTGGCCGCGATGTCGCGCAGCAGTGCCGGGGCCTCGAAGCGCGGGCCGTATTGCGCGGTGAGCGCCTCGCAGATCGTGACGGCCTTGCCGGCGCCGAGAATGTCGAGCCAGCTGAACGGACCACCCGACCACGGGGCGAAGCCCCAGCCGAGGATCGCGCCCACGTCACCCTCACGGATGTCTTCCAGCACGCCCTGCTCGAAGGCACGGACCGCTTCCAGCACCTGCGCCATCAGCAGGCGATGCTGGACGTGATGCACGTCGGGCTGCTCGTCGGCGCGCGGGAACTTGGCGTCGAGGCCTTCCCAGAGGCCCTGACGTTTGCCCTTCTCGTCATAGTCGTAGAAGCCCGCGTTGGACTTGCGGCCCATCCGGCCCTCGTCGGCCATCCAGAACAGCACGTCATCGACCGCCTCATCGGGATAGGCATCGCCCATCGCCGCCTTGGTGGCCTTGGCGATCTTCACGCCGAGGTCGATCGAGGTTTCGTCCACCAGCTGCAGTGGGCCAAGCGGCATACCGACCATCGTGGCCGCATGTTCGACCAGCGTCGGGTTCACCCCCTCTGCCACCATGCGAATCCCCTCGTTGATGTAAGGAATGATGCAGCGGTTGGCGTAGAAGAAGCGCGCGTCGTTGACCACGATCGGGGTCTTGCGGATCTGGCGCACGAAATCGAGCGCTTTCGCCACGGCCACCGGGCCGGTCCCGGCACCCTTGATGATTTCCACCAGCATCATCTTGTCGACGGGCGAGAAGAAGTGGATGCCGATGAACTGCTCGGGGCGCGCGCTGGCCTTGGCCAGTTCGGTGATCGGCAGGGTCGAGGTGTTGGTGGCGAAGATCGCGTCCTGCGGGATGACGGCTTCGGCCTTCTTGGTGACCTCGGCTTTGACGCCCGGATCTTCGAACACGGCTTCCACGATCAGGTCGCAACCCTCAAGGGCGGCGTAATCCGTGGTCGCGTTGATCAGGCCGAGCGTCTTGGCCTTACCTTCCTCGGTGACCTTCTTGCGCGAGATACCCTTGTCGAGGATGCCCTCGGAATAGGATTTCCCGCGATCGGCGGCCTCCTGGCTGTTATCGATCAGCACGACCTCGATACCGGCCTTGGCCGAGACATAGGCAATACCTGCGCCCATCATGCCCGCGCCGAGGATGCCGACCTTCTTCACCTTCTGGTCCGGCACGTCGGGACGGTTCGCGCCTTTCTCCAGCGCGCCCTTGTTGATGAAGAGCGAGCGGATCATCGAGGTCGACGACGGGTTCAGCAGCACGTTGGTGAACCAGCGCGCCTCGATCTTGATCGCCTGATCGAAGGGCACGAGCGCGCCTTCATAGACTGCCGACAAGAGCGCCTTGGCCGCCGGATAGACGCCTGCGGTCTTGCCATGCACCATCGCGGAGGCCCCCACGAAGGTCATGAAGCCCGCCGGGTGATAGGGTGCGCCGCCGGGCATCTTGAAGCCCTTCGCGTCCCACGGTTTGACCAGATCGGCGTCTTTGGCGTTCAGCACCCATTCCTTCGCGGCGGCCAGCGGATCCTCGACGACCTCGTCGATCAGGCCAGCGGCTTTCGCCTTCTTCGGATCCGAGAGCTTGCCTTCCAGCAGGAAGGGCGCCGCCGCCATCGCGCCGAGCTTGCGCGAGACACGGGTGGTGCCGCCGCCGCCGGGGAAGATGCCGACCATGATCTCGGGCAGGCCGATCTTCGCCTTCGGATTGTCCGCGACGAAGGTGCGGTGCGTCGACAGCGGCAGTTCCAGACCGATGCCGAGCGCGGTGCCGGGGATCGCGGTTGCGATCGGCTTGCCGCCCTTGTTGGTCTTCGGGTCCATGCCGGCACGCTCGATCTTGCGCAGGACGTGGTGCATCTGCATCACGCCGTCGAAGATCGCCTGAGCGCCGCCTTCGCGCATCTGCGCGATGACGTTGAGGTCCATGCCGCCCGCGAAATCGGGCTTGCCGGAGGTGATGACGACACCTTTGCATTTGTCATCCGCCAGCGCCTTGTCGATGAAACTGTCGAGGAGCGCGAAGCCCTCCATGCTCATCACGTTCATCGACTTCTCGGGCACGTCCCAAGTGATGACGGCAACGCCGTCGCTGCCAAGTTCGTATTTGAAATCAGCCATTTGTTCCTCCCTCACACGCGCTCGATGATGGTCGCGGCGCCCATGCCGGACGCGACGCAAAGCGTGGCCAGACCGGTGTTCAGGTCGCGGCGTTCCAGCTCGTCCAGCAGCGTGCCGATGATGATCGCGCCGGTGGCGCCGAGCGGGTGGCCAAGCGCGATCGCGCCGCCATTGACGTTGACCTTGTCGGCATCGACCTGGAAGGCCTGCATGAAGCGCAGCACGACCGCGGCAAAGGCCTCGTTCACTTCGAACAGGTCGATGTCGGAGATCGACATGCCCGAATCCGCGAGGATCTTCTCGGTCACCGGAACCGGGCCGGTCAGCATGATCGTCGGATCGGTGCCGATCTTCGCGGTGGCACGGATGCGCGCGCGGGGCTTGAGGCCATGCGCCTCACCGAACTCCTTGTTGCCGATCAGCACGGCGGCGGCACCGTCCACGATACCCGAGGAGTTGCCCGCGTGGTGGACGTGGTTGATGTGATCGAGATGCGGGTATTTCAGCATCGCGACCTTGTCGAAGCCCGGCATCACTTCGCCCATCTCCTTGAAGGAGGGCTTGAGGCCGCCGAGGCTTTCCATCGTGGTGCCCGCCCGCGGGAATTCGTCGTGGTCGAGGATGGTCAGACCGTTCTGGTCCTTCACCGGCACGATCGATTTCGCGAACCGGTTGTCCTTGATCGCCTCGGCCGCACGGCGCTGCGATTCCACGCCGAGCGCGTCGACGTCTTCGCGGCTAAAGCCGTATTCGGTCGCGATGATATCGGCCGAGATGCCTTGCGGGACGAAATAGGTCTTCATCGCGAGCGACGGGTCCACGGCGATGGCTGCGCCGTCCGAGCCCATCGCGACGCGGCCCATCATTTCGACGCCGCCTGCGATGTAGCCCATGCCAGCGCCGCCGCGCACTTGGTTGGCGGCGAGGTTTACCGCTTCCATGCCGGATGCGCAGAAGCGGTTGATCGACAGGCCGGGGATGCGCTCGTCGAGATCCGACAGAAGCACCGCCGAGCGCGCAAGGCAGCCGCCCTGCTCCATCACCTGAGTCGCGTTGCCCCAGATCACGTCCTCGACCGCGTGACCTTCGAGGTTGTTACGCTCCGCCACCGCGTTCAGCAGCCGCGCCGACAGCGCGACCGAGCTGACCTCGTGCAACGAGCCGTCCTTGCGGCCCTTGCCCCGCGGGGTGCGGGCTGCGTCATAGATATAGGCTTCCGTCATGGTTCCTCCTCACGCCCGGTCGGAAGGATTGCCGGGCATCAAATCATAGGGGTGTTTCCAACCGGGCAGGGCAGCGATGCCATCCAGCCAACGGTCGATATTGGGGAATTCCTTGCGGTCGAACCCGAAGGGCTCGGGGTAGTAGAGGTAGCCGCAGCAGGCGAAATCGGCCAAGCTGGGCTGGTCGCCGACGACCCAGTCGCGGCCGTCCATATGCCGCTCGAGCGTCTTGATCGCGGTCAGCACGCGGCCCTTGAGCCAGCCGATCGCCTCTTGCGGACGCTTCTCTTCGGGCAGGAAGTTCATCAGGAAACGCAGGCCGCCTTGCTGGCCCGAGCCCTTTTGCGCGTCCCAGAACATCCAGCGCAGCATCTCGTTGCGATCCTCGGCGAGGAATTTGCCGGTCTGCTCCGCGATGTGAAGCTGGATGACGCAGGATTGCGACAGCGTCAGGTCGCCCTCTTTGAAGACGGGTGCTTCGGCCATTTCGTTCAGCGACTGATACTCGGCGCTGCGCGCCTCGCCGTTGAAGAAATCGACATAGACAGGCTCCCAGTCGTAGCCCGCCAGTTCCATCGTCAGCGCCGCCTTGTAGGCGTTGCCAGACTCACCAAAGCAATAAAGTTGTGCCGCCATTCGCTGCGGTCCTCCCTGATCACGGGGCCAATCTGACCCCTAAGTGACGCGAACGTAAGCCCCTCATGAGCATTTCGCCGCAACGTCATTCCAGCACGACGTCGCGTCCAACGCGAGGGAGAGGACGGCGTTCCGTCGCGAGAGGTGAACGGACGTGAACGGAAAGCGCGGAAAAAGCGATGGAAGCGGTGCGGTTAGCGCACCGCTTCCATCGTGCCTTTGGGGAACTCGATGCCTTCGAAATCGGGATAGACCTTGCGCAGAACCGCGATCTGCGCCGGGCTGTCGATCCGCACGAGATACCATTCCTCGCCGTCTTGCAGCGCCAGCGTGGTGTTGGTCGAGCGCACCTTGCCCATATCGGGCACCTCCATCACCGTCGAGGTCGGGATCTGCGCATAGGCCCGACCCGAAGACGTCTCTCCGGTCTTCATCGCGGCGATGTTCATCTCGAAATCGTCGATCGTCACCGAGGCCATTGCGTCGTTGATCTGCTTGCGCATGATGTCTTCGAGCTGCTCTTTCGGCACGCCCGTCTGATCCGCAATTGCCTGCATCATCTTCGGCGGCACCGTGTCGAAGAAGACCGAGTAATCCTTCGCATCCACTGCCTTGGTGAAACCCGCGACTTCCTGCGTGACCGCGTTGCGGTCGGCGGCATCGAACGCGAGCGCAGGCAGGGCCGAGAGGGCAAGGGACGCGACAGCGAAAGCGAGAGACAGGCGGGTCATTGATGTCCTTTCGAAATCAGGCTTTGCGCTCGCCAAGCTCGGCCTTGAACAGCCGCAGGCGGTGGTTGAGATTTTCCTCGTGGGTGACGGAGTTGAAATGCTCGAACAGGAAGGTCAGCGCCTCGTCGGGCGTGATCTCCGCCTCCTGCGCGAAGCGATTGAGTCTGCGATAGGCGTCGTTGGTCATGGCGACGGGAAAGCGACGGGTCAGGCGCAGGCGTTTGGGCATTCAGGCTCCGGGGCAATGTAGCGCGGAAAGGCGCGTCAGGTTGCGCGCAGCTTAGGAAGAAACCTGCGCGCTGGCCAGACCGCCGGTGCCTTGGGGTCGTGCATGGGAATCGCCCCTAGAGGTCGTCCCAATCGCTCAGCCCGAGCTTGTTCTTGCGGTGGATCTGCCACAGCGCCATCAGCGCGCCAAACGCGAGTGCCGAGATCACCAGCGTCACCAGATGCGGCGCGAAGGACATGCCCTCGGTCGCGCTCAGCAGGTGGTCCACCAGAAGCTGCGCGACCGCGAAGCCGGCTGCGAAGATCAGCAGGTTCTGCTTCCAGTCGAGATAGGGAATCGGACGCGGCTCGAAGCCCAGCCAATGCAGCACCCGCGCACCCATTGGCGGCCGGGTCGAGCGGAACACGCCCCGCGCACGCAGCTCTGCGAGAGCGGCGTCGTAACGGCGGTTGGTTTCTGCATTGTCGAGATACATGGCGGCGGGACTCGGTGGGAATCGTCTCTGGTTGGAGATTCCGAGGGTAGACCCGCACGGCCGCAAAACAATCGTCCGGCGCTACACTTCGCCTGACATGGCGGTGATTGAAAATTGAAACGGCGGGCCGAGGCCCGCCGTTCATTTTTTCGTTGGATCCGGTCGCCTTAGAACTGGTCGTCGGCGAGCGCCATGACCGGGTCCGCGCCGGTCTCGATCCGTGCGAGGTGCATCGCGCAGGCCGGAAGCTGACGCGCCATGTAGTAGCGACCCGTCGCGATCTTGCCTTCGTAGAACGCGGTGTCCGAGGCGCCGTTGTCGAGCGCGGTGAAGGCGGCTTTCGCCATCCGCGTCCACATCAGGCCGAGGCAGACATGTCCCATCAGATGCATGAAGTCATAGCTGCCCGAGAGCGCCGCGTTCGGGTTCTTCATGCCGTTTTGCATGAAGAACATGCCCGCCGTCTGAAGCTGCTTGGAGGCATTTTTCAGCGCGTCGGTGAAGGGCTTCATCCGCTCGTCATCGTCATGCGATTTGCACTCGGCTTTGACCATCTCGAAGAAGGCCATGACGTGCTTGCCGCCGTCCTGAGCGAGCTTGCGGCCCACCAGGTCGAGCGCCTGAATGCCGTTCGCGCCTTCGTAGATCATCGCGATGCGCGCGTCGCGCACATGCTGCGACATCGGCCAGTCCTCGGTATAGCCGTGGCCACCGAAGACCTGCTGCGCGGAGACGGCGGTCTCGAAGCCCTTGTCGGTCAGGAAGCCCTTGATGACCGGGGTCATCAGCGAGATCAGACCTTCGGCCTCGGCGTCGTTGAGCGCATGGGAGCGGTCGATCAGATGCGCGCCCCAGAAGGTGAAGGCGCGCGCGCCCTCGACGAAGCTCTTCTGATCCATCAGCATCCGGCGCACGTCCGGGTGCACGATGATCGGATCGGCGGCTTTCTCGGGCGCTTTCACGCCGGTCACGTCGCGACCCTGCGTGCGGTCCTTGGCGTAAGCCACGGCTTCCTGATAGGCGGCTTCGGCCACGGCATAGCCTTGCAGGCCCACGCCGAGACGCGCTTCGTTCATCATCGTGAACATCGCGCGCATCCCCTTGTGGAGATCGCCCAGCAGCCAGCCCTTCGCGCCGTCATAGTTCATGACGCAGGTCGCGTTGCCGTGGATGCCCATCTTCTCTTCGAGCTTGCCGACCGAGAGCGAGTTGCGCTCGCCCAGCGAGCCGTCCTCGTTGACGAGGAATTTCGGCACGATGAAGAGCGACACGCCCTTGGTGCCTTCGCCACCGCCCGGCGCTTTCGCCAGCACGAGGTGAATCACGTTATCCGACAGGTCGTGATCGCCCGCCGAGATGAAGATCTTCGTGCCGGTGATCGCGTAGGAGCCATCGTCCTGCGGCTCGGCCTTGGTGCGCATGAGACCCAGATCGGTGCCGCAATGGGGCTCCGTCAGGTTCATCGTGCCGGTCCAGTCGCAGGTGACCATCTTCGGCAGATAGGTCTGCTTCTGCTCGTCCGTGCCGTGCGTGTGGATCGCCGAATAGGCGCCGTGGGTCAGGCCCTGATACATGTTGAAGGCCATGTTGGCCGAGACGAACATCTCGCCCACCGCGCAGTTGAGCAGGTAGGGCATGCCCTGACCGCCGAACTCGGGATCGCAATCGAGCGCGGTCCAGCCGCCCTCTTTCATCGCCTCGAACGCCTTGTCGAACCCTTTCGGCGTGCGGACCACGCCGTTTTCGAGCACGCAGCCTTCCTTGTCGCCCACCTCGTTCAGCGGGGCCAGCACCTCGGACGAGACCTTCCCGGCCGCATCCAGAACGGCCTCGGTGAAGTCGCGGTCCATTTCCTCGTAACCCGGCACATCCGAATTCGAGACTTTGAGCAGCTCATGCAGCACAAACTGCATGTCCTTGGTGTTGGCGATAAAGCTCGACATGGTTCGCTCCCTTTAGTCGTCTTCGCGGATCAGGCCGCGTCGTCGTGGCGCGCCTTCTCCAGTTCCTTCTCCGCCCACTCGATCTGACCGGCCAGTTCGTCGATCGCCTGACCCAGTTCCTCGCGTTGGCGCGTCATTTCCTCCAGACGTTGCTGTGCGAGCTTGATCGTCTCGTTCAGCTGCGTCTTCTGCTTGTCGCCCATCTCGTAGAGGTCCAGCAGCTGGCGGATATCCTCCAGCGAAAACCCGAAACGTTTGCCGCGCAGGATCAGTTTCAGCCGGGCGCGATCGCGTCGCGTAAACAGCCGCTTCTGTCCCTCGCGAATGGGAAACAGCAACTCCTTGCTTTCGTAGAACCGCAGGGTGCGCGGGGTCACCTCGAAGGCGTCGCACATCTCGCGGATCGTCATTACTGTGTCGGTCATACTCTCTGCCTCGCGTTTCCTTTGCGTAATGCGACGCGGCAAATCGTCTGCCTGCGGCCACATTACAAGACTTCTTTACGTTCGCGTCACCGTAACGTGGCGTCACGAATCCAATGACGTAATGTCAGGGAATTTTTACCGTACGGTAAAGCAAGTTTCTTTCCTCGAAACTCGCCATAATCGTCAAGCTCACAAGGCGCTCTCACGACCTCGCTGACGTTAAGGAATGCATTTCAGGGTCAAGAATCAAGTGTGTCCCGAACCTGATCACGCAATTGTCGGAGGTCGTCGATAGCCGCGTCCAATTCTTCACGCTGCTGCGTCAATACGTCAAGCTGCCGATCGGCAAGTTCGACCCAGACGCGGTTCTGCTCTTCCGTGCCTTGCTGATCGTAGATCATCAGCCACTGGCGCAGTTCCTCGAGCGAGAAGCCAAATCGGCGACCGCGCAGGATCAACGTCATCCGCGCGACCTCGCGCGGACCGTAATAGCGCGAACGCCCTTCCTTCTGGGGATTGAGAAGCTCGATATACTCGTAATAGCGCAGCGTGCGCGGGGTCACGTCGAACCGCTCGCACATCTCCTTGAAGGACAATAAGTCTGACATCTATTCGGCCTCCCGATCCGGGCGAGAAGCTAGCGCGCCGGGCTGCAAGCTGCAAGCAATGCCGCCCGCGACCCGGCGCGCTTCAGCTTAGAGCTCGATCGCTTTGAGTATCTCGGGTTCGATGACATCCACCCCCGGCAAGCCGTCGATGAGCGGCTGGGCCGATTGCTCCAGCGCATCGAAGGTCTTGTAGTGGCAGGGGATGACGGTCTTGAAGTTGAAATACTTCTTCGACGCCCAGGCCGCGCGCTTCATGTCCATCGTGAAATGGCCGCCCGCTGCGAGGATGCCGATATCGGGATTATGCAGCTCGCCCATCCAATCCATGTCGGCCATGATATCGGTGTCGCCGCTGACATAGACCGTGTGGCCTTCGACCGCGATCATGAAGCCCGCGGGCTGGCCTGCATAGACCGGGTCGCCGCCCTTGTAGTCGATCGAGGCCGAATGGGTCGCGTTGACCATCGTAACCTTCGCGCCGCCCAAATCGACCGTGCCGCCTTTGCCGAAGCCGACGGTTTCGACCCCCTCGGCGCCAAGGATGATCGACAATTCGTGAATGCAGTAGATCGGAATGCCCAGTTCCTTCGCGATCGGCACCGCATCGGAGGCGTGATCGCCATGGCCATGGGTCAGCAGAAGATGCGTCGCGCCTTCGATCGCTTCGCTGCGCTTATCGTCCGGAAAGACCGGCGAGCCGGTCAGGAACGGGTCGAGCAGGATCACCGCATCGCCGGTTTCGATGCGGAAGCCGGAATGGCCGAGCCAAATGACTTTCATATGGGTTTCCTCCGTTAGGCACTTCGATTGTGACAGGGTGACGTATCAGCACTGTGCAGGTTCCAAGATTAGCGCGCAAATTCGCGTGTGACAGGGCAGGGGCCCGCTGATGCGGGGCGCGGCGCTTGAAAGCCCCAGTGGCTCGGGCTAAACCGCCTTCCAAGACAAGCGGAGAAGCACATGTCCATTGATATCGACACCGCCCGCAAAGTGGCGCATCTGGCCCGGATCCGGGTGCCCGAAGACCATCTGCCCGAGCTCGCGCAGGAGCTTTCCAGCATCCTGACCTTCATGGAGCAGCTCAACGAGGTCGACGTCGAGGGCGTCGAGCCGATGACCTCAGTGACGCCGATGCGCCTCAAGCGCCGCGTCGACGAGGTGACCGATGGCGGTTATCCCGAGAAAATCCTCAAGAACGCCCCCGATGCCCGTGAGGGCTTCTTTGCCGTGCCGAAGGTGGTCGAATGAGCCTGAACAAACTGACGATTGCCGACGCGCGCGACGCGTTGAAAAAGGGCGATGTGACCGCGGTCGAACTGACCGAGTCCTGCCTGAACGAGATCGAGGGCGCAGGCGCGCTGAATGCTTACGTGCACAAGACCCCCGAGATCGCGCGGGAGCAGGCCAAGGCCGCCGATGCCCGCATCAAGTCGGGCGACGCGCCCGCGATGTGCGGTATCCCGCTGGGCATCAAGGATCTTTTCGCGACCAAGGGCGTAGCGACGCAGGCCGCGTCGAACATCCTCGACGGGTTCAAGCCGGAATACGAATCCACCGTCACGCAGAACCTGTGGGATGCGGGCGCGGTGATGCTCGGCAAGCTGTCGATGGATGAATTCGCGATGGGCTCGTCGAACGAGACCGCTTGCTACGGTCCCGCCGTGAACCCGTGGAAGATCGACGACCGGCAACTGACCCCGGGCGGCTCCTCGGGCGGATCCGCTGCCGCCGTGGCTGCCGATCTGTGCCTTGCCGCGACCGGCACCGATACCGGCGGCTCGATCCGCCAGCCCGCCGCCTTCACCGGCATCGTCGGCATCAAGCCGACCTATGGCCGGGTCTCGCGCTGGGGTGTGGTGGCCTTTGCCTCCTCGCTCGATCAGGCGGGCCCGATGACCAAATCGGTGCGCGACGCGGCGATCATGCTGGGCACGATGTGCTCGCACGATCCGAAGGATTCGACCTCCGCCGATATTCCGGTCCCGGATTTCGAGGCGGCGCTGACCGGCGACATTCGCGGCAAGAAAATCGGTATCCCGAAGGAATACCGCATCGAAGGCATGCCCGCCGAGATCCAGAAGCTCTGGGATGACGGCATCGCGATGATGAAAGATGCGGGAGCCGAGATCGTCGATATCTCGCTGCCGCATACGAAATACGCACTGCCCGCTTATTACGTCGTGGCCCCGGCGGAAGCCTCGTCGAACCTCGCGCGCTATGATGGCGTGCGCTACGGCCACCGCGCCAAGCTCGCGGCGGGCGAGGGCATCGTCGACATGTACGAGAAGACCCGCGCCGAAGGCTTCGGCCCCGAGGTCCAGCGTCGCGTGATGATCGGCACCTATGTGCTGTCGGCAGGCTTCTACGACGCCTATTACAACCGCGCCCGCAAGGTCCGCGCGTTGATCAAGCGCGACTTCGAAGAAGTTTTCGCGCAGGGCATCGACTCGATCCTGACGCCCGCCACCCCGTCGGCCGCTTTCGGTCTGGGCGAGATGGACGGCGCCGATCCGGTCGAGATGTATATGCAGGATGTGTTCACCGTGACGGTGAACCTTGCGGGTCTTCCCGGCGTTTCGGTGCCGTGCGGACTGGACAGCAAAGGGCTTCCGCTGGGGCTGCAACTCATCGGGCGGCCCTGGGAAGAGGGCGATCTGCTGAATCACGCCCATGTCCTCGAACAGGCCGCAGGCTTCTCGGCCAAACCGGAGAAATGGTGGTAACATGAAACAGGCACTCGCGATCCTCGGCGGCGTTCTGGCCCTCTCGGGCTGTATCTCTTCGATTCCCGACAGTGGCCCCGAAGCCCGTCGCGAGGCCGAACTGCGCGGCCAGCCCATCGTGCCGCCTTCGGCGCAGAGCGTCCTGCCGACCGACAACGGCACGACGAATCCCGACGCGCCCGGCGCGCCGCTGAATGCGACCGGCACGGCGACGCCCGGCACGACCAATGCGCTCTCCGCACCGACCATCGACGCGGGCGGCACCATCGGCAACGACCCGTCGACCTCGGCCTCCAGCTCGAATGGCGGCGACAATAGCGGCGCTGCGATCGGGGCCGATGCGATGGCAGCACTGCAGCAGACCGACGCGTCGAACAGCACCGCCGGGTCAAGCACCACGGCCAGCTCGCCGGGTTTCGACACCACCGCGTCGAGCAGCCTCGCCACCGCGCCCGTCGCGCAGAACACGATCAGCAATCAGGACAGCTCGGGGCCGAACCTCGCCGCCTATGCGCTCTCCGTATCGAACCGGCCGGGTGATTCCGTCTACAAGCGGTCGGGCATCAAGTTGACCTCCGCGAGCAAGGCTTGCGCAAAATACACGTCCGCCGATCAGGCGCAGCGCGCCTTCCTCTCGGCAGGCGGCCCGCAGAAAGACCGGCTGAACCTCGATCCCGATGGCGACGGTTTCGCCTGCGGTTGGGATCCGACGCCGTTCCAGCAAGCGCGTCAGTGAGCGCCGACTGGCCCTCGCCCAATTACGGCCCGCGCCGCGATGGGGCGGTGCCGGAACTTATCGTCATCCACTACACCGCGATGTGGTCCTGCGAGGCCGCGCGCACGCGCCTGTGCCTGCCCGAGGCGGAGGTCTCCGCGCATTGGCTGATCGGTCGCGATGGCTCGGTCGAGCAGCTCGTGCCTGAGGAGATGCGCGCCTGGCACGCGGGCTTGGGAAGCTGGCAGGGGCTGGGCGATGTGAATTCGCGCTCCATCGGGATCGAGTTGGACAATGAAGGCGATCGCCCGTTCCCAGAGCCGCTGATGGCGTCGCTCGAGGCGCTTCTGCCGCAGATCATGCGCCGCTGGGCAATCGCGCCGGAAAACGTCATCGGCCACTCGGATTTCGCGCCCGAGCGCAAGATCGATCCCGGGCCGCGTTTCGATTGGCAGCGCCTCGCGCGGCAGGGCCTGGCGATCTGGCCTGAACGCGGCACTGCTGCGCCTGCGGTCGATCCCGAGAGTTTCCTCGCGCTGGCCTCCAGCCTCGGCTACCCGGAAGCGCCGCTCGCGACGATCCTGCCCGCTTTCCGCCTGCGCTTCCGTCCGCGCCATGAGGGGCCGCTGGATACGGTCGATATGGCACTGGTCGCCGATCTGGCGATGCGCTTCGGCGCAGATGGCGGGGCGTGGCGATCCAGCTGAGGAAGATGAGGGGGCGCTGCCCCCGCTCGCGATGCGAGCCCCCCGGGATATTTCTTCCAAGCCGAAGAGGTGATCAGAGCGCTGCGGCGAGCCGGGTGCCCTGATCGATGGCGCGTTTCGCGTCGAGTTCCGCTGCCACATCCGCGCCGCCGATCACATGCGGGGTGCGGCCCGCCGCGATCAGCGCATCGGCCAGCGAGCGGTCCGAGAGTTGGCCCGCGCAGAGCACGACCGTATCGGCCTCGATCAGCGTCGGGTTCTCGCGCGCCTCTCCGAACGTGACATGCAGCCCCTCGGCAGTGATCTTCTCGTAATTCACGCCGCCGATCATTTTCACGTCCTTCATATGCAGCGCCGCGCGGTGAACCCAGCCCGTGGTCTTGCCGAGGCGGCGGCCGAGTTTTTCCTTCTTGCGCTGCAACAGCGTCACTTCGCGGGCAGGGGCTTCGGGCTCGGGCTTGGTCAACCCGCCCGGCGTCTGCGCCGGATCGCCGACGCCCCATTCGCGCTTCCAGTCTTCCAGATCCAGCGTCGGGCTTTCGGTCACCGTCAGGAATTCGGCCACATCGAAACCGATGCCGCCCGCGCCGATCACCGCGACACGTTTGCCGGCGGTGACGCGGCCCTTCAGGATGTCGATGTAACTCACGACCTGCCCGCCCTCGGTCGGGATTTCCGGGTCGCGCGGCTGCACGCCGGTCGCGATGATGATCTCGTCGAAGGGGGCGAGCAATTCGGGCGTGGCGTCGGTTTCCAGCTTCACCGTCACGCCGGTCTTTTCGACCATGGTCTTGAACCAGTCGGTGAGCCCGTGGAATTCCTCTTTGCCGGGGATCGCGCGTGCCATGGTCAGCTGCCCGCCGAGTTCCGAGGCTCGATCGAACAGGGTCACCGCGTGGCCGCGCTCGGCCGCGGTGATCGCGGCAGACAGGCCCGCCGGGCCCGCGCCGACGACGGCGATGGATTTCGGCGCGTCGGTCTTGGTGATGACGATCTCGGTCTCATGGGCGGCGCGCGGATTCACGAGACAGCTCGAGACCTTGCCTTGGAAGGTATGATCCAGACAGGCCTGGTTGCAGGCGATGCAGGGCGCGATCTCGGCGGCGCGGCCCTCTTTCGCCTTCACCACGAAATCCGCATCGGCGAGGAAGGGACGCGCCATCGAAACCATGTCGGCGCAGCCTTCGCCCAGCACCTCTTCGGCGACTTCAGGCGCGTTGATCCGATTGGACGTGATGACCGGGATCGAGACCTCGGGCTTGAGCCGTCCGGTGAGCCAAGTGAAGGCCGCGCGCGGCACCGACGTCACGATGGTCGGCACCCGCGCCTCGTGCCAGCCGATGCCGGTGTTGAGCATCGTGGCGCCCGCCGCCTCGACGGCCTTGGCGAGCGTGACGACCTCGTCCCAGGTCGAGCCGTCGGGGATCAGGTCGATCAGCGAGATGCGGAAAATCACGATGAAATCGGGGCCGACCGCTTCGCGCACGCGCTTGACCACTTCGACGGGCAGGCGCATCCGGTTCTCGAACGAGCCGCCCCAGGCGTCTTCGCGCTTGTTGGTGTGGCGCACGAGGAACTGGTTGAGGAAATAGCCCTCGGAGCCCATCACCTCGACGCCGTCATACCCCGCCTCGCGGGCGCGCGCGGCGGCGGTGGCAATGTCGGCGATCTGCTTCTCGATCCCGGCTTCGTCGAGCTCTTTCGGCAGGAAGGGGGAGATCGGGGATTTGATGGCCGAGGGGGCCACGCAATCGGGGCCATAGGCGTAGCGCCCGGCGTGCAGGATTTGCATCGCGATCCGACCGCCCGCTTCGTGGACGCGGTCGGTGATGATCTTGTGATGCGCGATGTCCTCGGGGGTGAACAGGCCCGCCGCGCCGGGGAACACGCCGCCTTCATTATTGGGGGCCATGCCGCCGGTCACCATCAGCGCGACACCGCCGCGCGCGCGCTCGGCATAGAACTCGGCCACCGCATTCCAGTCGCCGCGCTCTTCGAGATTGGTGTGCATCGAGCCCATCAGCACGCGGTTCGGCAGCGTCACATGGCCCAGATCGAGCGGCGTGAAGATATGCGGATATTGGCTCATGTAACCCTCCCTGATTTGGCCCGCACTCTGCGGCGCGAGGCCAAGCTTGTCACGTCAAACGCGGCGTCAGAGCGAAAGCGCCACCGTTTCGCAGGGATCACCAACCTGCGGGATTCTCTCCGATTGTTACCCTCGTATTGTCGCCGCGAAGTCTAAATTGCGCCCGATTTCGTGCCGATAAGCGGGAAATAAGAAACAGAAATTACAAGCCGAAGGGTGTTTGGGATGGATCGCCTGACTGAAATGGAAGCCTTTGCCACCGTTGTGGACCAAGGGGGCTTCACCGATGCGGCCAAGAAGATGGGCATCTCCAAATCGGCTGTGTCGAAACACGTCTCGGCGTTGGAGGCGCGCCTCGGCGCACGTCTTCTGAATCGCACCACCCGTCGCGTTTCGCCGACGGAAATCGGGCTGGCCTATTACGATCGCGCGCGTCGTGTTCTCAATGATGCGGGCGAGGCCGATGCGCTGGTCACGTCGATGCAGACGGCGCCCTCGGGGCTGCTGCGCATCTCGGTCGCCACCGATTTCGGTGTGAATCTTCTCTCGCCCGTTCTGGGCGAATTCCTGCAGGAATTTCCCGAAATCACCGTGAATATGGTGCTGAACAACCGCTACGTCGAACTCATCTCCGAAGGGTTCGACATGGCGATCCGCGTCGGCGAGCTGGAGGATTCGAGCCTGCGCGCGCGCAAGCTGACCGAGACTTCGCGCCGGATGATTGCCTCGCCGGATTACTTCAAGAAATTCGGCCGCCCCGAGCGGATCGACGATCTCAACGACCACAAGCTGCTGCATTACTCCAACCAGTCGGCGGGCAATGTCTGGAAGCTGACCGCGCCTTCGGGCGAGCGGCGTCAGGTTCGCTCGGCGGGCTGGCTGACGGTCAATGACGGCCAGTCGCTGCTGCATGCTGCGACGGCCGGTCTGGGGATCGCGTATCTGCCCTCGTTCCTTTACGCCGATGCGATGCGCGAAGGACTGGTGGAAGAGGCGATGCCCGATCTGCCGATGGAGACGCTGGGCATCTACGCGATCTATCCGCCGGGCCGTTTCACTCAGCCGAAAGTGCGCGCCTTCATAGATTTCCTCGCCAAGACCTTCGCCGAGAAGGGCCCCGACAACTGGTGAGAGCGAACTCCCTCCCGCGCCGGGCCATTCCGCCAGCTGGCGCTAACTCCGGGTCGAGGTGAGAACCGCTTCGACCCGTCTGTTTTTCTCGCGTCCCTCTTTGGTCAGGTTGCTTGCGCGCGGGGCGAGGAAACCCGCCCCCTCGGCGCTGACTTGCGACGCCGCCACCCCGTAATCGCCGATCAGCTTCTGCCGTGCCGATTGCGCGCGTTTCTTCGACAGCGCGATATTGGCCGCAAGCGAGCCCACCGCATCGGTATGGCCCACCAGCATCACCTGAAAATCGGGATTGGCCTTGAGAAACTCGGCCAGTGCCTGCAGCGAGGCGAAATCGCCCGAGCCAAGCGCAGAGGCGCCGGAGGGGAAGTCGAGATCGTCGAGCGCGACCGAGCCCTGCGCCTCAAGCGTTTGCGCAAGCGCGGAGGGGGCGACGGCGGGCGCATCGGCGCGCGGCAGAATCGGCGCGGTTTGCGGCGGGGCGAGCGGATCGTCGGGCTGAGCAGGCGTGACGTCCTGCACCCGCATCTCAGTTACCTGAATGAAGCCCGACTCGGACGAGCGCGACACGGTAATTCCGAAGTAATCCGACCCATTGCGCGCCGCGATATAGCGGAAGTCGCCCAGATCGACATGCATCGCGGGCTCTGACAGCAGGTCGAGCGCGTAGCGGAAATCGAACCCGCCGCAGGCCTGCGTGTCGCATTCATAGAGGATGTCGTAGCCCGCCTGTTCGAGCTGATCGCGCAGCGGGGCGAGGATTTGCAGTGTCGTGTTCTGATTGGCGCGCAGCTGATAGGCGGTGTCGGAGCGCGCGCCTTCCAAATCGCGCGTCTCGAGCTGACCATCCTGCCACGGCCCGACTGCCAACTGGTAGCTGGTGGCGGGGCTCGTTTCCTGCGCCGATTGCGTGGCGCCTGCGGGCAGTGTCAGATCCGACGCCGCCTGTGCCGCGTGGGACAGGGTAGCGGCGAGAAGACCTGCCAACAGGAGGGACGCCCGGCCGGTCATGCGGCCTCCGGCGCGCGGCGATAGTGATACTGCGCGCGCACTTCCATGCCGAAGCTCTTGGCAAGCCCGTTCGAGGCATCGTTTTCAAATGTCGTGATCATCTCGAACCGCTCGGCCCCGGCCTCGGCGGCCCAGCGTGCGCCCTCATGGATCATCTCGCGCGCGAGGTTCATCCGGCGATATTGCGGCGCGACCGCGAGCGCATGGAGCATCGCAGCCCCTTCATAGACAGCGATATAGGCAACGCCTGCAGCCCGGTCGTCCTTGCGGCCCAGCACGCAGGTTTTCGGCACTTCGGCGCGATCCATGATCGCCTGACGCTCGGGGCCGACATCGAGCTCGGTCCACAGGTCGCGGGCGATCTGCAGCGGCGGCCAATGGGCGAAAGCGGTCACGGGCGGCACCTCGCCCTGTATCGCGGCGATCGGAGCCGACCAGATCCGCACCGGGTCATAGGATTCGTAGCCGCGCGCCTCCAGGACCGCGTCCAAGGCCTCGTCGCCCGCGCGGATCATGAAGCGCGGGCGCTGACCCAAGGCGCGATGCGCGGCTTCGGCGGCCGGAATGTCGGCCTGTTCGAGCGGCACTTCCAGCGTCGCGCAGCTGACGCGCGATCCGCCGCCTTGCCCGTCGCGGATCAGAAATCCGCCCGCGCGGCGATATTCGGCTGCGGGCCAAGTCGCGTCGATGATCGCATAGGCGTCGATCATGTGCCCTCCGGGAAGGCGGTCTTCAGCTCGGCGAAGCCCGCCTCGACCTGAACGGGATCGGTGCCGCGCAGCACGAGATTGGTGCCGTAGCGGCCCTCCTGCACGAAGGGGTAGGAGCCGATCGAGAGGTCGGGATAGCGACCCGCCAGCGCGCGCAGATCGTCGGCCACCGAGGATTCCGCGCGCAGGACCTGCAGGCTGCGCGAGAGCATCGGCGCGCCGCCGGTGAGTTTCGGCAGCAGCCCCTCGACCATCGCCTGAAAGATGTTCGGCACGCCAGCCATCACATGGACATTGCCCAGCGAGAAGCCCGGCGCGGCAGAGACCGGGTTCTCGATCAGCTCCGCGCCGTCGGGGATCCGCGCCATGCGCAGCCGCGCGGAGGTGAATTCCGTATCCCGGGCTGCGTAATGCGCGGCGAGGATCGCCTTGGCATCCTCGCGCACGTCGAGCTTGGCGCCCATCGCCTCGGCCACCGCATCGGCGGTGATGTCGTCATGGGTCGGGCCGATTCCGCCGCTCGTAAAAAGGTGATCATGGGCTGCCGAGAGCTCTCGCACCGCGGCCACGATCACTTCGTTATCGTCCGGCACCACGCGGATTTCGCGGCAGGTGATTCCGCGCTCGACCAGCTGTCCGGCCAGATAATGCGCGTTTCCCTCGCGGGTGCGCCCCGAGAGGATTTCATCGCCGATGATCAGGATCGCTGCGGTGGGATTTGGCATCTGTGAGGCTCCTTTCGACTTGGTATAGGGCGCGGAACGGGGCGCGAAAAGCCCGGGCACTGGCCAAGCCCCGCTTTTGTGACTATCTAAAGGCCGAAACCCTTAAGGAGCAGACCGTTGGACGATACTCAGGGCCGCACCACGAAGGACGGAATCCGGATCTACGATCAGAGCGATTTTGCGGGAATGCGCGCCTCCTCGCAGGTGACGGCGCAAATTCTCGACGAGGTCGCCGATCTGGTGGAGCCGGGGGTCACGACCGCAGCACTCGACGCCTTCATCGAACGCCGCGTGGGCGAGCTGGGCGCCACCTCGGCGACCATCGGGTATCGCGGCTATCAGCACGCGAGCTGCATCTCGGTGAACCATGTCGTCTGCCACGGCATCCCGGGCGACAAGAAGCTGAAGGACGGCGATATCATCAATATCGACGTGACCGTGATCCTCGACGGCTGGTTCGGAGACAGCTCGCGGATGTATGTCGCGGGCAATCTGAGCCGCAAGGCCGAGCGCCTGATCCAGGTCACCCATGACTCGCTCATGGTCGGCATCGAGCAGGTGAAGCCCGGCAACACCTTTGGCGATATCGGCCACGCGATCCAGAAATTCGTCGAGAGCAACCGCATGTCGGTCGTGCGCGATTTCTGCGGCCACGGCGTGGGCAAGGTGTTCCACGCGCCGCCGAACGTGCTGCATTACGGGCGCGCAGGATCCGGCGCGATGCTGGAAGAGGGCATGATCTTCACGATCGAGCCGATGGTGAATCTGGGCCGCCCCGAGACCAAGGTTCTGGCCGACGATTGGACCGCCGTGACGCGGGACAAGTCGTTGTCGGCGCAGTTCGAGCATTCGGTGGGCGTGACCGCCGATGGTTGCGAGATCTTCACCACCTCGCCGGCGGGACGCTTCCACCCGACCTGGCGCTAAGATTCAGTCGTTAGTGGGGCTCCGCCCCCGCTGGCTGCGCCAGCCCTGCGCTTGCGCTTCGGGCGTTCGCCGGGGCGTCCTTCCACTGGAAGGCCGCTGGCCCCGGCTCACCCCGGGATATTTCCGCCAAGCCGAAGTTCAGGGATCGAGGCCGATGAGTCGCGGCACTTGGGCCATGTCGGTGAACAGTTCCGCCCCTTCCGCCGCGAGCCGCGGGTTATCGCCTTTCGGCGAATAGCCGAGGCAGCGCATGCCAGCGTTTTTCGCCGCGCGCGCGCCTGTGGCGCTATCTTCGATCACCACGCAAGCCTTCGGGTCAGCGCCCAGATGGCGCGCGGCATGGATGTAGAGATCGGGCTTCGGCTTGGGCAGTCCCATGTCCTGCCCCGAGAACAGAAGTCCTTCGAGCCGCGTGCGGATATCCGGGTGCTGCCCGAGCGTCGCCTCCATCTTCGCCTGCCGTCCGTTCGAGCCGACCGCAAAGGGAATTCCCTCCGCATCGAGCCGGGCGAGAAGGCGCGGGATGCCGGGCATCAACTCGGTCCCCTCGCGCAGCCGGGCGTAGAGCCCTTCGTAATAGCTGTCGACCCAGCCCTCGGGCAGATCGGCCCCGTGCGCGCGGCCCCATTGATAGACATTCTCGATGGTGGAGCCGATGAAGGCCTCTTCCAGTTCGGAGATCGTCTTATGCACGCCGTAGCGGGCGAATTCTTCCTGAATCAGGTCGAAGGTCGCGGGCTCGCTGTCGACGAGCACGCCGTCGCAATCGAACAGGACGGCATGGGGGATCCTCGGGTGGTTTGTCATTCAGGCATCCGGGCAAGGGTTACGAGCGTGTCGCCATAGCGGCGTTGGTCGAGCTGTTCGAGGGCGGCGGGCAGGATCGGCGGGGTGTTCTCTTCCCAAACGATCATCGCGCCCGGAGCGATCCATCCATTCTCGAGACAGGAGGCGAGGGCGCGTTCGCCCAGCCCCATCCCGTAGGGCGGGTCGAGGAAGATCAGGTCGTAGCCGGGGCCGCGATTCGGGCCCATATTGGTCGCATCGCGCCGCCAGACATCTGTAACGCCCATCGCGCGCATCGCCTCGATATTGCGGCGCAGAAGCGCGCGGGCGGCCGTGCCGTCATCGACGAAAGCCACGCGGGCCGCGCCGCGCGACAGAGCTTCCAGCCCGAGCGCGCCGGTGCCTGCGAAGAGATCGAGCACCCGCGCCTCGGGCACCGGATTGCCATGCCCGCCATTCATCAACAGGTTGAAGATCGACTCGCGCACGCGGTCGGTCGTGGGGCGCAGATGCGCGTCCATGTCGCCCGCACCCACATCCGCCAGTTTCAGCCCGCGTTTCGCGCCTCCGATAATTCTCATTTCATCAGGGCTTTCAGCTCTGCCGTGGTCTCGACAGCTTCGGGCGTCACGGGTTTGCCCGCTTCGATCAGGCGTTTGCCGACCATATAGGCGCGCGCATCGTTGATCGCGTCCACCGCGATCAGGCGGCCTGCGCGGAAATACCAGAAGCTGCTGCCGTCATCGCGGCGGCTGACGACCTGATCGTAGCCCGCATTGAGCCCGGCGATCTGCAGCTTCGCGTCGAACTGATCGGACCAGAACCACGGTTTTGGGGCATAGGCGCGGCCTGCTCCCAGCATGTTCTCGGCGACCAGCTCGCCCATGTCGATTGCGTTGCCGACGGATTCGAGGCGGATACGTTCAGCGGCCCCGGGGAAGGAGGCGCAATCGCCCGCCGCCCAGATATGGGGCGCGGAGGTGCGGCCCTGCGCGTCGGCGGCGATGCCGTTTTCGCAATGGATACCGGCTTCGCGGGCGACCTCTTCGTCGGGGGTGATGCCGATGCCGACGATCACGAAATCGGCGGGCAATTCGCGCCCGTCCTCGAGGATCGCGCCGATGACGGCCTCCTCGCCGGTCAATCGCGTCAGGCCGACCCCTTCGAGGATTTCGACGCCGCGCCCGCGATGCAGCGCGCGGATCGCGTCTGCAGTTTCTTCGCAGGCGACGCGGCCGAGGATGCGCGGGGCGGCCTCGACCAGCGTGACCTCGAGGCCGAGCTTGCGGGCGACTGCCGCTGCTTCCAGCCCGATATAGCCGCCGCCGACCACCACGAGCCGTTTGCCAGGGGTGAAATGGGGCCGCATCCGGTCGACATCCGCGAGGTTTCGCACGGTGAAGACATTGCCGAGATCGCCGCCGATCGCAGCGGGTAGACGGCGCGGCGTGGCCCCGGTGCACAGCGCCAGTTCGGCATAGTCCAGCGTCTCGCCATCCGACAGGGTGACCGTCTGCGCCTCGGTATCGATCGCGGTGACGGAGGTGCCGAGCCGCAGCGTGATGTCGTTCTCCTGCCACCAGTCCGGGGCGCGCAGCGTCAGGCGCTCCAGCTCCATTTCGCCCAGCAGATAGGCTTTCGACAGGGGTGGGCGCTGGTAGGGTTGAATGGGCTCCGCGCCGATCACGGTGATCGCACCGTCATATTTCAGCGCCCGCAGTTTCGCGGCCATCGAGGCTGCGGCCTGTCCCGCGCCGACGATCACTATTCCACCCATGACTTTCTCCACTGGCCCGGCTCGCGCTTGACCCTATATCGACGGGCGGAACAAGTGCAACGCGAACAAATCGGAGCTTTCTATGACCTTAACGACCGGCGACGTTCTTCCTGGCGCGACTTTCCTCGCGATGGGCGACGAGGGGCCGCAACCCGTGAGCCTTGGCGACAAGATGAAGGGCCGCAAGATCGTGATCTTCGCCGTGCCGGGCGCTTTTACCGGCGTCTGCACCACCGCCCATGTGCCCAGCTTCATCCGCACCAAGGACCAATTCGCCGAGAAGGGCGTGGACGAGATAGTCTGCATCTCCGTCAATGACCCCTTCGTGATGAAATCCTGGGGCGAAGAGACCGGCGCGACCGAGGCGGGGCTGACCATGCTGGCCGACCCGGAAGCCGCTTTCACGCAGGCGATCGAGATGGACTTCACCGCGCCGCCCGCGGGTCTCATCAACCGTTCGAAGCGCTACGCGATGCTGGTCGAGGATGGCGTGGTCAAGCTGCTGCATGTCGAGGATAGCCCCGGCACCTGCGAAGCCTCGGCGGGCGAGGGGCTTCTCGCGGCAATCTGACGCGCGCCCTTTCCGGAACATGAAAACGCCCGGCCAAGGAGCCGGGCGTTTTTCGTTTAGTCTTCGTCTTTTTCGACCGGTTCGGTCAGACGCATCACCGGGCGTCCGATATCGCGGTCGACCTCGGCCACGCCCTCGGCCAGCGAATCCAGCGCACCGGCCAGTTCGATATCGAGGACGCTGATGCCGCCGCAATCGTGGGTCGTCAGCGTGATTTCGAGCTTGTTGTAGACATTGCGCCAGTCGGGATGGTGATCCATCTTCTCGGCGCAGAGCGCGGCTTGGCTCATGAAGCCCCACGCGGCGGAGAAATCCTTGAACAGAAGCCGCTTGATCAGGGCATCCTGCCCATCGGCCGCGCGCCATCCGGTATCTTCAAGCGCATTGAGCAGCGCCTTGCGTTCCTCGGGTTCGAGCTTCGATGTCATCGCTTACTCCCTGATGCGTTAAGCTGGCCCGCAGCCTTGCAGCCCCGGGCCGCCAGTTCAAGCGGCACCGCTTTCGCGGGTCACGCTGCGGGTCTCGATTTTCGGCACCTGCACCACTTCGAGCGTGCGCGTGGGGAAGGGGATGCCGATATCGTTCGCGTCGAACTCCACCTTGATCTTGCGGGTATATTCCGCCTGCAGGCCCCAGAAATCTTCCGTCTTGGCCCAGACGCGGAAGGTGAAATCGACCGAGCTGTCGCCCAGTTGCTTCACCCGGATCACGGGCGCGGGCTCCGGCAGGGCGCGCGGATCGGAGAGCGAGATATTCTCCAGCACTTCCTGCGTTTTCTGCAGGTCCGCGTCATAGGCGACGCCGATGGTCAGATCCATCATCCGCGTCGGGTTGGCGGAGAAATTGGTGATCGCGCTCGACCAGATATCGCTGTTGGGCACGATGATCTGGATGCCGTCATAGGTCGTCAGAACCGTGTAGAAGAGCTGGATTTCGGTCACCGTGCCGCTTTCCGAGCCCGCCGCGATGAAATCGCCTTGGCGGAACGGGCGGAACAGGATGATCATCACGCCCGCCGCGAGGTTCGACAGCGTGCCTTGCAGCGCGAGACCGATAGCCAGACCGGCGGCACCGACAAGGGCGGCCAGCGAGGTCGTCTGAATGCCGAAGCGGTTGAGGATGAAGATCACCCCGATCGCGAGGATCAGGTATTTCACCATATTGCCGAGGAAGCCGAAGAGCGTGTCGTCCAGCCGTTTGTAGCGCTGCGACAGCGCCACGATGCGCCGTTTGGCCCAGGCCGAGATCGCCATCGCGACCAGCAGGATCACCAGCGCAGCCACCACATTCACCGCAACCATGATGGCCGCATCGATCCGATCCTGCGTCAGCCACGCGCTGACATCGGTCAGGTCATTGAAATTCATTCATCGCTCCCGTCATACGTCCTTTAACACTGCTACTTATCACGCCTGCTCATCGCTGCCACCCGAGGGGCTCCGGAACGGGCCCATTTCGGTAAGTATCTCGATATCTTCGTCCACGGCGGCGCGTTCGGCCTCCAGATACTCCGCGACCGCGCCGCACAGACCTTCATGGCCGATCCAATGCGCGGAATGGGTGGCCACGGGCAGGTAGCCGCGCGCCAGCTTGTGTTCGCCCTGCGCCCCGGCCTCGACCCGGCTCAGCTTGTGCGCGATCGCGTAATCGACCGCCTGATGGTAGCAAAGCTCGAAATGCAGGAAGGGGTGATCCTCGATGCAGCCCCAGTAGCGCCCGAACAGCGCATCGCGCCCGATCAGGTTCAGCGCGCCCGCGATCGGGCGGTCTCCGTTCATCGCCAGCACCAGAAGCACGTCCTCGCGCATCTCGTGCAGCAGGTCGAAGAAGGCGCGGCTCAGGTAGGGGCGGCCCCATTTTCGCGCGCCGGTGTCCTGATAGAACTGCCAGAACGCATCCCAGTGCTCGGGCCGGATGTCGTCGCCAGTCAGCTGCACGATCTCGCCGCCGAAGGCCTGTGCCCGCTGGCGTTCCTTGCGCAGCGTCTTGCGCTTGCGCGAGCTGAGTTCGCCAAGGAACTGGTCGAAGCTTTCGTAATCGTCGTTGAACCAGTGGAATTGCTGCCCGAGCCGCGGCAGCCAGCCCGCCTCGGCGGCAAGCGCCGCCTCGTCCTCGGTGCAGAATGTCATATGGACCGAGGACACCCCGGCCCCTTCGGCGATCTGCGCCATCCCGGCCAGCAGCGCGCGGCCCCCGGCCTCTTCCAGCCCCGGCAGAACCAGCAGGCGCCGCCCGGCCACGGGGGTGAAGGGCACCGCGCATTGCAGCTTGGGGTAATAGCGCCCGCCCGCGCGCTCGAACGCATCGGCCCAGCCGTGATCGAAGACATATTCGCCCTGGCTGTGCGATTTCACGTAAAGGGGGGCTACCCCGATGATCCGGTCGCCCATCCGCGCCACCAGATGTCGCGCATCCCATCCCGTCCCCGGACCGACCGAACCGGAGGCCTCGAGGGCGGCAAGAAACCGATGCGTGGTGAACGGGTCGAACGCCCGCTGCCCATCCCCGATTTCGGGGCAGGCGCAGGCGTTCCAGTCTTCTTCACTTATTTCGGAAATATCCGAATAAAGCGTGATTTCAACGCTTTGATCCATTTTATCCCGGGTGGTTAGGCCATCCTTTGCCTGAATCTGTGCCCTGAGCGCGCGGCGTCAAGCCGGAAGCGCCGATAGGTAGCCTTCGAAGGTCACGTTATCGGCCACCCGACGCGCCAGCGCCTCCTCGTCGACCGAGCGGATCGTCCAGCACAGAACCGGCACGCCGAGCGATTTCAGCTCGGTCACTCGCAGCGCGTTCAGGTCCTTCGCCTCATGCGAGATGAAGGCCGCGCCGACACGCTCGAAATCGGGAATATGGCGCAGCTCGTCGCCGCGCGCTGCGGGCAGCAGCGCCCAGTCATTGGGCTGATAGGCCGAGGTCGTCAGCCCGACCGGAACGCCCGGGGCCAATTCGCCGAATGCCGCCACCGCATGCGGATTGAAGGACATCACCGCAACCGGGCCTTCGTAATCGCGCAGCAACAGCGCTGTCGCCTCTTCCAGCGGACCGATCTGCTGGCCGAGCGCGCCGTCCTGATCCTTGATCTCAACCAGAAGCGGGACCTGCCCGTCGACAATCTTGAGCACCTCGGCGAGGGTCGGAATGCCCTCCTGCGTCCCGCTCAGATGGATCGCGGCAAGCTCTGCCGACGTGCGCTGGCGCACCGGGCCGCGCTCTGCGGTCAGCCGGTCCAGCGCGTAGTCGTGAAACACCATCGGCACGCCATCGGCCGAGAGTTGCACGTCGATCTCGATCCCGTAGCCCGCCGCGATAGCCGCGCGGATTGCGCCACGGCTGTTTTCGGGACGGCCGAGCGTGTAGTCGTGCAGCGCCCGATGCGCGATCGGAAGCCGGAGAAAATCAGGATGCAATGCCATCACGCGACCTCGAAAATCGCCTCGATTTCGACCGCGACGCCCATCGGCAGCGAGGCCGCCGAGACCGCCGAACGCGCGTGACGCCCCGCATCGCCGAAGACCTCGACCATCAGGTCCGAACAGCCGTTCACGACTTTCGGCTGATCGGTGAAGTCAGGCGTCGAATTCACGAACCCCACCAGCTTCACCACGCGGAGCTTGTCGAGATCACCAATGGCCGCTTTCGCCTGCGCGATCAGCGCCAGCCCGCAGAACCGCGCCGCCATCGCGCCCTCTTCGACATCCATCCCGTCGCCGAGCTTGCCGCGGATCAGCCCCTCGGGCCCGTTCGAGATCTGTCCCGAGACGAACAGTTGATTGCCGGTGCGCACGAAGGGCACGTAGTTTGCCGCCGGGGCCGGGGCATCGGGAAGGTGAATTCCCAGCTCTTCGAGACGTGCTTCGATCTTGGCCATTGCGCCCTCCATGAGAATTTCGCGGCGAGGCTAGGCGCGCGCCTTTTCTCCCGCAAGCGGAATCGCTTCTCTTCTTCTTGATCGAAATATCCCGGGGGCGCGATAGCGCTGGGCGGAGCCCCTCACCGTTACGCCACCAGCGCCTCGGCCTTCTTCAGGTCGACCGAAACGAGCTGGCTCACGCCCTGCTCCTGCATCGTCACCCCGAACAGCCGGTCCATCCGCGCCATCGTCACCGCGTGGTGGGTGATGATCAGGAAGCGCGTATCGGTGCGCCGCGTCATCTCGTCGAGCAGGTCGCAGAAGCGCGTCACGTTCGCATCATCGAGCGGCGCATCGACCTCGTCGAGCACGCAGATCGGGGCGGGGTTGGCCATGAAGACCGCGAAGATCAGCGCCATCGCGGTCAGCGTCTGCTCGCCCCCCGACAGCAGCGACAGCGTGGACAGCTTCTTGCCCGGCGGCTGGCACATGATCTCGAGACCGGCCTCCAGCGGGTCGTCGCTTTCGACCAGTTGCAGGTTCGCCGAGCCGCCACCGAAGAGGTGGGTGAACAGCGTGCGGAAGTTCTCGTTCACCTGCTCGAACGCGGTCAGAAGACGCTCGCGCCCTTCGCGGTTCAGGCCCGAAATCCCGGCGCGCAGTTTGCGGATCGCCTCTTCGAGATCGGATTTCTCTTGCACCAGCGCGTCATGCTCTTCCTGCACCTCGCGGGCGTCTTCCTCGGCGCGCAGGTTCACCGCACCAAGGCTCTCGCGCAGCCGCTTGAGCCGGTTCACTTCCGCGTCGAGCTTCTCCGCGTCGGGCATCTTCTCGGGATCGGCGTCGAGGCTCTCCAGCAGATCCTGCGGCGACTTCTCGGTCTCCTCCAGAATACGTTCGGCGGCATAAGCGACCGTCTCGCGGGCCGCATCGACGCGGGCTTCGGCACGGGCGCGGGCTTCGCGCGCCTCGCCAGCCAGACGTTCGGATTCGCGCTCGGCCAGCTGCGCCTCGCGCAGGGCGCTTTCCGCACCCGACAGCTTGTCCGACGCCTCGGCCTGACGCGCTTCGGCGGTGGCGATGGCCTCCGACAGCTCGGCGCGTTTCGCGGCCAGTTCCTCGGGCGCGGCGGAGGCGTCCTTCAGCTCTGCCTCGCTCTCGATCTTGCGGGTTTCCAGCTCGGCCGAGCGTTTCTCAGCGGTCTCCAAGCGGTGCCGCCAGCCCGAGATTTCCTTGGTGATCTCCTGCCGACGCTTCAGCCGCGCTTCGCCTTCCCGACGGATTTCGTCATGGGCGGAGCGCTTGGTCATCATCGTCATCCGCGCCGCTTCGACGGTCATCTTCACCGCCTCGACGTCGCCGCGCGCGGCGTCCAGATCGGGCAGGGAGGATTGCGCATTCTCCGCCTCGCGCAGCGCCATCCGCGCGCTGCCAGCCTCTTCCTCGTGGCGGGCGACTGCGAGCTGGGCGCTTTCCAGCTTGGAACTGGCGATGGAACGATCGGCCTCGGCCCGGCTGAGCGCGCGGCCCGCTTCGGCCAGACGGCGATCGGCATCGCGGCGCGCCTCGCGGGCGGCGGCATCGGCGCGGGTGGCCTCGGCCAGCGCGGCGGTCAGCGCCTCATGGGCGGATTTCGCGCCCGAAGCGCGCGCCTCGGCCTCTTCCAGATCGCGCTTCAACTCCACCAGACGGTTGAGCTGTTGCAAGCGCAATGCGGCGGCGGTCGGCGCATCCTCGGCGCCGGCGCGATAGCCGTCCCAGCGCCACAGGTCGCCCTCGGTCGAGACGAGCCGCTGGCCGGGGGCCAGTTGATCCTGCAGCCGCACGCCCTCGTCGTAATCCTCAACCAGACCGATCTGCGAAATCCGGCGGACCAGCACATCGGGCACATCGACATGAGCCGAGAGCGGCTCGACACCGACGGGCAGGGGCTGCGGCGCGGGATAGTCGGGCAGCGCTTGCCAGCCGGTCGCGTCATCCTCGCCGACTTCCGGCGCTCGCAGGTCATCGGCGAGCGCGGCACCGAGCGCCGCCTCGTAGCCGCGATCCACCCGGACGCGGTCGAGAATCTGCTGACCGTTGGAGGCTTCGCGCTCGACGAGACGGGCCAGCGCCGACACCTCGGCCCGCAACGCCCCCGCTTCGCCTTCGGCTTCCGAGCGTGCCGCCCGGGCCGCGCTTTCGCGGCCCTGCGCCTCGGCCCGCGCGTCATCGGCCTGACCAAGCGCTTCCTCGGCGGCTTCGGCGGCGGCCTGCGCCTGTGTCTGTGCGCCTTCGGCCGCCTCGAATTCGGTGTTCGCCTTCGCAAGCGCGGCGGCAGCGGCCTCGGCGGCTTGCTTAGCCTGCGCCGCGGCGGCTTCGGATTTCTCCGCCGTCGCGCGGTTGTCGGTCACGAGGCGCTGCGACGACTGGTGGCGGGCGGCGAGCCGCGCGACATCCTCGGTCAGTTCCGAAAGTTGCGCCTCGCGTTCCTGCAAAATCTGCGCGGCCTCATGGGCGGCATCGACTGCGGCCGCCAGTTTGTCTTCATGCCCTTCGGAGGCTTTCGCGATCTGCGACTGCTCCCATTCGAGCCGCCCGATCGTCTCGCCCGCATCGCGGTTGAGCCCCGCTTCGCGCTCCATGTCGCGCACGAGCTGTTCGATCCGCGCCTTCAGTGTCTCGATCCGCGCAATCGCCTGATCTTCCTGATCCGAGAGCGCGTCGCGCTGCACGGTGAGCCGTTGCAGGATCGCGCCCGCGATGGCCTCTTCCTCGCGCAGCGGCGGTAGCGCGTCTTCCTTGCCCTGCCGGGCCTTGGCGGATTCGCGGGAGGCCTTCTCGGCCTGCGCGGCCCCTGCGACCTTCTCGCGATGCGCCTCTTCGGCGGTCGTGCGGGCCAGATCGGCTTCGCGCCAGCGGCGATACAGCAGCATTCCCTCGGCGCGGCGCAATTCCTCGCCGATGGTGCGGTAGCGCGCGGCCTGGCGCGCCTGCCGGGCCAAGGTGGCCAGCTGCGAGGCGAGCTGCTCGATCACGTCATCGACGCGGGTCAGGTTCTGTTCGGCGCCGTTCAGCTTCAACTCCGCCTCGTGGCGGCGCTGATAGAGGCCCGAGATCCCGGCCGCTTCCTCGAGGATGCGGCGGCGGTTCTTCGGCTTGGCGTTGATAAGCTCGGAAATCTGACCCTGCCGCACGAGCGCGGGCGAATGTGCACCGGTCGAGGCGTCGGCGAACAGCATCTGCACGTCGCGGGCGCGCACGTCCTTGGAGTTCACCTTATAGGCCGAGCCCGCGTCGCGGGTGATCCGGCGCACGATCTCCAGCCCGTCGCTGTCGTTGAACCCCGAGGGCGCGAGCCGCTCGGTATTGTCGATCTGCAGCGCGACTTCCGCGAAGTTGCGCGCCCCGCGCGACGAGGCGCCCGCGAAGATCACGTCTTCCATACCGCCGCCGCGCATCGCCGAGGGGCGGTTCTCGCCCATCACCCAGCGCAGCGCTTCCAGGAGGTTCGACTTGCCGCAGCCATTGGGCCCGACGACGCCGGTCAGCCCGTCATGGATCACGAGATCCGTGGGGTCCACGAAGCTCTTGAAACCGTTGAGACGAAGCCGAGAGAAGCGCAATTGCCGAACTTTCCGAATCTGACCGAGTTCTGAGAAGTGTCCGTAGAGCAGGCCTGCGAGTCAATGGGAAGACACCGCATCTGGAGATGATGGGGCTGTTATCCACAATATATTGGCGCATTCTTGCGCAGGTATCGGGGGTGCGAGATGCCCGCCGACGCAGTCGGGTATGCACCTCCGCTGTCTTTTCCTTTTGATCGCGGAGGCTTAGCATCAGGTGCGTCCCAAGGAGCCGACCGATGATCCCAGCCCTGTCCCTGATCCTCGCCTGCCAACTCGCTGGCGAGATCCTGTCCCGTGCTTTGCAACTGCCGCTTCCCGGCCCGGTTCTGGGGATGATCTTCCTGCTTTTGCTCATGAGCGTCTCGGGCAAGGTGCAGCAGATCGTGCGCCCCACGGCCCAATTCGTGTTGCAGCACCTGTCGCTTCTCTTCGTGCCGGCGGGCGTGGGGATCGTCGCGCATCTGGGCGCGTTGCGCGAGCATGGGCTGGGGCTGGCGGTGGCGCTGGTGATCTCGACGATGTTGGCGATCGTGGTCGGGGCGGCGGCCTTCGTCGCGGTGGCGAAGCTGACCCGGAGCAACGTCGATGACTGATCCGTTCAAGCTCTGGTCCTACCTGTCCTCCGAACCGCTGCTGTGGCTGTGGGCGACGCTGATCGCCTATTGGATCGGGGATACGATCTTCAAAAGCGTGAACCGCAGCCCTTTCGCCAATCCGGTGATGATCGCGGTGGTGATCCTCGGCGCGGTACTCCTGATGACGGATACGCCCTATCAGCGCTATTTCGACGGGGCGCAATTCGTCCACTTCATGCTGGGCCCGGCGACGGTCTGTCTGGCGGTGCCGCTGCATGCGAACCTGCCGAAAGTGAAACGCGCGCTTCTGCCGATCGCGGCGGGGCTGATCGCGGGGTCGGTTACGGCCATCGTCTCGGTTCTGGCGATTGCGAAGGCGATGGGTGCGGGGCCGGAACTGCTCGCCTCGCTCGCGCCGAAATCGGTGACGGCCCCGGTGGCTATCGGGATTTCGCAATCGCTTGGTGGGGAGCCCTCGCTGACGGCGGCGCTGGTGATCCTGACCGGGATGATCGGGGCGATCACGGTGACGCCGATGCTCAACCTGCTGGGTTTTCGCGACTGGCGGGCGCGGGGCTTCGCGGTGGGTGTGGCCGCCCACGGGATCGGAACGGCGCGCGCCTTTCAGGTGCATGAAACCGCGGGCGCCTTTGCGTCCATCGGGATGGGGCTGAACGCGGTGCTGACCGCCTTCCTCGCGCCGGTGGTGCTGAGCTACTTCGGTTAATCGACTTCCGTCAGTATTGGCGCGGCGGGCGCGCCTTGTAGACCGGAAGCTTCCAGCCGAAGCGCAGCGATCCGGCCCGCAGCGCAAAGGTCACGCCGCCGCAGATCAACAGCGCGATCAGCGTATCCGCCCCGAGGGCCGTCGCGATTACCGCGCTCATGGCCCCGGCAAACGCGCAGGACAGATACAGCTCGCCCTGTTTCAGAACCAGCGGCACCTCGTTGCAGACCACGTCACGCATAAGGCCGCCGAATGTGCCGGTGGCGATGCCCATGATCAGCACGATCACCGGCCCATGCTCCAGCCGCATCGTGATCGCGACGCCTGCAGGCACCGCGACCGCCAAGGCACAGGCATCGAGCCACAGCAGCGCGCGGTAGCGGCTTTCCAAGAGATGCGCGGTGAAGAACACGACCACCGCCGCCCCTGCCGCGATCAGCACATAGGTCGGATCGCCGACCCAGAAGACCGGGTCGCGCCCCAGAAGCAGATCACGCAGCGTGCCGCCGCCGATAGCGGTCAGCGCGGCAATGAAGATGAAGCCCACGAGATCGAGCTGCTGGCGCGAGGCGACCAGCGCCCCGGTCAGCGCGAAGACCAGCACCGAGGCATAATCCAGCGCCGCGCCCAAGGGAAACTCCCCCAGCCAGTCGGGCAGGGCGGTCATTTTTGCTTGGCCGGTTTGAACGGCTCCATCCCGGCGCGGGCCAGCTCGTCGGCGCGCTCGTTCTCGGGGTGGCCCGCATGGCCCTTGATCCATTCCCACGTCACACGATGGCGGCGCTGCGCCTCGTCCAGCCGCTGCCAGAGATCGACATTCTTCACCGGCTTCTTCGCCGCGGTCTTCCAGCCGTTGCGCTTCCAACCGTGGATCCAGCCGGTCACGCCGTTCTTCACGTAAGCGGAGTCGGTGGTGATCGTGATCGCGGTGTCGCGGGTCAGGGTCTCCAGCGCGTTGATCGCGGCCAGAAGCTCCATCCGGTTATTCGTGGTCTCGGCTTCGCCGCCCTTCAGCTCGCGCTCCTTGACGACGCTTTCACCGTCCATCGCGCGCATCAAGACGCCCCAGCCGCCGGGGCCGGGATTGCCGCTGCAGGCGCCATCCGTCCATGCGTAAAGCTCAGGCATCGAGACCCACATAGCCGTCGAGCGCTGCGATCCGGTCGAGCCAGCGGCGCAGCGCCGGGAAGGGCTCGAGATCATAGCCGCCGCGGGTCTCGGCGGTATGGGTGTAGGCGTAAAGGCAGATATCGGCGAGGCTCATCGTGTCGCCCGCGAGCCAATCCGCCTGCTCCAGCCGCTGCTCCATGATGCCCAAGAGGACGTGGCCGCGCACTTCCAGCGCGTCGAGCGTCTCCTGCGTGCGCTCATGCGCGCGATGCGGATAGCACAGGATCGCGGCGCGCACGGCGATGACGCCCTCGTGCTGGTTCTGCTCCCAGAACATCCAGGACAGCATTTGCGCGCGGGCGAACCGGTCCTCTGGGATGAAGCGCGAGCCCTCGCCGAGATAGGTCAGGATCGCGTTGGACTCCGCGAGTACCCGCCCGTCGTCGAGATGCAGCGCCGGCGCCCGACCGAAGGGCAGCGCGCCGCTTTCATGAGCTTCGGCCAAGGCGTCGGTGTCATACTCGACATCGATCTTGTCGTAGCTCTGGCCCAGCAGCGCCATCAGCAGACGCACCTTGTAGCTGTTGCCCGAGGAGGGCATCGAATAAAGCTTCATCTCGTTACGTCCTCACAAGCGCGATCAGGCAGGCGACGACGACGACGGTCAGGCCGATGCGCAGTTTGAGCCACCAGCGCGGTGTGTGGCCGAATTTCTGGAACAGCCAGTCGAGCGGCAAGAGCGCGAGGAAGCCCAGGATCAGCACGAAATTCACCGGCATCCCGAGCGCCACGAAGGCGATGAAGAAGATGACCGGAGCGACGGCGAGGAAATAGCCGGTCTCCCATTCCGCGCTCGCGGCGAAGCCCCAGAGGCTGCCCGCCATGAAGCAGAAGATCATCAGGCCATAGGCGAGCACCGCCACACGCGGGTCCGCGATGAAGGCGAATTGACCGGTCTGCACGACCAGCACGCCCCAGAGGAACGGGATCAGCCCGGCAAGGCCAAGAATCAGCGCGCCGCCGGGGATTTTCGGGCCGATTTCGCGCATCACGACGCCTCTCTCAGAACGCGGGGCACCTTGAATTCGATATCCTCGCGGGCGGTTTCGATCTGATCGACGGTCAGGTCATAGCGCTGGCGGAAGGCGTCGATCACCTCGTCGATCAGCACTTCCGGCGCGCTCGCGCCCGCGGTCACGCCGACCGTCTGAACACCGTCGAGCGCGCGCCAGTCGATATCCGCGGCGCGCTGCACCAGCTGCGAATAGGCGCAGCCCGAGGCTTTGCCGACCTCGACCAGACGGCGCGAGTTGGACGAGTTCGGCGCGCCGATCACGAGCAGCGCGTCGATCTGATCGGCCATCGCCTTCACCGATGCCTGACGGTTGGTGGTGGCGTAGCAGATGTCTTCTTTCGCGGGGCCGACGATCTTCGGAAAACGGTCCTGCAGCGCGGCCACGATCGCCGCCGTGTCATCGACCGACAGCGTCGTCTGGGTGATGAAGGCCAGCCGATCGGGATCGCGCGGCGTGATCTTGGCCACGTCCTCGACCGTCTCGACCAGCAGCACCTCGCCATCGGGCAGCTGCCCCATCGTGCCCAGCACTTCCGGGTGGCCCGCATGGCCGATCATGACCATCTGCAGCCCCTCGTTCGAGTGCCGCTCGGCTTCCTTGTGGACCTTGCTCACCAGCGGGCAGGTCGCGTCGACATAGATCATCTCGCGCCGCGACGCCTCGGCGGGCACCGATTTCGGCACGCCATGGGCCGAGAAGATCACCGGCCGGTCATCAGGGCATTCGTCGAGCTCTTCCACGAAGACCGCGCCTTGATCGCGCAGGCTGTCGACGACGTATTTGTTATGGACGATCTCGTGGCGCACATAGACCGGTGCGCCCCATTTCTCGATCGCCATCTCGACGATCTTGATCGCCCGGTCGACGCCCGCGCAAAAGCCGCGCGGGGCTGCCAGATAAAGGGTCAGGGAGGGTTTCATCGCGCGCTCCTTTGTTCGGGTTCAGACCTAAAGCCCCGTCCGCCTCGCGTCCAGAGGCGATCAGCTTGCGAGTTTGATCGCTTCCGCCGTCAGCCAGGCCAGCACCGCGTAGCGCCCTGCCTTGGCCACGAAGACCAGCGGAATGAAGAGCCAGAGCGACATGCGCAGGATGCCGGAGATCAGGCAGATCAGATCGCCGCCGGGCGCCCAGCTCAGCAACAGCAGCCCGATCCCCCAGCGCTCGAACCAGCGATGGCCGCGCGCGAGCTGCGCTTCGGAGGCGGGAAACCATTTGCGGTCTTTCCAGTGGGTGACGCCCAGTCCGATCACGTAGGTGACGAGCGAGCCGATCGTGTTTCCCACGGCGGCGATGAGGATCATCAGCCAGATATTTTGGGTGCCAAGCGTCTGCAGCGCGACGAATACGAGCTCCGACTGGAACGGGATCGGCGTCGCCGCCAGAAGCGCCGAGACGAAGAGGCCGAAGAGGGAGACGTTTTCGAGCATAAAGCTTTCCGCGAAAGACAAAGGGCGCGCAGGTGATCTGCACGCCCCTTCAATCACGAATTACGGGTCGCGTCAGGCCCCGGATCAGCTGTCGTCGCCGTTCTCGTCCTCGCGCGGCTCACGCGGCGGGCGACCGATCACTTCGCGCAGCGCGTCGAGTTCGATGAAATTGTCGGCCTGACGGCGCAGCTCGTCGGCGATCATCGGCGGCTGCGAGCGGATCGTCGAGACGACCGAGACGCGGCAGCCCTGACGCTGAAGGCTTTCGATCAGCGGACGGAAATCACCATCGCCGGAGAACAGCACGATATGATCGAGGCGCGGTGCGAGTTCCATCGCATCGACGGCTAGCTCGATATCCATGTTGCCCTTCACCTTCCGGCGACCCATGGAATCCGTGTATTCCTTGGCCGGTTTGGTGACCATCGCGAAGCCGTTGTAATTCAGCCAATCCACGAGCGGTCGGATCGGCGAATATTCTTCACTCTCCAGAAGAGCGGTGTAATAGAAGGCGCGGACGAGTTTGCCGCGACGTTCAAATTCTTGTCTCAACAGCTTGTAATCAATATCAAAGCCAAGCGCCTTGGCGGCCGCATAGAGATTAGATCCGTCAATGAACAGGGCGAGCCGTTCGTCCTTGTAGAACATACAGTCCTCTTGCACAGGTAGGGTGGACCAGTTCGCGCAGGTGCCGATACGGAAAGTATAGCCGCATCAATTGTGTTGCACAGGCGGGGAGGGCCGACCAGATTTATCTAGGACATATCGCATTTCGCGAGGGAAACGGAATCTGTCTTTATGGACACTAACTATTTGGTCGCTTTCGGGGCGAATCTACCAAGCCAATTCGGGTCTCCTCGCACTACGCTCTGCGCCGCGATCGAGCGGCTCGAGCAATTGGGGTTTTCCTTGGTTGCCGCCAGTCGGTTCTGGTCGACGCCTGCCGTTCCCGAAGGGTCCGGTCCCGATTTCGTGAACGCTTGTTGCAAAATGCGAAGCAGTTTGCAACCGCGCGATGCGCTCGCGCAACTTCATGGAGTCGAAGAAGAATTTGGCCGTGTGCGGGAAGGTCGTTGGAGCGCGCGTGTTGTCGATATCGACCTGATCGCCTCGGAGGATCGGGTTCTGCCAGATCGCGAGAGCTTTCTGCGCTGGAAAAACCTTCCGCCGGAGGCGCAGCAGCGCGAAGCTCCGACCGACCTGATCCTGCCGCATCCGCGCTTGCAGGACAGGGCTTTCGTGCTGATTCCCTTGGCCGAAATCGCACCGCTCTGGCGCCACCCGATCACGGGCGACAGCGTGATGGAAATGCTCGCCGCCCTTCCCGAGGCGGAAAAATCCCCGATTTCCCCTCTGTAACGTGGTCAAAACCCTGCGGACGGGCCGGATGGGCGCTTGTGTTTCTGCACTGCAAAGCCTAAGTAGGGCCCTCAATCCGAGTTCTTCTGGAGAGATTCATGGCCCGCGTGACGGTTGAAGATTGCGTTGACAAGGTTCCGAACCGCTTCGAGCTGGTAATGCTCGCTTCGCATCGTGCCCGCGAAATCGCTGCTGGCGCTCCCCTCACGGTCGAGCGTGACAACGATAAAAACCCCGTCGTCGCTCTGCGCGAAATCGCCGAGGAGACCCAATCGGCCGAGGATCTGCGTGAGCGTCTCATCGAGAGCAACCAGACCCAGATCGAGGTCGACGAGCCCGAAGAGGACTCGATGGCGATGCTCATGGGTGGCGAGAGCCCCGATCGTGCCGTCGAAGACGACATGAGCGAAGAGCGTATGCTGCGCGCGCTGATGGACGCGCAGGGGCGCGAATAATCCACTGATTGGCTGGAACGAGCGCGAATGATCGACGTCGAAGACCTGATCGCGCTCGTCCGCAATTATAATCCCAAGACCGATGCGGATCTGATCCGGAAGGCCTATGCCTACGGAAAAGACATGCATGAAGGGCAGTTCCGGCATTCGGGCGAGCCCTATTTTTCGCATCCCGTCGCGGTGGCGGCGATCCTGACCGAGCAGCGTCTAGACGATGCGACCATCATCACCGCCCTTCTGCACGACACGATCGAAGACACGCGCTCGACCTATGGCGAAGTGTCCGAGATGTTCGGCGAGCAGATCGCCGAGCTGGTCGATGGCGTCACCAAGCTGACAAATCTGCAACTTTCGAACGCGGCCTCGAAGCAGGCGGAGAACTTCCGCAAGCTGTTCATGGCGATGTCGAAAGACCTGCGGGTGATCCTCGTGAAGCTCGCCGACCGTCTGCACAACATGCGCACGATCCGCTCGATGCGGGCCGAGAAGCAGGCGCAGAAAGCGCGCGAGACGATGGAGATCTACGCGCCGCTCGCAGGCCGGATGGGTATGCAGTGGATGCGCGAGGAGCTTGAAGACCTCGCCTTCAAGGTGCTCAACCCCGAGGCACGCACCTCGATCATTCGGCGCTTCGTCAGCCTGCAGAAGGAAACCGGCGATGTGATCCCGAAGATCACCGCCGACATCCGCGCGCTGCTCGAAGACGAGGACATCGACGCCGACGTCTTCGGTCGCGCGAAGCGGCCCTATTCGATCTGGCGCAAGATGGAGGAGAAGCAGCTCACCTTCTCGCGCCTGTCGGATATCTACGGTTTCCGCGTCATTACCCGCACCGAGATGGATTGCTACCGGGTGCTGGGCCTGATCCACCACCGCTGGCGCGCGGTGCCGACCCGGTTCAAGGATTACATCAGTCAGCCGAAGACCAACGGCTACCGCTCGATTCACACCACCGTTTCGGGGCGTGACGGCAAGCGCGTCGAGGTGCAGATCCGCACCCGGCAGATGCACGAAGTGGCCGAGGCGGGCGTCGCGGCGCACTGGTCCTATCGCGATGGCGAGCGGGCGCAGAACCCCTTCGCGGTCGATCCAGCGAAATGGCTCGCCTCGCTCAGCGAGCGGTTCTCGGACCCCGATGGCGACGGCGATCACGACGAGTTTCTCGAGAATGTCAAACTCGAGATGTATTCCGATCAGGTCTTCTGCTTCACCCCGAAAGGCGATGTGGTGAAGCTGCCCAAGGGCGCGACCCCGATCGATTTCGCCTATGCGATCCACACGCGGATCGGCAATAGCTGCGTCGGTGCCAAGGTCGACGGCATCCGCGTGCCGCTCTGGACCCGGCTGAAGAACGGCCAGTCGGTCGAGGTGATCACCGCTTCGGGCCAGCGTCCGCAGCTGACCTGGCTCGATATAGTGGCGACCGGGCGCGCCAAGGCCGCGATCCGCAAATCGCTGCGCGAGGAAGATCGCGACCGCTTCATCAAGCTGGGGCAGGAACTGGCGCGTGTGGCCTTCGAACATGTCGGCCGCCGCGTGACCGACAAGGCGCTGCGCACGGCCGGCAAGGCGCTGGGGATCGGCGATCAGGACGAGGTTCTCGCCCGGCTCGGCTCTGCGGAACTGGCGGCCTCGGATGTGCTCGACGCGCTGTATCCCGAGCTCGCCCAACGCCGCGAAGGCACCGAGATCGAACCGACTCGCGCGGTTCTGGGCCTCGGCGCCGATCAGAGCTTCCGCCGCGCCGATTGCTGCCAGCCGCTGCCGGGCGAGCGCATCGTCGGCATCACCTATCGCGGCAAGGGCGTGGTGATCCATGCCATCGATTGCCCCGCGCTCGAAGAGTTCGAGGATCAGCCCGAACGCTGGGTCGATCTGCATTGGAAGACCGGGCAACACCCGCCCGCCTACACCGCGACCCTGAAGGTCACGATCTCGAACGATGCGGGCGTGCTGGGACATATCTGCACATTGATCGGCCAGCAGAAGGCAAATATCTCGGACCTCGACTTTGTGGAGCGCAAGCCGGACTTCTATTCGGTTCTCGTCGAGGTCGAACTGTGCGATGCAGAACATATGCATCGCCTGCTTACCGCCTTGGAGGCGGAGAGCGACGTGGCGCAGGTGGAGCGGATCAGAAACCTGTCGCGCAAACCCTGACGCACACGGCGCAGGGGGGAGAAAGGACGGCAGCGTGGTCTTCAGACGGCGCGAAAAACGGGGGGTTTGGGCCAACCTGCGCGAGGCGATCTGGCCGCGTTCGGGCTGGTCCCGGGCTTTCCAATACGTCAAGCACCGGGTCAACCGGCTTCCCGACCGACCGCACCGGATCGCGCGTGGCGTCTGGGCCGGGGTCCTGGTCTCCTTCACGCCGCTTTTCGGATTTCACTTCGTCAGCGCCGCGGCCGTGGCGTGGATCATGCGCGGCAATATCCTCGCCGCGATCCTCGCCACGTTCTTCGGCAACCCGGTCACCTTCCCGATCATCGCGGTCTTCTCGACCAAACTGGGTCACAAGATCCTGGGCGACCGGCTCGATCATGGTGGAGAGCCCGAAAGCCTGCTGCAGACCTTTCAGGCGGCGAGCCACGATCTGCTGCATAACTTCTGGGCGATGTTCACGCCCGAGCGCGCGGAATGGAGCGGGCTGGAGCGGTTCTTCACCGATGTCTGGTTGCCCTATCTGATCGGCGGGATCGGTCCCGGCGTGATCGCGGCGACCATCTGCTACTACGTGTCCCTGCCGATCATCACGGCCTATCAGAACCGCCGCCGCAGCAAGCTGAAGTCGCGGCTGGAGAAGATTCGGGCGAAGATCAAGCGCGAGGAACGCGCGGCGGCGGGGAAAGCAGAGAACTCCGAAGACTGAGTAGGGCTCAGGCCTGCGCTTCGCCCGCGCCCGCCTCGCTCAGCGCATAGCCGCGCCGTTGCGCCCGTCGACGAAACCGCTCCGCCGCATGGACCGCTTCGCGCAGGTTGGAAAACCACCGCAGACAGGACGCGCCGGTCTGGCCCTGCAGGCCCCATTCGCGCAGCACGGTATATTCCCCGAACAGGTTGTCGGAGACTTCCACGCGATAGAACCGTCGCGACGTCGGCGTGTGAAGAAGGAGATTGAGCATGGCAGTGCCCCTGTATCCCGATTTCGTGAAGTGAATCAGAGCGGGGCGGTTTTGGCCAGCGAAAAGAGGTTAACGCCTTGCTGTCCGCGCTAGAGGCGGTGTCGTCAGCTCCAGCGGACCTCGCCCAGGAAGATATAGCCTGCGCCGTAGATTGTCTTGATAAGGCGCGGGTTTTTCGGATCTTCGCCAAGCTTCGTGCGCAGCCGCGAGATCCGCACATCCATCGCCCGGTCGAAGCTTTCGCCTGCCGCACCGCCCAGGCTTTCCTGCATCTGCGCGCGGGTAATCAGCCGGTTCGGGCTTTCCAGAAACAGCCGCAGCACCTCCCCTTCGGCATGGGAGAACGAAGTCTCGGCCCCGTCCTCCGCCACCAGCAGGTAGCGGTCGAAATGGGCGGTCCAGCCTGCGAAATGGGCGGTCTGCGCCTGCGCCGGGCCTTCGCTGCGTCCCTTGCGCAGGCGCGCACGGATGCGGGCCACGACCTCAGCCGGATCGAAGGGTTTGATGATGTAATCATCCGCGCCAAGCTCCAGACCCGTCACCCGGTCCTGCACCTGCGCGCGGCCCGAGATGATGATGATCGCAGCGCCCGATTCCAGCGCCAGCCGATGCACCAGCGCCAGCCCGTCACGGTCGGGCAGGCCCAGATCGACGAGGCAGACATCGGGCGAGGAGCGCTTCAGCCCGGCTTCGAACTCGGTCGCGCGGCCATAGCAGGTCGTACGGAACCCGGCCTCTTCGAGCGCGTCGGAAAGCATCCGGCGGATTTCGGGCTCGTCGTCGAGGATCGCGACAAGGGGATGGTCGGCACTCATCGAGGCACTCCCGCAAGCAGCGCCGCAAGCTGCGCGGCGGTAAAGGGTTTCTGAAGGACCGGGCAGGGGGCCTGCGCGCGCAGCGCATCGCCCGGCGGCAGCGAGGTCATCAGGATCATCGGAACCTGATTGCGGATTTTGCGGGCGAGATCCACCCCGCTGCGCGGTCCGGGCAGCTGGATATCCGACAGGACCAGCGCGATGTCGGGCAGGTTCAGCAGGGCTTCGGCCTCGGCGATCGTGCCCGCCTCGACGACCGTGTGATCCATCGCGCGCAGCATGTCTCGGGTGCTGGCGCGAATGTCCTCGTCATCCTCGACCAAGAGCACCATCATCGGCTCGGCTTGGCGGGCGGCGGGTTTCAGCGGCAGGCGCATCGTGACGCGCGCGCCGTCCTCGGTATTGGCCAGCCGCAGCGTGCCGCCCGCGAGCTTGGTCTGGTCATAGACCATCGACAGGCCGAGCCCGGAGCCCTCATTGCCCTTGGTCGTGAAGAACGGATCGAGCGCATGTTCGAGCGCCTCATCCGAGAACCCGCCGCCCTGATCGGTCACTGCGATTTCGACCCATGTATCGCGCACCGCGCGGGCCTCGATCCGGATCGTGCCGCCCTCGGCGCGCATCGCGTGATTTGCGTTCAGGATCAGGTTCAGCAGGCTGTCCTGCAACGGGCCGGGATCGAGCAGGATCGGGTCTTTCAGATCGCTATTGTCGAAATCGAGCGTCACCGGATCATGGAGCGTAGGCCCCGCCATCGCGGCGAGATCGTCGAAGAGATCGTCGAGCACCACCGCCTGCGGGCGCAGCTCGCGCGGGCCCGAGATCGCGGCGATCCGGTCGAGAAGCGTGCCGCCGCGCCGGGCCGCGCCAAGGGTCGCCCGGATCGCGTCCTGCGCGTCGGCGGGCAGCCCCTCCATCCGTTCGAGCCGCCCCTGCAGTCCGAGGATGATCGTCAGCAGATTGGCGAAGTCATGCGCGAGCCCCGAGGAAAGCTGTGCTGCCAATTCGCGCTTCGCGGATTGCGCGAGTGCTGCGCGGGCTTGCGCCTCATGCGTGACGTCGGTGGAGAGGATGTAGACCCCGCTCACCTCGTTCTTGCTGGCAAGATCGGGGGTCAGCGCGACGCGGATGCGCCGGCCCGACGGGTCATGGGTGATCTCGACGACGCTCGCCTCGCCCGCCAGCGCGCGCCGGAACCCGGGTGTGATCTTGCGATAGGTCTCGGGGCCGAGCGCCTCGCTCGCGTGGTGGCCGACCGCATTGGCGAGCGAGCCGGGCATAACGGTCGACAGGCGGCGGTTGGAAAAGGTGTAGATCAGGTTACGATCGACCCGCGCGATATGGGCGGGCATCATCTCGGTCACCTGCCGCGTGCGGGCTTCGGTGATCGCCAGCTGGCGCGAGGTTTCCTCCAGCGCCATGTTGGTCGCGGCCAGTTCCCGGTTCGCCGCCGCCAGCGCCTCGGCATGGTCGAGCAGCTGGTCTGACAATTCCTCGGACCGCGCGCGCAACAGCGCCTCTTGCCGCTTCACCGGCGTGATGTCGGTATAGACCGTGACCCAGCCGCCCTCGGGCAGCGGCGCGCCTTCGACCGAGATCGTGCGCCCGTTCGCCCGCTGGCGCTCCATGTAATGGGCCTCGAAGGCGCGCGCGGTCTCGACCCGCTCGCGGACGGCGGCCTCGATATCGTCGACCTCGCCATATTCGCCCCGCGTCACGAGGAAGCGAATCGTGTCCTCGAAGGTGGTGCCGGGCTGGGTCAGCGTGTCGGGCAGGTCGAACATCAGCTGATACTGGCGGTTCGACACGGCCAGCTGCAGATCGCTGTCGAAGATCGACAGCGCCTGTCCGATCAGGTTCAGCCCCGCCTGTGTCAGCCGCTCGCGGCTCGTTTCGCTCACCTCGCCCCTCCCGCTCCTTGGCTTTTGCTACCACCGGCGGGCGGCGCGGCAAAGCGTGTTTCGCTGCGCAGCGAAGTCGTAAGAATTCGTTACAATCACGAAAAGATCACGAAAACTTTGACATGGACTGTCGAGCCATGCCGAACTGTGCGCGGAGGAGCGCCCGGGGCGGTCGAGGGACGCCGGACATACCGGCGCGAGGGAGGAAAATTTGGCTGACGCAGTCGCGAAGGGGCAGGAATCTGCCCAATCGATTCCTGCGCTTTTGGCGCGGAACGTGGCCCGATATGGTGGCTACCCCGCCTATCGCGAAAAGGAATTCGGGATCTGGCAGAGCTGGAGCTGGGCCGAAGCGGCCGAGGAAATCCGCGCGATGGCGCTGGGCTTCCTGAGCCTCGGCGTGGAACGGGGCGATTATATCGCCATCATCGGGCGCAACCGCCCCATGCATTACTGGTCGATGGTCGCGGCGCAGATGTGCGGCGCGATTCCGGTGCCGCTCTATCAGGACGCGGCGGCCGACGAGATGGCCTATGTGATGGAGCATTGCGGGGCGCGCTTCGTCGTCTGCGGCGATCAGGAGCAGGTCGACAAGATCGTCGAGATCGAGGACCGCATCCACGCGATCACCCATGTCACCTACACCGACAAGCGCGGCATGCGGAAATACGACCACTCGCGCATGAACGCGCTGGAGGACGTGCAGGCCGAGGGCCGCGCGGGTCATTCGCGCTACGAGGCCGAGCTGGACAAGCGCATCGCCGAGCTGACCTATGACAGCACCTGCGTGATGCTCTACACCTCGGGCACGACGGGCAAGCCGAAGGGCGTGGTCCTGTCGAACCGCAACATCATCGAAACCGCCAAGGCGTCTTCGGAATTCGATCACCTGAACCATAACGACGAGGTTCTGGCCTACCTGCCGATGGCATGGGTGGGCGATTTCATCTTCTCGATCGGGCAGGCCTATTGGTCGGGCTTCACCGTGAACTGCCCGGAAAGCCCCGAGACGATGATGATCGACCTGCGCGAGATCGGGCCGACCTATTTCTTCGCGCCGCCGCGGGTCTTCGAGAACCAGCTGACCTCGGTGATGATCCGCATGGAAGACGCGGGCAAGCTGAAGAAGAAGCTGTTCGATCACTACATGAAGGTCGCGCGCGAAGTCGGTCCCGACATTCTCGACGGCAAGCCCGTCAGCTTCGGCAAGCGGATGTCCTATGCGCTGGGCAATTTCTTCGTCTATGGCCCACTCAAGAACACTCTGGGCTTCTCGCGCATCCGCGTCGGCTACACGGCGGGCGAGGCGATCGGGCCGGAGATCTTCTCTTTCTATCGTTCGCTCGGGATCAACCTGAAGCAGCTCTACGGTCAGACCGAGGCGTCGGTCTTCATCACCCAGCAGCCCGATGGCGAAGTGCGTGCCGACACGGTGGGCGTGCCGTCTCCGGGCGTCGAGGTGAAGATCGCCGACAATGGCGAGGTGTTCTATCGCAGCCCCGGCACCTTCGTGGAGTATTACAAGAACGCTGAGAGCACGGCGTCGACCAAGGACCCGGAAGGCTGGGTCGCGACGGGCGATGCGGGCTTCTTCGAGGAAGACACCGGGCATCTGCGGATCATCGACCGCGCCAAGGATGTAGGCAAGATGGCCGACGGTCGCCTGTTCGCGCCGAAATATGTCGAGAACAAGCTGAAATTCTACCCCTCGATCCTCGAGGCGGTGGTGTTCGGCGCAGGCAAGGACCGTTGCACGGCCTTCATCAATATCGACCTCACTGCGGTCGGCAACTGGGCCGAGCGCAACAACATCTCCTACGCCTCCTACCAGGAGCTTGCGGGCCATCCGCGCGTCTATGAGATGATCCGCGAGCATGTCGAAGAGGTGAACGAAAGCATCGCCGAAGACCCGATGCTCTCGGGCTGTCAGGTCCATCGCTTCCTGATCCTGCACAAGGAACTCGACGCCGATGACGGCGAGATGACCCGCACCCGCAAGGTCCGCCGCAACGTGATCGGCGAGAAATTCGCCGACCTCATCGCGGCGCTCTATGACGGGCGCGACGAAATCTACACCGAAACGGAAGTGACCTACGAGGACGGGCGCAAAGGCTCGATCAAGGCGACGCTGAAAATCGCCGACGCGAAGGTCGTGGCCCCGAAACAGATGGCGGAGGCGGCGGAATGAAAGACATGAACGAAGGTTACGTCACCGCCGACGGCCGCCAGATCGGCGGGGTCATCATGGAGATGAAGAACATCACGCTGCGCTTTGGCGGTGTGGTGGCGATCAAGGATATCTCCTTCGACATCCGCGAGGGCGAGATCCGCGCGATCATCGGGCCGAACGGCGCGGGGAAATCCTCGATGCTGAACGTCATCTCGGGCTTCTATATCCCGACCGAGGGCGAGGTGTTCTACAAGGGCATCAAGCGCGGGCCGATGAAGCCTTATCAGGTCGCGCGTCTCGGCATCGCGCGCACCTTCCAGAACATCGCGTTGTTCGACGGCATGTCGGTGCTCGACAACATCATGACCGGACGGCTGACCCATATGAAGAAGGGTCTCATGTCGCAGGCGGGCTGGTGGTGGACGGGTGCCGCCGCCGAGGAGCACGAGAACCGCGAGAAGGTCGAGAAGATCATCGACTTTCTCGAGATCCAGAATATCCGCAAAACGCCGGTGGGGCGTCTGCCCTACGGTCTGAAGAAGCGGGTGGAGCTGGCGCGTGCGCTGGCCGCCGAGCCGAAGATCCTTCTGCTCGACGAGCCGATGGCCGGGATGAACGTCGAAGAGAAAGAGGACATGAGCCGCTTCATCCTCGACGTGAACGACGAATTCGGCACCACCATCGTCCTGATCGAACACGATATGGGCGTCGTGATGGACCTCTCCGACCGGGTCGTCGTGATGGATTACGGCAAGAAGATCGGTGACGGCACGCCCGACGAGGTGCGCAGCAATCAAGACGTGATCGACGCCTATCTGGGGGTGGCCCATGACTGAGACCATCCGCATCGCAACTCAGACATCGGAGGCGCGTCATGCCTGATATCGTTCTCTATGCCGCCGAGGTGACGCTGAACGGCCTTATGGCAGGGGTGCTCTATGCGCTCGTGGCGCTGGGCTTCGTGCTGATCTTCAAAGCCTCTGGCATCTTCAACTACGCGCAGGGCGTGCTCGCGCTCTTTGCCGCGCTGACGCTGGTCGGCATCCAGAAGGGGCAAGTGCCCTTCGCCCATCTCATCAACGCGATGACGGGCAATCACTACACGAATTTCCCGTGGGAGGTTCCGGCAATCGTCGCGATCCTGTTGGCGGCGGCCGTGATGGTTGTGCTCGCGATCATCATCGAGAAAGTAGTGCTCAAGCATCTGGTGAACCAGGCGCCGATCATCCTCTTCATGGCGACGATCGGGATGGCCTATTTCCTCGAAGGTTTCGGGGACGTGATGTGGGGCTCTGACATCAAGACGCTCGATGTGGGGCTGCCGCAGGGCATCAACGAGACCATCGACACCGTCACCTTCAACATGTTCGGCTACGGCTTCTTCATCGACAATCTCGATATCGTGGCGGCGATCGTCGCGGTGCTGCTGGTGTCGGCGCTGACCGTGTTCTCGCAATACTCCAAGCAGGGCCGGGCGCTGCGTGCGGTGGCCGACGATCACCAGGCCGCGCTGTCGGTCGGGATCTCGCTGCGCTTCATCTGGATCCTCGTCTGGTCGATCGCGGGCTTCGTGGCGCTGGTCGCGGGCATCATGTGGGGCTCGAAATCGGGCGTGCAGTTCTCGCTGTCGCTGATCGCGCTCAAGGCGCTGCCGGTGCTGATGCTGGGCGGCTTCACCTCGATCCCGGGCGCCATTGTCGGCGGTCTGATCATCGGTGTGGGCGAGAAACTGTTTGAACTGCTGATCGGGGCCCCCTTCCTGGGTGGCGCGACCGAGAACTGGTTCGCCTATGTCCTCGCGCTCGTTTTCCTCGTCTTCCGGCCGCAGGGCCTGTTCGGCGAGAAGATCATCGAGAGGGTCTGAGCGATGATCACGACGCTTTCACGTCACGGTGAAAAATTCCTTGATCGAGCCGCGGGGGTGCGACAAGCTGCCACATGTCGTGGCGTCAAGGGGAGGGGAGCCCAGTGTCGTCGCGCTGATGTGACGATCATTGGGAGGACCGTTACCGATGAAGACCTGTGCAACCGTGTTCACGATTGGCTGGGGAGCCGCGCTCGCATTCGGATGGATCGCGCTGGCCGCGCCGCCGGAAGAACCGACCACCTTGCAAACACTGAATATCGTGCTGGCCGCCTTGGGGGCGGGAGCCGGGCTCTGGGCCTGGGTGAGGATCCGGCGCGGCAACTGCTGACGGGGGACGACGCGCTCTCCCTGACGAAAGGGAGAGGCTGATGTTTTACCGCGAAGCAGGTGATTTCAAGACATCCTACCGGGAGGACAGTCAGACCTTTCCGATCAAGTTCGACCGGCTGCGCTATTATGCAGTGCTGGTGGTCGCCTTCGGGATCGTTCCGCTGTTCATCAACGACTACTGGGCGAACGCGGTCGCGGTACCCTTCCTGATCTACGCCATCGCGGCGATCGGGCTGAATATCCTCGTGGGCTATGCCGGGCAGGTGAGCCTTGGCACCGGGGGCTTCATGGCAGTGGGCGCCTATGCCGTCTACAAGCTGATGACGGCCTTCCCGGACGTCAACATCTTCTTCCACGTCATCATCGCGGGGTTCATCACCGCCGCCGTAGGCGTGATCTTCGGCCTGCCGAGCCTGCGCATCAAAGGTTTCTACCTCGCGGTGGCGACGCTGGCGGCGCAGTTCTTCCTCGTCTGGCTCTTCAACAAGGTGCCGTGGTTCTACAACTACTCGGCCTCGGGTCAGATCAACGCGCCCGAGCGCACCGTGTTCGGCGTCTTCGTGACCGGCGCGCAGACCTCGGCCATGGCGAAATACATGTTCTGCCTCGTGATGCTGACGCTGGTGGCGCTGGTCGCGCGCAATCTGACGCGTGGCACGGTGGGGCGTAAATGGATGGCGATCCGCGACATGGATATCGCCGCCGAGATCATCGGGGTGAACCCGCTGACGACGAAGCTGTCGGCCTTTGCGGTCAGCTCGTTCTTCATCGGCATCGCCGGCGCGCTGTTCTTCGCGGTCTATCTGGGTGCGGCAGAAGTGGGCGAAGCCTTCGGCATCCAGAAGTCCTTCCTGATCCTCTTCATGGTGATCATCGGCGGTCTGGGCTCGATCTTCGGCTCGTTTGCGGGCGCTGCCTTCCTCGTGCTGCTGCCGGTCTTCCTCAAGAACGTGCTCGTCGGCACGCTCGGTTGGCCGACGGACCTCGCCGCGCATATCGAACTGATGATCGTGGGTGGGCTGATCGTGGCCTTCCTGATCGCGGAACCGCATGGCCTCGCGCAGCTCTGGCGCGTCGCGAAAGAAAAACTCCGGCTTTGGCCCTTCCCGCACTGACGGCCGGGCCGCCCAACACAAAGAACCGGGACACGCCCGGCGCAACACTCGAACATTCTGGGAGGAGAACCGAATGAAGAAGACCCTAACCGCACTGGTCGCGGCGGCGATGACGCTGACCACGGCCCCGGCTTTCGCCGAACTGGTGGTGCCGAACCTCAGCTATCGCACCGGGCCCTATGCCGCGAACGGCATTCCCTATGCCGATGGCTTCAACGACTATTTCACCCTGCTCAACGAGCGTGACGGCGGCATCGGCGGCGAGATGGTTGCCACTCCCGAATGCGAAACCGCCTACAACACCGAGAAGGGCGTGGAATGCTACGAGTCGACCAAGGGCGAAGGCGCGCTGGCCTATAACCCGCTCTCGACCGGCATCACCTATCAGCTGATCCCGAAGGTCACCGCTGACGGCATCACGCTCTACACCCCGGGCTACGGCCGCACCTCGGCTGCGAACGGCAAGGTGTTCAAGTGGGTCTTCAACTTCCCGGCCAACTACTGGGACGGCGCCTCGGTCGCGATCAAACACATCATTGATCAGGAAGGCGGCGACATCAGCGGTAAGAAAATCGCGCTGGTCTATCACAACTCCGCCTATGGCAAGGAGCCGATCCGCACGCTCGAAGAGCTGGCCAAGAAGCACGGTTTCGAGCTTTCGACCCTGCCCGTCGACCACCCCGGTCAGGAGCAGAAGTCGCAATGGCTGCAGATCCGTCGTGACAAGCCCGACTATGTCCTGATGTGGGGCTGGGGCGTCATGAACCAGGTCGCCATCCAGGAAGCCGTGAACATCCGCTTCCCGATGGATCACTTCATCGGCGTCTGGTGGTCGGGTTCGGAGAACGACGTGGCTCCGGCAGGCGACAAGGCCTCGGGCTACAAGGCGCTCTCGTTCCACGGCACCGGCATGGACTACCCGGTCTATGCGGACCTCAAGCAATATGTCGTCGATGCCGGCAAGGCGTCGGGCGCAGGCGATCAGGTCGGCACGATGCTCTATTCGCGCGGCATGTACGCGGCGATGATCATCTCGGAAGCGATCCGCAAGGCGCAGGAGATGGCTGGCAAGTCGAACGTCAACGCCGCTGAAGTGCGCGACGGTTTCGAGAACCTCGACCTCACGGAAGCCCGTCTGGAAGAGCTCGGCCTGCCGAACTTCGCCCAGCCGATCAAGGCGAGCTGCGAGAACCACGGGGGCCCCGGCTCCGCCAAGGTCTTCCAGTGGGATGCCGGTGCGAAGAAGTGGAACGAAGCCTCTGACTGGATCGAATCCGACAAGGACGTGCTGAACCCGCTGATCGAAGAAGATTCCGCAGCCTTCGCTTCGGAAAACAATATCACCGACCAGTGTAACTGATCGAAAACGGCCTCCGGCGCGCGCCGCCGGGGGCCACCCCAACGTCCCGGAGAGAACCATGCTCGACGCTTCGAAAACCGATAACACCCTTCTCGAGGTCAACAATATCGAGGTGATCTACAATCACGTCATCCTCGTGCTGAAAGGGGTGAGCCTGAGCGTGCCCAAGGGCGGGATCACCGCGCTTCTGGGCGGCAACGGCGCGGGCAAGACGACGACGCTGAAGGCGATCTCCAACCTGCTCAAATCCGAGCGCGGCGAGGTGACAAAAGGCTCGATCACCTATCGCGGCGAACGGGTGCAGGACGGCTCCCCCGCCGATCTGGTCCGCAAGGGCGTGATCCAGGTGATGGAGGGACGCCATTGCTTCGAACACCTGACCGTCGAGGAAAACCTGCTGACCGGCGCCTATACCCGCAAGGACGGGCGCGCCGCGATCCAGGCCGATCTCGAGATGGTCTACGACTACTTCCCGCGCCTCAAGGAGCGCCGCAAATCGCAGGCGGGCTATACCTCGGGCGGGGAGCAGCAGATGGTCGCGATGGGCCGCGCGCTGATGAGCCGCCCCGAGACGATCCTGCTGGACGAGCCTTCGATGGGTCTCGCGCCGCAGCTGGTGGAGCAGATCTTCGAGATCGTGAAATCGGTCAACGAGAACGAGGGCGTGACCTTCCTTCTGGCCGAGCAGAACACCAATGTCGCGCTGCGCTACGCCCATTACGGCTACATCCTCGAGAGCGGCCGCATCGTGATGGACGGTCCCGCAGCCGAGCTGCGCGAGAACCCGGACGTGAAGGAATTCTACCTCGGCATGTCCGACGAAGGCCGCAAGAGCTTCCGCGACGTGCGCAGCTATCGCCGCCGCAAGCGCTGGCTGGCGTAACGGTAACTTACTGATTCAATTGAATTGCTGCGCAGCATTTTGGGCGCGGAATAGGAGCGGTTTGTCCGCTGAATGGAAAGGGTCGAGAGATGCGCGAACATTTCGACGAATTGGAAACCCGCAGCGCCGACGCGCGTGAGGCCTCTCTGGCGGAGTGCCTGCCGGCGCTGATTGACGCGGCGATGAAGGCTCCCGGGATCGCGGCGCATCTGCAAGGCGTAGACCCGAGCGCGATCACCTCGCGGGAGGCGCTCGCGAAGCTGCCGGTGCTGCGCAAGTCCGACCTCGGGGCCGCGCAGAAAGGCGCGCCGCCCTTCGGGGGGCTGGTCACGAAACCCGCCCATGCCTTCGCGCATATCTTCCAGTCGCCCGGCCCGATCTACGAGCCCGGCGATACCAGCCACAACTGGTGGCGGTTGGGGCGTTTCGTCCATGCCGCAGGCGTCGGTCCCGGCGATATCGTGCAGAACTGCTTTGGCTATCACCTCACCCCCGCGGGCATGATGTTCGAGAATGCCGCGCGCACGGTCGGTGCCGCCGTTCTGCCTGCGGGCACCGGCCAGACCGAATTGCAGGTCCGCGCCGCCGTCGATATCGGCACCACCACTTACGCGGGCACGCCCGATTACCTGCGCATCATCCTCGAGAAGGCCGAGGAGATGGGCGAGGCCCTGAAAATCACGAAGGCGACCGTGTCGGGCGGCGCGCTCTTCCCGAGCCTGCGTCAGGATTATGCGGATCGCGGCATCGCCTGCCTGCAATGCTACGCCACCGCCGATCTGGGCAATATCGCCTATGAGAGCGCCGCGATGGAGGGGATGATCGTGGACGAGGGCGTGATCGTCGAGATCGTTCGCCCCGGCACCGGCGATCCGGTGGCCCCGGGCGAGGTCGGCGAAGTCGTCGTGACCACGCTCAATCCCGACTACCCGCTGATCCGTTTCGCCACCGGCGATCTCTCGGCAGTGATGGAAGGCGTCAGCCCCTGCGGGCGCACCAATATGCGCATCAAGGGCTGGATGGGGCGCGCCGATCAAACCACCAAGATCAAGGGCATGTTCGTGCGCCCCGAGCAGGTCGCCAGCTTCGTCTCGGCCCATGCAGAGGTGCAAAAAGCCCGCGTCATCGCCACCCGAGACGGCGAGATGGACGTAATGACCGTGCAGATCGAAACCGAGGCAGACGATCCCGCCCGCTTCGATGGCGGCATCCGCGAAGCGCTGAAGATGAAGGGCGTGATCGAACTGGTGTCGCCCGGCTCTTTGCCCAATGATGGGAAGGTCATCGACGACCAGCGGAAATACGACTGAGGAACCGCGCGCGCACTCAAGGGGTTTCTCCGGAAAGAGAGTGGAGGAACCCATGCGTAAACTTCTTCTGACAGGTGCCGCGATCGCGGCGCTTGGCCTTCCCGCCCATGCCGCCGATCTGGCGCTGGTGCTGGGCAATTCCGATTATCAGCGGATCGACGATCTTCGCTCGGGCACCGCGCTGACCGATAGCGAAGCAAAGCTGCAGACGGCGGGCTTCTCGGTGCTGATCGAGGATGATGCCGACGCCGCCGAAATCCGTTCCCGCTTCCGCGACTTCGTGACCCGTGCGCCCGAGGCCGAGCGGCTGGTTGTGGCGCTCTCGGGTCGTTTTGTCCATTCCGACGGCGAGACGTGGTATCTGCCGGTCGACGCCCGCGACACCTCGCTGCCCGAAGCGGTGAGCGAGGCGCTGCCGTTGTCGGCCGTGATGACCGTGCTCGCAGCCCATCCGGGGCGTGCCGTGCTGCTGCTTGGGTCGGCGGACGATGAGGGCAACGGCCAGGGCCTGACCCAGCCTGGGATCGGGACGCTCGACATTCCGCAGGGCGTGACCGTGCTGCGCGGCAGCCCTAAGGATGTGGCCAGCCTCATGTCGGGCAACCTGACCGAGCCCGGCGCTTCGCTGATGCAGTCGGCGCAGTCCGAAGACCTGCGCGCGAGTGGCTACATGCCGCGGGATTTCGTACTTGTCACCGAGCCGACGGGCAAGAAGCCCACCCCGGTGAAAACCCCCGAGGCTGACCCGTCGGCCCCGTATTGGGACATGGCGCGATCCGAGGACACGATCACCGCCTATCAGCTCTATCTCGACCGCTATCCGAATGGCACCAATGCCGCTCAGGCGAAGCAGCGTATCCAGCAACTGCGCGACGAGCCTCAGCGGCAAGCGAAGGCTACCGAAGAGGCGCTGAACCTCAGCCGCGATCAGCGTCGCGAGGTGCAGCAGAACCTGACGATCCTGAAATTCGACCCGAAAGGCGTCGATGGTATCTTCGGGCCGGGCTCGCGCGGGGCGATCGCGCGCTGGCAGAAGGCCAACGGCTTCGACGATACGAGCTACCTGACCCGCGCCCAGCTGACTGCGCTCTCGGCGCAGGGTGAGAAACGCGCCGCCGAGCTGAAGGCCGAGGCCGAGGCACGCCAGGCCAAGATCGACCAGCAGGACCGCGCTTATTGGGAGCAGACCGGCAAGGCGGGTGATGAGGCCGGGCTGCGCGCCTATCTCAAGAAATATCCCGACGGGCTGTTTGCGGAACTCGCGCAGGAGCGGCTCGACAAGATCGAAGCGGATCGCCGCGATGAAGCGCAATCGGCCGATCGCGCAGACTGGGACGCCGCGCGCAAGGCCGACACCATCGCAAGCTACCGCGACTATCTGGCAAGCCGCTCCGACCCGGCCTTCAAAGCCGAGGCCGAGGCGCGCATCGCCGAGCTGCAGCAACAGAATCAGCAAAGCGACGCGATGGACGCGGCTGCCGCGAAAGAGGCCGCCCTCAACCTGCCCGGCGTCGCGAAATCGCTGGTGGAGCAACGCCTTGCCCAGATGGGTCTCAAGCCCGGCAAGGTCGACGGTGTGTTCGACAAGGATACGCGCCGCGCGATTCGCCGCTATCAGACCGCGGGCGGGCTGGAAGCCACCGGCTATCTCGATCAGGCCACCGTGGCGCAGCTTCTGGCCGGGGCGATCGGCGCGCGCTAAGCGCCGATCCCTCTCAGCCTCAGATCGCTGAACAAAGGAAAAGGCCGCGCCGGGAAATCCCTGGCGCGGCCTTTATTCGTTTCGGCTCGGCTGCCTCAGCCCTGGCGGGCTTTGAAGCGCTTCTGCGTCTTGTTGATCACGTAGACGCGGCCTTTGCGGCGCACGACCTGGCAATCGCGATGACGCTGCTTGAGCGAGCGGAGCGAGTTGCGGACCTTCATCGGCCTTCTCCTGTATCGCGGCGCGCGGTGCGCCTTGAAAAACGAATGCCCCGGGCTTGCAAGCCGGGGGCGGTGAATAGATGGTGGGCGGTACTGGGATCGAACCAGTGGCCACTACGATGTCAACGTAGTGCTCTACCGCTGAGCTAACCGCCCACACCCGTGCGATCCCGTTTGATGCCTTTGATTCGCGCTTGCGGCTAGGCCGCGAAGGGAACCGAAAGGCGCGGTGTCGCGTCGGTCTGGGGGTCTATATAAAGAGTCGAAACGGCTTTCAAGAGGGTTTTGGCGTGAAAGCGTTCCAGTGTAAGATATTAGGCGATCATAAGAGGTTTCATGTCCGACAGCCCAGCCCTTTTCCCGCCGTTCCGGCTGGTTCGCCCCAAGGCGTTGCGGACGGCTGCGGTCTTCGCCTCGCCCCATTCCGGTGCGCAATACCCGCATAGCCTGCAGGAACGGGCCGTTCTGGACATGCTGCGCCTGCGGTCTTCCGAAGATGCTTTCGTCGATGAGCTGCTGGCGGATGTGCCGCGATTCGGCGCCCCACTTCTCTGCGCGCAGTATCCCAGAGCCTGGGTCGATCTCAACCGGGCGGAGGACGAACTTGATTCGGCGCTGATCGCCGGGCTGGACCGGGCGCATCCGGGGCCGCGTGTCGCTGCCGGACTCGGGGTGATTCCCCGCGTGGTGTCCGGTGCGCGGGCGATCTATCGCGGCAAGATCCCGATGATCGAGGCCGAGGCGCGGATCAACCATGTCTGGCGGCCCTATCACGCGCAGCTCGAGGCGCTGATGACCGAGGCGCATGGGGCTTTCGGGCAGGCGATTCTGCTCGATATGCATTCGATGCCCTCCGAGGCGCTGGCCACGACCGGCCCGCGCCGCGCGGAGATCGTGCTTGGCGATCGCTACGGCACCAGTGCCGACCGCGAGATCGTGCGCGAGATCGAACTGATCTTCGAAGGCGAGGGGCTGAACGTGGCGCGCAACAGCCCCTTTGCCGGGGCCTATATCACCCAGCGCTACGGGCATCCGCGCGAGGGCTATCACGCGATCCAGATCGAGATCGACCGCGCCCTCTACATGGATCAGCACCGCATCGCGCCGAACGAGAATTTCAATGCGTTCGCGGCGCTGATGAGCCGGGCGGCGCGTCAGATCGCCGATCTCGGGGCGCATCCGCTTCGCCACGCGGCGGAGTAAGTCACTCCCCGTCCCAGCCGCGCCCGTTGCGGATCGCATCCGTCCCGAATCGCGCCCGGATCGCATCTTTGGCCCGCTCCGCCCCCGCGCGCTTGCCCGCGTAAGGGTCGAGCAGGTCGCCCGCCGGATCGCGCCCATCGGCCGCCGTGAGGTCCGAAAACCCGATGCCGATCAAACGGTAGGCCTGGCCCTTCGGCAGCTTGTCGAACAGCGTCTCGCCCGCACGATAGAGCGTGTCGGCCAATTGGCTCGGCTCCTCCAGCCGGGTCTGCCGGGTCACGGTCGCGAAATCGGCCTTTTTTAGCTTTAGCGTCACGGTCCGCCCCGCCAGATCGCGCGCCTTCATCCGGGCCGAGACCTTCTCGGCCAGATGCCAGAGCTTGCCCATCAGCGCCTCGCGATCGGCGATGTCGGTGTTGAAGGTTGTCTCGTTCGACACCGATTTCATCGGCGAGTCTGGAGAGACGCGCCGCGCATCTTGCCCGCTGGCCAACTCAAAGAGCCGCCGCCCCGACGCGCCGAAACGGTCCTCCATCCGCGACAGCCCCGCGCGGCGGATATCGGCGAGCGTGCGGATGCCCGCGCGCCCCAGGGCCGAGCGCGTCGCCGCCCCCACGCCCCAGAGGATCGACACCGGCTTGTCGCGAAGAAACTCTTCCGTATCGCCGCGCCCGATCACCGAAAACCCGCGCGGCTTGTCGAGATCGGAGGCGATCTTGGCGAGGAACTTGTTATGCGAAAGACCGACCGAGGCTGTGACCCCGATCTCCGTCTCGATCTCCCGCGCAAGCCGCGCCATCAGGAGCGCGGGCGGCGCATGATGTAGCCGCTCCGTCCCGCCCAAATCGAGAAACGCTTCGTCGAGCGAGAGCGGCTCGATCAGCGGCGTCAGTTCCACCATCTTCGCCCGAATCTCGCGAGAGACATTCGCGTAATGCTCCATCCGCGGTTTGATGATCACCGCATCGGGGCAAAGCTTGCGCGCCTGATACATCGGCATGGCCGAGCGCACGCCGGAGATTCGCGCGATGTAGCAGCAGGTCGTCACCACCCCGCGCGTGCCGCCCCCCACGATCACCGACTGCGAAGACAGCTCGGGATTGTCGCGCTTCTCGACCGAAGCGTAGAAACTGTCGCAGTCGATATGTGCGATGGGCAGGTCGAACAGCTCCGGATGCGCCACGATCCGCGCCTTGCCGCAGGCGGGGCAACGCTTCGGCGCCTCGTCAAAACTCTTCAGGCAATCGCGGCAAAGGGCGGGCATGGGGACTCGATCCGGGGAATATCCCCTAGATACTCCTTCTTCCTCTTGGCGGAAATATCCCTGGGTGAATTGGCGTAGCCAAGAGGGGCAGCGCCCCTGACGCTGACGAAAAAGGGGCGGATCGCTCCGCCCCTCTCAATCGATTTTCAGGTGGTTTTAGTGCAGCGGCACGCCATCGGCAGGCTTCGTGCCCCCCAGAGGCGCCGCATGGCCGCCGACGATCAGGCCGTTCGGGCCAGCCGTGACTTCGACCGTCGCACCGTCCATGATCTCGCCGCCAAGGATCGCCTCGGCCAGCGGGTCCTGCAGCGAACGCTGGATCACCCGCTTCAGCGGACGTGCGCCATAGACCGGGTCGTAGCCCGCATCGGCGAGCCACTTGTGGGCCGACTCGTCCAGCTCCAGCGTGATCTTGCGCTGTGCCAGACGTTTCTCCAGCCGCTTGAGCTGGATCTCCACGATCCCGTCCATGTTCTCGCGGTTCAGGCGATCGAAGATCACCATCTCGTCGAGACGGTTCAGGAATTCGGGGCGGAAATGCGCCCGCACCGCATCCATCACCTGACGCTTGGCCTCGCTCGCATCCGTGCCTTCCGGCAGCTGGCTGAGCGCCTGAGAGCCGAGGTTCGAGGTCAGTACGATCAGGGTCTGCTTGAAGTCGACCGTGCGGCCCTGACCATCGGTCAGCACACCGTCGTCAAGCACTTGCAGCAGCACGTTGAACACGTCCGGATGCGCCTTCTCGACCTCGTCGAACAGCACGACCTGATAGGGACGCCGCCGGACCGCTTCGGTCAGAACGCCACCCTCGTCATAGCCGACATAGCCCGGAGGGGCACCGATCAGCCGCGCCACGGAGTGTTTCTCCATGAACTCGGACATGTCGATCCGCACCATCGCCTGATCGTCGTCGAACAGGTAATTCGCGACGGCCTTGGTCAGCTCGGTCTTACCCACACCGGTCGGGCCGAGGAAGAGGAACGAACCCAGCGGGCGGTTCTCATCGTTCAGCCCCGCACGCGCCCGGCGCACGGCGTTCGACACGGCGGTGATCGCTGCATCCTGACCGACGACGCGCTTGTGCAGCTCGTCTTCCATCTTCAGCAGCTTCTCGCGCTCGCCCTCCAGCATCTTCGAGGTCGGAATGCCAGTCCAGCGTTCGACCACTTCGGCGATCTGCTCGGGGCGCACCGATTCCTCGACCATCAGCTCCTCGCCTTCGGCCTCGTCGGCTGCCGCGAGTTGCTTCTCGAGGCTCGGGATGATGCCGTAGCTCAGCTCGCCCGCGCGGGCGAGGTTGCCTTCGCGCTTGGCTTGATCGAGCTCGGCCCGGGCCTTGTCGAGCTGCTCTTTGAGGTTGCGACCCGATTCCAGCTTGTCCCGCTCGGCCTGCCATTTGGCAGTCATTTCCGAAGCGCGATCCTGCAGATCGGCCAGTTCCTTCTCGAGCTTCTCGAGACGGTCCTTCGACGCGGTGTCGTCCTCTTTCTTCAGCGCTTCCGCTTCGATCTGCATCTGCAGGATCTGACGGTCGAGCGCGTCGAGTTCCTCAGGCTTGCTGTCCACTTCCATGCGCAGACGCGAGGCGGCCTCGTCCACGAGGTCGATTGCCTTGTCGGGCAGGAAGCGGTCGGTGATGTAGCGATGCGAGAGCGTCGCAGCCGAGACCAGCGCCGAGTCGGAGATCTTCACCCCGTGGTGGAGTTCGTATTTCTCCTTGATACCGCGCAGGATCGAGATCGTGTCCTCGACCGTCGGCTCTTCCACCATCACGGGCTGGAAGCGCCGGGCCAAAGCCGCGTCCTTCTCGACATATTTGCGGTATTCATCGAGCGTCGTGGCGCCCACGCAGTGCAGCTCACCACGGGCCAGCGCCGGCTTGATCAGGTTCGCCGCATCCATCGCGCCATCGGATTTCCCAGCACCCACGAGCGTGTGCATCTCGTCGATGAAGAGGATGATCTCGCCCGCAGCAGCCTCGATTTCCTTGAGGATAGCTTTCAGACGCTCTTCGAACTCACCGCGATATTTCGCACCGGCGATCAGCGCGCCCATGTCGAGCGCGAGCAGCCGCTTGTCGCGCAGCGATTCCGGCACGTCCCCGTCGATGATGCGCAGCGCAAGGCCTTCCGCGATCGCGGTCTTACCCACGCCGGGTTCACCGATCAGAACCGGGTTGTTCTTGGTCCGACGGCTCAGCACCTGCATGGTGCGCCGAATCTCGTCATCACGACCGATAATCGGGTCGATCTTGCCTTGCTCTGCGGCTTCGGTCAGATCGCGCGCGTATTTCTTGAGCGCCTCATAGCCCTCTTCGGCCGAGGCCGAATCCGCCGTGCGGCCCTTGCGCAGATCGTTGATCGCAGCGTTGAGCTTCTGCGCCGTCACCGCGCCCGCATCGAGCGCATCCTTGGCGCGCGTGTTCACCATGGCCAGAGCCATCAGCACACGCTCCACCGGCACGAAGCTGTCGCCCGCTTTCTTGGCGATCTTCTCGGCCTCGTCGAGCACGCGCACGAGGCTCTGCTCGACATAGACCTGCCCGTCGCCGCCCGACACTTTCGGCAGTTTCGACACCGCCAGATCGACGGCTTCGAGCACGCGGGCAGGCTCGCCGCCGGCGCGCTTGATCAGATTGGCCGACAGCCCCTGATCGTCATCCATCAAAGCCTTCAGAAGATGCTCGGGCACCACACGTTGATGACCCTCGCGCATCGCGATCGTCTGCGCGGCCTGAAGGAAACCGCGAGACCGCTCCGTGAACTTCTCCATGTTCATCGGCATTCTCCTTTTTTAAAGCCCCCGGGATGTGTCTGGCCCTATATTAGGCGCCGTCCTGACCGGGTCTCGATATGAAAAATGGGATGTGGCGCATCCCGCTTCAAGAGCTTTATGGCGACCATTTCGCCGCAGGTGGAAACCAAAACGCAAGGTTTAGCGTTTACGCAGGGACACCCACACAGGAGGCTCCGAGGATGCATCATGCCAGCGCCACGCGCATCGCGCGCCTGATTTACAACGCCGCGCAGCGCCGTTTCGAGGCGGTCGTCGAATTCTTCACCCCCGGGATCGCGCAGCCGCTGCGGGTGCCCGTTCGGGTCGAAGCCAGCCCCAACATTTCGCATCGCCAGCTCGCCCGCGCGCTGACCCGCGAAGCGCAACGTCGTGGCATCGGCGGGCTGTGATCCCGCGAACGGCTTGACGTAGCGGTGATTGATCCGCATCAGGGGGCGATCTTGAAAAGGAGCGCCCCAGCGATGACCGACATGACCCTGCCCGCCGACGACCGTCTCATCGTCGCCCTCGACGTGCCGAGCGCCTATGAAGGCCTCGTGCTGGCGAACCAGCTGGGCGACTCGGTGTCCTTCTACAAAATCGGTCTTGGAATGCTCACGGGCGGCGGCCTCGCGCTGGCCAGCGAGCTGAAGCAGGATCAGGGCAAGCGCATCTTCCTCGACATGAAGCTGTTCGATATCGGCGCGACGGTCGAGAACGCCGTACGCGGGTTGGCGCAGTTCGACCTCGATTTCCTGACCGTGCATGGCGACCCCTATGTGGTGAAGGCCGCCAAGGAAGGCGCGGCGGGTACCGATCTGAAAATCCTCGCCGTGACGATCCTGACCTCGCTCGACCGCGAGGACCTGAACGGGGCGCTGATCAAGGACGGCGCGATCAGCGACCTCGTGGCGGAGCGTGCAGGGCGCGCGTTCGAGGCTGGTGCGGATGGCGTGATCGCCTCGCCGCAGGAAGCCGCGATGATCCGGGCGCTGCCCGAAGCGGCTGGCAAGCTCATCGTGACGCCGGGTGTGCGCCCGACGGGGGCCGATCTTGGCGATCAGAAGCGGATCGCGACCCCGGCGGCGGCGGTGGGCGCAGGTGCCGACCATATCGTCGTCGGTCGCCCGATCCACCGCGCGCCCGATCCGCGGGCTGCGGCGGAAGCGATCCTCAAAGAACTGCAGGGCTGATTAGCGTCTCTTACTGACCGTCGCCGCCTGTCGCCGGGCCGCTCGTCTTCGAGTCGGGCGCCACGTCGACCTTCGCGGTGTTTGGGTCGGATATCTGCTGCTCGCTCGGCGGATCGGTGGCGGCGTCGTCACCCCCGTCGATTGGCGTATCGGCAACGAGCCAGACCACGACACCCAGTGCCGCAACCAGTGCAACCAGGGTGAGTATCAGGCCGCCGATACTGCTCTGTCGGTTCGAATCCTTGGCCATTCTTGCTCGCCTCTTCGCTTTGATCCCTCGGTAAAGGAAACGCGAGGCTCTGACCTGCGTTCCTCCTCCCGTCATCAGATAGGCGGAGCATGGCGCAAAATGAAACGGCGCCCCGCAGGACGCCGCTTCACTTGCACGTGATCTGCGAAAGCGGGATCAGTTCGAGCCGCCGCTTTGCGTGGTGGCCTCAGCCGACGCGCCACTCGTGTCGGTGCTGCCGCTGTCGCTGGCCGCCGCATCGCCCGAGGCGTCGGCGCTCGACGAATCCGCCGGGGCTGCGTTGTCGTTGTTCTCGATCGTGACCGAGGTTGCGCTCGCATCGCTCTCGGTGGGCGCAGTGCTGGCGCTTTCGTCCCCGGGCGACATCATGAGCCAAAGGACGATACCGAGGGCGACGACGACCGCGCCCAGAACGAAGTAGATGCCGCCCAGACCCGAGCGTTCGTGATTATGCGTGTCAGACATGATGATCTCCTGTCGATTTTCATCTCTCTGTATTGGCGAGAGAACATCGATAGGCCGCTTCCAGTTCCCGCGATGCGCGGGAAGTCGCCGGCAGCGGTTTCGTCACATGTCTTCAGTTCTCGTTAATGTCGTCATGCCATTGCTTCACCTGACCGCGCCGCACGCCCATCAGTTTGCGCAGCGCGAGCCATGCGATGATCGACAGAACCGCGAAGGTGATCAGCGTGATCGGCACCGAGTTTCCGACGATACCGATCCAGATCAGCCCGCCGGTGATCACCGCCCCGATCGAGAAGCCGAGGAAGATGAAGCCGGGAATGATCATCTCGGCTCCGCCCAGAACCAGACCGGCCAGAACCCAGACCCACGGAAGTTGCCAGAGGTCCATCACGCTTTCCTCAGAAGCTGGAAGGCGTCGGTGAAGGCCTCGAGGGCTGCGGCAGGCAGGATCACGGTCTGCTTGCCTTCGCCCTTGGCAACTTGAGCCAACGCGTCGACCTGTTTCAGCGCGACCTGATATTGCGCGGCTTCCAGGCCGTTCTTCGCAATCGCCAGCGCGACGACTTCCGTGGCATAGGCTTCGGCATCGGCAGAGATGCGGCGGGCTTCGGCCTCTTTCTGTGCCTGGAACAGCTGCGCTTCGGCGGCGAGTTCGACCGCGCGCTTCTTGCCCTCGGCCTCGGTCACCTGCGCCCGGCGCGCGCGCTCGGCATTGAGCTGTTGCAGCATCGCGGCGCGGGTCGCCTCGTCGAGATTGACGTCGAGAATCTCGGCGCGCGTCACCTCGATCCCCCAATCGTCGACCATCACGGCGACCTGTTCGCGGACCTTCTCTATCAGGCGGGCGCGGTTCGATTGCACCTCGTCGAGTTCGATCACCCCGATTTCGGAGCGCACGATCCCCGCAACGGTCGTCGCGATCGCGGCGTCGACATCTCGGATGCGGTAGACGGTCTTTTCCGGCTCGGTGATCCGGTAGAAGACCGAGGTTTCGACCTTCACCAGCACGTTGTCGGCGGTGATCGCGTCCTGCATCGCGTTGGGCAACTGACGCTCGAGGATCGAGATCTTGTGTGGCACCCGGTCGAGGAACGGCACGATGAAGTTGATGCCGGGGCCGAGTACCGCGCGCAGCCGCCCGAAGCGCTCCACGACGTGCTTCTCGGATTGCGGCACGATCCGCACGCCGAGGAATACCGACAGGATCAACAGAACCGCGAAGGCGATCATCACGATATCGCTGCCGGTTAGGGAATTAAGGAAATACATCTGGGCCTCGACCTTCTGAACTCACACTTGATTACCGGGAAAGACGCGCAAGGCGAGCAGCGTCAGCACCACGAGCACGGCCCAGCCCCCGGGCCGTGAGATGAGCCAGACCGCGAGCGCGAAGCCTATCCCGAGGATACGACTGCTCGCGGTCGCGAGAAAGCCGAACAGCACGCCCATCAGGCGAATTCCATCAAATTGGGGGTCATCGACTGCTCCTTGTGGTTTTTCCACAAGTTTGCCGCAACTTCCGCGATTTGGGAAGGCTGTTGCGTTCAGCCTAGGCGTGCAGGCAGGCGCAGGCCACGCAAGACGTCGGCGCCAGACATCGGGCGCTTGCCCGGGCGTTGCGCTGTCAGGATCTCCAGCGCGCCCGTGCCGCAGGCGATGGTAAACCCGTCGAGGATCTCGCCCGGTGCGCCGCTTCCCTCCGCCGGGGCGGCGCGCAGCAGCTTGATCCGTTCACCCGCGATTTCGGTCCAGGCACCCGGGAAGGGCGAGAGCCCGTTGATATGCCGGATCACTTCATCGGAGGGACGCGTCCAATCGACCTGCGCCTCCGCCTTGTCGATCTTCGCGGCATAGGTGACGCCATCCTCGGGCTGCGGCTGCAGGATCAGCGAGTCGATCTCGGACAGCGCGTCGAGGATCAGCCGCGCGCCCATCGCGCTCAGCCGGTCATGCAGCTCGCCGGTGGTCTCGGTCGCGCCGATCTCGGTCGCTTCGCGCAGCAGAACCGGCCCGGTATCGAGCCCGGCCTCCATCTGCATGATGCAGATGCCCGTCTGGCTGTCGCCGGCCATGATCGCCCGGTGGATCGGGGCCGCCCCGCGCCAGCGCGGCAAAAGCGAGGCGTGGATATTCAGGCAGCCCTTCGCGGGCGCGTCCAGAATGGCCTGCGGCAGGATCAGCCCGTAGGCCACCACGACCGCAATATCGGCATTCAGCGCGGCGAAGGCCTCGCGATCCTCGGGGGCTTTGAAATTCCGCGGGGTGCGCACCTCGATCCCCAGTTCCTCAGCCTTGGCATGAACCGGAGAGGGGCGCTCTTTCTTGCCGCGTCCGGCGGGGCGGGGCGGCTGGCTATAGACGGCGACAACCTCATGCGCGCCGGCCAGCGCCTCCAGAACGGGGACGGAGAACTCCGGCGTTCCCATGAAGATGACGCGCATCGCTTAGCCTTTCGCGAGTTTCTTCGATTTCTGCACCAGCATCTTGCGGCGCAAGGGCGAGAGATGATCGACATACATCTTGCCGTTGAGATGGTCGATCTGGTGCTGGACGCTCGTCGCCCAGAGGCCCACGAAATCGCGGTCCTCCATCTCGCCGTCCTCGTTGAGGAAGCGCACCGTCACGGCGCGGGGCCGTTCTATCGGGGCGGAAATACCCGGCAGGTTCGGCGAGGCCTCTTCATGCTTGCGCATCTGCACCGACGCATGAAGCACTTCCGGATTCGCCATCCGCACGGCCTGACCGCGCTTCTCGGATGCGTCGACCACGGCGAGGCGCATCATGATGCCGATCTGGGGGGCTGCAAGCCCGACGCCCGGCATCGCGTCCATCGTCTCGACCATGTCGTCCCAGATCATCCGAACGGTCTCGGTGATCGTCTCGACCGGCTCGGCGGGGCGATGCAGGCGGCGGTCGTCATAGGGGATGAAGGCGCGCGAAGCCATCAGAGGATCGGATCCTTGGCCGCGCCCGCACGGGCGCGCTCGCGCTTGAGCTTCTCCATCTTGCGGGTGATCATCTTGCGCTTCATCGGACCGAGATAGTCGATGAACAGCTTGCCGTTGAGGTGGTCGAACTCGTGCTGCGCGCAGGTCGCCCAGAGCGCGTCGAACTGCTCCTCATGGCTTTGCCCGTCGAGGCCGAGCCACTTCATCCGCACCTCGGAGGGGCGCGTCACCTCGGCATATTGATCCGGGATCGACAGGCAGCCTTCCTCGTAGACATTGGTCTCTTCCGAGGTCCAGCTGATCTCGGGATTGATCAGGACCATCGGCTCGGGGGCCGCTTCCTTGTCCTTCACGCAATCCATCACGAAGATCCGCTTCATCACGCCGACCTGAGGCCCGGCCAAGCCGATGCCGGGCGCGTCATACATGGTCGCGAGCATGTCATCGGCGAGCTTGCGGATCTCGTCGTTAACTTCGGGCACCGGCTCGCAAACCTTTTTCAGGCGCGGATCGGGATGGATCAGGATCGGTCGTAGCGTCATGGGCAGGGATTTAGGCGAAGCAATGCGTCTGTGCAATGGCAGCGGTGATTGTGCCAGTGACAAAACGCCGTTTGTAACCCGGCTTTGCTTTTGCTCAGATGCGCCCAATTCGACCAATAAGAGGCCCAGATGAGCAAACCCGACTTCGACGAAATCATCGACCGCGTAGGCACCCATTCGCAGAAATGGGACGGGATGGAAAAGTATTACGGGGTTTCGCCGGAAGACGGGATCGCGATGTGGGTCGCGGACATGGATTTCCGCCCGCCCACCTGCGTGCAGCGCGCGCTCGAGGATATGGTCGCGCAGGGTATCTACGGGTACTGGGGCGGCGATGACGAGTATCGCGCCGCGATCCAGTGGTGGATGCGCGAGCGCCACGGCTGGGAGATCGAGCCGGACTGGATCTTCACGACCCACGGTCTGGTCAACGGCACGGCGCTCTGCGTCGATGCCTATACCGACCCGGGCGATGCGGTCGTTCTGATGACGCCGGTCTATCACGCCTTCGCCCGTGTTATCCGCGCGGCCGGGCGCGAGGTGCGCGAATGCCCGCTGAAACTGGTCGGTGGCCGCTACGAGATGGATTTCGACGCCTGGGACGGGCTGATGACGGGGGCCGAGAAGATGCTCGTCCTCTGCTCGCCGCATAATCCCGGCGGGCGCGTCTGGACCCGCGCGGAGCTGGAAGCCACGGCGGCTTTCGCGAAGCGCCACGGGCTGGTGCTGGTCTCGGACGAGATTCACCATGACATCGTGATGCCGGGCGAGACCCATATCCCGATGGCGAATGCCGCGCCCGATCTGCCGCTGGTGATGATGACGGCCACCACGAAGACCTTCAACATCGCGGGCACGCATACGGGCAACGTGATCATCTCGGACCCGGATCTGCGCGCCCGATTCGCAACCCGGATGTCGGCCTTGGGTATTTCGCCCAACAGTTTCGGCATCGCGATGGCGACGGCGGCCTATAGCCCCGAGGGGGCGGCGTGGGTCGATGAGTTGAACGAATATCTCGACGAGAACCGCCGGATTTTCGATCAGGGGATCGCCAAGATCCCGGGGCTGCATTCGATGCCGCTCGAAGCGACCTATCTCGCTTGGGTCGATTTCTCCGGCACCGGAATGGAGCCCGAGGAATACAAGTCGCGTGTTTTGAAGGACGCGAAGATCGCGGTGAATTTCGGGGCGACTTTCGGCGCGGGGGGAGAGAAATTCCTGCGCTTCAACCTCGCCACGCCGCGGGCGCGGGTGCGCGAGGCGGTCGATCGCCTGCAGGCCGCCTTCTCCGATCTGCAATGAAAAAGGGCCGGTTTTCCGGCCCTTTCCTTTGAAATCTCAGTCTCGCTCAGATCTTCGTCAGGTAGCCCGATAGCGTCGGCCCTTCCTGCGCAAAATCGAGCGCCGCGCGATCACTGACGGGCGTTTCGCGTTTGACCGTGCAGATCAGCTCGTGTCCCTGAATTTCCGAGGCCACGATCAGGCAGGTCGCGACGTGCTTGGGTCCGTCATAGAGATCGACATGGCCGCGTAGATGCGAGACCTCGTCGGCATCCAACGCGAAGCCACCCGGCACCCGGCGCAGCACCGGCCAGATCTGACCGCCTGCGAGAACACGCAGGCGTGCCTTTTTCGCCGCATCGCGTTTCTGCGCGGCGCGCAGTCCTTCAAGGACCTCCTTAGGCAGGAATTCCATGACATCCTCCAACAGCTTCCCCGTGATCCATGCTGATCACCTCAATGTAAAAAGCAAGTTAACCATTCAGACGATCCGATTCTGCGGCTGCAAAGAGTGCTGAAATTGCAACGGCTTGCATGGCCGCCGCATCGGGTTGTCGCGCTGGGCCGCGCGAGATAGCGTCGAGGGTGACCGCGCAACCCGGAGGCTCTCATGCGTAAAGCTCTGCTCACCCTGACCCTCGCTCTCTCGCCCGTACTCTCCCCCGGTTTGGCACAAGCCGAGTGCGGCGGTAGCTGGTCCGGTTTCCTGTCCGGGATTCGCAGCGATCTGCAGGCGGCTGGATTGAACGCGCAGCAGGCCGACGCGTTCCTCGCCGGTGCGCGGCAGAATCAGGCCGTGTTGCGGGCGGACCGGGCGCAGGGGGTGTTTCGCAAGACCTTTCTCGAATTCGCGAGCGCGGTGATCAGCAAGAACCGGATGGTCAACGGGGTGAAGAACGCCAAGCGCTATGCGAAAACCTTCGATCGGATGGAGCAGACCTACGGCGTCTCGCGCGGGGTTCTGCTGGCCTTCTGGGCGCTCGAGACCGATTACGGCGCGGTGCAGGGCGATTTCAACACGCGCGATGCGCTGCTGACGCTGGCCCATGATTGCCGCCGACCCGAGCTGTTCCGCCCGCAGGTGATTGCCGCGGGCGAGCTGTTCCGGCGCGGCGATTTCGATCCCAAGCGAACCACCGGTGCCTGGGCCGGGGAAATCGGGCAGGTGCAGATGCTGCCCGAGGACATCCTGCACAACGGGGTCGATGGCGATGGCGACGGGCATGTGCGCCTGAAGACCTCGGCGCCCGATGCGCTGATGTCGGGGGCGAAGATGCTGCGCGATCTGGGGTGGCGCCCGAACGAGCCGTGGATGCAGGAAGTGAGCGTCCCCGATGACCTCGATTGGTCCCAGACCGGGCTCACCACCGAATTGCCGGTCTCCGAATGGGCGGCGCGCGGGGTCCGTGCGCGGCAGGGGCAGCTTGCGAGCAAACTGCGCGGATCGATCCTTTTGCCGATGGGGCGCAAGGGGCCCGCCTTTATCGTCTATCCGAATTTCCGTGTGCTGTTCGAATGGAACAAGAGCTTCGTCTACGTCACCAGCGCGGCCTATTTCGCCACGCGCCTCGAAGGGGCGCCGCGCCTCGATCCCGGCGCGCCCGAACCGGGGCTGAGCGTGTCGCAGATGAAGCGGTTGCAGGATAAGCTGGTCGCGAAGGGCTATGACGTGGGTGCGGTCGATGGCATCCTCGGCGCCAACACACGCAACGCTGTCCAGAGCGCGCAAGAGAGGTTCGGACTGCCCGCGGATGGTTGGCCGACGCGCGCCTTGCTCGATCGGTTGTGACCGCGTCGGGGCGGGAGGTCACCCCGCTGCGCCGCCAAGTGCGAAGAAATCGAGGAACGGGCTTAGCAGGTAGCGGATCGGAGAGACCGGCGCGGTCTGCAGGAAAACCTCGGCGGGCATACCGGGCACGAGCAGCCTGCGTTCTTCCGCGTCGAGTTCGCCCATATCGAAGGTGATCCGCACTTCGTAATAGCTTGCCCCGGTCGCCGGATCGGTCAGCGTGTCCGGGGAGATGCGCGTGATCGTGCCTGTCACGTCGCTCGAGATTCGCCGCGACAGTCCCGGAAAGCGGAGGATCGCAGTCTGGCCTGCCGCCAGGCCGTCGATATTGGTCGGATCGACTTGCGCATTGACGATGAGCGGCCGCCCGGTCTCTACGATTGCCATCGCCATCTCTGCCGGGCGCAGCACCGCATGCGCGCCGCGCAGGCGCACATCGTGCACCGTGCCGCTAACTGGCGCGCGTAGGGTGCGCCGCGTCAATTCGCGGCGCAGATGGGTGGTGCGCGCCGAGAGTTCGATGGCGCGGGCGTTGCTGGATTCGAGTTGCGACTCGATTCCCTCCCGGCGTTGCCATTGCAGCCGCGATGCGGTGAGCACCACGCCGCCGCTTTGCACAGTGAGTTGCGTTTTCTGGGCGCTCAACGCGCCGAGTTGTCGCTCCAGCGAGACCTGCTCGCGGGTGAGGGCGAGGATTTGCGCCGATGTGGCGAGGCCGCGATCCTTTAGCCGTTCGCGGAGGGCGAGTTCTTTTCCGATCAACCGCTCTTCGCGTTCCAGCGCCGTGACCTGCGCATCGAGCCCGTCGCGCTGCGCGCGGATTTGTTGCAGCTGCCGCGCCATTTCGGCGCGTTGCTGAGCGAAGGACTGTTTGCGGGCTTCGAACAGGGAATTCTGCCCCTCGACCAGATCGGTGACATCCGCGCGGAGCTTGGCCGCCTCCAAAAGCTGCCTCGGGTAAGGGACCGTGTTCGCGCCGTCCCGTTCGGCTTGCAGCCGCGCGCGCTGGGCCTGCAGGGCGAAATCCGAGGCTTCGACGATGGCCAGCTCGGTCCGGATGTCGTCAGAGGCAAGCCGCATCAGCACTTGGCCGCGGGTGACGTGATCGCCGCTTTTGACATAGATCTGTTCGATGGTCCCGCCGGTCGGATGCTCGATCACATGGCGCGAGCTGTCGACTTCGATCCGTCCTGAGGCCTGGATCGATCCGGCGAGCCGCGTGACGGTGAGCCAAAGGGCGGATCCGATGAAGAGGGCGACGATCGCCGCGAGGCCGAAGCCGATCGGGACGCCATGTTGCGAAGGGGTGCAGCAGGTGCCCCCTTGCCCAGAATGGATGCAGGCGTCGCTCACGCGGCGCTGTCCGCGCGTGGAACCACGCGGGCCTTCGTGGCCGAGGCGATCATGCGCTTGAGAACGTCGTCACGCGCGCCGAGGGCGCGCTGCGCCCCGTGATCGAGTACGAGGATGCGTTCGCATTCGGCGAGCGCGCCGGGGCTGTTGGTCATCACGATCGCCGCGCCGCCGCGCGCCTTCAGATCGCTCAGCATCGTGTGCAGACAGGCGCCGCCATCTCCACTGAGCAGAAGGTTCGGCTCATCGAGAATGAGGAGGATCGGGTCGTGATAGAGCGCCCGCGAAAGCGCGACGAGCTGGCGCTGGCGATCGGAAAGCGAAGCCCCCTCGAATTCGATCGGAGTGTCGTAGCCCGCGGGCATTTTGAGAATCATCTGATGCGCGCCGGCGCGTTTGGCGGCGGCGATGACCCGGTCCATGTCGGGCGCGAGGTCGAGCCGGGCGATATTCTCGGCCACTGTGCCGGGGAAGAAGGTGACCGATTGCGGCAGGTAGCCGATCAGCCGCCCCAAATTGTCGCGGTCGTATTGATCCAGCGGCACCTCGTCGAGGCGGATCGTGCCCGAGCTTGGCTGGGAGAAGTTGCACAGGCTACGCGCGAGAACGGATTTACCTGCGCCGAGCGGGCCGATCACCCCGAGTGCCTCCCCGGGTTCGAGCGAGAAGCTGATCATCTCGAGCGTCGCTCGGTTGGAGTTGGCCGGCCGGACGGTGATGTCTTCGACGGCGAGGCGCGCCTTCGGGCTCACCCACTCAGTGCCCTTTTGCGCGGCCGGGTGAGCGCCGAGCAGGGCCGCCAGCCGGTCGCGGGCGACGATGGCGCGCTGCCATTGCGTCCACCCACCCACGGCAAGCTCGACCGGCGCGAGCGATCGACCCATCAGGATCGAGGCGGCGATCATCGCCCCCGCGCTCAACTCGCCTTGCAGGACGAGATAGGCGCCAAGCGCCAGCATCGAGGTTTGCAGCAGCATCCGCAGCGCACGCATCGAGGCATGGAAGCTGCCGCTGAGATCGGTGGCCCGAATCGCGTTGTTCATCGATTCATGTCGTGCCGCCTGCCAGCGTTTGAAGCCGCTTTCGCGCATTCCGAGCGAAACGACCGTTTCGATCTGGCGGAGAAAATCGTTTCCGAGATACCGCGCTTTGTTCTCGAGCTGTGTCGTCTCTTCCATTCGCCCGCGCGTGACGAACTGTGTGGCGAGAGACAGCAGGATCAACGTGGCCCCGCCGGCGAAGGCCAGAGCGCCGAGCCACGGATGGAATACGAACAGCACTCCGAGATAGAGCGGTGTCCAAGGCAGATCGAACACCGCTGCCGCGACCGGGGAGGCATAATAGCGCTGGACGATTTCCAGATCGCGCAGGGCGTTGTTGGAGGACCGCTCCTGCGTGTTGATGGTGGCGTCGATGATGGCGGCGTCGAACACGCGCCGTTCGAGACCGCGCTGATGATCCGCTCCGATTCGCGCGAGCAGGCGACCTCGCGCCCAATCGATGACGCCCATCATCGTGAAGAGAAATGCCACCAGCAGGAACAGGTTGATCAGCGTCGGCAAGGACCGCGCGGGCAGCACGCGGTCATAGACCTGCAGCATGAACAGCGGCCCCGCGAGAACGAGCAGATTGATGAAGGCCGCGAATATTGCGACCAGCACGAATTGCCTTCGTACCCGGCCCAGCAGCCGGGCCATCTCCCGTCGTCCTTTGACGATGTTGCGTTTGATGATGGCTTGATCGGTGTTGGAATATGGCATCGTGCTCTCCCCGCGATGACGGGCGCTGATCGGAGCGCCGCGCTAGGCAAGGGTGGTGCGAGGGCGCTGAACGGGGCGTTAATTTCCCCGCGCCTTTTCCCGTCAATTCGATCCATTTCTTCCGGAACTCCGGAGTTCTGAGCGACTCGCGTTGCGGCAAGACCGGATGCGCCCTATCTATTTCAGGACCTAAGCCGCAACGCAGGGGGGAGCGACTTTGGCGCAGGAATTAGAAAAGAGGGCCTCGGCGCGCATCGGTATGCGGTGGTCTGCGGTGGCTACGATGACGGCGCTTGCGCTGGGGTTGGCCGCCTGCGCACCTGCGCCGCCCGCGACCGGCATTCAGGACCCTTATGAGGCGGCCAATCGCAAGACGCATGAGTTCAACAAGAAGCTCGACTCGGCCTTCTTCCGCTCCGATTCGACCGATGGCAGCGGCCCCGGGCCGGTGACGAAAACGCTCTATAATGTCGGCAGCAATCTCAGCCTGCCGGGCAAAGTGCTCAACTCTCTGCTGCAAGGACGGCCCGAACCGGCGGTGAAGAACACTTTCCGATTCTTCATCAACTCGACGATCGGGCTGGGGGGTATCTTCGATCCGGCGGGGACGGATTTCTCGTTGCCCGAGACGGATACCGATTTCGGCGAGACCCTGCATGTCTGGGGCGTGGGCGAGGGCAATTATCAGGAATTGCCGGTCTTCGGGCCGTCCACGACGCGTGATACAGTCGGGATGGTCGTCGATTTTGTGATCGACCCGCTGGGCGCGCTGCCCGACAAGGAGCGCATCGCCGCAGGGGCGCTACGCTTCGGCGGCAATGTCGCCAAGCGCAACATGTATGGCACCACTGTCGATTCGATCCTGTATGACAGTGCCGACAGCTATGCCCAAAGCCGGCTTCTGTATCTGCAGAACCGACGCTACGAACTCAATGGCGAGGAGGCCACCGATGCGAATGCCTACGATCCCTACGAAGACCTTCTGCCGCAATAGGCGGCAGGTTCTGGGCCTCGGCGCGGCGGGTCTGGCGGCGGCGATGGTGCCGGGGTCGGCATATGCGCTGACCGATGCGCAGGCGCGCGCGCTGATCCAGAAAGCGGTGAACGAGGTCAACGCAGCCATCGCCTCGGGGCGCACCGGGCCCGCGCTCTATGCGATGTTTGAACGGATTTTCGCGCGATATGCGGATGTGAACGTCATCGCGCGTTCGGCGCTGGGCGTGGCGGCGCGGCAAGCGAGCCCGGCGCAGCTTGCGGCCTTCACCAAGGCGTTCCAGGGCTACCTCTCGCGCAAATACGGCAAGCGGTTCCGCGAGTTCCAGGGCGCGAAGTTCCAGATTCAGGGCGCCCGCCCGATCAAAACCTTCTACGAGGTGAAGACGCTCGCGACCCTGCCGGGGCAGGCTCCGTTCGAGGTGCTGTGGCAGGTTTCGGATCGCTCTGGCAGCGACAAGTTCTTCAACCTGATCGTCGAGGGGGTGAACATGCTCGCCTCCGAACGGGCCGAGATCGGCGCGATGCTCGATCGGCGTCGCGGCAATATCAATGCGATGATCGAGGATCTGAAACGGGCGGGGTAATCGGCGCGGGCTTCGGCCCGGCAAGACACCGCCGCAAATGAAAGCGCCCGGGCCAGTGGTCCGGGCGTTTCTTTCGTTTCGGCTCGGTCGCTCAGTTGCTGCCGAAGATGTTGAGCAACTCGTTGAGGATCGACTGCGACGGATCGCGCCGCTGCCGCTGGGGCTGGGCGGGGGCTTGACCCGCGCTCTGGCTTTGCCCCTGAGATTGCTGAGCCGGCACCTGCCAGTCGCCCGGATGAGCCATGGGCAGCGGCTTGGGATCTTCACCGTTGAGCACCCGCTTCATCGTCTCGTGGAAGATCTCGGCGGGGAGGCCGCCCCCGGTCGTCCCTTTCAGCGGCGAGTTGTCGTCATTGCCCATCCAGACGCCGACGACGTAATCCGAGGTGAAGCCCACGAACCAGGCATCGCGCGCGCTCTGCGTGGTGCCGGTCTTGCCTGCGATCTCGTAGCCGTCGATGTTGGCGCGGCGGCCGGTCCCGTGCAGCACGACCTGACGCATCATGTAGGTGAGCTCCTGCGCCGCTTTCTTCGAGATCACGCGCTCGCCGATCCCGCCGGGCTTACCGAAGAGCGGCTGGTCGTCGCCTTTCAGCGTCAGCGAGGTCAGGCCATAGGGCTGCACCGAAGAGCCGCCATTAAGGATGCCCGCATAGGCCCCCGTCATGTCGAGCAGGTCCGATTCCCCCACGCCGAGCGCTACCGAGGGCAGGTTCGGAAGGTCCTGCGCGAAGCCGAAGCCTTCCGCGACCTTGATGACATTCTCGCGCCCCACCGCTTCGGAGACGCGCACGGTGGCGACGTTCACCGAATGCTCCAGCGCCGTGGTCAGTGTGATCGGCCCCATGTAGCTGCGCTCGTAGTTGCGCGGGCTCCAATCGGGTGAGCCGGGCATCTTCACCGTGACCGGCGCGTCATCCACCATCGAATCCGGGGTGTAGCCCAGATCGAGCGCAGTCGCATAGACGAAGGGCTTGAAGGTCGAGCCGGTCTGCCGCTGCGCCATGGTGGCGTGGTTGAACGCACCCGAGACCTTCGTGGCCCGACCGCCAACCATGCCGCGCACGGCGCCATCTGCGCTCATCACGACGATTGCGGATTCGGCCTTCGAGCCTTTGGAGACCTTGTTGTCGTAGACCGACTTCATCGCGTCTTCGGCCGCCGACTGGATGCGCTGATCGAGCGTGGTGTTGATGACGACATCCTCGGTCGTGTCGCGCGACAGGAAGTCCGGGATCGTATCCATCACCCAATCCGCGAAATAGCCGCCCGCGCGTTTCTGCGCTGCCTGGCTCAGAGTGGCGGGGTTGTTCTTCGCGTCGAGATATTGCCGATCCGTCAAGTAGCCCTGCCCATGCATGAGGTTGAGCACGGTCGCTGCCCGCTCCTGCGAGCGTTCGAGGCTGGAGGTCGGGGCGTAGTAGCTCGGGGCTTTCAGAAGGCCCGCCAGCATCGCCGCCTGCTGCGGATCTACATTGGCCGCCGAGATGCCGAAATAGCGCTCCGACGCGGCCTCGAAGCCGCGCGCACCCGCGCCGAGATAGGCGCGGTTGAGGTAGATCGAAAGGATTTCATCTTTCGAGTATTTCAGTTCCAGCGCGAAGGCGTAGGGCACTTCCTTGATCTTGCGGCGCAGACCGCCCGAACGGCAGTCATTCTCATAGGCGGCTTCGTTCTTCCATTTCTTCGGGTCGAACTTCACGCCGAGGCACAGGAGCTTCGCGGTCTGCTGTGTGATGGTCGAACCACCGTTGCCGTCGAACGGTCCGCGCCCCTCGCGCATGTTGATCGCCATTGCCGAGGCGATGCCGCGCGGCGAAATGCCGAAGTGATGGTAGAAGCGGCGGTCCTCGGTCGCGACCACGGCGTCGCGCAGATAGGGCGAGACGTTCTTCGCATCGATCTGGCCGCCGAAGGTCTCGCCACGCCAGGCGAAGACCTTGCCCTGATCGTCGAGCATCGTGACCGAGCCGCGGGTGCGGCCGTCGAGCAGCTTCGTGTAGTCGGGCAGGGTCGAGTAGAAATACAGCGTCGCTGCGCCCACCACGAGGGCGACGATCATCGCGAGGCGCCAGCCGACGCCCCAGACGACCCGCCAGATCAACCGAGCGAGGCCGATGATCAGACCGGTGATCGGCCCGTTGCGCCGCGGCGGCTTGCCTCGGCCGCCACCGCCACCTCCGCCGTTACCTCCACCCCGGCGCGCATTCTTGCGCGGCTTGGTGGGTTTCGATGCCTTGGGAGGCTGCTTCGACGAGGAATAGCGCTTGTCGGCCACGAGGCGCCCGCGCCCTCCGCCTTTCTGAGTCATCTGCCTGTTCCGCTGCCTGCGTTTTAATTGCGCGCAATCTACACGGGCCGACCCGAGATGTGCACCCGCGAAAAATCACGTTTCAGATTTGCAATGTGATTAAAAAAGCGGCAAAGCGCACAAATTGTGCAAATTTGAGCCAGAATCCGCTGAGGCTGCTACTCGGACGGAACCTCGTTTCCTTGTGTGAAAGGGGCACAGCGGGCCTTTTAACACCGTGCGATGTCACCAAGCGGGCATCGAAAGGGCTGAACAAGGAAGGGATGTCAGGTGAAACTCATCATTGCAGCAATCAAGCCGTTCAAGCTGGAGGAGGTGCGCGAGGCGCTCACCACCATCGGCGTGCGCGGAATGATGGTGACCGAGATCAAAGGCTTCGGTGCCCAGTCGGGTCACACGGAAATCTATCGTGGTGCCGAATACGCCGTGAATTTCGTGCCGAAGGTCAAGCTGGAGATCGTCGTCGCGGACGGCCTCGCCGACGAGGTTGTCGACACGATCATGAAAGCCGCGAAGACCGACAAGATCGGCGACGGCAAAATCTTCGTTCTCGATGTCGGGCAGGCGGTTCGCGTGCGCACCGGCGAATCCAATGACGACGCGCTTTAAGGCGCGACAGGGGGAAAGTAGGAAAATGAATAAGCTTTCGAAAATCACCGGCCTTGCGGTCGCTCTGACCGCGGTGGCTCTGCCGGCGCTGGCGCAGGATGCCGCCGCGCCCGCGGCGATGGATCCGCCGGCCAATGAGATCGGCTTCATCCTGAACACCTTCATGTTCCTCGTCACCGGCTTCCTGGTGATGTGGATGGGCGCGGGCTTCTCGATGCTCGAGGCTGGCCTCGTGCGTTCGAAGAACGTGACCATGCAGTCGCTCAAGAACATCGCGCTCTTCGCGATCGCGGCGATCATGTACTACCTGATCGGCTATAACCTGATGTATCCGGGCGACGGCTGGTCGATCAACGGCGTGCTCGGTGCCTTCTCGACCACCTCGCTCGAGCCCGTTGGCGTCGGCGCGGATTCGGTCGACCTGACCTATGCTTCGGTCGGTTCGGACTTCTTCTTCCAGCTGATGTTCTGCGCCACCACCGCGTCGATCGTTTCGGGCACCCTGGCCGAGCGCATCAAGCTGTGGCCGTTCCTGATCTTCACCGTGATCCTGACGGGCTTCATCTACCCGATCCAGGCTTCGTGGAAATGGGGCGGTGGCTTCCTGGACGCCGATTTCGGCTTCCTCGACTTCGCTGGCTCGACCGTCGTGCACTCGGTCGGTGGCTGGGCAGCTCTCGCAGGCGCTCTGATCCTCGGTCCGCGTATCGGCAAGTATAAGGACGGCAAGGTCCAGGCTATGCCCGGTTCGAACCTGACGCTCGCTACGCTCGGTACCTTCATCCTGTGGCTCGGCTGGTTCGGCTTCAACGGCGGTTCGCAGCTCTACATGAACACCGTGGGCAACGTCGCCGATATCTCGCGCATCTTCGCCAACACCAACACGGCAGCTGCCGGTGGCGCGATCGCAGCGCTGATCCTGACCCAGATCCTCTACAAGAAGCCGGATCTGACCATGGTTCTCAACGGCGCTCTGGCTGGCCTCGTGTCGATCACGGCTGAGCCGCTGACCCCGAGCCTCGGTGCAGCGACCATCATCGGCGCGATCGGCGGTATCATCGTGGTCCTGCTGGTTCCGATGCTCGACAAGCTGAAGATCGACGACGTCGTGGGCGCTATCCCGGTCCACCTCGGCGCTGGTATCTGGGGCACGCTGGCTGTTCCGATCACCAACCCGGACGGCACCTTCTACGGCCAGATCGTCTCGATCATCATCGTCGGCATCTTCGTCTTCGTGGTCTCGGCAATCATCTGGTTCATCCTCAAAGCCGTCATGGGCATCCGCGCCCCGGCCGAGGACGAGATGATGGGCCTCGACAAGGCGGAACTGGGCATGGAAGCCTATCCGGAGTTCGTCAACTAAGACGCTTCATCCAAGACAAAGCGAAAGGCCCGGGAGCGATCCCGGGCCTTTTTTATTGCGTCTGATGTCGGCTTACTCGGTGACCGGAGCGCCTTGCGGCTTCTGGCCTCCGCCGCTGTTCTGGTAATCCGGCTTACGCAGGAAGAAGACGAGCGGGGTGGCCGCCAGCGTGACCCACATCATGAACTTGAAATCGTCCACGTAAGAGATCATCGCCGCCTGCTGCGTCGCGAGGTTGTTGAGCACCGTCAGGGCCGCTTCCCGCGACATGCCGCTCGCGCCGTTCATCACGCCCGACAGGTTCTGCGGATTGATCGCAGAGACGATCTCGGAATGGTTCACCGCGATATTGTGGGTGAGCAGCGCGGTCACGATCGAGATCCCGATGGACGAGCCGATATTACGCAGAAGCGAGAACAGCGCCGTGCCGTCGCCGCGATATTCCGGGGCGAGCGTTGCGAAGGCCAGCGTCGAGATCGGCACGAAGACCGAACCCAGTCCGAAGCCCTGAATCACGCCCGAGATGATGATCCATTTCGGCCCCATCTGCGGCGAGAAGGTCGACATGATGTGCAGGGAATAGGCGGTTAAGGACAAGCCGACCACCACGAGGATGCGCAGGTCGATGACCTTCACGAGTCGCCCGATCAGCAGCATCATGATCATCGCCCCCACACCGCGTGGTGACATCACCAAGCCCGTCGTCAGCGTCGGGTAGCTGAAGATGTTCGACAGCATCGGCGGCAGCAGTGCCAGCGAGGCGAGCAGGATGATCCCGATCACGAAGATGAACAGCAGCCCCATCGAGAGGTTGCGGTCGAGGAACATCTTCGGCTCAAGGAAGGGTTTCTTCGCACTGAGAATCCACACCAGGAACACCCAGAACCCGCTAATCGCGAGCGCGGCTTCGATCCAAATCTCGCGCGAGGCGAACCAGTCGAGATCGGACCCACGGTCGAGCATCATCTGCAGCGACCCGATCGCCACGGCCAATGCCGCGAAGCCGAAGAAGTCGAAACCGATCTTCTTCTTGGGGGTCTCGGGCAGGAAGAAGGCGGAGCCCGCGATGGCGATCATCCCGAGCGGCACGTTGATGTAGAACACCCAGCGCCAGTTGATCACCTCGGTCAGATAGCCGCCCAGCGTCGGGCCGATGATCGGGCCGAGCATGATGCCTGCACCGAACATCGCCATAGCCTGCCCGTGCTTCTCGCGCGGGTTGATGTCGAGCATGAAGTTCTGCGCGAGCGGCACGATGGCCGCGCCGAACACGCCCTGCATGAGGCGGAAGATCACCATCACGTCGAGCGACCACGCGATCCCGCAGAGCATCGAGAAGACCACGAAGCCGATCACCGCGACCATGAAGATCTCGCGCCGCCCGAAGCGGTTGGCAAGCCAGCCCGACAGCGGGGTCACGATGGCTGCGGCCACGATATAGGAGGTCAGCACCCAGTTGATCGTATCGCGCGACGCGCCGAGGTCGGCGCGCATGTCGGGCAGGGCCACGTTCGCGATGGTAGTATCGAGCACCTGCATGATCACGGCCAGCATCAGCGACGCCATGATCAGCGCGCGATGCGGCACGTTATGCGGGTCGATCCCCTTGGGTTGTTTCTCTGCGGCCTCGGCCATGACTTACTGCCCCTGATCGGTCGTGCCAGCAACGGCGGCCGAGCTGTTCGCCTTGTCGAGGATGCGCTTGTAGCGCGGCTGCGAGGCGGTATCGACGGTTACGCTGGCCGAGAGACCTGCGCGCAGGCCTTGGAGGTTCGCGCCTTCGTCGAGACGCAGGCGCACCGGAACACGCTGGGTTACTTTCACCCAGTTGCCGGTCGCGTTCTGCGCCGGAAGGATCGAGAACTCGGCCCCCGTTCCCGCGCCGACCGCGTCGACCGTCGCGTGATATTCGCGATCCGGGAAGGCGTCGAACTCGACGGTGGCCGACTGGCCCTCTTGCATATGGGTCAGCGCGGTTTCCTTGAAGTTCGCGATCACCCAGACGTCGCTGGTATCGACCAGCGTGAAGAGGCTGGCGCCGGCACCGACCATCTCGCCCGGTTTGAACGAGGAGGCCTGATAGATGATGCCATCGGTGGGCGCATCGACCTCGGTCTGCGAGAGATTGTACTTGGCGTCGTTGACCGCCACGATCGCCGATTTCACCGAGGGGTGTTCATCGACTTGAATCTCGGGATTGCCGTCGAGGGCGACTTTCGCCGACGCCACTTTCTGCTTCGCGGCGGCCAGCGTGTTCTGCGCGGCTTGCGTCGCCGTGCGCTGCTGGTCGAGCGCCTGCTGCGTCGTGGTGCCGGATTTGATCAGCTTTTCCTGACGGTTCAGCTGTTTCTCCTGATAAGCCGCATTATCCGCCGCCTGTTTCTCGTCGGCGAGCGCGGCCTTGTAGGAGGCGCGAAGCTGTTCGACCTGAAGGCGGGCCTGCGACAGTGCGGCCTCTGCCTTGGCCAGCGCCAGCTCATATGGCTTCTTGTCGAGTTCGAAAAGCGGCGTGCCTTTTTTCACATGCTCGTTGTCATGCACGAACACTTCGGTCACACGGCCCGAGATTTGCGAGGCGACGGGGATTCTCGCCATCTGGAAATTGGCGTTCTCGGTGCTTTGCGAGCCACCGGCGCTCAGCCAGTACCACGCGCCGCCCAGCACGATGAGGGCAGGCACGAGAATAAGGAGCCAGAATTTCGGCCCCTTCTTCTGTTTCTGTTTCGGTTGGTTTGCCGCGCTGTCCGCGGTCGGGTTCTGGTCACTCATGATGTGTCTCTGACGTGGAGGAGGTGTCTTCGGAGAGGTTACGGATGATCGCCCGAAGGGTGTTCAATGCAGTCGCGACTTCGTCATCGCTCAGCCCGGCCAGTGCCTGCTCGTAGATGTCATCCGCGATGGAGCGAGCATCCTCGAAGGCGTTGCGCGCCTTGGCCGAGGGATGCACGAGCTTGACGCGGCGATCATTCGGATCAGCTTTGCGGCAGACCCAATCGGCCTCTTCCATGCGGTCGACGAGTCGCGAGACCGAAATCGGTTCGATTTCGAGCAGCTCGGCCAGCCGGGCCTGCGGCAGCGCGCCTTCCTTTTTGAGGTAGACGAGAAGCCGCCATTGCGCGGTCGTCAGGCCGAACTCGTTGGCGCGTGCCTCGAAGCGACGGCGGATCAACCGCGTCGCGTCGTGCAGGAGAAAACCTAGGCTCTGATCGGGCATCCGTGGCTCCGTTGAAATTAAAGTAAGCCTCTATATTATGAGCCTGCTTATTATTTCAAGGGCGCAATGCGGAAAAATCCACCACGAAAAACGGCGGCCCAAATGGACCGCCGTTTCGAATTTTCGTGTTGTCGGAAGCGTTTAGACGCCAGCGTCGATCAGCGCGCGGGCCAGAAGCGGCACGCTGTTTTTGTTGAGGCCCGCGATGTTGATACGCGAGTCGCCGACCATGTAGATCGCGTTGCCTTCCTTCATCGCAGCGACCTGCTCGGGCGTGGCGCCAAGGCGCGAGAACATGCCGCGGTGCTCTGCCACGAAGTCGAAGCGGTCGGAATTGGACAGCTTGCGCAGCTCGTCGGCGAGTTGCTGGCGCAGTTCCAGCATCCCGGTGCGAACCTCTTCCAGCTCGGCTTCCCAATCGGCGCGCAGCTCGGGATCGGTGAGCACGCGGGTGACCAGCGCCTGCCCGTGATAGGGCGGGAAGGAATAGGTCTGACGGTTGAGATAGGCGAGGTTGCCCTGAACGGTCTTCTTGGTCTCTTCCGAACCCAGAACCATCAGGCAGCCGGTGCGCTCGCGATAGATACCGAAGTTCTTCGAGCAGGACGCCGCGATCAGGACTTCCGGCAGACGCTCGGCGATCAGGCGGGTGCCTGCGGCATCGGCTTCAAGTCCGTCCCCGAAGCCCTGATAGGCGAGGTCGATCATCGGAACCGCGCCGGTCTCTTTCAGCAGATCGGCGACCTTGCCCCACTGCTCGAGCGTCAGGTTCGCGCCGGTCGGGTTATGGCAGCAGCCGTGCAGCAGCACGACGTCGCCTTCCTTGGCGCCCTTCAGGTCTTCCATCATCGCGTCGAAATCGACCGAGCGGGTCTCGGCATCGAAATAGCGATAGGTGGTGAAGTCCTGATCCATGAATTTCAGGATCGAGAGGTGGTTCGGCCAGGTCGGATCGGAGACCCAGATCTTGGTGCCGGGGTTCGCCATGCGGGCAAGCTCGAAGCCCATGCGGCAAGCGCCGGTGCCGCCCACGGTCGAGAGGCACGCCAGACGATCGGCCGGGTAGCCCTTGCCCAGAACCATCTCGGCCATCGCCGCGTGGAATTCCGGCTGGCCGGCGAGGCCCGCGTATTTCTTCGTGGTCTCATTGTCCCAGACCTGCTTTTCCGCCTTGTGGATGGCGCGCATGATCGGGGTTTCGCCTTCGGCGTTCTTGTAGACGCCGACGCCGAGATCGACCTTCTGGTCGCGCTCATCGGCGCGGTATTCTTCCATCAGCGCAAGGATTTTGTCTGGCGCTTGCGGCTTGAGATTGTTCAGCATCATGCTTCTCCCGTTGCGACCTTGAGGTCGTTATACATGCCCCATTCCGACCAAGACCCGTCATAGAGCGACCAGTCGGACTTGCCGATCAGCTCGAGCGCGAGCGACAGGATCGCGGCGCTGACACCGGAGCCGCAGGTCGTGATCGCGGGCTTCGACAGGTCGACGCCGGCGGCTTCGAACAGGGCCTTGATCTCTTCTGGGGATTTGAAGGTGCCCTCGGGGGTCAGCAGCTCGCCGAAGGGCAGGTTGCGCGAGCCGGGGATATGACCCGAACGCAGCCCCGGGCGCGGCTCCGTGCCGTTGCCGAGGAAGCGCTCGTTCGGGCGCGCGTCGATGATTTCGTGATCGCCGAGCTTGCTGGCATGGGCGACCTGCGTGACGTCTTTCACTAGACCGGGGTGGCGCTGCACCGTCATGTGACGGTCGCGCACCATCGGCGGCATGTCTTCGAGCGGGCGGCCCTCGGCCTCCCATTTCGGCAGACCGCCATCGAGCACCGCCACATCCGTCTTGCCCATGAGGCGGAAGGTCCACCAGACGCGCGGCGCGGAGAAGACGGAATGCTGGTCGTAGATCACGACCTGATGGCCGTCGCCCACGCCCATCGCGCGCATCCGCGAGATGAACTTCTCGGGCGGCGGCGCCATATGCGGCAGATCCGAGCGATTGTCGGCGATATCGTCGATGTCGAAGAAGCGCGCACCGGGGATGTGCTTGGCGTCATAGGTCGCCTTCGCATCCCGCTCCATCTGCGGCAGGAACCACGAAGCGTCCAGAATGCGCAGGTCGGGGTCCTTCAGATGGGCAGCAAGCCAATCCGTCGATACGAGCGTTTTCGGGTCATCCATCGTCATGCGCCTCTTTTGCCGGTCGGGATTGCTTAGACTCAGCGGCGCGCAAGACGCAAGGGCAGGGCGGGTAAATCCGCCCCGTGCCCCTAGTAATTCTGCTTCAGAAGGCGCTGTTTCTGGCGGTTCCAGTCGCGTTTCGCCTCAGTTTCGCGCTTATCGGCCTGCTTCTTGCCCTTCGCGATCCCGATCAGGACCTTCGCGATGCCTTTCTGGTTGAAGTACATCTTCAGCGGCACGATGGTCATGCCCTCGCGCTGGGTCGCGTTCCACAGACGCGCCAATTCGCGCTTGGAGACGAGCAGCTTGCGCTTGCGCCTCTCCTCGTGGCCGAAATGCGTGGCTTGGTTCAGGCTCGCGATATAGGAGTTGATCAGCCACAATTCGGCATCCTCGACCGAGGCGTAGCTCTCGGCGATGTTCGTCTGACCGACGCGCATCGATTTCACCTCGGAGCCTTGCAGCACGATGCCCGCCTCGAGTGTGTCCTCGACGGCGTAGTGATAACGTGCCTGCCGGTTCTCGGCGATCAGCTTGGAATTGGGGTCTGAATGCTTTGCCATAGTCGCATCGAGATAGGGCAGGCAAGCGGCTCTGTCCAGTGCGGCACCGCTACGCTTGACGCCCGTGCGGTGGCGCGAAATAGCTAGGGCAGGAGGAAACGCCCATGATCATCCAGATCGCCATCGGTTCGGTGATGATGCTTCTGACCGTTTGCATCGCCGCGCTCAGCGCCTGGGCGATCGAGGCGACATTCTCGCGGCTGCACTGGTGGATGCTGCGTGAGCCGCACCGCCCGAAGCTGATGCTGATGGTTGTCGTCGCCGCGCTCTGGGCGCTGGCGATGGTCACGGCGGGCGTCTGGCTCTGGGCGTTCTGCTTCCGCATCCTGGGCGTGTTCAACACGATGGAGCAGTCGGTCTACTTCTCGCTCGTGAGCTTCACCACGCTGGGATACGGAGACATCCTGCTTTCGCATCAATGGCGCATCCTTGGCGGGATGGCGGCGGCGAACGGGCTTCTGAATGTGGGGCTTCTGACCGCGCTGCTGGTCGAGGTGATCCGGCATGTGCGCAAGAGCCAGCTGGAGGCCCGGGCCGAGCGCGGCGCGAGCTAAACTGTGATGCTCGCGCGCGCGGGTGCGCGCGCGCGAGCTATATATCCGTCAGTCGAGCATCAGCGCGTCTTTGACGATCCCGGTCAGCATATCGGTCACCGGCTGCATCGACTCTTCGTCATAGGAGCGGAAACCCACCGTCACATGATCCGTGTCCTCGGGCGTCTGGTAGACGAAGATCGTGTAGGGGCAGTACTGGAAGTTGGTGATATCCGCCTCCATCACCTCGCGCGACGTCTGCGCCGAGCAGAAGGAGAATACGTCCGCGCCGGTGAAAAGCGTCTTGGTGCTGCCCACGGCGTCTTTCGTGCGCTCCAGCATGTCGCCGGTATGGCTGACGTGATCCACCACGAGCCCCGCGCCGATGATTGCGTTCTGCACTGCGAATGTGACGTTGTCGAAGGTGTCTTCGGTGGTCCAGGTATGGGCGTCCTCAGCCGTTGCTGCGCTCGCTCCCACAGTGATGACCGCCGCAAGTGCGGCGCCGATGAAGCGTTTCATCTCTCTCTCCCTTGTCTCCCAAACGGAGGACTTTGCGCCGTCCGTTGATCCAGTCTCGATAGTGGCGCGTATTTTTATACGTGCCTAGAGGTAACAATGTCGCTGTAAGCTTCGAAGTGTAAGCGACGGGCACCGCCCCATATGTAGGGGCAGAGAGGAGACTTCCATGCGCAAGATAAGACCGAACGATCCGAGCTGGGCCGATGTGACGCCGAAGGCCGACTTCCTGAACCGCCGCCAAATCATGGCAGGCGCGGGGGCGATGGCGCTTGGCTCGATTGCCGGGCCCAGCTTTGCCAGCATCGACGCCAAGCCCTCGAAATTCTCGACCGACGCCAAGCCGAACACCCTCAAGGAGATCACCTCCTACAACAACTTCTACGAATTCGGCTGGGACAAGTCGGACCCCGCGCAATATGCGGGCCAACTGGTCACCGACCCGTGGTCGATCGAGATCGACGGGATGGTCGACAAGCCCGGCTCCTATCCGCTCGACGATATCCTCAAGCCCGTGACGCTCGAGCAGCGCATCTATCGCTTCCGCTGTGTGGAAGCGTGGTCGATGGTCGTGCCGTGGATCGGCTTCGAGCTGTCCAGCCTTCTGAACCGCGTGGGCGTGCAGCCGTCCGCGAAATACGTGGCCTTCCAGACCCTCTACCGTCCCGAGCAGATGCCGGGGCAGAAACAGGGCGGTATCGACTGGCCTTATGTCGAGGGGCTGCGCATCGACGAGGCGATGAACCCGCTGACCATTCTGGCGACCGGTCTCTATGACGAAGAGATGCCGAACCAGAACGGCGCACCGATCCGTCTGATCGTGCCGTGGAAATACGGCTTCAAGTCTATCAAGAGCATCGTGAAAATCTCGCTGACCGACAAACAGCCGCCGACGACGTGGAACCAACTGCAGCCGCGTGAATACGGCTTCTATGCCAATGTGAACCCGAAAGTGGATCACCCGCGCTGGTCGCAGGCCACCGAACGCCGCGTGGGTGCGGGCCTCTTTGCCGGCCGTCAGGAGACGTTGATGTTCAACGGCTACGGCGACGAGGTCGCGCAGCTCTACAAGGGCATGGACCTCGCGAAGTATTACTGATGATCAGCGCAACCCTCTCCGCCCCGATCAACACAGCACTGCGTCGTGTGCCCAGCTGGGCCGTCTATCTGGCGGGGCTGATCCCGCTGGCATGGGTGGTCTGGCTGACCCTGTCCGGCGGCATCGGCGTCGATCCCGTGAAAGCGATCGAGCACCGGCTGGGCAAGATCGCCCTGTGGTTCCTGATCGGCGGGCTGGCCATCACACCGGCGCGCCGATTCCTCGGCATTAACCTGATCAAGTATCGCCGCGCGATTGGCTTGCTGGCCTTCTTCTATGTGGCGCTGCACCTGATCGCCTGGGTAGTGCTGGATATGGGGATGCTCTGGGCACAAGCCGCGGCGGATCTCATCAAGCGCCCCTACCTCCTCTTTGGCATCACGGCTTTCGTGCTGCTGATCCCCTTGGCGGTCACGTCGAACAACGCCTCGATCCGCAAGCTGGGGAAGAACTGGCGGCGGGTTCACATGCTGGTCTACCCGGCCGTGGCGCTCGGCGTGATTCACTACCTTTGGCAGATGAAGGTGATTTCGAGTGAAGGTTGGCTCTGGCTCGGCGTCTTTGTCGCGCTGATGGCGGTTCGATTCCGTACGTTTCGCTGGTGACTCGGGTGGTTTGGCTTGCTGCCCTTGGGGCATGGCGCTCAGGAGGTTTCGCGGGGGTGGGTGATTTGCGCAAGATTCTTCCCTGCGGTGGTTCGGGGTGAATTGGGTGCATTTGCGGTGGTGTTGAAAGTGTATTGATTTCAGTGTGTTGTGTTGTTCTTTCGAGAAAAGTGACAGTTTTTCGAAAAAGGCACTTGCGACTCCCGGGAGTGATCCGTAAATACCGCCTCACCGAAGCGGCACACACCGCAACGGGGCGCCGGAAGGGCCAGCAACGCTGACACGA
>NZ_MPZX01000003.1:0-619313 GCF_002020305.1 Thioclava sp. F36-6 | reverse complement strand
GCGGTTGTAGCTCAGTTGGTTAGAGTACCGGCCTGTCACGCCGGGGGTCGCGGGTTCGAGCCCCGTCAACCGCGCCACTTTCCCCTCCTTTACGGTAAAGTTGCGTTTGTGAACCGCGCTACCATCGCTTATATCCGGGCGAAGTTTCGGGAGGAGCGCATGCGCTGGATCAAACAGGTTTTCGACCACATCACTCTTCTGCAGGCGGTGCTTTTCGCAGCACTGCTCGGTCTCGCGCCATTCACCCCAGAGCCACATATCTGGGAAAAGCTGAAAATGTTGGTGGCGGGCACGCTGGTGCGTCCGATCGACTGGTTCGATCTGGTGATGCACGGGCTGCCGTGGATCGTGCTGGCGGTGAAGCTGGCGCAATGGGTGAAGACGGGACAGACCGGGAAATCCGGTAGAGGTGCGCAATGAAAGACGACATGGACGCCAAAGGGCTGATCGAGACGATGGGCGCGGCCGCGCGTGCGGCGGCGGCGGAGCTGGCCTTCGCCAGCGCTGAGGTGAAGAAAAAGGCGCTGGAAGCGGCCGCCGATGCGGTGCTCGCGCGCAAGGGCGAGATCATTACCGCCAATGGCGAGGATATGGCCTACGGCGCGGAGAAGGGGCTGAGCCCCGCGATGATGGACCGGCTGATGCTGGACGACGCGCGGATCGAGGCGATCGCCAAGGGCCTGCGGGCGGTGGCGGCTCAGCGCGATCCGGTGGGCGACACGATCGCGGAATGGGACATGCCCTCGGGGCTGCATATCAAGCGCGTGCGCACGCCGCTTGGCGTGATTGGCGTGATCTATGAATCGCGGCCCAACGTGACCGCGGATGCGGGCGCGCTGTGCCTGAAATCGGGCAATGCGGTGATCCTGCGCGGCGGCTCGGAGAGCTTCCATTCCAGCCGCGCGATCCATGCCTGCCTGCTCGAAGGTCTGCGTGCCGCGGGCCTGCCCGAAGCGGCGGTTCAGCTTGTGCCGACCCGCGACCGCGCCGCCGTGGCCGAGATGCTGCGCGCGACCGAATTCATCGACGTGATCGTGCCGCGCGGGGGCAAGGGGCTCGTCGGGCTGGTGCAGGCCGAGGCGCGCGTGCCGGTCTTCGCCCATCTCGAGGGCATCTGCCATATCTATGCCGACGGGGCCGCCGATCTGGAACAGGCGCGGGCGGTTGTGGTGAACGCCAAGACCCGACGCACCGGGATTTGCGGTGCGATGGAATGTCTGCTGATCGACCGCGCCTTCTGGGACACCCATGGCGGCGTGCTGATCGAGGACCTGCTGAAGGCGGGCGTCGAGGTCCGCGTGACCGGCGATCTGCTGCAAATCGAGGGCGTCACCGAGGCGAGGGCGGAAGATTTCGGGCGCGAATTCCTCGATATGATCTGCGCGGCGAAGATCGTGGACGGCGTGGATGGCGCGATCGAACATATCCGCCGCTATGGCAGCCAGCACACGGAATCGATTCTGACCGAGAATGACGCGGCTGCCGACCGCTTCTTTGAGCGGCTCGACAGCGCGATCCTGATGCGCAACGCTTCGACCCAGTTCGCCGATGGTGGCGAGTTCGGGATGGGCGCAGAGATCGGGATCGCGACCGGCAAGATGCATGCGCGGGGCCCGGTGGGTGCCGAGCAACTGACATCGTTCAAATATCTTGTGACGGGGCATGGTTCGGTGCGCCCCTAAGGCGCACCGAACATCCCTGAGCGCTCAGAACGCGATCGTGCCGCCCTCGGTGTCGACCGACCAGTCGAGCCTGCGACCCTGCCGCACCGCCTCGCGCGGCAGCATCGCGAATTGCACCCGCGCGGGCGTCAGCTCCATCTGGGCGCCGTCGAGCACGGCGAAAACTTCCCGATTAGGCCGTGCTTTTTCGGACCGCGCGGTGATCATCCAGCCATCGCCGCAGGGCAGCGCGCGCAGCGTGCCGCCGAAGGGCAGCGCGGTCTCCAGGCAGAGCATCGCGAGAAACGCCAGCTTCACCTCGGCGCGCGGTGCATCGCCCGGCACTTTCCATTCGTAGTCCAGACGGCTTTGCGCCGATAATTCGCCCAACAGACCGGAGACCTCCGCCTCGCCAAGCTGTTGTTCAGCGCCGGCTCGCCCGAAAGCCACCCGGAAGAACTTGACGCGCGCATTCGCCGCCGCCACGCTTTGGGTAATCAACTCGAGCTCGGGGCCGGGCGCATCGCTCGTCATGGTCAGCAATTCGACCCCATTGCCGATCGCCCCGATCGGGCTGATAAGGTCATGACACAGGCGCGAGCCCACAAGGGCGGTCAAATCATCGTCGTCCGTACCGGCATTGGCGGTCTCGAATGGCATTAAACTCTCCAATAGGTGAAATGTGATCTATGAAATTCTCGAACCCGGAATGCTGGTCAGAAACCCGGCCCAGCCCGACTGGGGCACCGGACAGGTTCAATCGCGTATCGGCGAAAAAGTGACGGTAAATTTCGAGCATCAAGGCAAGCTTGTCCTGGACGGGCGGCGGGTCGCGCTGGAATTGGTTTTCTCTGAACAAAGTTGACGAATGGTTAACAGCTTCGTGAGGTCGTGTGGGAAACCTTCAACCTTGGGATGTGGCGATTGAACCCTCCGTGATGCGCCGATGACACGGCGCGCACCGCGCGATATTGCCAATCCGGGCGCGGCTTTCTAAACCGGGCCAGCGAAGATCGGCAGGAGGACGCCCGTGATCGACAGCGCCGCATTCGAAATCAGGCTGGCCCGTGATGCCGCCGATCTCGTGGCGTCGCAGCGGCTCCGTTATCGCGTTTTCGTTGAAGAGCTCGGCGGCGGCGGTGAGACGGTCGATCACGAAAATCGTCTGGAAAGCGACCGGCTCGACCCCGTCTACGATCACCTGCTGCTGGTCGACCCGGCACGCGCGGAAGGCGAGCATGTGGTGGGGGCCTATCGGCTGCTGCCCTCGGATCGGCTGGAACGGGCGGGGCAGTTCTATTGCGACAGTGAATATGACCTCGCGCCGCTGATCGGCACGGGGCGCAAGCTCTTGGAGCTGGGCCGCTCCTGCGTCGACCCGGACTATCGCGGCGGGGCGGCGATGTTGCTTCTGTGGAACGCGCTGGCCGACTATGTGCTGGCCCATGACATCGAGATTCTCTTCGGTGTGGCCTCCTTCCACGGCACCGATGCCGAGATGCTGAAAGCGCCGCTCTCCTGGTTGCATCACCACCATCTTGCGCCCGAACATATGCGCCCGCGCGCACGGCCCGAAGCCTATCAGCCGATGGACCTCGTGCCCGAGGAGGCGCTGGATCGGCGCGCGGCGCTGGCTCAGATGCCCAATCTGATCAAGGCCTATCTTCGGCTTGGCGGCTTCGTGGGTGAGGGCGCCTTCATCGACCGTCCCTTCAACACCACCGATGTCCTTTTGCTGATGGATACCAAGGCGATGAGCGACAAGCATCGCAGCTTCTACACCCGTCGTTTCGAGGGCCGCGCGTGAGCTGGATCGAGGACGAGCCCGATCCCAAACCGCTTGGCACGCTCGATTGGACGCGGGCTGTGTTGCGCGGTCTGTTCTGGGGGTTGATGCTGCTGATCGGGCTGATCGTGCTGCTGCTGGTGCGGCTGGTGGAGCGCCCGGTTCACGGGCTCGCGCGGCCCTGGACGCCGTGGATCACGCAGGCGGTGTGCCGGATGAGCTTCCCGATCCTCGGGATCTCCTATCGCGTCACCGGGCGCCCGATGACCAAGATCGGCGCGGTGGTCGCCAATCACGGATCGTGGCTCGATATCTTCGCGCTCAACGCCTGCCAGCGGGTCTATTTCGTCTCCAAGGCCGAGGTCGCCAAATGGCCCTTCGTCGGCTGGCTCGCACGGGCCACCGGCACCGTCTTCATCAAGCGCGACCCGCGCGAGGCCAAGACGCAGCAGGGGCTGTTCGAGGATCGCATCCGCGCGGGCCATCACCTGCTGTTCTTCCCCGAAGGCACCTCTACCGATGCGCGCCGGGTGCTGCCGTTCAAGCCGACGCTGTTTCAGGCCTTCTACAGCCACGGGCTGGAGCGCGTGATGCAGATCCAGCCGGTCACCGTCGTCTACACGCCGCCTGCGTGCGAGGATGTGCGGTTCTATGGCTGGTGGGGCGATATGGGCTTCGGGCCGCATCTGATCAAGGTGCTGGCCCAGAAGCGGCAAGGCGCGGTCGAGATGGTATTCCACACGCCGCTCTCCGTCTCCGACTATCGCTCGCGCAAGGAGCTGGCTTGGGCGGCGGAAAGTGCCGTGCGTCGCGGCCTGCCTTACGAGATCGCGCGCGCCCGGTAATAGGCCAGAACGTAGAGGCGGATTGCCGTGGCAAGCCCCGTCTCGGTGCCGCGATCTACATCAATTTCGGCTGCCAACTCGTTGAGGCCAAGGTTTTTTTCGGTCGCGATGTCGCGGAAGGCACGCCAGAATTCATCCTCCAGCGTGACCGAGGTGCGGTGCCCGCCCAGCGTCAGAGAGCGTTTCTTCGGTCGGCTCATTCGTCGTGCTCGCGCTGATGCCCGTCGAGATCGCGCCGCTCTTTCGTGGCGCGGCTTTCCTGCAGCGTCTTCTCTGCCTTGCTGCGACCGAATTTCTCAGCGTTCACAGAGCCTTGCTCGCGTTTCTTCACGCGGGCCTGCTGTTTGCGAAACTGGTTGAGATTGGTGACCTTGCTCATAAGCAAAGACTGCCACAGCCGATCGGATCGGGAAAGGGGCTTGGGCGCGCCCGCATGAGGCGCGCCCGAGAGGTTTACTCGACTTCGACCAGCGCGTGGCGCTTCTTGCCCGCGCTCAACTTCACCGGGGTCTCCAGATCGGCCGCGGTGAACATGCGGCCCGGATCGGCGCAGGTCTCGTCATCGACCTTGAGCGCGCCTTCCGCGATCAATCGCTTGCCGTCCTTGCCCGATTTCGCAAGGCCCGAGCGGACCACGAGCTGCGCGAGGCTGATCCCGTCGCCCAGTTCCTCGACCGTCAGCGTGAGCGTCGGCAGATCCTCACCCACGCCGCCTTTCTCGAAGACTTCGCGCGCGGTCGCTTCGGCGGCATGCGCGGCGTCCCAGCCGTGGCAGAGCGCCGTGACCTCATTGGCCAGACGCACCTTGGCCTCGTTGATCTCGGAGCCTTCCAGCGCGCCCAGACGCTCGCATTCCGCCACCGGCAGCTCGGTATAGAGCTTCAGGAAGCGACCGACATCGGCATCGGTCGTGTTGCGCCAGAACTGCCAGAACTCGTAAGGGCTCAGCATGTCCGAGTTCAGCCAGATCGCACCCGAGGCCGATTTGCCCATCTTCTTGCCGTCCGAGGTGGTCAGAAGCGGCGAGGTCAACCCGTAGATCTCGTGATCGAGCACACGGCGCGTCAGGTCGATCCCGTTGACGATATTGCCCCACTGGTCCGAGCCGCCCATCTGCAGCAGGCAGCCGTAGCGGCGGTTCAGTTCGAGAAAGTCATAGGCCTGCAGGATCATGTAGTTGAATTCGAGGAAGGACAGCGATTGCTCGCGATCCAGCCGCGATTTCACGCTCTCGAAGGACAGCATCCGGTTGACCGAGAAATGCCGCCCGATATCGCGTAGAAATTCGAGGTAGTTCAGCCCGTCGAGCCATTCCGCGTTGTTCAGCATGAGCGCATCGGTCGGTCCGTCGCCGTAATCGAGGTATTTCGCGAAGACCTGCTTCATCCCGGCGATGTTTTCGTCGATCGCTTCGGGCGTCAACAGCGGGCGCTCATCGGAGCGGAACGACGGATCGCCGACCTTCGTGGTGCCGCCGCCCATCAGGGTAATCGGCTTGTGGCCGGTCTTTTGCAGCCAGCGCAGCATCATGATGTTCAGCAGGTGGCCGACATGCAACGACTTCGCCGTCGCATCATAGCCGATATAAGTCGGCACGACCCCCTTCGCCAAAGCCTCGTCCAGCCCCTGATAATCCGTGCAGTCGGCCAGAAAGCCCCGCTCGATCATCACGCGCATGAAGTCTGATTTCGGATGGTAGGTCATCGTGCTTGTTCCTTTCGTCTGAGCGTGCGTATATCGGGGCAGGCGACGAGAGGGAAGCCATGTTGAAATCCGGGCCGGTCTGGGCAGTTGGCGCCATGTCGGGCACGTCCTTGGACGGGGTGGACGCGGCGCTCGTTTTGACCGACGGAACCCGCATTCTCGATTTCGGCCGCAGCGACTACCGCCCCTATACCGAGGCCGAGCGTGCGACGCTCCACGCAGCTCTCGGGCATTGGCCCGGAGAGGCGGGGGTGGAGGACGCCTGCGAGGTGGTCGAGACCGCCCATGCGGAACTGCTCAGCGGATTGGGAGAGGCGCAGGTCGTGGGGTTTCACGGCCAGACGCTCGCCCATGATCCCTACGGGATGCAAGGCCCGCGCCGCACCCATCAGGCCGGCGACGGCTCGGTTCTGGCCGAAGTGCTGTCGCGCCCGGTGGTCTGGGATTTCCGCTCCACCGATGTGGAGATGGGCGGGCAGGGCGCGCCGCTCGCGCCGTTCTTCCACTTCGCCTGCGCGAAATACGCCAAGCTCGATGCGCCGGCGGTGTTTTTGAACCTCGGCGGCGTCGGCAATGTCACCTGGGTCGATCCGCGCCAGCCCTCGGCAGAAGTGCCGGGCGCCGTTCTGGCGTTTGACACCGGCCCCGCCAACGCGCCGATCAACGACCTGATGCGGCTGCGGCGCAAGGCCGAGTTCGATGCGGGCGGCGAATTGGCGCTGGCAGGTAAGGTCGACGAGGCCATGGTCGAGGCCTTCCTGATGCATCCCTATTTCCTGAAAATGCCGCCCAAATCGCTCGACCGGAACGATTTCCACGACATCCTGACCCGCGTCGCGGAGCTGGACGATGCCGATGCGGCGGCGACGCTCACGGCCTGCGCCGCAGCCTCGGTCGCTCGCGCGGGCGAGCATTACCCGACGCCGCCGAAAGCGATCTATGTCTGCGGCGGCGGGCGGCTCAACACCGCGCTGATGGTGGCTTTGCAGCGGCGCATGAACGTGCCGGTGCAGCCCGTCGAGGATATCGGGCTCGATGGCGACATGCTCGAGGCGCAGGCCTTCGCCTATCTCGCGGTGCGTGTCGCGCGCGGCATGGCGACCTCGGGACCCTCCACGACCGGGGTCTCGGCGCTGATCGGCGGCGGCAAGGTCTCGCGGCCCGGCTAAATTCATATCACTTGACGCCGATCATGCCGCGCCGCGGCGCAAGGCGCTAGGATCGGCCTCATTGAAGAGGGTAGTCCGATGTCTGAAACTCCAACCGATCCCTGTCCCACGCCGCAGGCGCGCAAGCAGGCCCCGTTCTCGAACCGGGCCGCGGCGGTCTTCCTCGCGGGGCTCAGCTTTGTCGTCATGGTCATCTCCGGCCTCGTCGTCAGCATCGCGCCCTCGGGCCGGGTGGCGCGGGATATCGACTGGTCGCTCCTCGCGCTGAACCGCGCCGATTGGGAGCTGTTGCACCTCGCGATGGGGGTGCTCTTCATTTTCGCCGGGGTCTGGCACATCAAGCTGCACTGGCCGGTGATCCGCAACCTGCTGTGGTCGGCAGCGGCGCAGACGCTATGTCACCGGCGCGAACTGGCGCTGGCGGTCGGGCTGGTGGGTGCGGTGATCGTGCTGACGCTGCTCTGGTGGCCGCCGATCAGCTGGCTCGATCAGCTATCCCGCTGGGCGAGCATCGGGCTCTGGTGATCAGCGGGGGATGTCGAAGCCTCTCGGAGCCAGCTCGAACCCCTCGAAGCGAAAGCCCGGTGAGACGGTGCAGCTGACGAGGCTCCACGCCCCGGTGGAGCGCGCCGATTGCCACTGGCCCGCGGGCACGATCCCCTGCGGTTGATCGCCGCCGAGCACGTCGGGGCCCAACAGCAGTTCCAGCACCGGCCCCGCCTCCTGCGGCGCGATATCGAGCTGCACCGGCGCGCCTGCGTGGAAATGCCAGATCTCGGTCGCATCGACCCGGTGCCAATGGCTGCGCTCGCCCGCTTTGAGCAGGAAATAGATGCAGGTGCCCGCCGGGCGCGCACCGTCTGCGGCCTCCGCCTCCCAGGTCTGGCGGTAATGTCCGCCCTCGGGATGGGGCGCGAGACCGAGGGCTTCGATGATCGCGTCGGCCTCACTCATGCGAAAAGCTCCTTCGCCAGCGTCTCGAAATCGGGCGCGATCGCGTCCCATTCCTCGCTCGCCACAAGGTCCTTGTCCTGAGCGGGCCCGTATTCGGTGGGGCGCGGCACGAAAGCTGTCTGCAGCCCCAAGGGCCGGGCAGCTGCGAGGTCGTCGTTATGCGCGGCCACCATCATCACCTCTTCGGGCGGCAGGCGCAGCGCGGCGCAGGAGGCCAGATAGACCTCGGGCTTGGGTTTGTAGTCGCGGGCGATATCCGCGCCGAGAATGCAATCCCACGGCAGCCCCGCATGGCGCGCAAGCCGCGTCATCAGCGCGATGGACCCGTTGGAACAGGGCGCGATGATCGCATGGCGCCTCAGCGCGTGAAGGCCGCCGACCACATCGGGCCACGGGGTCAGCCGCTCCCAGACATGCGAGAGGCTATCGGGCGCCGAGACCGCAAAGCGTTTCGCCACCCGGTGCAGGTTCTCGCGATGCAGATCGTCGAGCGCCACATAGCCGCGCCCGCCGTCGCGAATGCGCCGCATCGCAGGATCGTATTCGGCGCGCCACGCATCTGCGAAGGCAAGGGAATCGATCCCGGGAAAGGCGATTTCCACCTCATGCGCGACCGAGTTGCGCCAATCGACACAGGTGCCGAACACATCGAAAATCAGAGCCTTGATCATGGCCCGACAGTGACGCGGATCAGGGCGCGGCGCAATCGCCCCTTCGGCTTGGCTCAAATATCCTCGCCGAAGGCGAAACGAAAACCCCCGGCGAAGCGCGTGCTCCGCCGGGGGCTTGGGTGTCTCAATTCAAGACGCGCTTAGCGCAGGATCGAGCGACCCGCATATTCCGCCGTCTCGCCCAGCGATTCCTCGATACGGATCAGCTGGTTGTATTTCGCGAGCCGGTCCGAACGTGCCAGCGAGCCGGTCTTGATCTGACCGCAGTTGGTCGCGACCGCGAGATCGGCGATGGTCGCGTCCTCGGTCTCGCCCGAGCGGTGGCTCATCACGTTGGTGTAGCCCGCGCGATGCGCCATATCGACGGCCTGCAGCGTCTCGGTCAGGGTGCCGATCTGGTTGACCTTCACCAGCATCGAATTCGCGACGCCCTGCTTGATGCCATCGGCCAGACGGGTCGGGTTGGTCACGAAGAGATCGTCGCCCACCAGCTGCACCTTGTCGCCCAGACGCTCGGTCAGGAGCTTCCAGCCTTCCCAGTCGTCCTCGGCCATACCGTCTTCGATCGAGATGATCGGATAGGCGCCCAGCAGCTTCTCGAGATAGTCGACATTCTCTTCCGAGGTCAGCGACAGGCCTTCGCCCTTCATCTCGTATTTGCCGTTCTTGTAATACTCGGTCGAGGCGCAATCCATCGCGAGGTAGATGTCCTCGCCCGGCTTGTAGCCCGCTTTTTCGATCGACTTCAGGATGATGTCGAGCGCGGCGGTGGTCGAGCTGAGTTCCGGCGCGAAGCCGCCCTCATCGCCCAGACCCGTTGTCATGCCCGCCGTCGAAAGTTCTTTCTTCAGCGTGTGGAACACTTCCGAGCCCATGCGCACCGCGTCGCGGATATTGCCCGCCGAGACCGGCATGATCATGAATTCCTGGATGTCGATCGGGTTGTCGGCATGCTCGCCGCCATTGATGATGTTCATCATCGGCACCGGCAGGACGCGCGCCGAGGTGCCGCCGACATAGCGGTAAAGCGGCAGGGTCGAGAAATCAGCGGCCGCTTTCGCGCAGGCCAGCGAGACGCCGAGGATCGCGTTCGCGCCGAGGCGGCCCTTGTTCTCGGTGCCGTCGAGTTCGATCATCGCGCGGTCGATCTCGACCTGCTCGGTGACGTCTTCGCCGACGAGATTTTCCGCGATCTCGCCGTTCACGGCCATGACCGCTTCCAGAACGCCTTTGCCCATGTAGCGGGCCTTGTCGCCGTCGCGGCGCTCGACCGCTTCATGCGCGCCGGTGGACGCGCCCGAGGGCACGGCCGCACGGCCCATCGTGCCGTCTTCGAGGATCACGTCGACTTCGACGGTGGGGTTGCCACGGCTGTCGAGAATCTCGCGGGCGTGGATGTCGATGATGGTGCTCATGGGGGCGCTCTCCTCGGGCTCCGGTTGATGCTTGGCTAGGTGCATACACCCGTGCTGCGCCTGCGAAAAGGCCGTAAGGGCGATTTCTGGAAGAAATGTTACCGCTAACGGCGGCCTTCACGACGCAATTTGGCCTGACGCCACAGCGCGTAAAGGCCAGAGCCCACGATCACCGCCCCGCCGATGAGCGTCCAGCGATCCGGCGGCTCGGCGAAAACGAGGGTCGAAATCACGACGGCGAAGGCGAGGCGCGAATAGCGAAACGGCATGATGACAGCGATCTCGCCCAGCCGCACCGAGGCGATCAGCGCGTAGTAACCGACCGGCCCGATTGCGAGCGCGCCCGCAAGGTAGAGCCAATCCATCGGCTCGGGCGTAACGATCGGCTCGGGTAGGACCGCCAGCAGCACCAGACCCAGCGGCAGCACGCAGAAGAAGCCCAGCGTCGCCACCTGCAGCGAGGTCACATCGCGCGGCACGCGTCGCGTGGTGACGTCGCGCATCGACAGGCCGATGACCGCGCCGACTGCGAGAAGCGAGAGCATCGAGAATTCGTCCGTGCCGGGGCGGATCACGACCAGCACGCCCAGAAAACCGACCAGAATAGCCGAGAGCCTGCGCCAGCCGACCCGCTCCTTGAGGAAGATCGCCGCGCCAAGCGTGGTCGCAAGCGGCGTCGCCTGATGGATCGCAGTCGCCTGGGCCAGCGGGGTGAAGGCCACGGCGGACACGAAGAAGCCGGTGCCGACGATCTCGCCAACGTTGCGCAGCCAGAGCGCCGAGGACAGCAGCGAGCGGGTGAAGATCCGTTCGCCTTTGAGCTTGGCGATCACCGCGAAGATCGTCGCGCCGCCAAGCCCTACGGCGGCGAGAATTTGCCCCACCGGCCAGTCGCCCGCGAGCATCTTGATGAACATATCCTCAAGCGCGAACCCCGCCATCGCGAGGATCATCAGCATCGAGCCGCGCAGGTTGTCGTGGTCGGTGGGTTCGGGTGTCATGGGGTGCTCCTGACCGGATGGTCAAGGCCCACCTAGCGCGGGTGTGATCGGCCTTCAAGGCGCGTCACGCGCGGGGATGCGCCCGGGTGACAATGCCGCCGATATCGGCCCAGATCGGCAGGTGATCCGAGGCCACCCGCGCCAGCGGCGTATCCAGCACGCCCTTGCGCACCACGCGCAGCCCCGGCGAGGTCACGATCCGGTCGAGCTGGCCGATCGGCGCGCGCGAGGGGTAGGTCGCGCCCGGCGCGTGGATGTGAAACCCGGTCAGCGCCTCGAACCCGTGCCGCGCGCGCCACTCGTTGAAATCGCCGATGGCGAGGGCGGGATGCGGTTTGACCCCCGCCATGATCTCCGCGATCCGCGCCCATTGCGCGCGCCGATCCGTGCGCCGCAGCCCCAGATGCGCCGCGATCAGCAGGAAGGGCGCGCCGCTGTCGGGCGCGATGTTCACCGCAATCGCGCCGCGTGGCTCGAGACCGGGTAGGGTGACCGGCTCGACCCCCAGCACCCGCGAGCCGCGCCGCACCAGAACGACCTGCCCATGCCAGCCCAGCGAGGCGGCGGTGGTGCGGGGCATGTCGTGCCGGATGAAGTCGGTCTCTTCCTCGATCAGCTTTTGCGGCAGTGCCGCCGGTCTCTCGCCCATGCGTTTGTCGACCTCCTGCAAGGCGATCACATCGGCATGCAGCGCATTGATGACATTCACGACCCGCGCCGGATCATGCTTGCGGTCGGTCCCCACGCATTTGTGCAGATTGTAGGAAGCGATCCGAAGTGTCATTTTTCTGAGTGCCTTACAGGGTGTTCTTTATGTGCCGCAGAAGGTCCGATACACCCGTTCATCGGATTTCGGCGCAGCTTCATATGCGGCGTAACGCGGGTCCTCCGCATAGGGATCCGCGAGCGCGGCCATGAGGCTATGGAGCGGGCCGTCATCGCCTTCGACCGCCGCCGCGATCATTTCCTCGATCCGGTGATTGCGCGGGATGCGCAGCGGGTTCGCGGTGGCCATGACGGAGCGCGGATCGTCCTCACTGGCGATCCGCTTTTCCCAGCCCTCGCGCCAGAGATCGAAGGCCATCGGCTCGGTGAATTCCTTGCTCGCTGTCTTAGGATCGCGCCGCAACGCACTGAAGACGCTCGTGAAATCAGCTTTCTCGGTCGACATTCGGTTCAGCAGATCCTCGATCAGTGGCAGATCGTCCTCGGTCGCTTCCGCGATGCCGATCTTGCGGCCCATCAGTCGCAGCCACTCGCGCTGATAGACGCCGATGAAGCTGTCGACCGCGGCGCTCGCCTGTTCGATGGCGGCATCATCGTCACCGATGAGCGGCATCAGGCAGGTCGCGAATTGCGCGAGGTTCCAGACCGCCGCTTGCGGCTGGCGCGCATAGGCATAACGCCCTTGTTGGTCGATGGAAGAGAAGACGCGCCCCGGATGGTAGTGGTCCATGAAAGCGCAGGGGCCATAGTCGATCGTTTCTCCCGACAGCGCCATGTTGTCGGTGTTCATCACGCCATGGATGAAGCCGATCGCCATCCATTTCGCGACCAGCTCGCCTTGCTTTGCTGCGACCGCTCGCAGCACCTCAAGTGGTGTTTCGCAATCGGGATAGTGGCGCTCTATCAATGTGTTGAGGAGCGTTCTTAATCCTTCTCGGTCATTGCGCGCCGCGAAATACTGGAAGGTGCCGACGCGGATATGGCTGCGCGCGACGCGGGTCAGGATCGCGCCGGGACGCCCCGAGGCGTCGCGCACCACCGTCTCGCCCGTGCGCACCGCCGCCAGCGCGCGCGTCGTCGGCACGCCCAGCTTCGCCATCGCTTCGCTCAGCACATATTCGCGCAGCACCGGGCCGATCCACGCCCGCCCGTCAGAGCGACCGCGCGAAAACGGCGTGCGCCCCGCGCCTTTCAGCTGAAGATCGAACCGCGCGCCGTCCGGCGCCACGATCTCGCCCAGCAGCACCGCGCGCCCGTCGCCCAGACGCGGCACGAAGCCACCGAACTGGTGGCCCGCATAGGCCTGCGCGATCGGCTCGGCACCTTCGGGCATCGTGTTGCCCGCCAGCATCGCGAGACCTTCGGGGCTTTCCAGCCAATCTGCATCGAGACCCAAACGCTCGGCAAGGTCGCGGTTCAGGATCACCAGCTCGGGCGCTTTTACCGGTTGGGGCGGCTGACGCTCGAAGAAGCTGTCGGGCAGGCGGGCATAGCTGTTATCGAAGGGAATGGTCATGGGGTCTCCTTGCCTCCCTATCTAAGCCATGTGCCGGTCAATCCAATCCCCGTGGATGACCCGCAGCCCTCAATGGTCCATATCGGGCAGACCTTCGCGCGAGAGCAGCACCGCCAAGGGTCGCAGGCGCGGGCTTTGCGCGCAGATGATCATCAGCGCCACCATGATCGGCACGGCGAGGAACATCCCCGGCAGCCCCCAGACCGCGCCCCAGAAGGCGAGCGAGATGATGATCCCGAAGCTCGACAGCCGCAGTGCATGGCCCATCAGCATCGGGTCGATCACGTTGCCGATCACGAATTGCAGGATGCCGACCGCGACCAGCACCGTGCCCGCGGTATAGGGGTTCTGGGTCAGCACATAGACCGCGAGCGTCGCGATGACGGTTGCGATGATCGAGCCGATTGAAGGGATGAAGTTCAGCGCGAAGGTGATGATCGCGACGGGCAGCGCCAGATCGAACCCGCCCACGGTGAAGACGCCATAGACCGCGACGGCGGTGACCGCGCTGACGATGGCTTTCACGAGAAGGTAGTGGTTCACCCGGCGCATGATCGTGCCGACCATTCGCGCGATCCGCTCGGCGCTCTCGGAATCACCCATCAGCGAGTTGAGCTTGGCATCGAACCAGATCCGCTCGGCAAAGAGGAAGCCCACGAAGAGGATGATCAGGATTGTGGCCGACAGCAGGTTCGAGGCCTGACCCGCCAAGGTGGTCAGATAGCCCGCCACCTGAATACTCTGCATCGATTCCAGCACCGATTGCTCGACCTCAGGGCCCATCCAGCCGAAGAGCTGCGCGATCGCCTGCTGCGCGGGGCCCGCATAGTTCAGCACCATCGTCACGACCGTGTTCACCTGAGAGATGAGCACCGCGCTCAGCGTCAGCAGCCCGCCCGCGATCAGCGCCAGCGCCACCAGCGACGCCAGACGCGGCGGGATCGAGACCGGCCCGATCCGCAACCGTCCGACCGCGTTGATCGCCTCGGAGGTCAGCGAAAACAGGATGATCGCAATGGCCAGAGAGATCAGGATGAACTTCGCCTGCACCATCAGGAACAGCGCCAGCGCGAAGGCGATGATGCCCAGAAGCACATTGGTGAGCGCACGCGGCTCGAACGCGCGCCCATCGATCAGGGCAGGGCGGCCCTCATCGGGAGTGTCCTTCATCTTCATCATCTTCCTGTGCCTGACCCTGACGGGGGCGTAACCTGTTTTTCTTATGCTAGGAGCCGCCGCGCAGGCGCGCAAGCGCCGAACCCGCGTGATTTCAGGGCTTTTTCATGACCTGCGCATTATTCCGGATCGGGTCTTGCATCCCGCCCGGATTTGCGGATAAACCCGCCGGCGGAGCGGTGGCCGAGTGGTCGAAGGCGCACGCCTGGAAAGTGTGTAGGCGGGGAACCGTCTCGAGGGTTCGAATCCCTTCCGCTCCGCCATAATTCCCCAGCATTCGCCAATAATACCCGCTTTGCGCAGGCAACGCGTGATCTCTTTTCGGTCATGTCCACGCGGGCAGGCGCGCCGCCCGCGTGTTCGGTTCACGTCACCCCACCACGTTGAAGCCCGGCCCGTAGGGATAGCCGGTGATGTCTTCGCCGCCGGCCTCGGTGATCACGAGGATGTCGTGCTCGCGGTAGCCGCCTGCACCGGGCTGGCCCTCGGGGATCGTCAGCATCGGCTCCATCGAGATCACCATGCCGGGCTCCAGCACCGTGTCGATATCCTCGCGCAGCTCCAGCCCCGCTTCGCGCCCGTAGTAATGCGACAGCACCCCGAAGCTGTGGCCATAGCCGAAGGTGCGGTATTGCAGCAGGTCGCGCTCGGCGAAGAAGGCGTTGATCTTCTCGGTCACCTCGGCACAACTCGCGCCCGGCTTAAGCAAGCTCATCCCGTATTCATGAGCGGCGACATTCGCCTCCCAGATCGCGCGCGAGGCGTCGTCGACCTCGCCCACGAAGAGCGTCCGCTCCAGCGCTGTATAATAGCCTGAAATCATGGGGAAGGTGTTGAGCGAGAGGATATCGCCGCGCTGCAACACGCGCCCCGTGACCGGGTTATGCGCGCCATCGGTATTGATCCCCGACTGGAACCAGACCCAGGTGTCGCGATATTCGGCCTCGGGAAAGCGCTTGGCAATCTCCAGCTCCATCGCGTCGCGGCCCGCCATCGCAACGTCGATCTCGCGCACGCCTTCGCGGATCGCCTCGCGGATCGCGTAGCCACCCACATCGGCGACGGCCGCGCCTTGCCGGATCAGGTCGATCTCGGCGGGGGATTTGTGCATCCGCTGGCGCATCGTGGCCGGAGCAATGTCATGGGTCACCGACGGTTCGAGGAAATCCTGCAGAAGCGCTGCCTGCGCCAGCGTCAGGTGATCGGATTCGACGCCCAGCACCCGGCGCTTGCCCGTCACCGAGGCAATCGCGCGCCAGTAATTGTTCCGCGCCCAGTCGGTATAGGTGATGTTGTCGCCATGGCAGCGCCGCCACGGCTGCGCGGCATCGATCCCTGCCGAGATCGTCACGCTGTCGGTCGGTGTCACGACCAGCGCATAGGGCCGCCCGAAGGCGCAGTACAGAAAGCCCGAATAATAGGCGATGTTATGCATCGAGTTGAACAGGCAGGCATCAATGCCCGCCTCATTCATCGCCGCGCGCAGACCCGCGAGCCGTGCGTCGTATTCGGTGGCGGCGAAGGGCAGGATGCGCTCGCCTTGGTGAAAACGGTAAAAAGCAGGACGGTCCATCGGCACTCTTCCTTATCAGAGGCCACAGCGCGCCGAGGGACGATCTTCCCCCGTCGCGCGCTGCGACAAAGCAAGATCCCGGCGTGCAGGATGGGTGAGACAGGGCAGGCGCAAGCTGCGCCGGCGACGCCATCGCCTTCAGCCCTGCGCGGCAGATTGGGCGAAAATCTCCTCGCTGCCAAGTCCCCTCATTCCGTCGCGTGCGATTTGCTTTTTCACAAATCGGCGGAACCCGGCGCACGCATGAAACATTGATCGATCCGAGGGAACCCTGCCGAGACGTGCGGGGATTGGGCGCCCAGTCTCGTCAACCGACGCGATCCGGCGCACCAACAGAAAGGGAGACCAATGCACGATAAGATGCCGCAAGAACGGCTGTTCATATTCCCCAAGGTCCACAAGACGGTGTTCCTCGTCTCTGCGGTCCTCATCATCGGGTTCATCATCTTCGGCGCCATGTTTAGCGATCAGGCCAAGGCGCTCTTCACCGGCTTGCAGGACTGGCTCGCGACCAATCTAGGCTGGGCGCTGATCGTCGAGGTGAACCTGTTTCTCGCCGCGACCGTCTTTCTCGCCTTCGGGCCTTACGGCGATATCCGACTGGGTCGCATGACCGACAAGCCCGCTTACGGGCTTTTTTCATGGACGGCGATGCTGTTCTCCGCCGGGATCGGGATCGGTCTGATCTACTGGGGCGTGGCCGAGCCCCTGTATCACTTCTTCGCCCCGCCTGTCGGTGAGGCGGAAACCCAAGCCTCCGCCCGGCAAGCGATGACCATCGCCTTCATGCACTGGGGCTTCCAGGCCTGGGCGATCTATGCGGTCGTGGCGCTGGCGCTGGCCTATTTCCACTTCCGCAAGGGCCTGCCGCTGACGATCCGCTCGGCGCTCTATCCAATTCTGGGCGAGAAGATCTACGGGCCGTGGGGCTCTGCGGTCGATATTCTCGCGGTCTTCGGCACCATGTTCGGGATCGTGACCTCGCTGGGTCTGGGCGCGATGCAGATCAATTCGGGCCTCGGCACCGTCTTCGGCATCGACCAATCGCCCTTCGTGCAGATCATCATCATCGCCTGCATCACGGCGGCGGCGACCCTGTCGGTCGTGGCGGGCCTCGATGGCGGGATCAAGCGGCTGTCGAACCTCAATATCGGCCTTTCGATCGTGTTCCTCGCCTTCATGGTGATCGTCGGCCCGACCATCTTCATCTTCGACCTCTTCGTCCAAAGCTATGGCGATTACATTGCGGAGCTCGTCAGCTGGGGCTCCCGGACCGAGGCGTGGCAGAAGGACGGCTCGTGGCAGAATAGCTGGACCATCTTCTACTGGGCGTGGTGGATTTCCTGGTCGCCCTTCGTGGGCGTATTCATCGCGCGCATCTCGAAAGGGCGCACGATCCGCGAATTCGTGGTGGGCGTGATGCTCTTGCCGACAACGATCATGTTCTTCTGGTTCTGTGCCTTCGGCGGCACCGCGCTCGACATCTCGCTGGGCGGTGACAGCACCATCGTGGATGCGACGAAGAATGCCTATGGCGACGCGATGTTCGCGCTGCTCGAGCATTTCCCGCTGGCGAGCCTGATGTCTGGCTTCGCGGTGATCCTGATCGTGATGTGGTTCGTGACCTCCTCGGACTCGGGCTCCTTCGTGATCGACATGCTGACTGCAGGCGGCGATGCCGATCCGCCGAAGGTGCAGCGGATCTTCTGGGCGATCACGGAAGGCGCGGTGGCCTCGGTGCTGCTGCTCGCAGGCGGGCTGAACGCGCTGCAGGCGGCGGCGGTCGTCGCGGGCTTCCCCTTCGCGATCGTGTGCTTCTTCATCCTCATCGGCTTGCTGAAAGCGCTGCGATGGGACCCCTTGATGCTCTATCGCCACAACCAGCGCTACCAGAGCGACGAGGAGGCCGATCATGCGATGCCCTCCGAATTGCCGGGCGATCTCTACGGGGCCGATCCGACCCCGCCGCCCGCACCGCAGGGCGCGCAGGCTAAACCTGCGGAATGATCGCAAGATCGAAGACGAGAGAAGGCCGGGCCACAGCGCCCGGCCTTTCCATGCGGCGCGCAGGAGGGGCCGCGATTTGGCGTTAGGGATTTCTTAATCGTGTTGACGCAGCGTTAGTGGAGTTCCTAACGGATGGGTAAGGTCGATGAAGATTTCCCTGATTACTGCGGTCTATGACGCTGAGGACACCGTCGGCGATGCCATCGCCTCGGTCGCGCGGCAGAGCCACCGTAATCTCGAGCATCTTATCATCGAGGGGCGCTCGCACGACGGCTCTCTCGCGGCGATCGAGGCTGCGCGCCATTCTCGGATGATAGCTTTCAGCGAGGCCGATGGGGGCCTCTACGATGCGCTCAACAAGGGTATCGCGCGGGCCACGGGCGAGGTGGTCGGCTTCGTTCATGCCGATGACATGCTGGCCCATCGTGATGCGCTGGCCCATGTCGCCGCCGCCTTTGCCGATCCGCAGGTCGAGGCGGTCTTCGCCAATCTCGATTATGTTCTGCGCGGCGACCCTGATACGGTGATCCGTCACTGGGCCAATGGCGGCTTCACCCCGGCCAAGCTGCGCCGGGGATGGGCACCCGCGCACCCGACGCTCTACCTGCGGCGTTCCACCTATGCGCGGCTGGGAGGCTTTAACACCTCTTACCGGATCGCGGCGGATTACGACTTCATGCTGCGGGTCTTTAGCGCGCCCCAAGGTCGCGCGGTCTACCTGCCGGAGCTTCTCTACAAGATGCGGCTGGGCGGCGTCAGCAACCGCTCGCTCGCGCATCTGCGGCGCAAGATGGCCGAGGACTACCGGGCGATCCGTGCCAATCATCTGGGTGGGCCGGTCTCGGCGCTCGGCGTGCTCGCGCGCAAGAACCTCTCCAAGCTGCGCCAGTTCGTCGAGCGTGACCAAGGCGCCACCACACCAGCCGATCACGCCCTTTTGCTGGACGCGAACCCGCGCAAGGCCCTATAGCTTGGGGAAATGATCCGCGCTGGGGGCAGGGCGCACCCGTCCCACGCGCCATCCGGAGCGCAGAATGTCGAAGACCATCCATATCCTCAACGGCCCGAACCTGAACCTTCTGGGCAAGCGCCAACCCGAGATCTACGGCTCGGACACGCTCGAGGACGTGGAGCGGATCTGCCGCGAGGAGGCGCAGCCCAAGGGCTTCGAGGTCGCGCTGTTTCAGTCGAATTTCGAGGGCGAGATCGTCGAACAGATCCACCGCGCGCGCGACGCGGCCTGTGCCATCGTGATCAATGCCGGCGCCTATACCCACACCTCCGTCGCGATCCTCGATGCGCTCAACACCTTCGAGGGGCCGGTCTTCGAGGTGCATATTTCGAATGTTCACAAGCGGGAAAACTTCCGCCATCATTCCTTCATCTCGCAACGCGCAGAGGGGGTTCTGGCGGGCTTCGGAATTGAGGGTTACGCCCTCGCCACCCGCCGCGCCTGTTCGGTTCTAAGTTAAGAGAGGGCTTTAAGATCGGTCTGCAAGCATTTGAAAAATCAATAAGTATTGCCCGCGGTGTCGCCCCCGGCGCCACCTGCCTTGCGCTTGCACTCAGCCTCGCGCTCCCCGCGCAGGCGCGCGACACCGCCGCCGATCGCAACATCGCCAGTTCCGGCAAGATGAGCGATCGCGACTTCTACCGAGCGATGGCCTGCGCCGCGCGACCCGGGGGCGCCTGCACCTTGCCCTATCGCCGATGGGCAGCCAGCAAGTGCCGCGATCTGACGGTGGGCCTCGCTTTCCGCTCAAAGCACTTCCCCGCCAAGCGCGCCCATGCCATCGAAGAGGCCGCCCGCGCGGCGATCGACCAGATCAACAAGACCGGCGCCGCGCTGCACCTGAGCTATGCCGGGGCGCGCCCCGCGGATATCAATCTCTATCTGACCGACACGCCCGTTGGCGGCACCGTGCGGGGAACGCCCTCGCACCGCCTCAACGGCAGGCGGCTCGGTCGGGGCACGGTCGCGAAAGTGACCTTCTATTGGCAGACGAATACGGGCCGGATCACCGATGCCGATATCGCCTTCAGCCGGGACATCCAGATGCGCGACATCCGCTCGGTCGTACTCGAGGAAATCGTGCAATCGCTGGGCTTCTCGACCGATCTGGAAGACCCGTACTATACGCAAAGTTCGATCTTCTCAGAGAACGGGAATTCGGTTACGCGGCTGATCGGGCAGGACGCGATGACCCTGCGCAGCCATTACCCGCCGCGCTGATCACATCACCTGCATCCCGCCGCGGATCAGCAGCAGAACCGACAGCACCGCCAGCATGATCTGGATGACCCGCATGTAGAGCTGCTGCGACAGCCGCGCGGTCAGCCAGCGCCCCGCAACGGTGCCCGCGATCCCCGCCACCGCAAGCCCCGCGACCAGCGACCAGTTCAGCCCGTCGAGCTGGCCGATCACCCAATAGGCGGGCAGTTTCACGATATTGCCGATCGCGAAGGCGATGGCGATGGTGCCCGCGAATTCCAGTTTCGGCAGTTTCTGCGGCAGGAGGTAAGCCTGCACCGGCGGCGCGCCGGAATGGGTGATGAAGCTCGCGATCCCGGTCAGCGTGCCCCAGAACAGTCCCGGCACGACGCGGGCTTCGCCTTGGCTATCGTCATGCCGTTTCAACCACGCCCGCGCGACATGCCAGATCCCGATCAACCCAGTGAAGACCAGCAGCGCCCATTCGGGTGTGTAGGGCGTGATAAGGGTTGCGATGGCCACACCCGCGAGGATCGCAGGCACGAGGATATAGAGGTTCCGCTTCGAGAAATGGTGGCGGTAGAGCCAGACGCCCACCCAATCGGTCACGATATAGACCGGCAGCAGCGTCGCCGCCGCTTTCACGGGGTTCATGAACAGCGCCAGCATCGGCACCGCGATGGCCGCAGCGGTCGAAAGCCCACCCTTCGACATCCCGACGATCAGGGCCGCCACGATCAGCAAAACGGTTTCATACATGTAAGTGGGGTCCGGTCGGGAAGGGTGGATCGGGCGGCCCGGCGGGCCGCCCGAGTGTTAGGAAAGATTAAGCGCCCGCTTCGGTCAGGCGGCGCATCTCTTCGTCAGTCAGGCTCATCTCGACGGCCTTCGCGAAGCTTTCCACCTGCGAGAGGCTTGTGGCGCTCGCGATCGGAGCGCTGACGCCCTCGCGGTTGATCAACCATGCCGTCGCGACCTCGGCCGGTTTCGCACCTTTCTGGCTGGCCACGTCTTCAAGCACGTCGAGGATCGCCATGCCGCGATCTGTCAGGTATTTCTCGACCATTCCGCCACGCTTGCGGCCCTCAAGATCGGCTTTCGAGCGGTATTTCCCCGACAGGAACCCGGCGGCGAGCGAGAAATAGGTGACCACGCCGATATTCTCCCGCAGGCAGAGGTCGCGCAGCGGCCCGTCGAAGCCGTCACGGTCATAAAGGTTATATTCCGGCTGAATCACCTGATAGCGCGGCAGACCTTCTGCAACCGCGGTCTCCAGTGCCGCCATCAGCAGATCGGCATCGTAATTCGAGGCCCCGATCGCGCGGATCTTGCCTGCCTTCAGCAGCTTGTCATAGGCGGCCAGCGTCTCGGCATGGCTGACGCTGTCATCGGGCCAATGCGAGAAATAGAGATCGACGTGATCGGTCTTCAGCCGCTCCAGCGAACGGTCGATGGCCTTGGAAATCCACTCCGCACCGAGGCCTTTCTCGCCCGGTCCGCCCATATCCGAGCCGACCTTGGTGAACAGCTTCACCTTCTCGCGCATGCCCGGACGCGCCTCGAACCAGCGGCCCAGAACCGTCTCGGATTCGCCGCCCGAATTGCCCTCGGCCCATTTGGAATAGACATCGGCCGTGTCGATCGCATCGAACCCGTGGTCGACGAAGGCGTCGAGGATGCGGAAGCTCTCGGCCTCGTCCAGCGTCCAGCCGAACACGTTGCCGCCAAAGACGATGGGGGCGATCTCGAAGCCTGTCGTGCCGAGGGGGGTGCGTTTCATGGGAGGTCCTTTCGCTTGCTCAGATCAGCAGCCCGCCGCCTTCGACAAAGACGGTGGAGCCGGTCATGTAAGGGTTGTCCATCAGGGCGAGCGCCTGAATGGCGATATGTTCGGGCAGGCCGACCTGACCCACGGGCAGACGCTCGGCCGCATTGTCGAACATCGCGCGGCGTCCATCGCCCTCGAGCGTGTCATACATCTCGGTTTTCACCAGCCCGGGAGAGATGCAGTTAACCCGCACCGGCGCGAATTCCAGCGCGAGGCCACGGGTCAGCCCTTCGAGCCCTGCATTGATCGCGCCCTGGATCGCCGCGCCGGATTTGGGCCGTTGCGACAGAAAACCCGAGGTGAAAGTGAGCGATCCGCCTTCCGCGACCTTGGCCGCGCGGGCGAGGCGGTAAGCGCCCCAGAATTTCGACTCGAAAGAGGCTTGTGCGTCTTCCAGCGGCAAATCCTTCACCGCGGCGACCTTGGTGCTAGCCGCCGAGCAATAGACATGGTCCCACGGTTCGCGCTCCGCGAAGAAGGCCTCCAACGCGGGCGCATCGCCGGTGTCGAGCGTTACGCCCTCGACGGAACCGCTTAACCGCGCGCAGGCCTCGTCGACCTTCTGCGCCGAGCGCGAGGCGATTGTGACCCGTGCGCCGCGCGCGAGCGCCGCCTGCGCCACGCCGAAGCCGATCCCGGACGAGCCGCCCACGACGAGAATGCGGTTGTCTTTCAAACTCATGGCGAAGGTCTCCTGCTTGGCCCGGCAGCGTTCGAACACGCCGCAGCCGCTCCAGATCGACATAGGGCCAGGGCTTCGGCGGTCCCGAATTTCTTTTCACTTTGTGCGGAGCACGGCGCGGTTAGGCGGCGATTGCGTCGGTGTACCGTTGTCGAAAATCAATGCCGCGCCCTCGATGGCACGGCACGCTGGCTTCCGACCGCGTCCATGGGCAAGGGAGGCCCGCATGAGTGATCTCGAAGGCTATACCGACCGGACCGAGGCGGGGATCGTCCTCGCGCGTCAGCTTGTGGCCTATCGCGGGCGCGACGCGGTGGTTCTTGCGCTGCCGCGTGGCGGAGTGCCAGTCGCGTGGGAGGTGGCCGAGCGCCTGGATCTGCCGCTGGATCTTGTCTTCGTGCGCAAGCTCGGCGCGCCCAGCAATCCCGAAGTGGCGCTTGCGGCGATCGCGGGACTGCGTGGCGAGGTGCTGGTGCGCAACGCCGATGTGATCCGCGCCAGCGGCTGCGATGAGGCAACTTTGGAGGGCCTCGCCGCCCGCGAGCGCGAGGTGATCGCGGACCGTGTCAAGCGCTACGGCGCGCCGGGTCTGCCGCTGGCCGGGCGGGTCGCGATCCTCGTGGATGACGGGGTGGCGACGGGGGCCACGATGCGCGCGGCATTGCGCGCGGTACGGGCCGCCGGTCCCGAAGAGCTGGTCTGTGCGATCCCGGTTGCCTCCGAGGACGCTCTGGAGGCGATCCGCACCGAGGCCGACCGCGTGATCTGCCCGCTGGTGCCATCGTATTTTGGGGCGGTCGGGGCCTATTACACCTATTTCGGGCAGGTTCCCGATGCGGAGGTCGCGCAAATCCTCGCCACGGCGCAGGCGCGACCGTTGGGCAAGGATCGGGCGTAGCGGCCCCTCCCGGTCAGGCGATCAGGCTGCGCAGCGAGTGGCGCATCGCTTGCGTGACCTGCCGATATTCGCCCTCGGAAATCCGTTCATGCAGCAGATCGAACACCGCCGCCACTTCCGCTTCGGGATCGTCGAGCGGGCGGTCGGCAAACGCCTCCGCCACTCGTCCGACAAAGGCGTCCCGATTGCGCGGATGCGCGGGCTGGCGCGAGGGCACGAAGCCGTCGTAGTAAATCCCGCGCAGCAGCACCGGAAGCTGCGCCCCGAGATCGGCAGCTTCCGCAGTGGTCAGGAAATCGCGGATTGCGTGCAAAGTCGTGCGCAGCAGCAGATAGGCGTGGCTGCGGTCCTTGTTATCCAAGCGATATTCGAGATCGTTGAGCCATTCCGCCACGATCTGCGGGGCGTGGTCGATGGCACTCAGGCCGGTCACTTTCATCGGTCAAACCTCCCGGTTGGAGCGCTGAGGACGCCGCCTCAGCTTTGAATGCTTGCGAGATATTCCGCGATCAGCAGGATTTGCCCGCGGGTGTAGACCTCCGCGTTGAGCGCACCGACCGTCCCTGCGGTCTCCTCCATCATCGTCGGGCCGAAGCTGGGCATCGCGCCCCGGTGGAAGGGCATCTGCTGGCCGCCGTCGATCAGATGCACGACCCGCGCGAGCGGGAATTCCCCATTATTATTCGCCGAAAGCTGGGTCAGCGCTGGCACCTGAGTGGTGAAATATTCGCTGAGCGGCCCGTCGCCCGCAGCGCTCTTGCCATGGCAGGTGGCGCAGTAATTTTGGTAAAGATCGGCCCCCATCTGCGCCGCGGTCATCGGGCTGCTGGAGTCCTCTTCCGCGCTGGCGGGCAGGGCCCATGCGAGGGCTGCGAGGGTTGCAAATACGGGTCTGGTCATCGGACTGTCCTCCCGGTTCAGGGGGCGGTCCGTCGCGCTGACAGTTCGGGGCGCGAAGGGCCGCCCGGGTGATGCGCGCTCATCGCGCCTTGACGTCGATGCGGCGATCTTTCTCGCGCGCTTCGGCGGCTTTCGGCAGGGCCACGGTCAGGACCCCGTCGCTCAGACATGCAGAAACTCCCGTGAGAAATGTCTCGGTGGAACGAGTTCAAGCCTCTCACGACCGGCGCGGCGCCCGCATTGACGGCGCGCATAGCGGCGCGCGGCCTCGCGAAAGGATCCGACGTTGCGCACGATCAATGCCGTTTTGCGCGCAGCGCCGTAGGTTCGGGCCGATGTGACCATTCAGGAGCCCCAAGATGATTCCGCGCACCCTTGCCGCTGCCTTTCTAGAGACCGACGAAGCCCGCTGGCTCGCCCCGATGGCGGCCGCGCTGTGTCGCCGCTTCGAGGCGCATCTGATCGGGGCGCATGGCGTCGAGCCGCTGCCGTTGTTGGGCGGCGATCTGGCGAGCGATCCGATCGTCTATCCCGAATTCGTCGAATGGCAGCGCAAGGAGGCGGCTGAGATCCGTGAGACGTTCGAACATGCGCTCAAGGCCGAAGATGTGCAGGGTGAATTCCGCAGCCCAAGCGGTGTGCGCGACGCGCTGATCGATTTTCTCGTCGATAGCTGCCGCGCCGCCGATCTCGTCCTGTCCGCGCAGGTGCCGGCCCATGCCGGGCGCGCGGGCGATCTGCGTATGCAAGAGCAACTGATCCGCCAGGCCGGGCGTCCGGTTCTGGTGGTGAGCGAGGCTGCGCAGCTCGATAAGCCCGCGCAACATATCCTCGTCGGGGTTTCGTGCAGCCGCGAGGCGATGCGGGCGGTGCATGACATGCTCTACCTTGCGGCGCATGGTGCGCGGATCGATCTGCTTTCCGTGTCGCCGTCGGAAGGCGAGCGGGAGGCCGTGGACGATTTGCGCGACGACCTCGCGGCGGCGCTCGACCGGCGCGGCTTCGATGTAACCCTTCTGGATCGGATGAAGACGACCTCGGAAGCGGGCGATGCGTTGCTTCACACCGCGCGCGAACGTGGGGCCGAGATGATCGCCGTCGGCGCTTACGGTCATTCGCGGCTCTATGACTTCGTGATCGGCGCGGTGACCACGCGCCTGTTGGAAAAATCCCACCTGCCGGTGCTGTTCTCAAAATAGGTGAGCCGATGCGACAGCCGAAGAAAACCGAATGGATTGTGGTGATGAACGCCGCCAGCGCGCATGTGCTGGCCGATGCCGAGGGAAAGAAGGCGGTCTTCGAGCTGAAAGCGCCGCATGAGAGCCCGCGCGATAAGGCGGGTCGCAGCTTCTCGAGCGGGTCGCCCGGGCGGCGGGCCACGATGGCGCCGCATGGCGATCCGGACCACGCGCCGGAGATCGCTTTCGCGCATCAGCTGTGTGAAGGTCTCGAAGAGAGCCTCGGGCGAGAGCAATTCGACACGCTCGTCCTCGTAGCGCCGCCGCGGATGCTGGGCGCGATGCGGGATGCCATGTCCGCGGCTCTGGCGGCGCGGGTGAGCCGGGAAATCCACTCCAATCTCGCGAGCCTCTCGCCGCGCCATTTTCGCGAAAAGCTGCAAGAGGCACTCAAGGTCACGTGAGCCGCGCGTTTGCATTTTGCAGTGACGGCGATCAATGCGCGACGTCTTGCAGCTTTGCATCTTGCCAACCTGTCGCACGGTTCAAAATCGGATCAGAGGAGAAACGCCATGGCCAAGACATCCAGCGACGCAGCACACGAACGCGCCGATATCGAGGATCGCGAGCGCCACGCCGTCGAGGCGATACGCGCCGATCTCGAAGAGCTGCGCGATGATGTAAGCGAATTGGCGCAGGCGCTTCGCCGTCACAGTCGGTTGCGGGCCAGAGATCTCGGCGCGGAGGCGACGCGGCGGGGCCACGATCTCGTGGAGGATACCCGCGACGCGGTTCTTGAAATGCGCCACTCGCTGGCAGAGGCGCAGCATGACCTGCGTCGAAGCGTGCGCAGCCATCCCGTGCCCTGGGCCGGGGTGCTTCTTGGTATGGTCGGAACCGGCTTGCTGGTGGCGCTGCTGATGGAGCGTCGCAATTGAGGGGAACTGGCATGTGTGTGGGGGCAGGCCGCGCGGGCGGTAGGGGTCGATAAAGAGACACCGCTCGCAGTGTCTGTCAGGGGGGAGTGGCGCGCGTTTCCGTATCGGGAGCGCGCGCTGCGCATTTCGGGGGCGCGTCGCCGCGTGGTCCGTGTCGGTCTTCCCCAGTTCCCTCCGGCCCGAGTCGCGCGGCTCTCTCCATAAGCACGGCCAAGACCCGTCGGTATCAACCGAACAGCTCCGAGATATTCGCAATTTCCGGCTTCTCGTAGATTCAAGCGGTGGGCTTTTCCAACCGTGTCTTGTCGCGCGTCAATGCGCCGGGACGCGGTGTGAGTTTCGCCACCGGACAACCCTCCGAATGGCGGCCTGCGTCTCACGCAGATGGCATTTCGTCATTGCGCGGGCGCAAGCGAGACCGCCATGGCTCGCGCCCCATCCGTCGCAGCCCGTCCCGCGCCCGCGTCACGCGCTGACCCGTTCGGGGCAACTGCGCGGCCATATGCGCGCAGTGGGCAAGGATATCGCGTCTGGCGCACCACTTGCGCCGGTGGGTGAACTATCGCGGGCGGTCCGCGGTCGGGCGGTGCCGAAGGGGCAGCGTTCAGGCCGAAGCGCATGGCGATCGGGGCGTCTTCGATGATGTTTGCGTCCCCGATCCCGGCGCAGCTCCGGCGTAGCGTGGAAGAACGATCGGGACGCGGATCCGGATCGATCAACATTCTTTAGTCTGGAGACCATCACCATGAAACATCTGCTTCTCGCCACCGCTGTCGTTCTCTCCGGCGCCGGAGCCGCCCTCGCAGGCGGTAACGTGTCGCTCACCGACCAGATGGGTTGGTTCAACGGGTCGAGCACGACGCAGCTCGGTATGAACAACGCGGCCATCACCGTGCAGCGCGACTACGGCAACACCAGCACCACGGTGCAACGTGGGATCGCCAACTTCTCGGGCACCGGTCAGACCGGCGCGTTCAACAACTCGATCACCGATCAGCTGGGCCTCGGGAACTACTCGTCCACCATTCAGGGCAATGTCGGCAACTCGTCGGCCACGGTCCAGACCGGTGTCGGCAACGTGTCGAGCACCGTTCAGAACTGACGTCCCATGGTTGATCGGGCGGGCTGCGATCCGCCCGATCAACGTCTTGAAGGCGGCTGCTGTGCCGTCGCGACAGCAACAAGGAGAAAGGTTATGAGTTTCGCAACACAGATGAGAGCCCCCACGGCGCCCCCCGCGATCCTCGCGACCGGGCTTTTGGCCGCTCTCGCATTGAGCGTTATCGCGAAGGAAGCTGCGGCGCAGAGCCGGCCTTTCTATGATCCGAGCAGCGCCCCCATCGCATCCATCGCCCCGCAGCCATCACGCGGCAATGTGGCCGTCACGCAGCAGCAGGGCAGCTACAATGACGCCTCCACCACGCAGAGCGGGCACAACAATGTCGCGGGCACCGTCCAATCGGGCTCTGGTTTCGGCAGCTCGATCTCTCAGCTCGGCAGCTACCAGACGGAGACCCATTTCCAGGGTGAGACCCGGCTGGGTGTGACCCGCAGCGGGAGCAGCGTTGGCGGAAACGGCTCGATCGGCATTCAGTTCGAGCTGAAATGAAACCGATAGCCGTCCGTTTAGCCCCGCCCGTCGCAACGCGTGCGGGGCAGGGGGACGAGAAAGGAGGCACACCATGCCTCGGAACCTGCAAATGCTCGACTACCTGCGTCGCGGAGGGCTGCTTGTCCTCATCGGAGGGATGCCATTCGGAATGGCGCTCGCGATGAGCGCGCAAAGCTCACAAGGCGCAGCCCCTCTCAGCTGCGAGATCGCAGAGCGCCCCGCAGCTCCGCATCTCGAGCTGACCGCGCGGGTGCAATCGGCGCGCGCAATGCGCGGGCGCTACTCCTTCACCGTGATCTCGAGCGGTGCGGGCGGCACCTCCAGCACCACGCAGGGCGGCGCTTTCGCCACCCGCGCGGACGAGGCGCAGACGCTGTCCAAGGTCTATGTCTCCGCCGGTCCACATGCCGTCGTCTCGGCGCGACTGGACGTCGAAGGCGAGGGTGGCGTGACCTGCAGTGCAAAAAAGTGATCGTCGGGACCCGCTGATTCCGCCTCTGTCCGCGCCGCACATTGTCGGCGCGCATAGGCAGGCTTGATGACTGTCATTGTCGAAATTTCTCCGTGGCGGAGGATTTCCTTAATCAGAGGGTTAAGGGGATTTCGCCATGTCTTTGAGCATGCACGCTGAGAACGGCGCAGCGGTCGATCAAATTTTCACATCTGCCATCGAAGGGGATCTATTTCGGTCCGTGCTCGCGGTCGTCGCGATGAATTTTCCCGAAGCGACGCCGATGATTGTCGGGCTGGAACGGATGCAGGGCGCAGGGAACTTCCTGCTTCTCGATACGCCGAACCCGGAATTGCGCCGGGCCTTTGCCGAGGAAATGCGCGCCCCCGATGGCTGGGCGCACAGTCTGCACGGGCAGGAGATCGGCCGGGTCTATGACGACGGCGATCTCGGTGCGGATACGGTGAATGGCGGGCCGATGGGGCAGGTGCTGCGCCGGACGAGCCCGCCCAAAACCTGTCTCGCCGGGGTCCTGTTCGATCGTGGCGAGCGTCATCTTCTGGGGATCGAACTTCGCTATCCGCGCCATCTGGAGGCGGAGCTGCGGCGGCCTTTGAAGGACTTCCTGACCCGGCTCGCCCGGCAGCTCGATGTGGCGACGCGGATCATGGAGGTGCGCCAACGGCTCGACGCGGCCGAGCGTCTGAGCGGTAATCTTCTGGAAATTCTGCCCTTCTCGGTGGTGCTGTGCAACGAGCGGCGCAGCGTTTCGCGGATGAACGGGCGGGCGCGGGCAATCCTGCGCAATGGCCGCGCGCTGCAGGTCTCGCCAGATGGGACGCTGCGGCTGTCCGATCCCATCGTGGATGATGAATTCGCGACGCAGATCCAATCGCTGCAAGGCAGCCTGCGCCAGCGCGTCGCGGTCATGTCCGTGCCGCGAAATCGCGGTGAGCCGCGTGAGATCCTGACAATCATCCGGCTGGCCGCGGGCGAGGCGGTTGGCCTGCCGGGCGCCGGGCCGAATTTCGCGGTGATCTACGAAGACCTCGATATGCCGCTCGAACTGGATCAGGATTTTCTTTGGCGGCTCTTCGGCATGAACGCGAAGGAGGCCGATCTCGCTTTGGCGCTGCTGGCGGGGGAGTCGATCGGCGAGCTGGCCTCGCGCCGGCGGATGTCGAAGGAAACCTTGCGCAATCAGCTCGCGGCGGTGATGCGCAAGACCGAAACGTCGCGCCAACAGGAGCTGGTGGCCCTTCTGAGCCGCCTTGCTACGATCAATGCGACGGCGTGACGGCATAGTCCGCCCCATCGGCTGCGCCCTTGGGGGGCTGGTCGCGCTGGCCACGCTGACGCCCCCGGCGCTCGCGCAGCCGCCCTCGATGTGGCAGGGCTGGTCGCTCGCGCCGCCCCAACGCGGACCGTTCGTGCCGGGGCTGGGCACCCAGATCACCGGAGAGGACGGGCGCGGCGTGGAGTTCGGGCTGCAAGGCCCCGTGCGCCCTCTGCAAATCCTGCCGCAGGCGGGCTGGACCCCGGATTTCTCGACCCGGCCTCAGCTCGGTCTGAGCTTCGGGCGCGGCTCCGGTTTCGCGCAGGCGCAAGCTGTCTCGGGTCTGCCGAGTTCCGGTACGCTCCTTCTGACGGGGCCGCGCACGGGGCAGGGCAATATCGCGATCGATCTGAACCCGATGCTTGGTGCGGGGGGCACGCTGTCGGGGGCGAATGCGACAGCCTCGCTGTCCCTTCCCGACGGGCATGGCGGCACCGTTCATATCGAGCAACAGTCCTTCTCGCCCGCAGTCACTGGCAATCGCATCGAGACCTACGCGTTTTCGCCCGGCGCAGGCGGGGGCGGCTTCGCGGCGCTCAGTCTCGATGGCGCTACCGGAGAGGCCACAGCTCTGGCGGCCGTGTTCGATCCGGGCGGGTTTTCCGTTATCGGTCTCGGTGCGCCGGACAGCGTGAAGGTCGCGCAACGGGTCAGCGCCCATAGCCGTGTGCGCGAGCTGGGCGGAGTGATCGCGAGCCCGCTGGGGCACAGCCGCGACTGGAGCTGGGGCCCGCGTCTCGGCTTCGGGGATCTGTCGCGCCACACGGGCGAGACCTACACGACGACGGCCTCTCTCACGGCGAGCCGGGCCATCCCGGCCATCGAGAGCGCGCGCCGCACGCGCCTGCATGAGCGCAGCCAGAGCCTCACCTTGGGGCTGGGCGGGCGGCGTCTCGTGACCAGCGACCTGTCCTTCGGCCTCTATCTCGACCTCGGCGCGAAGGCGGTGTCGGCAAGCGGGCGCAGTGAGGAAACCCTCTCGATCCCGGGGATCGCCTCGGCCAGCAACGCGCCCGAGCGGTCCCGATATTCCCATGTGGAACCGGTCCTGCGGGCGGGCATGGTCTTCGAGCAGCAAATCGGCCGGAACAGCGCCTTCGCCGTCTCTCTGGGGGTGCAGGAGACGGGGCAGGCGTCGCTCATTTCGCGCTCTTCGGGGACGACGACGGTCGGCTCCGGTTCGGTCTCGGCGGCGGCGCTCTCGACCGCGGGCGAGACCATCCGGCATGACGAAATTCGGTGGCGGCACGGGTTTGAGGGAACGATAACGTTTAATTTCCTCTACCGTTTCTGACCCTTGATCACCATCAAAGACAGGGCGGACAGGGGGCGCCGATCATGACATAATTCGGGAAAGGGTTTTGCGGCGCCATCAAAAGCGCGGCGGCGCTCCCGATAGGTGCGGAGGGGATAGGAGGTCGCGCCTGTGGAACAGCAGACAATTCTCGTCGTCGAAGATGATCCTTGCGTACGCGGCGCGCTGCGGGACTGCCTTGAGGCGGAAGGCTGGGCGGTGCGCGAGGCATCGGACGCCACTGGCATGATGCAGGAGATTGAAGCGGGCGACGTCGATCTCGTGACGCTCGATCTGGGGCTGGGGGCCGATGACGGTCTCGCACTCGCCCGTGTCCTGCGCGGGCGCAGCAATATTCCCGTCATTTTCATCACCGGGCAAGGACAACCGCTCGACCGGGTGCGCGGTCTGGAGGCGGGGGCGGATGACTACATCGTCAAACCCTTCGCCGCGCGCGAGGTCGCGATCCGCATCCGCAGGGTGCTCGACGGCTATCGGACCCGCAACGTGCCACGCGAGCGGCTGCGCATCGATCACAGCAGTATCGACCTGCGTCACGGCGTGATCGAGCATAATGACGGTCGCCGTGAGGATCTGACCGGAACGGAGGCGAAACTGCTTGAGTTGTTCCTCAGCCGCCCGGAGCAGGTGCTCTCGCGCGACGACATCAACCGGGTGCTCCACGGGCGCGACTGGTCGCCCTATGACCGGACTATCGACACCCATATCGCCCGGCTTCGGCGCAAGATCGAACCGGCGGATGATGCCAATCGGATGATCCGATCCGTGCGCGGCGTGGGATATGTCTTCACCGGCCAGATCACGGGGGAGGTCCCTCCGGCTTGAGCGCACGCGCGACCGCCGCACTCAACGTCGAGAGAGAATAAGGCTTCGTGAGCAATTCCACCTCGCGTTCGGCTTCGGGGCGCCCGGAGAAATGCTCGGACGTATGGCCAGAGGTCAGAAGCACGGGCAATGCGGGATCGCGGGCGCGGGCGCGATCGACAAGGTCGAAGCCCGAAAAGGTGCCGGGCAAGACGACGTCGGAAAACAGCAGCTCGACCGGCTCCCCCGCCTCGATCTGTTCCAGCGCCTCGGATGCGTTCGCGGCCTCGATCACCGCGTAGCCCAGAGCCTCCAGCCGGTCGAGAACCGCCTCGCGCACCAGCGGGTCGTCCTCGACCACCAGCACCAGCTGACCATCTCCCATTCGCAGCGCGTTGCGATGGTCGGCAGGCGCGGGCGTGGGCTCTCCCTCGGTCTCGGGCAGGTAGAGAGTGATCGTGGTGCCTTTGTCGGGGGCCGTGTCGATATGCAGGAAGCCGCCCGCTCGCGCGACCGAACTCGCCACGCTGGTCAGGCCGAGCCCGTTCCCGACATGCGCATGTTTGGTGGTGAAAAACGGATCGATAGCCTGCCTGCGCACCTCGGGCGTCATGCCCTGTCCGGTATCGGTCACGCTCACCGTGAGGAAGGAGCCCGGCCGCGCGCCGTCGATCTCGGCGGCCCGATGCGCGTCAAACCGCGCGCAGCCGGTCTGAATGGTGATCGTACCGGTGGCCGTCATCGCGTCGCGCGCATTGATGACGAGATTGAGCAGCGCGCCGTCCAGCTCCCCGCGATCCATGTAGACTTGGCCGTGATCGGCGCCGGGCAGGAGACGCAGATGCACCTGTTCGCCCAGCACACGCTCCAGCAGCGTCCATGTCTCGGCGAGTTGCGCATCGAGGCCGAAGCGCACCGGCTTGGGCGTCCGCGCCCCAGCAAGCGCCAGAAGCCGCTGATTGAACCCAGCGCCGATCTGCGTCGCGTCGATCGCGCGTTCCAGATGGTCACGCGCGATATCTGCCATCTCGGCGCGCGAGGCAAGCTCCAGATTGGACAGGATGACGGTCAGCAAGTTGTTGAAATCATGCGCAATAAGGCCCGCCATTCGGCCCACGGTTTCCAGCCGCTGCGCCTGTACCAGCGCCTCCGATATCCGCGCGCGCTCCGTGCGATCAAGGATCGCGCCGACGGCGCCCAGCGGACGGGGCGGGTCGCAGGTCTCGTCGAACCGGATATTGCCGCGCAACTCGATCACCTTGGGCTCGGCGCTATCGGCGAGCTTGAACTCGATCGAGAACTTTCGGCTGCCCGTCGGGTCCAGCGCCGCGCGATAGACCGCGTCGAACTGCGCACGATCCTCCGGCGCGGCGAGGGCGAGCCATTTCTCGTAGCTGTCGGGCACCTCCTGCGTCTCCAGAAGCTGCCGGGCGGATCCGGTCGCGAGGAATGCATCACGGTCGAAATCCACCTCGAACAGGGCGATCCCGGCGGCATCCATGGCCTCGGCGATCCGTTCCGCGCGCAGAGCGGTCGGCGGCTGCGAGTCCTTCCCTGCGCTGATATCCTCGATGATGAGGATGATCCCCGCGACGCCGCCGTCGCGGTGGATCGGTGCGGTAATCCAGCGGTTCCGGATCACACGCCCATCGGGGAGCGTCGTCCGGGTCTCGTCGCATTGTACGACCTCTCCGGCGAGCGCCTTATCGCGCGCGGCGGGGTAGCCCTCTGGCAGCCAGGGCAGCAGGTCGCCGTCACCCGGTCCGCTCGCGCCGGCGAGATCGACGTCGTAGCTCTCCTGAAACGCCGCCGAGGTCGCAACCAGACGCGTCGCGGTGTCGAACACCGCGACCGGGATCGGCATCAGCGAGATCATGTCTCCCACACCATCGGCGAGCGCCGCGCGCGAGGCACGCGTCTTCGGTCCGGTGTCTTCGCGTTTGGAATTTACCACTGGCGCCACCTCATTTCGCGCTTGGCACCACGCCCTGATCACTCATGAAATCATACTCGGTTTCGTGTCCCGCCGTGGAGGAAAGACGAAAAATCGCACAAAACTATATCTGCCGGGCCCGCCGTTGAGAGGCAGATCCGGCCGTCCCATTGCGGTCGCTCAGACCGGCGTCGCGTGGCGGTGCTCGCCGAAACCCGCCCCTTGCAGGGAGGTCATGAACAGGTCCCGCGCCTGTTTCTGGGTGTCGAACACCGTCTCCGTCATCTCCTCGGCATATTGCCCCCAGAGCCGGCGATAGAGCGCGGAATAATCGTCGATCGCGCCGGAGTAGAACTCCGACCAGGCGGAGGCGATGGCGGCGGGATCGCCGGGATTGGACAGGCTGGCGAGCAGGGCGCGGTCGCAGGTGATCCGATCGGTGGTGAAGCGCAGCCATTCCTGATTGAACTGCAACATGCGATCGGCCGCCTGAGTTTGCATCGCGACGATCGGGCCAAGCAGTGCCGGGTCCGGCCCGTCTGGCGGTAGCAGGCGTTTCACGAGGTCAGCATAGCCCGCGTTGGTGCGGGCGGTCGCGTCGGATTTGCGTGGCATAGGGGCCTCCCGGGATGTGATCTGACACATCGCGAGCTTTGCCGCGCGTGAGGTCGCGCGCATTGACCACGATCAATGCAGGTTGCGCGATGTGTGATCCGCCGAGACATTCCGGGCCGGCGCGTCCTCGTTCTATCGCTGCCCTCCGCGTGTGGCGAAGTCCGGTGTGCGCCCGGGCGCATGTCCCTCGGACCCGAGCTTTGAGACGGGGGCTTTTCCGCCCCTGGACCATGTCTCGCGTTGAGACAGGCGCGGTGCGGGATCGGGCTCGGCAAGGGCCGCGCCGATCCGCTCGTTTTGGTATTTCGCAAGCCGTCGCAAGCGTCCGAGATCCCTGACTTCGAGATGGTCGGGCGCAAGCAGGCGGATCGCGCCGCGCTCTTCGATCTGGTGCAATGCGCGGCACAGTGTCTCCACCGTCATGTTCAACAGCGAAGCCAGATCGCGCCGCGTCAGCACGATGTGAATTTGCGGTGTGCTGCCTTCGGGCGCGCCGGGTAACTGGTCGATCAGCCAAAGCGCGAGCCGCTGCATGGTACTGCGCCCGCGCATCTTCACGACGCTCAACTGCAACTCCTCGAACTGCCGGTTGAGTGCCGACAGACAGCCGCGGAAGATCTGCGGATGCGCTTGCAGGAAATTGTGCCATGTCTGGCGCGGCATCCAGCAGATCGCGGTATCGGTGGCGGCCTCGCTGGAAAACCCGTTCACCTCGCGGTCCGGATCCCCGATCAGGTGACCCGCGCGCAGGATTTGCAGAACGTATTCGTCGCCGCCTTCGGTCAGAACGACGACCTTCACCAGCCCGGAGGCGACGATGCCGACCCGTTCCGCCACTTCGCCCTGAGCCGCAATCTCGGCGCCTTGGTGATAGGTTTCACGGTAGCTGCGATGAGCAAAATCGAGGAGCGCCTCGCTATCGAAGGCGCTACAAAGTCCTGTCTGGCGCGCTATGCAGTCCTCGCATTTCGCGTCGAATTGAGGCCGTATGGCCTGATTGTTAAACATATTCCCCCCCTTTATGCCCCCCGATCGTTGGCAGTTGTCGGGCAACACGCGTCTTTTGTGACTGCAGGAATCTTGCCGTCTCCGAGGCCATCTGTCAGGCGCCAAATTGTAGAGAAATGTTAACTTTGGAAATCTGAGCGGCATTCTGCGCAACAATATTGCGTGAGGGGTCGCGTGAGAGTCGGCCGTTTGGCACGGAGCCGCCAAAGTTTCGAAATGGCATGAAAACGGCCCCGCCGGCCGAGCCTTGGGGACAGGCGCGCGTTGGCCGGCGGGTTTCGCGAAAGGCTCTTCGAGCGGACTCGAGCGGGTGAGGTAACCCCAGCCCTTCACGAATGTCCAATCATGCACCCGCGCGACGCGCGCGCCATTATCAGGCGTCAATCGCTGCCATGATCGCGCGCAAATTTTGGCCCGATGCTTGTCCCGCCGTGACACGACGAGAACCCTTGATCGGGGGGGGGCGATCGTTTTTGACCGAAGTTCGATGTGAGAATGTGGGAATCGCGCGTCGGACGATGGTCCTTCGGCACGTCGGGCATCAGCGCTCCGGGTTCGGTCCGCTCTATGACCCAAATCAGTGCCTGAAGTGTGACCGGAGGCGATGCGCCTCCGCGCGCCTTGTGTGGATTGGCAAAACCCTGCTCAGACAGCGTGCAAAACAGAGTCTGCGCGGTTTGCATTGACGGCGGTCAATGGCGCGGCGAGGCGGATGCGGTTTAGCTGAACGGGCCTCATAGCCAAGCTCGAAGGAGTGTGCGGATGTTTCGTTGGATCACCCCAGAAAACAGCCCTGACCTTCTACCGCTGCCGCGTAAGCCACGGCAGGACAGCCGCGCGACGAAGACCATTCCCTGGCCTTTGTCGGGGGCGCGCCCTCGGGAAACGGGACCGGATCGCGCGCTGGAAGTCTCGGCGCTGAGCGATCTCGGCCTCTCGACGCAGGAGATCGCGCGCTATCTCGGTCTCGCCCTGCAGGAGGTCGCCCGGCTGCAAGAGGCGGATCTCGACCTTGGCGCAAGTCTCGACAACAATATGACCCCGGTCTATCGCACCCACGCGGACGGGATGCGCCGCGTGGGCTGAGAGGTCGGCTCGGCGATCACCCGCGCGTCATGCGCACCGCCATCTGGCACAGAATCTCGAACATCACCGAGACGCCGAGGAAGGCGGTCGCGCCGGACGGGTCGAAGGGCGGGGAGACCTCGACCAGATCGGCGCCGACGATGTCCACCCCGTCGAGCAGGCGGATCACCTGCAGCGCCTGATAGGAAGTCGGGCCGCCCACTTCGGGCGTGCCGGTGCCGGGGGCGAAGGCCGGGTCGATGAAGTCGATATCGTAGGAGAGATAGGTGGGCTTGGTGCCGACGATCTCGCGCGCCTCGGCCATCACATCCTCGACGCCGCGGGTGTGGAACTCCTCGATCGGGATCACGCGCACGCCGACGCTATCGGCGAAATCGCGGTCCTCGCTGTCATAGGTCGAGCCGCGAATGCCGATCTGCACTACGCGTTTCGGGTCCAGGAGGCCCTCTTCGATGGCGCGGCGGAAGGGCGTGCCGTGGGTGTACATATTGCCGCCGAAATAGCTGTGGAACAGGTCGGTATGGCTGTCGAAATGCACCATCCCGAGCGGCTCGGGCGTGCCCAGCGCGCGCAGGATCGGCAGCGAGTTGAGGTGATCGCCACCCGCCGTGATCGGGCGGATGCCATGCGCGCGGACGGTCTCGAAGAACCGGGTGATCCGGTCCATCGCATCCTGAATGTCGGCGGGGTTGGGGGCGACATCGCCGAGGTCGGCGCAGTTGACCATCTCGAAGGGGCGCACGCCGGTCGCGCCGTTCTGCGCGCGGATCATTGTCGAGAGATCGCGCAGTTGGCGCGGCCCGTGGCGCGGACCGGGACGGTTGGTGGTGCCGGAATCCCACGGGCTGCCGATGAACCCGACCTGCACATCCTTCAGGCGCGGATTGTCGAGTTCGACATGCGGCAGGCGCATGAAGGTCGGCACGCCCGCAAAGCGCGGCAGATCGAAGCCGGAAACCGGGTGGAAAAGGGGATCGCTGGACATGGGGTCGCTCCTGTCAGGTCATGACGCTGCCACCGTTCACGCCGAAGCATTGACCGGTGATGAAATTGCTCTGCGGGCCCGCGAGATAGCAGGCCATCGCGGCGATATCCTCGGGCTGGCCGAACCGGGCGAGCGGCGTCGCCATGTCGATTGCCAGCTGTTCGGGGCTCATCGAGGCGGGGCTCGTCATATCGGTCTCGATCGAGCCCGGCGCGATGGCGTTGACGAGGATCTTCGGCGCCAGCTCACGCGCGAGCGTCCGGGTCAGCGCGATGATCGCACCTTTCGAGGCGGTGTAGGCGGACATTTCCTCGCGCCCCAGAAAGCCCAGATCACTCGCGATATTGATGATCCGGCCTTCCTCGGCCCGGCGCACGAAGGCGCGCGACGCGAGGAAAGTGCCGCGTAGGTTCACCGCGATCACCCGGTCGAACTCGTCGATCTTCGTCTCGGCAATCGGGCTTTCGCGCAAGATGCCCGCGTTGTTCACGAGAATGTCGATCCGCCCGAAGCGGGACATGACGGCGTCGAACATCCCCTCGACCTGTGCCTCGTCGGAGACATCGGCGGGCAGGGATTCCGCCTCGGTCAGCTTTTGAAGCTCGGCCAGCGTGTCGTGCGCCTGCGCGTCGTCGGGATGACAGAAGGCGACTTTCGCGCCCTGTTCGGCCAGCGCCAGCGCGATGGCGCGCCCGATCCCGCGCGAGCCGCCAGTGACCAGCGCGACTTTTCCCTGAAGGCTCATGACATTACCTCGCCGCGGTCGACGTTGAGCGCCTGACCGGTGATATTCGCGCCCGCCTCGGACGCGAGAAACATGTAAGGATCGGCCATATCGGCGGGCACCATCAGCCCGTCGATCGCTTGTGCGGCCATGATTTCGGCTTCGACCTCGGCCTCGCTGCGACCGCTGGATTGCGCCAGTTCCCGCAGCGAATTGGCCGCCGGTCCGGTTTTCACCCAGCCGGGGCAGATCGCGTTGACGCGGATGCCGCGGGGGCCCAGTTCCTGCGCCCATGTACGGGTCAGGCCCAGAAGCGCGTGTTTGCTCGCGACATAGGCCGAGAAGCCCGGCACGGCGGTGCGCGCCCAGATCGAGGCGGTGTTCAGGATGCGCCCGCCTTCGGGGATGCGCGAGATCAGCGCGTCGGTCACGTTCTGGGTGCCGGTGATGTTGATCGCCACGATCCGCTCGAAGGTCGCATTGCCCAACGGGTTCGCACCGTTGAGCGGGGTTGGGCGTTCGAGGCCTGCATTGTTCACCAGCACATCGACGCGTTCGATATCGGCCAGCGCTTCGGTCACCATCGCGGCGTCTGCGATATCGCAGCGGATCGCGCGGACCTTGCCGGGCAGGCTTTCGGCGGCGTCATAGATAGTCTCGGTCTCGGACAGGATGATCAGATCGGCGCCCGCGCGCGCGAAGCCTTCGGCAATGCCATAGCCGATCCCGCTCGAAGCGCCGGTGACCAGAACGGTCTTGCCGGTGAAGTCGAATGTCACGCTCATTCCTTGCCGCGTCCTTCCTCTCGCATCAGCCGCATCAGATGGGCCTCCAGATCGGAGTAGCCGTCGAGTTTCACGGCCCTTTCCTTGTCGGCGATACGTGCGCCTTGCTTGAACTCGGGCACGATCACCTCTTTCACGCGGCCCGGATGGCTCGAGAGGAAAACGATTTTGTCGGCGAGGAAGATCGCCTCCTCCAGATCGTGGGTGACGATCACCATCGTCGTGTTGGTCTTCTCGGCGACGTCGATCATCAGCTCCTGCATAAGCCAGCGGGTCTCGGCATCGAGCGCGCCGAAGGGCTCGTCCATCAGCAGCACTTCCGGGTCGTTGGCCAGCGTGCGCGCGATAGCCACGCGCTGACGCATCCCGCCCGAGAGCTGCGACGGGTAGGCCTCGGCGAATTTCCCGAGCCCCACGAGGTTGATGAAGCGTTCCGCGCGTTCGCGGCGCTCGGCGGCCGGGACGCCGTTGATCTGCATCCCGAACTCGACATTCTTGCGCACCGTCAGCCAGTCGAAGGAGGTGTAGGCCTGAAAGACCATGCCCCGGTCGCGGCCCGGTCCCTCGACGCGGCGTCCGCCGATGATGATCTCGCCGCCGCTCGGGGTCTCGAGCCCTGCGATCATGCGCAGGATCGTCGATTTCCCGCAGCCCGACGGGCCGAGCAGGACACAGATCGAGTTGCGTTCGACGGTGAAGCCCGCGCCCTCGACGGCGACCAGCTTGCGCCCGCCCGAGAGCTCGAATTCCTTCGAGATCTCGCGGATTTCCAATGCGGTTTCGGCACTCATGGTCACGCCTTTCTCAGATAGGGGAAGGCCCAGCGGTGCAGGGCGGAGAAAGTGAGGTCGAAGAGCAGCCCCAGCACCCCGATCACGACGATCCCCGACAGGATCTCATCGGTGTTCAGGAAGCGACGCGCGCGCATCATCATCGCGCCGATACCGGTGGTGGAGGCGACGATCTCGGCGATCACCAGATAGGTCCAGGTCATCGCCAGCATCTGGCGCATCGCGGTCACGATATCGGGCAGCACGGCGGGGAAGATCACGCGGGCCACCACCTTGCGGCGCGGCGCGCCCAGCGTCAGGGCGGTCTCGACCAGCTCCTCGCGCACATTCTTGGTGTGATCCATGATTAGGGTGATCAGGAAGAAGATCACGCCGAGGAACAGCAGCGCCAGTTTCGGCGCCTCGCCGGTCCCGAACCACATCAGCAGGATCGGGATGAAGGAGGGCGCGGGGAGGTAGCGCCAGGCCGAGACGAAGGGTGCGAAGAAAGCCTCGATCGCGGGGAAGGACCCCATCATCACACCCAGCGGCACCGCCACGGCGCTGGCCAGCGCGAAGGCGATCAGCACGCGGCTGATGGAGATCAGGACGTCGCTGCCGAACCCGCGGCTGAAGAACAGATCGAAGGTGGTCGCGAAGACCTGCTGCGGGGCTGGGACGAGAAGCGGGTTCACCAGACCGCTGGCCGAGGCGACGATCCAGATGCCGAAGAACAGCACCCAGATGGCGAGCGCGGAAAGCAGCTTCTGACGGCGGCTCACGGGCTTGCGCAGCTGGAGAAAGGGAGTGGGTCGGGCGCTCAAGGTAGATGCTCCGGCTTGGGGGAAGGGAAGCGCCGGGGATCGGCGCTTCCCGAGGGGTTTAGTGAGCGCTCAGGCTCTGGCGGTAACCGGCTTCGACCAGATCGCCCATCAGCGAGCAGTCGATGCCTTTCGACGCGTCGATCTTGTTTTCCATCAGACCGAGCTTGATCCACCAGTCATTGGTCATCGCGATCGAGTCGACCATCGAACCGTTGGCCATCCCGAGCGGGCCTTCGCCGTCGAGTACGCCGCACAGGCGGGCGGATTCGTCGAAGTCCATCATGTAGATGCCGCCCTCGAAGGACTTGCCGTTGGTTCCGATGACGTAGCCGATATCTTCTTCGGGCCATTGCAGGAAGGAGGCGAGCATCTTGTTGGTCTCCTCGGTGTGCTGGTTCCAGTAGGCCAGCCCTTCGCAACGCGCCTTCAGCACGGCCAGCGCCGCCTCGCGGTCATTGGCGATGAAGTTCTTGTTCATATACAGAGCGTCCATGAAGATCCCGGTCTTCAGCATCTCCGGATCGGCGGTGTTCACGATGGACCGCGCGCCGGGTTTTGCCTCGAGAACCTTGGAGATCCACGGCTCGTACATGTAGGCAGCCGACAGATCGCCCGACATCATCGGACCGACGGCTTCATCGGCATTGAGGTTCACCCACTCGACCTGATCGGGGGTGATGCCCTCGGAATCGAGCCAGATCCCCATCAGCAGCTGACCGATATAGGCCTGCGGGGCCGAGACCTTTTTGCCGGGCAGGTCGGCGGGCTCGGTATCGGGCGCGAGGATGACGTGATCGACCCCGTAGGAGGGGTTGAGTTGGGCCACGTTGACCACATCGGTGCCGCGATCCACGACCAGCGGCGTGTAATCGGCGGTGCAGCCATAGACGTCGAGCTGACCCGCGGCGAGGGCGGCATGACCGCCCAGCGGATCCTCGAAGATCGTGATGTTCAGGTCGTAATCGGGGATCAGGTTCTTTTCCTTGGCGACTTCGAGCATGGCATAGCCCGGCCAGGAGACACAGACCCCGACATTGACGGTTTCAGCGGCGGCAGCGGAGAGGCTGCCCGCGGAGAGGGCGACCGCGGAGGCGGCGGCGAGTTTGAGTACGGAGCGCATAAGCGGACCTCGCTGTTGGTATGGATTCTTGATCTTGTACAAAAACTTTATTCGATAAAAACTTTTATGCAATAAAAAATTTGTCTTGACCAAAGATGACCAATTGCCGAAAACTGTTCGCAACCCTAGGAGGACTTAGTGAGCAACCTGCGCGCCCAACAAAAACAAGACCGTCGCAACCGCATCGTCACATCGGCCAAAGAGCTTTTTCGCGAGAAGGGCTATGACAAGACGACGATCGAGGCGATCGCGGTGGCTGCCGGCGTCTCGGGCGTAACGGTCCATAACTACTACGGAACCAAGGCCGGGGTGCTGCTCGCGCTGGTGATCGAAAGCGACAAACAACTGCTGGAACGGCTCGATTCGACGCTGCCCGGGCCGGAAGCCGATCTCGTCGAGCTGACGGTGGCGTTCGCGCACGAGATCATGGTTCACGCGATGCAGACGCTGGAGAAAGACATCTGGCGTCAGGTCATCGCGGCGGTGACGATCGAGGCGGGGACGCAGCTTTCCAAGGCCTATTTCAAGCTCGACGAACAGCTTGCATCGGTGCTGGTGCGCCGGATCGAGGCGATGCAGCGGGACGGGAGGCTCAACGCTGATCTGAACCCGCTCCATCTGGGCCGGGCGCTGTTTCAGCTGCAAAACGCCCGTTTCATCCAGTTCATTTCCACCGACGCCGCGCGCCGGGACGAGATCGAGACCTGGCTGCGCAACGATCTCGTGGCGCTGTTCTCGGTGACGCTCCCGGTGTCCGCCGATCCTTCCTGAGCGGAGAGTGACATGTTTCTCAACCCGATCACCTGGCCCGAGGCCAAGCGCAGCGCCGCCTGCGTGACCTTCGATATCGACGCGGATTCGCTGATCCGCACCGCCCGTCCCGAAGATGCCGAACTGCGTTTGCAGCCGATCTCGATGGGCCGCTACGGGCCGACGGTCGCCGTGCCGCGCATCCTCGAAACCTATCGCCGTCTGGGCCTGACCCAGACCTTCTTCATGCCCGCTTGGGTGATGCAGAATTACCCCGAGACGGTCGAGGCGATCCTGAAGGCGGGGCACGAGATCGGGCATCATTCGTGGATGCACGAAGACCCGATGGAGCATTCCGACGAACGCGAGGCGGAGCTGTTCGAACGCGCGCTGGAGGTCCATGTAACGATGACCGGGCGCAAGCCGCGCGGCTATCGCGCGCCGGTCTATTCCTTCACGCCCGCGATGCTCAACCGGTTGATCGAGCACGGGTTTCTCTATGACAGCTCGATGATGGCTGACGAGTTGCCCTATCTGGTCGAGACGCCGAAAGGCAGCCTGATCGAAGTGCCGCCGCATTGGGGCACCGATGACTGGCCGCCCTTCGCGCATTTCGGCGAGATCGACTACCTGATGCCGATCCGCGCGCCCTCGGACGGCATCCGTGCCTTCGCCGAGGAATTCGACGCGATGCACGAGGCGGGCGGGTTCTGGATGCCGGTTCTGCACCCGTTCCTGACGGGCCGTCTGGCGCGCTGGCGCGAGATGGAGCGTCTGCTGGAGCGCGCCGTGGAGGCGGGCGACGTCTGGTTCGCCCCGATGGAAGAGATCGCTAGCCATGCGAAATCCGGGGCGTCGACGCTGCGGCGGGAACGGATCGGGATGGAGGGGTAACGCCCTCTGCGAAAGCGACTAACCTCCGAATATAAATGCACCGCGGCGCCGAAAAGCGCCGCGGTGTCTTCGTTTAGGCCTGTGAGCGCTCAGAACTTCGCGTTGAAGGACACCTGCAGCGCGTGGCTCTCATAGTCGCTCGAGAAGGTCCCCGAGATCCCGGCATGCAGGCTGGAGGAGAACGTTCCGGTTTGGCTGAGCGGCACGTCGATCCCGACATCCGCCGTCACCCAGTTCATGTCGAAGCCGTCGACCGGGGTTGCGCTGGAGGGCAGCCCGACGAAAGCGGTCTGAACGAGCTGATCGTCGCCGCTGACCTTGTTGTACTTGATCGCACCGGACAGGGTCGGGGCCTGTGCGCTCGACGACAGCGCATATTGGCCACGCATCCCGGCGGAGGCGACGGTCACGGTGCCGGATTGATCCCCGACGGACAGGTTCCACGCGCCCGCGCCGGTTTCGTCGAAGCCGTCCACCGAGAGGTGATACATTTCGAGCGAACCCGTCGGGCCGAAGCGAAGACGATCTTGCCCGAACATGTATTCGGCATCGATCGCGCCGAAGACCTGATGGCCATCCGTGCTCGCCCGTGCGGTCGATCCCATGACATTGCGGCTCATGTCGTAGGAAAGGTCCTGATAGCCGATCATGAACTGCGCCGCGCCGCCATTGCCGAAGGCCGTCCGCACGAAGCCACCGACGAAGCCGCCGGAGCCATCGATGCTGCCGCGGCTCTGATCGGCGTCGGACGTGCCGTCCGAGTAGCCGCCGAAGAGGCCGACCGAGACTTGATTGCCGACGAATTTCTCGCCGCCGACCATCATGTAATGCGATTTGACGTCATAGCCGATCGCATTGGTGGTGCGGTCGTAATTGGCTTTCTGCGCCCCCGCCGAGACGAAGGCATAGGTGTCGTCGCCGATCTTCCACGAGGTCGGCCCGCCCATCGTCGAAAGCGTGACCGATCCGTTCTGCGTCTGCGCAACCGGACGACCGATCCCTTTCGTGATGTTCTGCCCGAACTCGAAGCCGACAGCGCCAAAGGCGGGCAGGAAGCTGTAGCCCGTCGTCTCGAGCATGTCGTTGCGCGCGACCGGATCCGTGATCGCCATGATGTCGCTGATCGCGGTCTGATAGGTCTCCGCATTCCCGATATCGAGATAGGGGATGTTGGCTGCCGCATCGAGGCGCCCGGCGGTTGCGAACTGGTAGCGGGTCGCGGTCTGCTCGACGATCGGCGCGAAGATCGGCGCGATGCGCATCGTGACATTGCTGCCTGCGACATCGCCGAGATCGATGATGTAGTTCAGGTTCAGGTTGCGAAGATCCTCGACCACGTCCTGCGTGTAGAGGCCATTTGCCTGCATCGCCGCGACGATATCGGCAGGCACCGCGCCGCCGCCGGTATAGCCGAGATCCGCGACCGTGACGCCCAGCGAGTCGGCCATCGCCTGCAGCTTGCTGTCCAGATAGGTCGAGCTGTCGACGCCCAGATTGCCATACTGCCACTGACCGGCGCTCAGGTTGTACCACGCGATGAGCTGGGCCTCGTCCGAGGCGACGGCCGTGCCGGTCGCGTCCCAGAAGATCGCTTTCGGCAGCATGCTGTTGTCGATCAGCGAGTTGCCGAAATAGGTGGCCAGAACGCCGTTCGACAGGTTCGTCGCGTCGAGCGTGTTGGCGTTGTTCGCAATGGTCATCTCGGCGGAGGTGCTGTCGAAGAAGCCGATGCCTGCCTCTTCCTGACCGCCATCGCCGAAGAGCCCGTCGGGCAGGTTGAACTTCGAGATGTAATCGGGATCGAAGAGTGCCGCGGTCTGGGGATCGCTCGGGTCGAAGGGGGTGAAGCTGTCACCCGAGCCGGTGCCGAGCTGCACCTTGAAGGCGATAATGCGGGCGCCGGTGAGGTTCGAGGTCTTGCCGTAGGTATAGTATTCCGTGATGCCGCCGCTCGATTGGGTCGAGAGCGTGATATCCATCGGCGTCGGGCCGGTCAGCTGCGTCTTCACCCGTTTGCCCGAGCCGGGAGGGGCCGTGCAAGTGAAATCCGGCGTGTTCGCCATCAGGCAGTTGGTGATGTCCTTCGGATTGTTCGTGTTGGGAAAGTCGGCGTTGACCTCCCCCGTCACGGCCTTGAGGCCGGGCGGCTGCACGCCTTCCGCCGGATCGGAGAAGATGAGGCCATCGCCGGTCACGCTGATGACGGGTGCGTCATCAAAGGTGCCCGACCAGGCCGGATTCCCGAGGCACAGCAGCAAAGCGGCGGGCGCTACGGTGCGTTTCAAATTGGTGAGTAGTGTATTCGACATTCTTTGTCCCCATTCCCCAAGGCAAACGCTACGACAAGAAATCGTACGTCAATCGAGCCACTCTTTACGTAATTGAACTGACAACCTGTCCGTGCGTTTGCCTCGGCGCGTTTCAGAAGTTCCCTCGCACGGACTTCAGTCACCGCGCTAAGCTTCCGCCCGGAAGCTTTCTTTGATTTGTATCAATGATTTGGTGGGGTGTTCGGGGTGTTGCGGAAAAGAGACGGGGTGGATGTCGCTTTTGTCTTGCCGCCTATGAATGGCCTTGAGAAGGGGCTGCGGTTTGCAGCCCGAAAACGGCCTTGAAAGCACAGGGCGGCGCGGAGAATTTCGCCCGCCCTGTGCGCGATTTCGTGCTATTCCGCCGCCGTCTCGGTCGGCATCGCGGGCAGGTCGCTATCCGCCACGAGATGCCCGTCGCCGAGATTGCGCAGCATCAGGCGCTGCGGACCCGTGCCCAGCTTGTAGACCGGGCTCGGCACCTCGCCGGACAGGCGCGGCGTGGGCTCGCGGACCTTGTCGGGATTGGGGATCGGCACGGCGGCCATCAGGCGCTTGGTGTAGGGATGCTGCGGCGCGCCGAAAATCTGCGCGCGCGTGCCCATCTCCACGATCTGGCCCATATACATCACCGCGATCCGGTCCGAGATATTCTCGACCACCGCCATGTCGTGACTGATGAACAGATAGGCGATGCCGAACTCGCGTTTCAGCGCCTCCAGAAGGTCCAGCACACGCGCCTGCACCGACACATCCAGCGCCGAGACGCTTTCATCCGCGATGATCAGCTTCGGCTGCAGCGCCAGCGCGCGGGCGATGCAGATCCGCTGACGCTGGCCGCCCGAAAACTCATGCGGATAGCGGTCGAGTTGATCGCGGGTGAGGCCGACGCGCTCGAACAGGCCCGCGACTTTTTCGCGCTGCTCCTCGGGTGTGCCGATCCCGTGGATGACCAGCGGCTCGGCCACCAGATCGCCCACGCGCATCCGCGGATCGAGCGCGGCCATCGGGTCCTGAAACACGATCTGCACGTCGCGGCGCATCTCTTTCATCTTCGCGCCGCTCAGCCCGCCCATAGTGTGGCCTGCGACCTCGATGCGGCCCTGATGCGGCACGAGCCCGGTCAGCGCTTTCGCGATGGTGGATTTGCCGCAGCCGCTTTCGCCGACGAGCGAGAAGGTCTCGCCCTCCATGATGTCGAAGCTGACGCCTTCGACCGCGTGGACGCGATGCGTGACCTGCGACAGGATCCCGCCGCGAATGTCGAAATGCACCTTCACGTCGCGCAGCCGCGCCACGGGTTTCGCATCCGGGGATGCGCCGGAAGCACCGCTGCCATCGCCCATGCGCGGCACGGCGGCCAAAAGGTCTTGCGTATAGGCCTCGCGCGGGGCGGTGAAAATCTGCGAGACAGCGCCCGTCTCGACCGCCTGACCCTGTTTCATGACGATGACGCGCTCGGCCATCTCGGCCACCACGCCCATGTCATGGGTGATCAGGATAATTGCGGTGCCCATCTCGCTTTGCAGATCGCGCAGCAGGTCGAGCACCTCGCGTTGCACCGTCACGTCGAGCGCGGTGGTCGGCTCGTCGGCGATCAGCACGTCGGGGCGCAGCGCCAGCGCCATCGCGATCATCACGCGCTGCCGCATGCCGCCGGAAAGTTCGTGCGGATATTGGGTCATCCGTCGCTCGGGCTCGGAGATACGCACGCGGCGCAGCGCCTCGAGTGCGCGGGCGCGGGCCTCGCGTTTCGAGACCGGCTCATGCGCGCGGATCGCCTCGGAAAGTTGCAGGCCGATGCTCAGCACCGGGTTGAGCGACGTCATCGGCTCCTGGAAGATCATCGCGATGCGGTTGCCGCGCATGGCGCGCATCCGGCTTTCGGGCAGGCGCGTGAGGTCTTCGCCCTGAAAGCGGATCGCGCCCGAACTGACCCGCAGGGCAGGGGGCGGCAACAGCCCCATGATCGCCAGAGAGGTCAGCGACTTGCCCGAGCCGCTCTCGCCCGCGATGGCGATGGTCTCGCCGCGCGCGAGCGTGAAGCTCAGATCGCTCACCAGCGCCCGCTCGTGCCCCTCGGAGCGCACCGAGATCGTGAGACCCTCGACGGACAGCACCGGCTGGGCGGGCTCCGGGGCCGTGACGGCCCCGGCTTGCGTTTGTTTCATTTCGATCATTCGAACACGTTTCTCGGGAAATAGAAGCTGACGACCCAGTTGGGCATATCGACGATCTCGGAAATGCGCAGATCGCCACAGGTCGAGACCAGCATATAGGCGTCGACCGCCGACATGCCGCGCTGTGCGCACAGAAGATCGATCATGCCGGAGACCGCATCGCGCGCGCCCGACATCAGGTCGGGGCCGATGCCCGTCGTGACTTCGTAGCCCGCCGTGTCGAGATGGCGCGTGACCGGCCCCGGCGTGGTGAAGCGCGGGAATTTCAGCGTCTCGTTCTTGATAAGATCGAAGCTAAGCACGCAGTTCATCGGGCTCTCGATCGCGGTGCCGCAGACCTCGCCATCGCCTTGGGCGGCATGGGTGTCGCCCACCGAGAACAGCGCGCCGTCGACCTCGACCGGCAGATAGAGCGTGGTGCCCGCCGCCAGATCGCGAATGTCGAGATTGCCGCCCACGCGGCGCGGGGGCACGATGGAATGCAGGCCTTTTTCGGCCGGGGCGACGCCGATGGTGCCGCAGAACGGCTTGAGGCCGACCTTGCCCTCGCTGCCCCAAAGCGCCTTGTCGGGCGAGGCCGCGTCGTATTTCCAGATCGTCAGCGCCGGATCTTCGAACTGATCCGCCAGCAGGCCGAAGCCCGGGATATTCGCGGTCCAGCCCCAGGCGGAGCCTTCCTGCTCGCGCGGTGTGAAGCTGTCGATGGTGACCTTGAGCACGTCACCGGGTTTCGCCCCTTCGACATAGATCGGGCCGGAGACCGGGTTGATCTTGCCGAAATCGAGCGTCTTGACGTCTTCCACCGTCGAGGACGGCCCGAGCTGTCCGGCCGAGCTGTCGTGGCAGTGGAATTCGATGGTCGATCCCGGGGCCACCGTCTCGGCCGGGACAAACGAGTTGTCCCAGCCGAAATGGTGCTGTGCGCCATGGATCGTATAGTCACAGGCTTTGCACATGCGCGCTTACTCCGTCACGTACACGTAGTCGTAGTTGACCGGAATCGAGACCGGGTCGACATAGAGCGCATCCGCGCCACCCATACGGCCCGACTTCATGGTGTAACGGTTCTCGTTGAACACCGGGACCCACGGGGCGTCTTCCATGACCTTCATGTAGACGTCGGACCATTTCTGCAGGCGCTCGTCCTGCTTGGCCGGATCGGTGATCGAGTCCGCCTCGGTGGCCATCGCGTCGAGTTCCTCGTTGCAATACCACGACCAGTTCCAGCCGCCCTCGACCGCGCCCGCGCAGCCCAGGATGGGCCCGTAGAAGTTGGACGGATCGGGGAAGTCGGCGATCCACGCCATGCCGCCCGACCAGATCATCGGCGCGGTCTTCGGCGTGCCGCCTGCTTCGATCACGTTGGCCTGCGCCAGCGCCTTGATGTCGACCTTCACGCCGATCTGCGACAGGTCCTGCTGGATCGCCTGCGCGATACGCGGGTTCGGGTCGGTGTTCATCACGTAGAGCTCAGTCTCGAACCCGTCGGGATAGCCCGCATCCGCGAGCATCTGCTTGGCCTTTTCCTGATCGAAGGGATAGCCTTCGTAATCCTTGGTATAGCCCGGCATCGACGGCGGCAGCGGCTGGTTCGCGGGCGTGGCGCGACCGTTGATCATCTGAACGATGCGGTCCTTGTTGATCGCCATGTTCATCGCCTGACGCACCTCGACCTTGTCGAAGGGCTCCATCTGGACGTTGAGCGTGATGTAGCCGGTATGCAGCTGGCCACCCACGACGACCCGCTTGGCCTCGTCGGGATTGTCCATCACCTCGTTGAACTTCGCCGGCGGGATGCCGTCGCCGGGCACGTCCACCTCACCCTGTTGAAGCCGCAGCAGCGCCACGATCGGCTCCTGACCGACCTCAAAAGTGATGCTATCGAGATAGGGCACACCCTCGCGCCAGTAGTCGGCGTTCTTCTCGAACACGAGCTGCTGACCGATGGTCCAGTCAGACAGCTTGAACGCGCCGGTGCCGACGGGATGCTTGCCGAAATCGGTGCCGTATTCGTCGACCGCTTCCTTCGGCACGACCGAGGCGAAGTTCAGCGCCATCACGTGCAGGAAGGTCGCATCGGGGCGCGAAAGCTCGATCTTGACGGTGTAGGGATCGACGACGGTGACGCCTTCGAGGCTGGTGGCCGAACCGTCCGCCATCGCGTCATAGCCCTTGATCGAGCCGAAGAAACCGGCACCCGGCGATTGGGTCGCGGGGGTGGTGACGCGGTCGAGCGAGTATTTCACGTCCTCGGCCGTCATCTCGCGGCCGTTGTGGAATTTCACGCCCTCGCGCAGCTTGAAGGTGAAGGTCGTGCCGTCGTCGGAAATCTCGTAGCTCTCGGCAAGACCGGGGCGCAGTTCGGTGGTGCCGGGGACGTAATCCATCAGACCGTCGAAGACGGATTTGATCATCGACCAGTTCTGCCAGTCATAGCCGATTGCCGGGTCGAGCGTGGCCACATCGTCCTTGTAGGTCACGATGATATTGCCGCCGGGCTTGGCGTTCGGATCGGGCTGGTAGTCCTGCGCCGAGGCGAAGCTGGCGAGACCCAGCGAGAGCGACAGCGCGCTTGTGGCAAGGATGTTTTTCATCAGGCTCATTTGAGGTGTTCTCCGTCAGTTGGACTTTTCTTTTGGTTCGCTCCCCGGTTGGCCCGGGGTATCTGATTGCGATCAGCGCAGCTTGATGCGCGGATCGATGAAAGGGGTGATCAGGTCGGCCAGCAGGTTGCCCAGCACGATCGCGCAGGCGGAAACGAGCGTGACGCCCATGATGATCGGGATGTCGACGCGCTGGATCGCCTGCCAGGCGAGCTGCCCGATACCGGGCCAGCCGAAGACGCTTTCCACGACGACGATGCCGGACATGAAGATGCCGATATCGATCCCGATCATCGCGATGATCGGCAGGATGGCGTTGGGCATCGCGTGCAGTGCCAGCACCCGGAAACGCCGCAGACCCTTGGCGCGCGCGGTGCGGATATAGTCCGAGCGCAGCACGTCGATCATGCTCGAGCGCATCATCCGGCTATACCAGCCCGAGCCCATGATCCCGAGCGTGAGCGCGGGCAGCACGAGGTTCGAGAAGCTGCCGTAACCGCCGATCGGGAACCAGCTCAGCTTGACCGCGAAGACATAGAGCAGGAGCAGGCCGACCACGAATTGCGGCGCGGAGACCGCGACGAAAGAGGTGATCATCAGCGACTGATCGAGCGCGCCGCCGCGCCGGATCGCGGCCACGATCCCCAGCGTGAGCCCCATGATCAGCTCGGCCACGATCGCGCCCAGCATCAGAAGAAGCGTCGCGGGCAGACGCGCGGCAATCAGGGTCGCGACTTCGGTTTTCTGCAGATAGCTGCGCCCCATATCGCCTTGGACCAGACCGGTCAGGTAGTGCCAGTATTGCACGATGAAGGGCTGATCGAGGCCAAGCTGGTGGCGGATATTGGCGACCGTCTCGGGCGTGGCCGAACGGCCCGCGATCTGGCGCACCGGATCGGCCGGCAGCACGAAGAGCAGGAAGAAGGTGATGAAGGACACGCCCAGCAGGATCAGGGCGGCCTGGATCAGGCGGCGGATCAGATAGGCCAGCATCACTCACGCCCTCTCTGCGTCGGGTCGAGCACGTCGCGCAGCGCGTCGCCCACGAGGTTGAAGGACAGCGCCAGCAACAGGATCGCGGCGCCCGGGATGAAGACGAGCCACGGGGCCGCCTGGAAGTAGGTCTGGTTCTCGAAGATGATGTTGCCCCAGCTTGGCGTCGGGGGCTGAACGCCCACGCCGAGATAGCTCAGCGTCGCCTCCAGCAGCACCGTGGTCGAAATCCCCAGCGTGCCCCAGACGATGATCATCGGCACCAGATGCGGCAGGATATGGCGGAACAGGATGCGCACCGTGCCAGCGCCCAGCGTGCGCTCGGCGGCGACGAATTCGCGCTCGGCCAGCGCCGAGGTCTCGGTGAAGACCACGCGGGCCGTCTGCACCCAGTTCACCAGCGCGATCACCATCGCGACGATCCAAAGCGACGGTGTGAAGATCGCGGCGAGACAGATCGCCAGCAGCAGCGCCGGGAAGGCCATCATAAGGTCGGTGAAGCGCATCAGCACCGCGCCGATCCAGCCGCGGAAATAGCCCGCGGTGACGCCGATCAGCGTGCCGATGATCAGCGCGAGGCCATTCGCGACCACGCCGATGATCAGCGAGGTCCGCGCGCCATAGAGGATGCGCGAGAACAGGTCGCGGCCCAGCAGGTCGGTGCCGAGCCAGAACTTCTCGCCCGGCGGCATGGGCGAGCCTTCCAGCGTCAGCCCGTCGAACATCTGCTCCTGCGGCTCGAAAGGGGCGATCCACGGCGCGAAGATCGCACCGAGCGTCACGATCGCGATGATCGCAAAGCCCAGCAGCGCGAGCTTGCGGCGCATCAGGCGGCGCAAGGCGCTTTGCGGTCGGGCCGGTCCCTCAGCCAAGGTCGCGTCGGTCATCACTCTTCCTTTGTTCGTCATGGTTGGCGACGATGCGGCGCGCGGCGTCTTCGAACGTCACGCGCCAGGCCATCGCCATCTGGCGCAGCTGGTCATAGGCCTCGGCCTCGCTCTTGCCCCGCGCGGCGAGCAGCGTGACCGCCCGCACCACCGTCTGGCGCTCATCGAGCCTGCGACGCAGATCCGCGATCTCGCCCGAGAGCTGCGCCCGCGCCTCGAAGGCGAGCTGCGCGATCAGCAGCGCCGAATAGACCCCGCCATCGCCCACGGGTTTGAGGATCTGCGCATGTGCGCCGGCCTCCAGCGACCATTCGATCCGGCCGGGCGCTTCGGTGCCGATCAAGGCGATCATCGGCATCGGGCTTTCGCCGGGCTTCCACGGGAATTGCTCGTCATAGCCCTGATCGGCGTCGAAGAAGACGAAATCCCCCGACAGGGCCTCGGCGGGCAGCTCGGGCCAGCAATGCACGACCGTCAGGCCGATCGCGCGCAATTGCCGCTCGAGTGCCTGCACGGTCGCGTGGGGGCGGTGCAGGATATAGGCGCGCGCGCCGCCGAGATCGGGGATGCGGATCTTGCGCTTCATGAGACCACCTTCAGCCGGGGCGCTCCGGGCGCGATCGGATTGCGGCCGCGTGCGAGATAGGGATCGCCCGCGACGGCCTCGAACCGCTCGCGGACCGCGAAGGCGCCGTTCTCGACCTGCGCGATCAGGACGGGCAGGGCGGTGTGATGGGTCGACAGGTCGATCCCCTCCGAGCCCTGCGGCGCATCGTGCAACAGCTGCGCGAGGCTCTGCTCGGCAGCGTCTTCATGCCCCGACAGCAAAATCGCGAGGCGATAGACCGACGACCATGCGGCTGCTTCATGCGAGGAGCCGAAATTGCGCTGCGCCTGCGGCCAGCCGGTCGCGCCCCGGAAATACGGCCCGGCGGCGACCAGACCCTCGACCGCGTCCGGGTGAATGGCGGGCAACTCGCATTCGGTCAGATTGCACGATAGGATCGGGCAGGTCTCGGGGCGGAAATGCGCGTCTTCCTGCCCGAGCTTGTGATAGGCTTCGAGGAAGGCGTATTGCGACGGGCCGATCAGGTTGTTGAGGATGAAATCGGGCCGGGTCGCGCGGATCTCATTGATCATCCGCTCGACATCCAGCGAACCGAGCGGCAGGTAACGCTCGCCCAGAACCTCGCCGCTGGCGCTGAGGATCACGTCCCGCGCAAGACGGTTCATCTCCCAGCCCCAGATGTAATTCGAGCCGGTCAGGAAGCCCCGCCGCCCGAGCCGCGCAAAGGCCCAGCCAAGCAGCGGCAGCAGATGCTGGTTCGGGCAGGCATGGGTGTAGACGACATGATCGGACGCCTCGAACCCCTCATAGGGCACCGCATACCAAAGCGTCCCGCCCGCTTTCTCGAGCGTCGGGATCACCTCCTTGCGGCTCCACGAGGTGACGCAGCCGACGACATGGCGCGCATCGCTGTCGCGAAGGATTTCTTCGCAGAGCGGACCATAGGCGTCGATATTGCCCTGCGGGTCGCGCTCGATCGGGGCGAAGGTGATCGGGAGGTCGGGCATCGAATTGATCTCGGCAATCGCGCTGAGCGCCCCGGTCCGGCAGGCTTCGGAGATCAGCGAATAGCTTCCCGAGCGGGAATACAGCAGGCCAAGTTCAATCCGTTTCTTCATTTCCACTCTTGCAGACCCTCTGAGCCAAAACGCAAAACGCCCCGCTGACTTGCCGCTAACGTGCGGTGTCAAAGCGAGGCGCGAATGCCGTTCGGGTTATTCCGATGTGGTTTCAGGTTTGCAGCGCGCCCGTCAGCCGACAAGCGCAAATTGCGAAACCGCGCCGGGATCAGGAGTCAGAGGGGGATTTTCGCGGTGAGTTGCATAAAATTTGTGCACAAAAGCGTCATGTGAGCGCGGATTGGTCTCACGCCGCAGTGAGAATCGTCCATGATGAACCGGGCGGTGTCTTCGGACATGGCGGCGCGAACAGGAGCGCGGGTGATCTCATTTGGGGGCGATCAGGCATCGTCTGACGGAGGGGCGGGTTGCCTGGTCTGAGTGTGTCACGGTCTCGACGGTGACGTTCGGCGATTTGGGTGAGAGCCATGCGGGGTAGCGCGATGGAGAGCGCTCTGAAGTGGAGCAAATCCCAGTTTCTGACGGTCTATTCCAATCGGCTTCGGTTTGGAGCATTCGGCGGCTAATACGCCGAATGAGGCCGATGCCGATCTACCAGTAACCCAATACCAGCAGGCCGGTGGCGAGGCGCCTATCTATCCCTACCTACTCACAGATCAGCGCGTGGGTCGCCCGAACAAGGCCTGGCGCATCTCGCAAACTCGCTTAGTGAATGTTGAGAGCATTATACTTTCCCCTCTATCCACACATACAGACTCATCAAAGAGTAAGACACACCAAAGATAAATAAGAACGCCCCCAACCCTAGCACAAGAGTTTGAACAACAATAAGCAGCAAAGGCGCAACACACAAAAACTTCCCATCAAAAAGGTCAAAATCTGTAAAACTCGAAAAACCAAAGTTATACAAAATTAAAGCTCCAAACCCAGTAATAACTATCGACACTCCAGCGGGGTTGTTTAGGAAACTAAATTTAGAAAAATCCCTCGCCGCGACAGCGACGGCCGCCGCCCCCTTCGTTCGGAGAACAGGAGACAGAAAAAAAATAATTGATAGAAATGCACTTATGGCAGAATAAAACAATAGACCAAAATTCATAAGCCATAGAGAGAACATTGGAACCTGCGCACCGCAGGCGTTCCCACGCAACCAAGTCGCATCCAAATATGAAGCTGGAAGGAATGACGAAATTGACACATCAAAGCTCGAGAACAACGAGCCAAAAATACTACCGGTAATGAGAACCAAAAAAGCGGGAAGGAGCCAGCCGTAGATAAAGAATACCGCCGATACCCGAAGAGATAGCTCCAAAAAAGACCTCAAACACGGCCGTTCTCGAAAGCAGATTACTGCGAGTCTCAGCTCTCTAAACAAAGACTTTCCTCTCTAAATATTTTGGCATTAATTTACACTGCTACACTTCGGGAGAGCCCACGAAACACTTCAAGTCTCACTCCATCAAAAGACTGAGAGCCAATGCCGGGTTTTCGAAGTAATCCACATAAAAATGTGCACAAAAGCGTCATGTGAGAGCGGATTAGCCTCACGCCGCAGTGAGAATCGCGCGTGGCGATTTCTCAAAAATCGTCTGCAATGACGGTCCAGATCGAAGGGCGCCCGGGTCCTGATGGCGACCGGAGTTTCGGATTGCGACCTGCTCCGTCGCAGCAGTTCCGGGGGTGAGACAGGACGTTCGCCTTTCCAGAGATCACGGACGCACGCAAATTCGTGAATACTTGCGAAATGACATAACCCGTGCAAACCTCGCACACACAGGGGGAGGAAAGAGAGTTTCCGCTTTTGAGGAGAAGTCGGAAGCTTGGCGTTCACGCCGACTCACGAAACCGCGATTCGCTTGGAGGAGTGCTGTCGCGTGTTTTCGTCCTCCCGCTCACTTCGGTCCCGCATCTGTCGGGGTCGCAACCAAACGGGGAGGAACCATGAAAAATCTGACCACTCGCAGACATGCGTTACGCACTCTTGCCGCGGCGGGCGCTGCCAGCCTTGCTGCGCCGCATATCGCCTCGGCCCAAGCCAATGGCACGACCTGGAAAATCCAGACCTCGTGGCCGGGCGGCGTCGGTCTCCAGACCTTCAAGGACTGGTGCGCCACGATCCAGGAAAAGACCGGCGGCGAGCTGGCCTTCCAGCCGTTCGGCGCGAATGACGTCGTGGGCGATTTCCAGCTTTACGACGCGGTGAAGAACGGCGTGCTCGACGCGGTCAACCCGTTCACCATCTACGTGCAGGGCATCATCCCGGCGGGTGTGTTCCTGACGTCCTATCCGCTCGGTCTGCGCAACCCGCATGAGTTCGACGTGTTCTATTACGGCCTCGGCGGGCTGGAGATGGCGCGCGAGCTTTATGCGGCGCAGGGCATGTATTTCGTGGGTCCGGTCCATCACGGCCCGAACATCATCCACTCGAAAGTGCCGATCCGCTCGATCGATGACTTCCGCGGTCGCAAGATGCGCCTTCCGGGCGGCATGGTCGCCGATGTCTTCGGCGAGATCGGCGCGGAGACCACCGTGCTTCCGGGCTCGGAGATCTTCCCGGCACTCGAGAAGGGCACGATCGACGTGGCCGACTATGTGGGCCCGGCGGTGAACTACGCGCTCGGCTTCAGCCAGGTGACCAGCTACATCTCGATGGGCCCGCCCGGCATGATGTCGCTCTACCAGCCGGTGGATATCATGGACATCACCGTCGGCATGGACGCGTGGAACAAGCTCAGCCCCGAGATGAAGCAGTTCGTCGAGATGGAGACCCACGTCTATTCCGACATGCATCACGCAGCGATCCAGAAGGCCGACCAGGAGGCCTGGGCCAAATTCGAGGCCGACGGCACCGAGGTTACGCGCCTCAGCCAGGACGATGTGGAGCTGATGACCGAAGTCGCCGTTCCGATCTGGTTCAAATACGCCAATCGCGACAAGGACAGCGCGCGGATCTTCAAGACCCAGCTCGATTACATGATGTCCGGCTCGCTCGGCTATGTGACGCCCGATCTGGTCGACGGTCTGGAACTGAAGCTCTGATTTGATCGCAAAGACAGTGTGACGGGCCCGCCCTTTGGCGCGGGCCCGGTTCAACTGATGGCTGGGCATGACCCGGCAACAGGGGGTGGGCAATGCCCAGTATCGACTTTACTCTACCGCATTGGGCCTATTGGGCGGGGCTGATCCTCTTCCCGATCATTGCGGCAACGCTGGCCAACCGGCCACGTAAGACGGAGCGGCGTTATTCGCTCTCCTTGGGCTATTTCATTCTCGTGACCGGGGGGATGCTGGGACTGCATCGCTTCTACGTGAAAAGCCTGCTGGGCTTTCTCTTCATCCCGGTCTTCATCGCCATTCTCTATGCGAATGCGCAAGGTCACGACGCGCGCGGCACGGTTTCCGACATGTCGAACGTGGTGCGCATGGCCGAGCGCTCGCTGGAGCGCGAACAGGAACGCGTCGACACCGCAAAGGCCGATCTGCCCAAGCTGCGCGAGGAACTGGCTGCCGCAGAGGAAGGCAGCTTCGCGCAGAAGCGCGCGCAGCGAAATGTCGATCGCGCCGAGAAGCGGGTCACGGATGGCGAGGCCGTGATCGAACAGGCGCAGGCCGATCTCGTCGAGGCGCGCCCGAAGAGGGACGCCGCAGCTGCCGTGCTCGCGAAATGGCGCAGCATCTCGAAATATGCCTTCTGGGTGCTGCTCGCAGGGATCGTCATCGATGCGCTTCTGCTTCCGATGCTGGTGCGGCGCGCGAATGCCGCGCTGCCCGAGCACGAGGAGGAAAGCGAGGTCGAGCGGCGTCTTGAAGCGCTCGAAGACGAGGAGATGAAAGACGACTCCCGTCATATCTCGTCGGGCTGGACTGGCTGGATCGACCGGCTCTCCCTCAAGGCTGGCGAATTCGTCAGCTATTGGGCGATCATCGCGGTCTTCGTCTACTATTTCGAGGTCATCAGCCGCTACGTCTTCAACAGCCCCACCAACTGGGCGCATGAGGCGATGTATCTGATGTTCGGGATGCAATACCTGATCTCGGGCGCCTATGCGATGCTGACCGAGAGCCATGTGCGTGTCGACATCTTCTACGCGCCGCTGTCGAAACCGCGCAAAGCGTGGGTCGATCTGCTCACTTCGGTCTTCTTCTTCATCTTCGCGGGCACATTGCTGGTGACGTCGTGGATCTTCGCGATGGACGCGATTGCCGTGCCCACGGGCAACGGGCTCATCTCGCAATGGGCGCGCGGCGAAATCCCGACCGGCGAGATGCTGGCGAACTGGAATCTCGGACAATGGACCGATGCGAATGTCCGCTGGGGCGAGATCAGCTTCAACGAATGGGAGGTGCCTCTGTGGCCGATGAAATGGGTCATGGTGATCGGCGCTCTGCTGCTTGTTCTGCAGGGCATTTCGAAATTCGCACAAGATCTGCGGATCGTAATGGGCAGGGGCTGATACATGGGACTTGAAATTGGAATTGAGTGGCTGACACTCATCATGTTCGGCTCGCTGGTCGTCCTGCTGATGGCAGGGCTTCCACTGGCCTTCGTCACGGGCGGTCTGGCCTGTGTCTTCCTGTTCGTGCTGGGCGACGAACGCGCGCTCAACATCGTGCCGAGCCGCATCTTCCCGCTGATGACGAACTACCAGCTATCGGCGATCCCCTTGTTCATCTTCATGGCGTCAATGCTGGAGAGGGCGGGGATCATCAACGAGATGTTCGACGTCATCTACAAGGTGCTGGGCGGGGTGCGCGGCGGTCTGGCTGCGGCCACGATCATCGCCTCGACCGTGCTCGCCGCGATGGTGGGTGTGATCGGGGCGGCCGTGGTGACGATGGGGATCATCGCGCTGCCGGCGATGCTCGATCGCGGATATAACGCGAAGATCGCGATGGGCTCGATCATGGCGGGCGGCACGCTCGGCATCCTGATCCCGCCGTCGATCCTTGCGATCATCTACGCGGTCGTGGCCGAGCAATCGGTGGGCGAGCTGTTCATTGGCGCGGTCATTCCCGGCCTTCTTCTGTCGGGCATGTATGTGGCCTATGTGCTGATCCGCTGCGCGATCAACCCGGAGATGGGGCCGCCGATCCCGCCGGAAGAGCGCATCACGGGGCGCGAAAAGATCCGCCTGATGAGCAATATGTCGGCGCCGATCTCGCTGATCGTGATCGTGCTGGGCGTGATCTTCACCGGTGTCGCGACCCCGGTGGAAGCGGCTGGCATCGGCACCTTTGGCGCGATCATCGTGGCGGCGATCCACCGCAAGCTCGACTGGCAGACGATCCGCGAGGCCGCGGTCACCACGCTCAAGGCCTCGGCGATGGTCATCTGGATCATGTTCGGCGCGACGATCTTTGTCGGGCTCTACGTGCTCGAAGGCGGTCAGCAATTCGTGCAGAACGCGCTGCAGGCGACCGGGCTCGGACCGTGGGGCATCCTGATCATCATGCAGCTCGTGCTGATCATACTCGGCATGTTCCTCGACTGGGTCGGCATTCTGCTGCTCTGCGTGCCGATCTTCGTGCCGATCGTGAAGGCGCTCGGGGCGGAGGCCTTTGGGCTGAGCGATCCCGACGATCTCGTGCTGTGGTTCGGGGTGCTCTACCTCGTGAACATGCAGATGAGCTTCCTGTCGCCGCCTTTCGGCTATGCGCTGTTCTATCTGCGCGGAGTGGCGCCGCCGGAAATCCCGATGGGCGACATCTTCCGCTCGGCGCTGCCGTTCCTGGCGCTTCAGGTGGTGGGCTTGCTGCTGTGCATGTTCTTCCCGGAGATCATCATCTGGCTGCCGAAACTGGTCTACGGTTGATCGCTCGCACCCGGACCGGAAGAAATGACAAGCCCCGCGCAGTGCGCGGGGCTTTTTTGTCTGTCGGTTCAGGTTCCTGCCGTAAGCCTCGGCAGGGTGCCACGGGGTATCCTCACGCAGAAAATCGCCGTCTGCGAAAGTCTGCCGCCAACTTTCGGACCTTGAGCGATACTTCTCCGGATCAATCTCCGTTGCGGCAACCGACCCGTCCAAGCCGTTGACTTTACCGCGGCTAATTGGCTTACCTGCTGTATTGAAAAGAACTGGAGTGCCTGCACATGCCGCAAACAGCGACGGCAAATATCCTGAACATCCTCGAATCCGATTTCTCTGGTGTTGTGGAGGAGTGGCTTGGCACTCAGGTGAAAGAGGGCGTGAAACGCTCTGACCTGTTCTCCGACTCCGAGAGCCGTGCGCAGAACCAGGAACTTCTGAAGGCCTTCACCAAAGGTGTCCGCGCGGGCGTCGTGAATGAAGAGTTCAGCCTGGACGACGACGAGTGGGAAGACCTGCGCGCCGTCCTTGCAGACGTGAGCAAGGAGCGCGTCGGCCGTGGCGTGACACCGACCGAGATGGCGACCTTCGTGCTGGCCCTCAAAGCCCCGCTGTTCACGCGGCTCGAGGCGATGACGGATATCGAAAGCGGCAAGCTCATCAGCGACGTGCTGATGGTGACCCGTCTCGTCGACGCTTTCGCGATCTACACCAACGAGATCTTCATCGGCGAGCGCGACCAGATCATAGAGCGTCAGCGTCAGGAAATGCTCGAACTCTCGACCCCGGTGGTCGAGCTCTGGGACCGCGTCCTCACGCTGCCGCTGATCGGAACGCTGGATTCCGCCCGCGCGCAGGAGGTCATGGAGAACCTGCTGGAGACCATCCTCGAGCGGCAGGCCGAGGTGGTGATCATGGACATCACCGGTGTCGGCACGGTCGACACGCAGGTTGCGCAGCACCTTTTGCGGGCTGCGGCCGCCGTGCGCCTGATGGGCGCGGAATGCATCATCAGCGGCATCAGCCCGATGATCGCGCAGACCATGGTGCAGCTCGGCATCGACGTGGGCACGGTGTCTACCCGGTCCAGCATCCGCACGGCTCTGGCCGATGCATTGCAGAAGGTCGGCTACGTCATCAAAACCAGCGAGGTCTCCTGACGTGTCGGGTGTGACGTCCATAAACCTGGTCGAGAACGCGCTTCTCGTCTCCATTCAGGACGACGTCACCGATACGGAAATCGTGGAGCTGCAGGACACGTTGTCGAACCGGATTGCGAAGGAAAACGTCAAAGGCGTGATCCTCGACATCAGTTCGCTGGAGATCGTCGACACCTTCGTCGGGCGTGTCATTGCCCAGCTCGCTGGCATTTCCAAGCTGCTGGCCGCGGAAACCTACGTTGTGGGGATGCGGCCCGCGGTTGCGGTGACCTTGGTGGAGCTGGGCATGTATCTGCCCGAGACCCGTACGGCGCTCAGCCTGACCCATGCACTCACTCAGTTGCGGCGTGCCTGATCCAAACGAAACATCCAGCAGACCCGCGGTTGCGGAGATAACGCTCGCGACCAGTCGCGATGTCGTCGCTGCGCGCCAGGCGGTCGCCCGAATTCTCAAAGAACGCGGGCTGTCGGCGGTGCGGATCACCCGGTTCGCGACGGCTGTGAGCGAAATCACCCGCAACGCCATCGTCCACGGTGGTGGCGGCAAGATTTCAATTTATCTCGACGGTCGTAACGAGTATCTGCGCGTCGAATGCCGGGACCAGGGACCGGGGATCGAAAATGTGACGCTGGCCATGTCCGAGGGCTATACGACCGCGGGCGGGCTCGGCAAAGGTCTTGGCGGGGCCAAACGCCTCTCACATGGGTTCGAGGTCCACTCAGCGCCCGGGAAAGGAACAACCGTTTCCATGAGCGTGAAGCTATGAACCAATGGGTCGAAATTGATGATCGCAGCGCCGTGGCCGTCGTGCGGCGGCTTGCGCGACGTCATGGCGTCGAGATCGGTCTTCCCGAGACACGCGTCGGCGAACTCGCGATCGTGGCCACGGAGGCTGCGACGAACATCCTGCGCTACGCAGAGCGTGGTCGCGCCCTGATCGAACTCGTGCGGCAGCCCGGCGCCGACGTCATCAATATGATCTTCACCGATCGCGGGCCGGGGATCGCGGATATCGACCGGATGTTCCAGGACGGCGAAAGCTCCACCGATTCCGCCGGGCTCGGGCTCGGCGCGATCGTGCGCCTGTCGGATACGTTCGATATCTTCAGCTCGCCCGACACCGGAACGACGATCGTGTGCACTTTTGGCGGGCGACGCGACGGGGCCGATTGCGGCGTCGACGCGGTGGGGCTGCGCGTATGCCATCCGAACGAAACCACCTGCGGCGATGATTTTCAAATCCGGCAGACCCCGCGGGCGACCGATGTGTTGCTCTGCGACGGGCTCGGGCATGGCCCTGCCGCCGCCGAAGCCGCCAGCGAAGTCATCGAGGCCGCTGGCGCTGCGGGCGGGCTCTCGTCCGAGCCGGGCAAGCTGATGCGCCAGATCACCGAGCGGCTGGTCGGGCGGCGCGGGGCGGTGGCTGCACTGATGCATATCGCCCAGCCGCAGATGGAGCTGCGCTACGCCGCGCTTGGCAATATCTCGTCTCTGCTGGTCGGCGCGAATGGCATTCGCCGCATGGCGGTGCGGGACGGCCGCATCGGTGGCGCGGCGACCCATGGCTACGAGGAAGTCGTGCAACTGGAGGCGGGGGATATGGTGATCCTGCATAGCGACGGTTTGAAAACCCTGCGGGAGGCGCATTTCCCGCCCGGACTGCTGAAGAAGAGCCCGCTTTTGATTGCCGGATTTCTTCTGGATCGGACCTTCCGCGGACGCGACGACGCCAGCATCGTCGTCTTGCGCATCAACCGGGAGCGCGAGCAGTGAAAACGACGAAGCTCACCACCGTAACCCTCGAGAAAAGCACCGATGTCGCCCGGTTGCGCGACGTCGCGATGACATTGACCAGCGTGCTGAAATTTAGCTCCTTCGAGCGCACAAGGACCGTCACAGCCGTCGTCGAACTTGGGCGTAACGCGATCGAGCATGGCCAGAAGGGCCGCGCGACCTTCTCGCTGACCGAGGCGGAGGGCAAACCCGCGCTAGGGCTCCTCGTGACCGATCAGGGGCGGGGCATCCCGAAGGAGAACCTTCAGCCCGATGGCGCACCGTCTTCCGCGACGGGGATGGGTCTCGGCCTTCGCGGCGTGCAGCGGATCGCCACGCGTTTCGATGTCCAGACCGGCCATGAGGGCACGCGCATCGATGCGGTTTTCCTATCCTCAGCCGTGTTGCCAGCGGGCGCCCAGCTCGTAGATCAGGCGACCGAGGCGCTCGACGCCCTCAGCGCCAAGGATCCGACGGCGGCCCTCAACGAGCAGAACCGCGAACTGAGCGAGGAGATCACGGAACGCGACCTGCTGATGCAGGAGCTTCACCACCGCACGGGCAACAATCTGGCGCTCATCGCCGCGCTCATTCGCATGAGCAAGTCGCGGGCCAAACTGGATGAAACCCAACAGGTTCTGACCGAGCTCGAAGTCCGCGTCGGGGCGCTCTCCAAGGCCCACGAGTTGATGCAACGCGGAACCGACACCGGCAAGGTCGATCTGGCCGAGATGGCGGCGGAAGTCGCAAGGACCTCGGAGCGCGCCTTCAGCGGCGGAAGCCTCGACGCCAATATCGAAGTGAGCTGCGCAGAGCTGCAACTCGACAGTAAGCTTGCCATCGACATCGGGCTCATCATCGGCGAGCTCATCACCAACGCGTTCAAATATGCCTTCGTGGGCAGGGATAGCGGGACCATCCGCGTCCAAGTCTCCGGCAATGTGCAGAGCGGTATCGCCTTGGTGGTGTCCGACAACGGCATCGGCTTGCCCTCGGATGCCGCGCGGCCGGAGCGGTCGAATTCTCTGGGCTGGAGATTGATCCGAACGCTGACCTTCCAGCACGACGCGACCCTGACCGTGGATGGCACCGATGGCCTGCGCGTGTGCATCGAGTTCCCCGCGCAGGCCTGACAGTCGCGGCATGGCGCAGGGGATGCGCGCGGTGCAGAAGGGTGCACGGCGAAGGACGCAGGAGCTTGAGCCGCGCATGTGGGGGCCGAAGGCCCGATTAAAATCGCATTTTCAGAGATTGCGCACTATCAGGATGTTGATGTGTCGATCAACATAGGAAAGTGGCGGAGAGACAGGGATTCGAACCCTGGGTCGGCTCTCACCGACAACGGTTTTCGAGACCGCCGCATTCGACCACTCTGCCACCTCTCCGCATCAGGGGTCGTCTTGTAGGGCGGGATTTAGCCGCCCTCGCGCGCCCTTGCAACCCGTTTTTCGCGGATTTTTTCAGATCCTTCGCAAAGCCTTCATAAACGTGAGGTCAACGCATCCGCAGCGCCCCGTCGAGGCGGATCACTTCGCCGTTCAGATAACCGCTCTGGACGATGAAACCGGCGAGTTTCGCGTATTCCGACGGATCGCCGAGCCGTTTCGGGAAGGTCACTTCCTCGGCGAGGCTGTCTTGCACCTCCTGCGGCAGGCCCTTCATCATCGGCGTCGCGAAAATGCCCGGCGCGATGGCGCAGCAGCGCACGCCCTGGCTGGCGAGATCGCGGGCGAGTGGCAGGGTCATCGCGACGATACCGCCCTTTGACGCCGCATAGGCCGCCTGACCCTTTTGCCCGTCGAAGGCGGCGATGGAGGCCGTGTTGACGATCACGCCGCGCTCGGGGCCGGGGTTGCGGGCCATTTCGGCGGCGGCGAGGCGGGCGACGTTGAAGCTGCCCACGAGGTTGATGTCGATCGTGCGCGCGAAGCGCTCGAGCCGGTGCGGCCCCTCGCGGCCCACGACGCGCTCGCCGGTGGCGATGCCCGCGCAATTGACGGCGACGTCGATGCCACCCATCGCGCTCACAGCGGCGGCGATCCCGGCGGCGACGCTGTCTTCGGAGGTCACGTCGACCTCGGCGAAGGTCGCGCCGATCTCGGCGGCAAAGGCCTCGCCGCCGGCGCGGTCGCGGTCGAAGAGCGTCACCTGCGCCCCCGACTCAGCGAAGTGCCGGGCGGTCGCAGCCCCGAGACCCGAGGCTCCGCCGGTGATGACGGCACGAATTTCACTCAACTCCATGTGATCCTCCCTGGAAATGAACGTGTGTTCATTAACCAAAGGAACCCCCGCTTTGTCCAGTCTTGCCAATGCATTTTGCGCCTGCAGCATTCGTCACTTCGATCACGTCTTGTGACACGTTCGGCAAAGCACCGCTCATGCTTGGAACCAACCGGATTGATTTCGCATTCAGGGGGCATAGGTCCGGGCAACGGATCTGATCCAAAACGTCTCAACGGGGGATGAACCCCCAAGACAGGAGAGAGAGAAACATGAAACGTATCATCGTTACGTCGAGCATTCTGGCACTCGCTGGCTCCGCCGCAATGGCGGGCGGTTACACCACCCCGGCACCGGCCCCCGAGGTCACCCCGGCTCCGGTCGCAGTGGCGCCCGCACAGTTCAGCTGGGACGGCTTCTACGCCGGTGTTCAACTCGGCTACGGCAAAGCCAACGAGTCGATCGACGGCGACGGCGTCGTCGGCGGTGCCCACGCTGGCTACCTCTATGACTTCGGCAACTATGTCCTCGGTGGCGAACTGGCCTATAACGCTGCGAACATCGACGACAGCAACTCCGGTGCGAAGGTCAAATCGATGACCGACCTCAAGATGATCGCCGGTGCGCCCTACAACAACATGCTGTTCTACGGCACGCTCGGTGCGTCCTATGTCGACGCCGAAGACGGTGCGGGCAACGGCTATTCCGACACCGTTCCGCTGGTTGGTATCGGCATGAAATATGCCATCAACCCGAAGTGGACCGTCGGGACCGAGCTCGACTATCGTGACGGCAACAACTTCGACGGCACCACCAACGATCTGAACACCACGACGCTGAACCTCACCGCGTCCTACAAGTTCTGATCTCAGGCGGATCGTCTGATCTACGCGGGCGGGGGGAAACCTCCGCCCGTTTTCTATGTGCGGGCAATGCCGCGGCGCGGCAAAATCGGGGCAGGGCGGCTCAATCCGGGGCGATCAGGCCGAGGCCGCGCAGATAGACGCCGATGCCGCTTTCCAGCAGATCCTCGGGGGCGTAGGGCGAGCGATTTCCCTCACGCGCGTAAAGCTCCACCACACCGTGGCTCATGGCCCAGACATGGGCTGCGACCATCGCGACGGGTGGGCGTTTTGCCGGCGGCACATGTTCCATCAGGGCCCGCGTCGCGCGTTCCATCGCGGTGCTGGATTTGCTCGCCACCGCTGCAAGATCAGGCGAGCGGTTGGGCGAGATGCCGCTTTCGAACATCGCCATGTAGTGACCCGGATATTTCCGGGCGAAAGCCAGATAGGCGCGGCCCACGGCGGAAAACGCCGCCAGCGCCGAAGGCTTCCCGCCGTTCCACGCATGATCCAGAAGATCGCCGAAAATCAGATAGCCCTGACGCGCGCATTCCGCGATCAGGTCCTCGCGCCCTTCGAAATGGCGATAGACCGCTGCCGGGGTCACGCCTGCGCGTTTGGCCGCCTCCGAGAGCGTGAACCCGGTCGGGCCCTTCTCCTCGATCAGCTCCAGCGCGGAGGCTACGAGCGCCTGACGCAGATTGCCGTGATGATAGCCTTGCTTAGACATTCAGAACGTCGATGCCGCCGCAGATTTTTTCGTCGATCTCGCCAATCGCGTCGGGGTCCTTATGCGCGTAATCGACCGCGTTCAGCACCGTCTGGATCGCGGCGATCCGGGCGCGTTTCTTGTCGTCCGAACGGATCACGGTCCAGGGTGCATGGTCGGTGTCGGAGCGCTCGAGCGTCTCTTGGATCGCCTCGGAATAGGCATCCCAGCGCTTGAGCCCCTCGACGTCGATCCAGCTCAGCTTCCACTGCTTGAGCGGATCTTTCTCGCGCTTTAGGAAGCGACGCAGCTGCTCGGCGCGGTCCACGTTCAGCCAGAGCTTCACGAGGATGACCCCGTCATCCACCAGCATTTTCTCGAAATCGGGGAGCTGGTAGAAGAAATGCTCGCGCTGCTGGGGCGTGCAGAAATCGAAGACATGTTCGACCACGCCCCGGTTATACCAACTCCGGTCGAACATCGCGATCTGACCGGCCGCGGGCAGCCAGTCGATATAGCGCTGGAAATACCATTGCGTGGCTTCGGTCTCGGTTGGTTTCGGCAGCGCCACGACATAGGCCGAACGCGGGTTCAGGTTCTGCCGCATCCGCCCGATCGTGCCGCCTTTGCCCGCCGCGTCGCGCCCCTCGAAAATCACCGCGATCCGCTTGCCGGTCTCCTTGGCGTCCCAGAACATTTTGACCAGCTCGACCTGAAGCGCATCCATCTGGCGGTCGTACTTCTTGCGCTTCATCTCCTCGTCATAGGGGTAGGAGGACGAGAGCATGTCATCCTTGCCCGCCTCCTCGATCGCCTCGCGCACGGCATCGGGCGCTTCGGTCTCAAGGTAGCGGGTGATGTCGCCCACGAAGGGGATGTCGAACGGCGGGTCGCTCTTGTCCTTGGCCATGATCTGCCTTTTGTCGTTTCACGGCAGTATGCTGCGCGGGCAGGGGCGGTGCAAGCGGCGCCGCATGCACAAGAGGCGACGACCGCGCGTCTGTGATCTGCGTGCAAGGAGGCGGCGCGAGCGCGCCCAAATGTCTTTATTCGGCAGCCGCGCGCATCGGGATCGAATAGCCCGCGCGCGTGGCCACACGGTCCACCGCAGCGACCGTCTGCTGCAACGCGACATGCGGCACCATATGGCCGATCCCGTCGAGCGAGATCAGCTCAGCTCCCGGCACCTCCTTCGTGAACGGCACCGCGTGGATCTGTTCGCCCACGATGGTGTCGGCCGTGCCATGGACCGAGACCACCGGCAGGTCGAGATCGGGGTAATGCGGGATCATCGCCTGAATTTCCGACTTCAGGCTGGCGCGCTGACGGGCATTCACCCGCATCGTCTGCACCCGCAGCGTCATGCCGGGGCCGAACCAGTGCAGATAGCCGATCGGCATCTCCTGCGGTGTGAAGACGCTCTCGACCTCCGAGCGGATGATCGCAGGCGGTGTCCAGGCCGAAATCAGCGGCACGACAACCGCCTGACCCAGCGGCGGCGAGGTTATCTCATAGAGAAGCGGCAGCCCGCTATCCCAGCTATGCGAGGGCGCAGAGACCGGCACCAGCCCCGAGAGCGTGTCGGGCTGATACACCGCCCAAGCAATCGCCACCGCGCCACCATAGGAATGGCCAAGCACGATAGGATCGTCCGCGCCCGCCATCTTGGTCGCTTTCTGCAGCAGCTTGGCCTGGTTCTCGATCGTGTCCTGATCCGCGGGCAACGGGTCGGAATAGCCGAAGCCCGGACGGTCGGGCACGAAGACGCGATAGCGTTTCGCCAGTTCCGGGGCGAGATCGAAGGTCAGATCGCGGGCCGAGCCCGACGCGCCGTGGATCAACACCACCGCCGGGCCGTGATCGCCCTTGATGACCATGTGCACGCGCTGGTCGCCGACATCGACGAATGTGCCGTTGGGCGGGTAGCGCTGCTCCGCCATGCGGGCCCGCCAGCTCTCCAACCCCCAAGTCGCGCCGCTCAGGATGAGCAGCAGCACGACAAGGCTAGTTACCAATCTCGGCCAGATCATACGGCGTTTCCTGATAAATCTCGTTTATCCAGTTGCCGTAAAGCAGGTGGGCGTGGCTTTTCCACCTGTTGGTCGGCACCCGGCTCGGGTCGTTCTCAGGATAGTAATTCGCGGGGACGTTGATTGGTTTCCCCGACGCGACGTCACGATCGTATTCTTCCTTCAGCGTGCCGCTGTCATATTCGAGATGGTTGAAGATGTAGAGCGCGCGATGGGCGCGATCTTCGACCAGACAGGGCCCGGTTTCGTCGGAATGGATCAGCGTCACCAGCCCCGCCGCTTCCAGCTCGTCGCGCCGCATCTCGGTCCAGCGGCTGACCGGGATCAGCAGATCGTCCGAGAAGCCCCGCAGATAGGGCGAGGCGGGCGCGCAATTGCGGTGCCGGAAGCAGCCGAAGGCCTTGTGATCGAGCATATGCTTGTTCACGCCGTGGAAGTAATAGGCCATCGCCATGCCGCCCCAGCACACGCCGAAGGTCGAGAAGACATGGGTCTGGGTCCAGTCGAAGATCCGCTTGAGCTCTTCCCAGTAAGTCACTTCCTCGAAAGGCAAATGTTCGATCGGGGCGCCGGTGATGATCAGCCCGTCGAACTTCTCGCCGGTGGCTTCGACCTCCTCGAACGGACGGTAGAACTCTTCCATATGCGCGGCGGCGGTGTTCTTCGTCTGGTGCTCGCTCATGCGGATCAGCTGGAAGTCGATCTGCAGCGGCGTCGCACCGATCAGCCGGGCGAACTGGTTCTCGGTCTGGATTTTCTTCGGCATGAGATTGAGAAGGCCGATCCGGATGGGGCGGATTTCCTGCCGGGATGCCCGTTCGGGCGACATCACCATCACGCCTTCCCGCGACAGGATGTCGAAGGCGGGGAGGTTTTCAGGCAACTTGATCGGCATGTTTTCTCAGTCTCTTACAGGGTGAAGTTAAAGTGATGCGTGAAGTGTCCAGACTCACGCGGGCAAAGCATCAGCGATCAGCGATGTAAAATCTTTTGCATCGCGGACAAGGTAGAGATCTTCGGCACGGATCGTCACGCCCCAGTTTTTCGCCATCGCCGCGTAGCGCGGCTGACGATGCGCCAGCGCCTGCGCATAGGTCCAGCGCACGAAATCGTCGGGGTCGACCTTCGTCTCCGCCACGCCTTTCATTTCGCGATATTCGGCCCATTTCGCGGCCAGAAACTCGGGTTGATAATACATCGGCTTCGGCGCACGCGAGAATCGTTTGATCAGCTCCTCGGTATGGGCCTCAGAGCCCTCGATCCAGACCATCAGCAGGTTCTGCGACAGCGAGGTGAGGATCGAATCCTCGGGATCGTCGGGGTCCACCACCTCGCAGATCGAGCCGCCGGAATCGCACAGGAAATTCTCGATCCCGTAGATCTGCTTCGCGCGGTCGATGAAATGCGCCGTATCCAGAAGCGCCGCCATCTCCGCCGTGCGGTGCTGGCTCTGGCGTTCCAGATATTCCTCGAAGGGCAGCCCGCCCTTGGCAGGATCGCCGGGCTTGCCGAGGTAGGTCGAGAGCGGCGCGAGGTTCTCGAACGTGATGTTCGACGCGATATAAACCGAGTCCGACAGCAGAAGCTCCGCCAGAAACGGGTTCTTCATCGCCTCGCGCTTGAAGTTGTCGGCGATATATTCGCCCATGTAGCGCGTGCCGATCCGGTAATCGACGGAGTAGTGGAACCAGCCCTCGTCGCGCAGCAGGTTCGCAGCCCAGGTCTTGCCGAGGCCGGACATGCCGAACAGCGCAACCTTCCTCGATTTGGCGGCCAGCCACTCGGCGCGATTGGAATAGATCATGTGGTCCCCATTGGTCTTTCGCCCCGGTGTAGCCCGGCAAGGCGCGCGCGTCACGGGGTTTTGGGGCGGCGGTTCAGGATCAGCAGGCCAAGCGCGAGGATCGCGAAGCCCAAGGCCTCCGCCCAGCCCAGACGTTCGCCATAGACCGCCCAGCCCGCAAGGATCGCGACCGGCGGGATCAGGAGCGTGACGAGGGCGAGGTTGGCAGCGCCTGCGATCGCGAGAATGCGGTAATAGAGCAGGTAGGCCAGCGCCGAACAGCCAAAGCCCAGCCAAAGCATCGCGATCCAGACCGAGGACGCGTAGTCGAAGCTCGGCACGCCTTCGGTGACAAGCAGGATCGGCAGCGTCCAGATCGCGCCACCTGTGAGCATCCCAGCCGCTGCAACTTCGGGTCGTAACCCCCTGATTGCAAAGCGCGCATAGGCTCCGGCGAAGCCATAGCTCAGCGCCGCGCCGAGCACGGCAACTTGGCCGGCAGAGGTCAGATCGAACCCTTTCAGCGCATCCGGCCCGATCGCCACGATGACACCTGCGAAGCCCACCGCGATGCCGGTGGCCTTACGCGCGCTCAGCCGCTCGTCGGTGAAGACAACAGCCGCGACGAGCGCCCCGAAAATCGCGGTCGAGGCGTTCAGGATCGAGGCCAGCCCGCTATCGATATGCTTCTGCCCCCAGACGATGAGCGAGAAGGGAATGGCGTTGTTCAACAGCCCCATGATCAGGAAATGACCGAGATAGATCGGGTGCCGCGGTACCGGCAGGCGGCGCGCCGCGACATAGGCCCAGATCAGCACCGCGCCCGAGGCGACCCGCAGGAAGACCACGGTAAAGACGCCTGCACCTGCCAGCGCCGCGCGGTTCGACAGAAAGGACGAGCCCCAGATCAGCGCCAGCGTCGCGAGCAGCGCCCAGGCGAGCGGGGTGAGGGATAAAGGGGCGGGTGCGTGTTTCATCGCTTCGATCTAGCGGGCGGCAGCGATGCGCACCACCCGGAACTTGCGGCATCGCCGAGGTCCAAAGAAAAAGCCCCGCACGAGGCGGGGCTATTCCTAATTTTTCAGAGGCTTGCGATCAGAAGTTGATCCCGACGCGCAGGCCCGCGCCCCAGCCGTCATTGCCGGTGAAGTCGCCGTTGATGCCATTGGTGGTCGCGTCGCCGATATCGACGTAGCGAACGCCGCCGGTCACCTTGATGTTCTGGGTCGCCTGGTAGCTTGCTGCCAGCGAGACCGACTTGAAGCCATCGGTCGGGCCGAGGTTCCCGGTCGGTTTGCCGGTGTGCTTCTCGTAGCCGAACATGATCGCACCCGACCACTGGTCGTTGAAGCGACGGCCAACGCCGAGGTTATAGGTGATCGTGTTGTCCGTGTATTCGACGAGCGCACCTTGACCATAGACGCCGCCATTCAGAGGGCTCTGCGTGTATGCGTTGGGCGAAATATCGAACTGGGTCCAGTGCACCCAGCGAACCGAGCCCATCAGCAGAGTATCCTTCATGATCCCGGTCTGGAATTCGAGGTTGACCGATTCCGGTACGGTGGTTTCGAAGTTCGAATTGAAGGTACCGGCGACGGTTTCTTCGGTTGCGCTGAAATCATGCGTGATCTTGGAGTTGTAGGTCAGAGCCACGCGTGCCGCGATTTCCGGCTTTTCCCAAGCCACCCCGACGACATAACCGAAATCGGTCTCGTCCGACGTCTTCATCTTGTAGTTCAGGAACGGAAGCGAAACCTTGCCCGACGCGCTCTCGCTACGAACACCGCCGTAGAACGATACGTTGTTCGGCATCTTGTAGCGCAGCAGTGCCGTAATAGCCGCGGACTTGATCGATGCCTGAGAACCACCGAGCGGATAGCCTGCCGGCGGAGCGGGCTGAGCGGGATAGTTCACTTTTGCACCGATCGGCTGATCGAAGATAACCGCGAGGTCCCATTGATCGCTCAGATGCTGCTTGTAACCAAGGCTCACCGTGCCATAGCCGGGCGCCATGTCGCCCGAAGAAGGGTTGCCAAAGGGTCCGTAGCTCACCGAACCCGACACGTCCGGATTGAACGCGCCGAAGCTCACTTCGCCGTAATTGCCCTGTTCGAACAGGATGCCGACCGATTGCGTCGAGCGCTCCACCCCGCCCGCATGGGCCGCGCCTGCGCCAATCGCGAGTGCGGCCATCGAAGTCATCACACGTTTCATAATGTTCCTCTTCCCTAACGTGTCCCGAAGGAGATCCTAACGTCTCGAAGGAATTCCTTTCGGTGACGCTACCAGCCGGAAGGTGTAAATCAATCTGCGCTTCACGATGACGTCACGTTCTGTTGCCGGCATGCACGGAAAAATGTGTCTTTGCGGCCACTCGAAGGTGACGTTCGCGTCAAGTTCTGAACTGAAGCGTTTAGAAGCCGTTGGAAAACTTGAGAATCGCAAGAAGACCGAGCCAGAGAGCCGCGCCGAAAAGCGCGACCAGAAGCGCACTCCAAAGCGTGGCGCGCGGAGCTGGCAGATGTGGCGGCCCGTCGGTCTTGCGCGCCTGCAACGATGTCCCGGCAGGCGGGGGCTGTCTGCGCTTTGCGCGCGGGGGATTTTCAGGAGCGCGGGCCATTTCGCCTCAGGGTTGTCATGTTTAGCGCAGTCATTAACCCCAGCTTAGGTAAAGCAAGCCTTAATGGCGGCGATGAAACCTGTCCGTCTCACGCAATTTTCAGGCCCCGATGCGGGCTGGGATCGGGCGTTGCGCGCGCTTGCGCCGGGGCACGCGCCGGCCTTTCAGCAAGCGGCGCTCTATGGGACGCTTGCTGCCGCGCGGGGGCGGCGCGTCCTGCGGCTCGAGATCACGCATGAGGGCAGGCGGATCGCATTGGCCCAGATGATCGGGCGCGGCGGGCTGTGGCTTCTGTCGCGCGGACCGGTCTTCGCCCCCGGTCTGGATCACTCTCTCCGGGTCGCCGTGCTGCGCCGGATCGCGCGCCGATGCGGGATCGTCCTCGCGACGCCGGACGCGCCGCTGGCCGGGGTTGGGTTGGTCCCGCTGATCACGCCCCGCCACCATGCGCTTTGGTCCTTGCAGCCCGAGACGGAGGCGCTGCGCGCCGGGCTGGCCGGAAAATGGCGCAATCGCTTGGCGGCGGCGGAGCGCGCGGGGCTGCGGGTGAGGTTAGAGCCCAAGATCGACTGGCTCCTCGCCGCCGATGCGGCGCAGCAACGGGCGCGTGGCTATCGCGCCTTGCCGCCCGGCTTCACGCGCGCTTGGGCGGATCACAACCCGGCGGATCTTCTCGCGCTGCACATCGAGGATACCAAGGGACAGCGCCTCGCGGGCGGTATCTTTCTGCTCCATGGCGACGGGGCGAGCTATCATATCGGCTGGACCGGGCCGGAGGGGCGCGCGTCGGGCGCGCACAACCTGATGCTCTGGCACGCGGCGCTGCGGCTGAAGGCGCGTGGGATCCGGCAGCTCGATCTCGGCGCGGTGGATAGCGAGGACGGGGCAGGGCGGATGCGCTTCAAGCTGGGCACCGGCGCGCAACCTCACATCCTCGGGGCGACCCTGTGGGTGCTGCCCGGGTAATCCTTCCCATTGAGGAAAATATCCCCGCCGGAGGCTCCTCAGTCCGCCGCAGGCGCACCGCCGGACTGTCGTGCATGAAAGATGAAGCCGAGGAAATTCAGCAGCACTTGCGCGGCAAGGATCGGGGTGGAGCCGGTGGGGTCGTAATCGGGGGCGACCTCGACCAGATCGATGCCCACCACCTCGTGCCGCTTCGCCACGCCCTGCAGGATCTCCAGCACCTCGTAATAGAGAAACCCGCCATGGCTCGGCGTCCCGGTGCCGGGCGCGATCGAGGGGTCGAACCCGTCGATATCGATCGTGACATAGATGCGCGCGCCCTCCGGGATGCGGGCCAGCACGCCCTTGGCCCCCAGCTTGCGCACCTGTCGCACGCTCAGGAAATCGTCGCCCATCGCGCGGGCGGCGTCATAGCCCTCCTTCGAGGTGGAGGAGACGTTGCGAATGCCGAGCGCGGTGATCCCCGAGACGTACCCCTTCTCGGCGGCGCGACGCATCGGGTTGCCGTGGCCCTCGGTCACGCCGTGTCGCTCGTCCACGAAATCGAGATGGGCGTCGATCTGCAGGATATGGATCGGGCCCTTCTCGGCGCAATCGGCCTCGAAGGCGCGGATGCAGGGGATATTGATCGAATGATCGCCGCCGATCACCACCGGCAGCGCGCCCGCCTTCAGCATCGCCCGCACGCCGGTCTCGATATTGGCGTGGCTCTTCACCGTGTCGGTATGGACGATGTCGGCATCGCCGATATCGACGATGGTGACATCCGGCCCGAGATAGGTCGCGTCGTCCTCGTGATCGTAAGCCCCGGCATGGCCGAAGGAGAACAGGGTCGAGGCCTCGCGCACCGCCCGCGGCCCGAACCGCGCGCCGGGACGGAATTGCGTGCCGAAATCGAACGGTGCGCCCATCACCGCCACATCCGCCTCGATCGCGTCCCAATCGGCCACGTAAGCGCGCTTGCTGAAAGTGGAAATCCCCACGAAGGGCAGGTTCAGCCGCCCCGATTCATATCCATGTCCCGCCATCTTGCCTCCAGACACCCTGTCGCACCTCGGACAGCTTTCCGCCGCGCGCGAAATATTGCAAGCTTCTGCGCGACCGAAATGATTTGCCGATTGCCCGAGGTAAGCACATGTCCTTCGCCCCGCCCAAGATGACGCCCAAGGGCCTGTTTCGCCGCACGCCTCCCGCGATGTTCCCGCCCGTGCTGGGGCTTATGGGCCTCGGGATCGCGTGGCGGCGCGGCGTCGGGCAATTCGCACTGCCACCCGATCTGGCGGAGCTGTTTTTGGGCGCGGTGACCCTGCTCGCGCTGTTCACGCTGATCGCCTATGGCGCGAAGGTCGTGCGGCGTCCGGGCGTGGTGTTCGAAGATCTGCGCGTGCTGCCGGGGCGTGCGGGGCTCGCCGCGGGAACGCTGACGATCTATTTGATCGCGGCTTCGCTTGCGCCCTATGGCGGGCTCGGCACCGTCATCTTCTGGCTGGGTGTGGTCGTGCATCTGGGGCTGATCGCGGCGGTGATTTACACGCTGGCAACTGGCCCGGCCGAGCAGCGCCGCGTCAATCCGACATGGCAGCTGACCTTCTCGGGCTGGATCGTCGGCGCAGTGGCGGGGGTGATCCTCGGGCTCGATACGGTGGCGCTGGTGATGTTCTGGGTCGCGATGCTGTCGGCGGTCGTGATCTGGATGATCTCGCTGCAGCAATTCTCCCGCGAGCGCGTGCCCGCACCGCTGCGCCCGCTCTTGGCCATTCACCTCGCGCCTGCGGCGCTGATCGGCACCGTGGCGAGCGCGTTCGGCGCGATGGGGATCGCGCAGGCGATGGCGATCCTCGCGGCGGCCTTTCTTCTGGCGCTGGTCGTGTCGATACGCTGGCTGCTTGCAGGAGGCTTCTCACCGCTCTGGGGAGCGTTCACATTCCCGGCGGCTGCGACGGCAGGGTGCTGGCTCGCGCTTGGCGGGGTCTGGGCGCTACCCGGCGCACTGATGCTGACGGCGGCGACGCTGATCGTGGTGCCGATTGCGCTGAAAGTGTTGCAGCTCTGGGCGAAGGGGCAGCTTGCGATGAAGACCAACGCCGCGATTGCGTGAGCGCGGAGCGCTGAGGGCGGCGCCCGAGCCTCGGGTGGGCGCTTTGCTCCGCACGTGCTGGGCGGTTTATCCCGCAAGCCCGTAAGTTGGTCGTTCCCGCGATGATAGCGCCAATGCGCCCTCCCGTGGGGAGGGTCGGGCGCGGCCCGGGGCTGGTCGCCCCGCGCCACCGTAGGAGGCTGACACGATGGCGCTATACCCCTCGTTCGCGCACACCCGGTGCGCGCCGCGTCCGCGAGGGGTTGCCTTCGCGTCCATTGCGTGAAACAGCAAACTGCCAAACGCATCTGGACACTGGAGACCCCCCATGCAGATTCGCGAGGCGCTCACCTTCGACGACGTTCTTCTTCTTCCCGCAGCCTCTTCGGTGCTTCCTGCGACCGCAGATGTCTCGACCCAGGTGACGAAGAAAATCCGGCTCAACATCCCGCTTCTGTCCTCCGCAATGGACACTGTCACCGAGGCGCGCATGGCGATCGCGATGGCGCAGGCGGGCGGCGTGGGCGTGATCCACAAGAACCTCACCGTCGAGCAGCAGGCCGACGAGGTCCGCCGCGTGAAGCGCTTCGAGAGCGGCATCGTCTACAACCCGATCACGCTGCGCCCCGATCAGACGCTCGCAGACGCGAAGGCGCTGACCGAGCGCTACGGTTTCTCCGGCTTCCCGGTCGTCGATGAAAACCGCCGCGTCGTTGGCATCGTGACCAACCGCGACATGCGGTTCGCCCAGAAGGACGAAACCCCGGTCTCGGTGATGATGACCACCGACCGTCTCGCGATCCTGCAAGAGCCTGCCGACCGCGCCCAGGCCATCGCGATGATGCGCGAGCGCCGGATCGAGAAGCTGCTGGTGACCGATGACGAAGGCAAGCTGACGGGCCTCCTGACGCTGCGCGACACCGAGCAGGCCGTCCTCAACCCCACCGCCTGCAAGGACGATCTGGGTCGCCTGCGCGTGGCCGCTGCGACCTCCGTGGGCGATGCGGGCTTCGAGCGTTCCGAGGCGCTGATCGATGCGGGCTGCGATATCGTGGTGGTCGACACGGCACACGGTCACAGCCAGGGCGTGATCGACGCGGTGAAACGCATCAAGCAACTGTCGAGCGACGTGCAGGTGATCGCGGGCAACGTGGCCACCGCCGACGCCACGAAGGCGCTGATCGACGTGGGCGCGGATGCGGTGAAATGCGGCATCGGCCCGGGCTCGATCTGCACGACGCGTATGGTCGCGGGCGTGGGCGTGCCGCAGCTGACCGCGATCATGGATTGCGTAAGTGCGGCGGGCGACGTGCCGATCATCGCCGATGGCGGCATCAAGTTCTCAGGCGATTTCGCGAAAGCCATCGCGGCAGGCGCAAGCTGCGCCATGGTCGGCTCGATGATCGCGGGCACCGATGAAAGCCCCGGCGAAGTGATCCTCTATCAGGGCCGCTCGTTCAAATCCTATCGCGGCATGGGCTCGCTCGGCGCAATGGCGCGCGGCTCGGCGGATCGCTACTTCCAGAAAGATGCGGCGAACGACAAGCTCGTCCCCGAAGGCATCGAGGGGCAGGTGCCCTACAAAGGCCCCGCAGGCGCGGTGATCCACCAGCTCGTGGGCGGTCTACGCGCGGCGATGGGCTATACCGGCTCCGCCACGGTCGCTGAGATGCGCACGAACTGCAATTTCGTCCGCATCACCGGCGCGGGCCTCAAGGAAAGCCACGTCCACGACGTCGCGATCACCCGCGAGAGCCCGAACTACCGGATCGGCTAAGGCGCGCAGCGCCGCATTGCGATAGACGCGAAAGGCCCGGCCAGCGATGGTCCGGGCCTTTTCCATAGTAAATTACGCAGCGTAAACTTTTCATAGTTTCGCCGTAATCGCCCGTTAACCAGAGGGGATCACCCTCAAACCGTTCCATGGTTTCGAGATGGAGGCCCGACATGATGCACCGAATTGCCGTGCGCAACTCTCAGGCGCAAATCCCTACGATCGCGAAACTTTTCGCGGCGCTGGCGCTTGGGGCGACCGGGTTCTTCGCCGCGCAGCAGATCATGCCCGCGATTCCCGCCGGGACCGACGGGGCAAAGGAATTATGGCTGATCATGGGCTCGTTCGGGCTGCTGTTCGGCTGGCGCGTGGTCGGGGTTTCCGCCGGGCGCCGCTGGGTCGACGCAATCAATGACGGGCTGCGCGGCGGGCTTTACGTTCTGCTATGGACCTTCGCCTTCCTCGGCGTGATGCAGATGCTGAAACTGGCGCTGCGCATGCGCTATGACGATGTGCTCTCCGCCGTGACTGACGTCATCGGGCAGGGCACCGCGATCGGGTTGGCTTCGCTTGGGGTGGCGCCGGTGATCACGCTGGGCTTGGGCGCGATGGGCGCCGGGCTTCTGTCGGAACTCGCGCATCGCCGCTACGGGCGCTGAGCACGAAACTCACCACACCCTCCGCTTGACATCGCGCGCCTGCCTTGCAGGTTGTGGCGCATGATGTGCCAAGCTGCGGGGACGGTCATGCAACCACATTTCTTTTACGGCACGCTGTGTCATCCGCCTCTGCTGGAGGCGGTCATCGGGCGTGTGCCGCAGCTCGCTCCGGCGCGGCTGGAGGGCTTCGCCCCGCATGAGGCCTGTCGCGAGGGGCAGGGCCTGGGCTTTCCGATCCTGATCGCGACACCTGACGCTGTGACGCGCGGTGTCGTGGCCGACCTGACCAAGGCCGAGGCCGAGCGCATCGCGTGGTACGAGGATGGCTACGACGCCGAGCTCCGCCAACTCGAGACCGGATCGGGGCCGCGCGAGGCGAAGCTGTGGCTGCCGAAAGCGGGGCGCTGGGACGTGGGCGACGCGTGGACACTCGGAGACTGGGCGCCGAAATGGGCCGCTCTGAAGACCGAGGCCGCACGCCTTTTCATTGCCGAGGCGCAGGCCGTGGGGCCTGAGGCCGCCAATGCGCGCTATCACGCGATCCTCGTGCGCGCGGCGTCTACCTTGCGCGCCCGCGCAACCCCGATGGCGCAGCATTTGCGCCGGGATCTGCATGTAGGCGACATCAAGATCGACGCGCAACAGACTGCTTATGCGAAGTTTTTCGCGGTCGAGGATTATAAGCTGGAACATCGGCTGTTCGCGGGCGGGATGAGCGCCAAGCTCGACCGGGCGGCCTTCGTCTCGGGCGATGCGAGCGTCGTTCTGCCATATGATCCGGTGCGCGACCGGGTGATGCTGATCGAACAGATCCGCACCGGGCCGCTGGCGCGCGGTGAGCCGAACCCGTGGATGATCGAAGCGATCGCGGGCCGGGTCGATCCCGGCGAGACACCCGAAGAGGCCGCGTTGCGCGAGGCGGGCGAGGAGGCCGGGATCACGATTGCGCGCCTGATCGATGCCCCGCGCTATTACCCGTCGCCCGGCGCGAAAAGCGAATTCGTCTATTCCTATATCGGGATTGCCGATCTGCCCGACGAGGCCGCACAGCTTTGCGGCAAGGCCGATGAGCACGAAGATATCCGCGCGCATCTGGTGCCGTTCGAGCGTCTGATGACGCTGGTTGCGACCGGCGAGGCGGGCAATGCGCCGCTGGTCGTGCTCGCGCTCTGGCTCGCCGGGCAGCGCGCCGCACTGCAGCGGATGGCTGGCGTCGCGTAATCGCGGGGTTGAGGTGGCGCGCGCCGCGTCCTAAGTCTGATTTCAACGGCCCCGTTGGGGGTTACTCGATACGGGAGGAATGCGCGATGCGTATCTGCAGCGATCTGGCGTCGGCGGTGGGAAATACCCCGCTCATCAAGCTCAGGAAGGCATCGGAAGAGACCGGCTGCACGATCCTCGGCAAGGCGGAATTTCTCAATCCCGGCCAATCTGTGAAAGACCGCGCGGCGCTGTTCATCATCCGTGACGCGATCCAGCGCGGCGAGCTTGCGCCCGGCGGCACGATCGTCGAAGGCACGGCGGGCAATACCGGCATCGGTCTCGCGCTCGTGGGCGCCTCGATGGGCTTCCGCGCCGTGATCGTGATCCCCGAGACGCAGAGCCAGGAAAAGAAGGACATGCTGCGGCTGGCGGGGGCCGAACTGGTGCAGGTTCCGGCCGCACCCTATCGCAACCCCAACAACTACGTGCGCTATTCCGAGCGGCTCGCGAAGGAACTCGCCAAGACCGATCCGCATGGCGCGATCTGGGCTAACCAGTTCGACAATACCGCGAACCGGCAGGCCCATATCGAGACGACCGGCCCCGAAATCTGGGATCAAACCGGCGGCAAGGTCGACGGCTTCATCTGCGCGGTGGGCTCGGGCGGCACGCTCGCAGGCACCGGCATGGCGCTGCAGCCCAAGGGCGTGAAGATCGGTCTCGCCGATCCCGACGGCGCGGCGCTGCACAGCTATTACACGACCGGCGAGTTCAAATCCGAGGGCTCCTCGATCACCGAAGGCATCGGGCAGGGGCGGATCACCGCCAATCTCGAGGGCTTCACCCCGGATATGAGCTTCAACATCCCCGATAGCGAGGCGCTGCCGGTGGTCTTCGACCTGCTGCAGGAAGAAGGCCTCTGCTTGGGTGGCTCCTCGGGGATCAATATCGCGGGCGCGATGCACATGGCGCGCGAGCTGGGTCCGGGCCACACGATCGTGACGGTGCTGTGCGATTACGGCAACCGCTACCAGTCGAAACTGTTCAACCCCGACTTCCTCAAGGGCAAGGGGCTGCCTGTGCCGGAATGGCTCGACCGGGCTCCGCGTGAGATGCCGGAGGTCTTTGAGGGATGATCCTGCGTCTGGCGCGTCTGCTCTTGCTGGCCGTCGCGCTGGCGCTCCCCGGGATTGGTTTCGCGCAAAGCCCCGACACGCCCGATTACAAGGCGTGGGAACAGACCGCGACCGAAGCCGAAAAGATGGTGCAGGCCGATCAGGCCCAACGCCCGGCCTTCGACAAGATCCGGCAGGACGTCGTCAACTGGCGCGAGAAATTCAAGGCGGCCGAGGATATCAACGCCAGCCAGATCTCGACCGTCAAGGCGCAGATCGAAGCGCTCGGGCCGCCGCCGAAGGAGGGCGAGAGCGAGGATCAGGCGATTGCCGACCGGCGCAAGAAGCTGAACGACGAGTTGGCGCAGCTGCAGTCCCCGGGGTTGCGCGCGACCGAGGCCGCCAGCCGCGCGGATTCCATCGTCGCCAATATCGACCAGCTTTTGCGCGCACGGCAGACCGACAAACTCCTGCGGCTGACACCGTCGCCGCTGAACCCGATAAACTGGCCCGAAGGGTTGAAAGTCCTCACCGGGCTGACCTCCGAGCTTGCCTCCGAGATGGGGCAGCAACTCGATCAGCCGGACCCATACGCCAATGCGCGCAACAACGCCCCTGCGATCGTGGGCCTTTTGTTGGTGGCGCTTATGCTGGTGCTGCGCGGGCGGACATGGATCGACAAACTGGCCGATGTGCTGGAGGCGCGTCTGGCGCGCAACGCGCAACGGGTGATCGATTTCATCGTCTCGCTGGGCCAACTCTTGCTGCCGATCGCCGGAATCGCGCTCCTTGAAGCGGCGCTGGTGCAGACGGAGCTGTTCGGCGCGCGCTGGTTGGAGTTGTTGCTCGCGATCGGCGTGGTTCTGAGCGCGGCTTTCGTCGCCTTCTGGCTCTCGGGCCGTATCTTCCCGCGCAATGACCGGCAGGCTGCGCCCTTCACGCTGCAAAGCGAACGGCGCCGCGAAGGCCGGGTGCTGACGATCTCGCTGGCCGTGTTCGCCGCAATCCAGGGCCCGTTTGGCGATTGGCTCGTCGCGCGCGGGCAGGACGTATTCGAGGGTAGCGCGAAAACCGCCGAAGAGATCGACGCGGCGGGGCACACGCTCGATGCTGGTTTCGGCGTTCTGGTCTTCCCGTTGCAGGTTCTTGCAGCGATTGCGCTGTTCCGCTTCGGCCAGCTACTGCGCCGTCACCTGCGCAACGAGACCAACGGGAGCGAGGAAGGCGCGTTTCGCGACCGTCTTGTCGGCGCGCTCGGCAATGCGCTGATTGGCGTCGCGGTGGTCGCGCCGGTTCTGGGCGGGATCGGCTATATCAACGCCGCCAATGCGCTGATCTTCCCGACCATACTGACGCTGGGGCTGATCGCGCTGGTCCTGGTGCTCAACCAGTTCTTCACCGATGTCTACGTGCTGGTCACCCGGCGCGAGGATGACGGCCGCGACTCCCTGATCCCGGCGCTGATCGGCTTCTTGCTGGGCCTGCTCGCCATGCCGCCGGCGGCGCTGATCTGGGGCGCGCGTCCGGCCGATCTGGCCGAGCTCTGGACCCGGTTCCAGAACGGCGTCTCGGTCAGCGGCGTCACGATCTCGCCCGGTATCTTCCTGACCTTCGCGATCGTCTTCGTGATCGGCCTAATGGTCACGCGGCTCCTGCAAGGGGCGCTGAAGACCTCGCTGCTGCCAAAGACCAAGATCGACAAGGGCGGCCAGAATGCCATTGTCTCGGGGCTTGGCTATTTGGGGATCTTCCTCGCCGCGATCATCGCGATCTCCTCGGCAGGGATTGATCTGAGCTCGCTCGCCATCGTCGCCGGTGCGCTCTCCGTCGGTGTCGGTTTCGGTCTGCAGACCATCGTGCAGAACTTCGTCTCGGGCATCATCCTGCTGATCGAGCGCCCGATTTCCGAAGGCGACTGGATCGAAGTCAATGGCCAGATGGGGATCGTCAAGGCGATCTCCGTGCGCTCCACCCGGATCGAGACCTTCGACCGCACCGAAGTCATCGTTCCCAATGCGGACCTGATTTCGGGGCAGGTGACGAACTGGACGCGCGGCAATGTCACGGGCCGCCTGATCGTACCGGTCGGCGTGGCCTACGGCACCGACACCCGCAAGGTCGAGAAGATCCTGCACGAAGTCGCCGAGAACCAGTCGCTGGTGATGATGAACCCCGAGCCGGTGGTGATGTTCAAAGGTTTCGGCGCGGACAGCCTCGATTTCGAGGTGCGCGTGATCCTCTCGGACGTGAACTTCATCCTGCGCGTCCAGAGCGAGATGAACCACGAGATCAATCAACGCTTCGCCGAGGCCGGAATCGAAATTCCCTTCGCACAGCGCGACGTGTGGCTGCGCAACCCCGAGGTTCTGCGGCCCAAGGACGAGCAGACCGAAGAGGACGCGGATGCGGAGGAGACCTTCGAGGACTCGGGCGAAGACGACAGCGACACCAAGCGCCCCGTCACCCGCGCCGATTACGGCAAGCCTCAGCCCGGCGAAGGGCCCGAGGGGATGGAGGAGCAGCGCCACGACACTTCAGACGGAGAGGCCGATGCCGGAGACCGCTAAACAGCCGCAGCAGCAGAGCTACCGCATTCACCCCTATGCTCGCGATCTCGAGGTCCGGGTGACAGGGCTGACCGATGAGGGCGGCATCTATTGCGCGGATTCGATCTTTTACCCGACCGGCGGCGGTCAGCCCGGCGACAGTGGTAAACTGGTCTGGGATGGCGGCGAGATCGAGATCGCGACCGCGGTGAAGGCCGAACCCGGCGCGCCCGGCGCGGTGATCCTGGTGCCCGCCGAGCCCCAGCCGCTGCCGCCTGTTGGCGCACAGCTCCAGCAACATCTAGACTGGGAACGGCGTCACCGTCACATGCGCGTCCACACCGCGCTGCACCTGCTGTCGGTCGCGATCCCGCTGCCGGTGACGGGTGGGCAGATCGGCTCTGAAAAGGGACGGCTTGATTTCGATATGCCGGAGCGGCCCGAGGATCTGGAGGTAATCGAGCGTCAGTTGAACGACTGGATCGCGCAGGACCTCAAGGTGGTCGAGCATTGGATTACCGATGCCGAGCTCGAGGCGCAGCCCGATCTGGTCAAGACGCTCTCGGTCGCGCCGCCCAAAGGTCAGGGCTGGGTGCGTCTCGTGGCAATCGGCGACGAGGCGGACCGGATCGACCTGCAGCCCTGCGGCGGCACGCATGTCGCCTCGACCGGCGAGATCGGCGCCCTCAGGATCGGAAAGATCGAGAAGAAGGGCAAGATGAACCGCCGCGTTCATCTTCACCTGGCCTGAGAGCTGCGGGCCGGGCAGGGGCGCTGCCCCTCTGCCTGCGGCATTCACCCTGGGATATTTGAGCAAAAGCGAAGGGGCAGAGCCCCCGAACGCAAAAGGGCGGCCACCGGGGCCGCCCTTCGTCATTCATGGAAGCTGAATCAGGCTTTCGGGCCGATCATCTGCTCGGGACGCACGACCTTGTCGAAGGTTTCCTCGTCGACGAAGCCAAGCTTGATCGCTTCTTCCTTCAGCGTGGTGCCGTTCTTATGCGCGGTCTTCGCGACCTTGGTCGCGTTGTCGTAGCCGATCGTCGGCGCGAGCGCGGTGACCAGCATCAGCGACTCGTGCAGCAGCTTCTCGATGCGCGGCTCGTTGGCCTCGATGCCCGCCACCATGTTGTCGGTGAAGGCCGAGGCGCTGTCGCCCAGAAGCTGCATCGACTGGAGCACGTTGTAGCTCATCATCGGGTTGTAGACGTTGAGCTCGAAATGACCCTGCGAGCCGGCGATGCCGACGGCGGCATCGTTGCCCATCACATGCGCACAGACCATGGTCAGCGCTTCGGCCTGCGTCGGGTTCACCTTGCCCGGCATGATCGAGGAGCCCGGCTCGTTTTCCGGCAGGATCAGCTCGCCCAGACCGCAGCGCGGGCCCGAGCCCAGCAGGCGGATGTCGTTGGCGATCTTGAAGAGCGAGGCGGCCACGGTCTTCAGCGCGCCCGAGAACATCACCATCGCGTCATGCGCGGCGAGCGCCTCGAACTTGTTCGGCGCGGTGACGAAGGGCAGGTCGGTGATCTCGGCCATGTTCGCCGCGACCGTCTCGGCCCAGCCCACTTGCGTGTTCAGACCGGTGCCGACGGCGGTGCCGCCTTGGGCCAGTTCGTAGATGTCGCCGAGCGAGGCCTCGACGCGCTCGATCCCCTTCTTCACCTGATGGGCGTAGCCGGAGAATTCCTGACCAAGCGTCAGCGGCGTCGCGTCCTGCGTATGGGTGCGGCCGATCTTGATGATGTCCTTGAAGTCCTCGGACTTGGCTTCCAGCGCCGCGTGCAGCTTGCGCAGACCAGGCAGCAGAACGTCACGTGCCTGCATCGCGATCCCGACATGCATCGCGGTCGGGAAGGTGTCGTTGGACGACTGCCCCATGTTGCAGTGATCGTTCGGGTGGACCGGGTCTTTCGAGCCCATCTCGCCGCCGAGGATTTCGATCGCGCGGTTCGAGATCACCTCGTTCGCGTTCATGTTCGACTGCGTGCCCGAGCCGGTCTGCCAGACCACCAGCGGGAAGTTGTCGTCGAACTTGCCTTCGATCACTTCGCCCGCGGCTTCGATGATCGCATCGGCGATCTTCGCGTCCATCTTGCCCTGCGCCTTGTTGGCCATCGCACAGGCTTTCTTGATCACGCCGAGGGCGCGGATGATCGGGACGGGCTGGCGCTCCCAGCCGATCGGGAAGTTCATGATCGAGCGCTGCGTCTGCGCGCCCCAATATTTGTCGGCGGGAACTTCAAGCGGGCCGAAGCTGTCGGTCTCGGTGCGGGTCGCGGTCATCTGGGCCTCCATGATTGCGCGCAATCTTTCGCTCGCACTGATAGGGCGCGCGGAGGGATTTTGCAACGGTATACGGAGGTATACTTGGGGTGGCTCTCAGATCTGTGCGGCGATCGCATCCCGGTCGATCAGGGAATGCACCTCGCGGATGCGGCCATCGGTGACGCGATAGAAGACATGTTCGTGGAACGTCACGCGGCGGCCGTTCACCGGCAGATCGAAGAGCATTCCCACGGGCGTGCAGTCGAAACGCAGCCGGGCGGCGATCACCGGCGGATCGGCCACGAGCGTTTCTGCGCGGAAGTGCAGGTCGGGGATCGCGCGATGGTCACCCTCGAGCATCGCTTGATACCCTTCGAGGCCGAGCGAGCGCGCGTTATGCGTGACCTCCGGATGCACGAAATCACCGAGGCGCGCCCAGTCCTGAGCGTTCAAGCAGCCAAGATAGCCGTGATAGAGCGACAGGAGCGTGTCGCGGTCCAGAGGCTCCGAAGCCACCGGGTTACTTGCGGAATTGATCGAGGCTGACGACCTCGGCCTCGCCACGTTCGGCGGGGGCGGCCTCTTCCTCTTCGGCCACCTCATCCTCTTCGATCTCGTCGTCTTCGTCATATTCCTGCGTCTCGAAACGCAGTCCGAATTCGACCGAAGGGTCGACGAAGGTGGTGATCGCATCGAGCGGCACATAGAGCGGCTCGGGCGAATTGCCGAAATTCAGCGTGATCGAGAACCCGTCCTCGCCCACTTCGAAATTGTCATACCAGTTCTGGATGACGATGGTCATTTCCTCGGGGTAACGCTCGCGCAGCCAATCGGCCAGCTCGGCATCGGGGTGACGAGTGTCGAAGGTGATGAAGAAGTGGTGCTCGCCGGGAAGACCATTGGCTGCGATGTCGCTCAGCACTGTCTGGATCAGCCCGCGCATCGCGTGATGCATCAGGTTGCCGTAATCAATGGATTGCGTCATGGCCGGGTCCCTTTCTTCTCGGGCTCAGCATAGGGGATTCGTGGCGGGCCGCAAGGCGGGCAGAGTAGCGCGAAGGCTGACGTCGAGGGCATGTGCCGGGCGTGGCGGCATCCGATCTTGCGCAACCTTGGGGAGAACCTCACGGGGGCCGCGTCTATCCCAGAACTTCGCCCGACAGGCACAGCGCGACGGTGTCGTGCGGCATCATCTCCAACGCCTCGAAGAGCGCGATCACATCGTAATTATTATACGCCTCCACAATCCTGTCGCCGCGAAACCGCATCGTCAGTTGTCCGGTAAATTCCACCGCGCGCGCCGATTGTGCCGATTTCCCCGCGATTTTCAGAAGCGTCCAAAGCCAGTCCTCCGTCTCGACATGGCGCAGCACGGTGATCTTGATGTCCTGCAGATGCGCGCGCAAGGCCGGCACCAGCTCGCGAAACTCCTGCGGTCGCAATTCGAGCCCCGGCATTAGCCCGTCCGCCTCCGCCTCGGCATCGAACAACCCGTCGACCTCGTCCAGCCGACCTTCGCCCCATACGGCATGGAGCCACGTTTCGATCCTCGCAAGCCGGGACATCGCGCCCTCCGTTTCCCGTCGGTCCTGGGGGCCACCTTGGCAGGCAGGGATTTCAAACCGGTTAACGCCGGTCGCATCGCAAAAAGAGGGGGGAAAGTGCAGGATTCTGTTGCAAGGCTCCTGCGGGCCCCGCCTTACGCGGCTAAGCGCAAGGAGTTAAGTTTCGGTTACCCGAGCTGCTTACGCAGCCAGAGCGACCGGAGCACGGTTGTCGTTGGCAACTGTACAAATCGCACCGATAACGGTGGTAGCTCACCGGGACAAAGCAAACATCTTTACACGTTCGTCGATCCTATTTCGGCCCCATTCTCCCCCAACGAGGGTCGATTGGTGGAGCCGCCGGGTACCGCCCCCGGGTCCGATCCGCTTATTACATGCGCGTTTATGCCCATAGTTCCCGTTGCCGGGAACGTCTTGGAATATAGGGGGAAGATCGGGGCGCTTCAAGGCGTCGGATGGGATGGATGCGCATTAACCGGACGTGAACTTGCCGTGCGCTATAGCTCGAGTCGGGTCAAGAACTGGCCACGGAGGGGCGCGATGCGCGACAAGACGATCTTGATCGATCTCAGCACCAGCTATCAGTTCCGCCATTGGCGGCCGATGGGCATCCTGCGGGTGGAGCATGAGGTCTGGCGAGCGTTTGCCGCCCGGTTCGGGGCGCGCGCGGTACCGGCGATCTATGATGGGGCGCGCGGCGGGTTCTATCGCATTCCGCAGGCGATCTTCGAGGAGGTCATCTTCCGCAACGGCTGTCAACCGGAGGCGCCTGTGCGCGCTTTGACTGCGCCGCGGCGCTGGCGCTCCTGGGCGCGGATCGGCCGGTTTTTCTGGCGCGCCCGGCGCGGGATGCGGACTGTCGGGCAGGGCGGGCGATACGACGAGGCCGAGACCCGTGCGCTCCGAGAGAGCGCCGTGGCGGAGGAGTTGCTGCGGCTGAGCGGCGAGGAATATGCCCTGATGCGCCGTGGGCTCGTGGCTCTGGAACGGGTCGCGCCGGGGATCGCGCCGCGCATCCGGGCGCTCGACGCGCTCAATCACCGGGCGCATTACGGGCTGGTGCATACGGTCCACGACCAGATCTGCGCGGATCGAAATCGGATCGCGCCGGAAGAAGTTGGCGAGTATGTCTCTGCCGGTGGGTTCTGGGGCGATGCGCGCTACCGGGCCGCCTATGAGATGCGGACCGCTCATGGGTGGCGGCTGAGCTATTACATCCATGACCTGATCCCGATCCTTTGGGGGCATGTCGCCGAACCCACGACGCGCAAGACCTTTCCGCCCGCGCTGCATTGGATGCTCTGGGGCGTGGATCGGATCTGGACGAATTCAGAGGTGACGCGGCGCGATCTGGTCGCCCATGCCGCCCGCTGCGGCTATCCCGAGTTGCAATCGGAGAAAGTGCGCGTCGTGACGCTTGGCGCGGATGCGCTGAGCGAGACCGCGCCCGACACCGATCTCGCGGGCCTCTTCGCACATCGCGATCTGGAGCCTGGGGGCTACGTTTTGATGGTCGGCACGCAGGAGCCGCGCAAGAACCATGATTTTGCCTATCGGCTCTGGCGCGAACTCGCTGCGCACCGCGACGATATCATGCCGCTGGTCTGGGTCGGGCAGCCCGGCTGGTCGATCGGCCCGCTTCTGGAAATGGTGCGCGCGGATCCCGGCCTGCCGCATGGCGCGATCCGCATCCTCGATGATGTCGACGATGTCGAGTTGGAGGCGCTCTATGCCCATTGCCGCTACACGATCTACCCGTCTCATTACGAGGGCTGGGGGCTACCGGTCGTCGAGTCGCTTCTGCATGGCAAACCCTGTCTGACATCGGATGCGCCTGCCTTGATCGAGGCGGCGGAGGGTTGCGCGGAGGCGATCGGGCTCTTCGAGGGAGAGCGCTGGCTCGCCCGGGCCGAGGCGCTGATGGCGGACGAGGCGGCCTATAGCGCGGCCTGTGCGCAAGCGGAGCGGTTCACGCCGCATCGCTGGGCCGATTTCCGAGCGGCGCTCACCGCCGGGTTCGAAGCGGCCGGCGATGACACCTTCACGCGCGACCCTGCATGGACCCAGCAGACGGGCCAGCCGATCCCCTATCGCGAGGATGCCGCATGAAGATCGCAGCTTTCGGTCATTACCCGATCCACCGCCCTCTGCATGGCGGCCAGCGCCGGGTTGCAGCCATCGCCCGGCAGGCGCGCGCGGCGGGCTACATCTTCCGCTACGTCCCGATCTACTCGACGCGCGGCTATCCCGACGGCTCCCCCGATGAGCGCAGCACGGCGGTGCCGGAGGCTCTGCTTTCGCGTCTCCACGATCCGCAGCGCCGCGAGGATTTTCATATCTCCGACACGCTCAAAGATCATCCGCTGATCGAAGGGCTGATCAGGGAACTGCGCGATTTCGCCCCCGATGCGGTGCAGTTCGAACATCCGTGGCTCTATCCGCTATTCGCCGAGGCGTTGGACCGCGATCCGGTCCTGCGCCGCGCTCGGCTGATCTATTCCGCGCATAATGTCGAGGCCGCGCTGATCGATCCGCATTGGCGCGCGGAGGCTGAGGCGTTCGAGGCGGCGCTCGTCGCGAGGGCCGATCTCACCGTTGCGGTCTGTGAGGCCGATGCGCGCCATTTTGCGCGCCTGCCGGGCGCGGCAGAGGTCGTCGTGGCGCCAAACGGCTGCTGGGCGCCCGCTCCCGAAACGGTTCCGTCCGCGCCGCTAGACGGACCCTACGCGCTTGTCGCGGGCTCAGCCCATCCGCCGAACGCGCGCGGCTATTGGGCGTCCTTCGGCGAAATTCCCGGCTTCCTGCCACCGCGCAGCCGCCTCGCCGTTGCAGGCGGAATGACCCATCTGATCACCGCCGACGACCGCTTTCGGCGGTACGCGCAAATGAACGCGGAATTCGTCGAGCCCCTTGGTGTGGTGGGGGAAGAAACCTTGAGCGGTCTTCTGCATCATGCCCGCGCTATATGCCTGCCGATCACCGAGGGCGGCGGCACCAATCTCAAGACCGCCGAGGCGCTTTTGTCGTGCAAGCCGGTCGTCGCGATGCGCCCCGCGATGCGCGGGTTCGAAGAGGCGGAACGCCTCAGCGGCGTGCATGTCGCAGACGACCCGGAGCAGTTTCGCCGCTTGCTGCGCGATGCCATGACCGGCGCGATAGGCTCGCAGCGCCGTCCGGACGAGGTCGCGCAATATGGCTGGCCCGCGCAGCTCGCGCCGTTGATCTCCCGTTATGAAAGTCTCGCCGCATGAAAGATTTGCCCCCGCACCCTGTCGCCTTTGCCGATCCCGACCTCGCCGCACAGATACAGGCCAGGCCCGCCGCGATCGACACCTTGTTCCAGGTTTATCTCGGGCGCCCCGCGAAAGAGGCGGCGCAGAGCGCGTTGAAGGAGCGGCGCGCGTCCGTCGCCGATGTCGAGCGAGAGTTGCGCGGATCGGAGGAATATCGCCGCAAGGCGCGGCTGCTGCGCGATCACGATCGCAGCCAATATGACGGCGCGATGCTATATATCGCACCTGCGAAGGTGGTGTTCTGCCCGATCGCGAAGGTGGCCAATACATCGGTCAAGGACTGGGCGCTGCGGCTTGTGGGCGACGGGCGGCCCGAACCCGGCATGTCGCACTACTGGCTCGACTCCGGGCAAAGCCAGATGCAGGCGCGCCATTGGGCTTTCGCCGCGCGCGACCGCGTCGATCACGCGCCGGACTGGGTCTCGGTCGCGCTGCTGCGCGATCCCGTCGACCGGTTGGTCAGCTGTTATTGCGACAAGTTCGGACGCAATCGAATGCAGGACTCGGTGTTGCACCACACGCGCCCGGTCTATGCGTTCTTCGCGCGCGGGGACGATCCGGACCGGGAGATGATCGAACGCGGGCTGAGCTTTCGCCAGCTTTGTTTCTACATCAACGCCACCGCGCGCGAGGCGCAGGACAGCCATTGGGCCGCGCAATGGAGCTACCTGCAAAATCGCCGCTGGGATCGGCTGTTCGCGCTGGAGAAGATCGAGAGTTTCGAGAGTTTCATGCGCGATCGCCTGCCGGAGGAGCATCGGGACATTCGGTTGGGGCTGACCAATGCCGCGCAAAAGGCGCGCGGGCGGCCGTCCCATAATCTCTCCGATGCGCTTCCGGGGGAGTGGATGGGCGCGCGGACGCCGCCCTATGAGGCGTTCCTGACAGACGATATTCGCGGCTTTATCGGTGATTACTACGCGCTGGATGCACGGCTCCATGCGCAGGCGCTTTCCGAGAGTTGAGCCGCGATGGCCCCGCCGATCAGTCGCCTTCCGCCGGAATGCCAAGAAGCGTGATCGCCACCCCCAAAGCAGCGAGCGACCAGAACGCGTAGCGTTTCGTGCCATCGGTCTGCAGCGCGGCGAGCACCGCCTGCAGCGTGTAATAGCCCGCGAAGGCGCGCGACGCGTAGGAGATGATTTGGAACAGATCGGTCGTCCAAGTCAGCGCGATGCCTGCGCCGATCAACACCGGATAGGCCGCTTTTTGCGGGATTTTCCCGCGCGAGAATTCCGCGATCAGTCCGCCCGCGCCCCCGGTATCGGCCACGGCGGCGGAGAATTGCGCCGCCAGCGCTGCAGCCACCAGCATCGCGGGCAGGATTGGAGCGACGACGCGCATCATGTCGATGATCGCGGTCTCGGTCAGGTTATGGGCGTTGGGTGTGAAGATGTAGGCGAGCAGCGCGATATAGACCATGTAGATCGCCGTCGCGAGCATCTGCGCCCATTTCATCGCGGCGACCCGGGTGTCGGCGTCGTAGCTCTTGCCCAGATAGCGCGCGGTCTCGAACCCCTGCACGGTCACGATCAGACCGAAGAGCAGCCGCAGCGAGTCCCACGGCCCCAGCGTCGGCGCATCGACCACAAGATCGCCGGCGACGGCCACCTTGCCGAAATAGACCGCCAGCCCGAGGATCAGCCCGGCGATGATCGCGAGTTTGAGCGCGACCGAGGCATATTCCATCTGCTCGAGCCGTTTGAACCCGCCGGAGAACCCGGCGATTGCCACGATCGCAAGCATTGCCGTGGTTACCGCGCGGGCCGCGAAATCCGTGTTCCACGGCGTGAGCGAGACGGCGAAGGCCCCGAACAGGTTGAGGTAATAGGCGACCGAAATGACATAGGCGAAGGCGAGCGCGAGCTGCGCCACCTCTTCGATGCGCTTGATCACGGCGGTGTCGGGCACCTCCTCGGCGCGGATGTTGGCGCGCACGGCCGCGCCGAAAAACCATCCCAGACCGCACAAAGCCGCCATCGCGAGCGGGGCGAAGCTGCCGTAGCGGACCTCCAAAATCGGGCCAAGTACCAGAAAGCCAGAGCCGATGATCGAGGCCAGCGGGGTCACCATCGCGCGCCATTTCGGGCGATCGCGTAGCTGGGGCAGGAACATCGCCGCAAGGACGATCAGGGCGAGAAGGATAATGGCGGCGTCGAGTATCATGGTCTGTCTCAAATGGTCGGTTGGACGCAGCTAGGGCGAGGGGGGCATTAAAAAAGGGCCGCGTCAGACGCGGCCCTTCGCTGTGATCTATTCGGCGCAGTGATCAGAAGCCAGCCTTGATTTTCTCGAACTCGGCGAGCTGCTTTTCGCGCAGTTCCGGCGAGTTCGGCGTCTGGGCGAGGATCGGCGCGTTGATCTCGGTCAGGCCCGCCGTTTCCAGCTGCTCCGGCGGGATCAGCTTCATCGCTTCGGTGTTGGTGTGACCGTAGCCGATCTCGTCGACGAGAACCGGGCCCGCCTCGGGGCGCAGCCATGCGTTCATGAAATCGTAAAGCTTCTCTTCCGAGCCGGGACCGTCCTTGAGGTTCACGAAACCGCAGAACCAAGTCGACGAGCCCTCTTTCGCCTCGCGCTGGAAGGCGACCGGGTAGTTGTCGTCCTGGAGATAGGCGACGCCGTCATTCCACGACCACGCGACCAGCACTTCGCCCGAGGCCATCAGCTGCGCCTGCTGCGAGGGATCGGTCCAATAGGATTGCACGTTCTTGTTGGCTTCGCGCAGCCAGTCGGCGGCGGCCTGGAACTGCTCGTCGGTGACATTGGTCCAGTCGGTAACGCCGGTCGCGAGATAGGCCAGCGCCCAGACGTCATCCGAGCTGTCGGGCAGCGAAGTGCGGCCCGCATATTTCGGATTGATGAAGACATTGAGGCTCGCCACGTCTTCGGCCGGGACCTTGTCGGGGTTGTAAGCGATCGCGGTCGCGCCCCAGTCGGTCGGCAGATACCAGACGTTCTTGTCGTCATCGACGAAAATCTTCGAATTCAGATACTTGGGGTCGATGTTCTTGAATTCCGGAATCTTCGAGACGTCCCACGGTTCGATCAGCCCGGCATCCTTGTATTTCGAGATCATCTGCGAACAGGGATGCGCCGCGTCTGCTTTGAAACCCGAGGCGAGTTTCTGATAGGCCTCGTCGTCATCGCCGAAGAAAGCGTAGGTCGGGCTGTCGCCGTATTTGTCGATGTAAGGCTGGAAGAGGCCGGGGATTTCGAAACCGGCCCAATCGAAGATGGTCAGGTCCGGATCGGCGGCACGGGCCGGGGCGCTCAGCGCGGCCACGGCAATCCCCGCCAGTAGGAGAGCAGAAGTCTTCATTGCATATTCCCTGTTTTGTGTTCGTTTTGTGAAAACGCTAGAGCGGCTTTTTCGCCCTCGCAAGAGGCATTTGCACGGCAGATAGGCAGGAGCCCTGCGGCAAAGTGTGGAAAAGCCTCGACGCGGAGGGGCGTTGCGGAAAATTTGGGCGCGACTGAACCGGATCGGGCGCGGCGCGTAGGGAAAGGGAGGCAAAGGAGACGAGCATGAGTGACACCCCCGTCCTGTTATGGCTGCGGCGCGACTTTCGATTCCACGATCACGAGGCGATGTCGGCGGCTGCGAAGACCGGTGCGCCGGTGATCCCGGTCTTCATCCATGACGATCAGGTCGAAGCCTTGGGGGCGGCGGCGAAATGGCGGCTCGGTCTTGCCGTGGAGGCCTTCGCGGAGAGCCTCGCGGCGAAAGGCTCGCGGCTGATCCTGCGCAAAGGCGCGCCGCTAAAGGTTCTGCGCGCCTTGATCGAGGAGACGGGGGCGGGCGCGGTCTACTGGTCGCGCCGCTATGACAAGCCGGGCCGGGAGACCGATACGGAGGTGAAATCCACGCTTTCCGAGGAGGGTATCGAGGCAAAAAGTTTCACCGGTCATCTCTTGTTCGAGCCGTGGACCGTCGAGACGAAAACGGGCGGACCCTACAAGGTCTACACGCCCTATTGGAACGCGGTGAAGGGCACGGATATCCCGCCGGAAGTTAAGACGGTGTCTGAGCTTCGTGCTCCAAATGCCTGGCCTGAAAGCGAAAAGCTGGACGACTGGAAGATGGGCGCGGCGATGCGGCGCGGCGCGGCCATCGTGGCGAAGCATGTGAATGTCGGCGAGCGTGCCGCACAGTCGCGTCTGTCGAATTTCCTGCGCGATCGCCTCTCGGACTACAAGACGCAGCGCGATGTGCCCGCTTCGGGCGGCACCTCGGGCCTGTCGGAAAACCTGACCTATGGCGAGATTTCTCCGCGCACGATCTGGCACGCCGGCTATCGCTACATGAGCGAGGGCAATCAAGGCGCCGAGACCTTCCTGAAGGAGCTCGTCTGGCGCGAATTCGCGTGGCATCTGTTCTTCCACTGGTCCGATATGGCCAAGCGCAATTGGCGCGAGGAGTGGAACGGTTTCGACTGGCGGCGCGACAACAATGACGCCGAGGCATGGCGGCGCGGCATGACCGGCGAGCCCTTCGTCGATGCGGCGATGCGCGAGATGTATGTCACCGGCACGATGCACAACCGCGCGCGGATGATCGTGGCCTCCTATCTCAGCAAGCACCTGATGACCGATTGGCGGGTGGGGCTGCGCTGGTTCGAGGATTGCCTGATCGATTGGGACCCGGCGAGCAACGCGATGGGCTGGCAATGGGTGGCCGGGCCGGGGCCGGACGCGACGCCTTATTTCCGCGTGTTCAACCCTGAAACGCAGCTCGAGAAATTCGACAAGCACGGGCGCTACCGGAAGGACTTCATCGCCGAGGGGCAGGCCAACCCGCCCGAGACGGCGACGGATTATTTCGAGGCGATCCCAGAGAGTTGGCAACTATCTCCGGATCAGGATTATCCCGAGCGGCTGATCGATCTGAAAGAGGGACGCGCGCGCGCCTTGGCGGCGTATGAGCAGCACAAAGGCTAGGCTGTAGCGCTGGTTCGAGTGCCTCAGATCAAGGCGTCGGATGTCGCCTTGATCCGGGTCTCGCGGCCCATGAAATCGAGCAGCAGCCAGACCCGTTTCTCGGCATCGACCTTTTCGACCGTAGCCACGAAATCCGCGAAGGGGCCGGTCGCCAGCGTGACCTCGTCTCCCGGTGCGTAATCCGGCAGCGGCTGCAGCTGGTCCTCCGCGTCGCAGCGCGCCTGCAGCGCCTTGATCATCGCGTCGGGGACTGGCGTCGGGCGCCCCGCAAGCGCCACGAGCCGCGTGATCCCCTGCGTGCCGTTCACCGCGCCCAGACGCGCCGATTTCTCTTGTTCGCGCACGAAAAGATAGCCCGGAAAGAGCGGCGCACTGCGGGTCACGAATTTGCCCGACTGGCGACGCGTCGTCTCGACCATCGGCAGGAAAATGTCGAACCTCTGCCGCTCCAGATTACGCCGGGCGATCGCGGCGCTGTTGGGCTTGAACTGGGCCACATGCCACGCGCGGGCCGGGCTTTGATCGGTCATGAAAGGGCTTTCTGTTCAATCGGATTACGCCCGTATTGGCTGAGGGATCGGGCGCGGAAAGTCAATCAGGCAAGGCGAACCTGCGCGAAAACGTGCGCGCTTAGGTTGTCCGATCCGAAGTTAACCTTGCGTTAGGGATGCCTGTGCCAGGCTCGTGGCAGGCAGAAAATCTGCCGCTGTTTTGGGAGGATACGCATGATCACTCCGGTTCTTCTCGCGGGCGGATCGGGCACTCGCCTATGGCCACTGTCCCGGCGCAGCTACCCGAAGCAATTCGCAGAACTGACTGGCCCCAAGACGCTGTTTCAGGCCACGGCCGAACGGCTGTCGGGCGAGGGTTTCGCGCCCCCCGTGGTCCTGACACAGTCCGATTTTCGGTTCATAGTGACCGAGCAGCTCGCCGATACCGGGATCGACCCGGGCGCGGTGATGCTCGAGCCCGAGGGCCGCAACACCGCGCCCGCCATACTCGCGGCCGCGCTTTGGGTCGCGCAAAAGGCCGGAGAGCAGGCGCTGATGCTGGTCGCTCCGTCGGATCATGTCATCGCGGATCCAGACGCGTTTCGGCATGCGATCGCGGCGGCGGAGCCAGCGGCGCGGGCAGGGCGGCTGGTAACTTTCGGCATCACGCCCGACCGTGCGGAAACGGGGTATGGCTATCTCGAACCCGGTCGCGAGGCAGATGCGCAGGGCGTCGTGCCTTTGCTCCGGTTCATCGAGAAACCCGACATCGCGCAGGCATGCGCGATGTATGAGAGCGGGGAGTACCTGTGGAATGCCGGGGTGTTCCTGTTTTCGGCAGGGGCAATCCTCGACGCAGCCCGAACCCATGCGCCGACGGTTCTCGCTGTGGTTGAAAAAGCCTTTGCTGCGGCGTGCGCCGATTTGGGATTTCTGCGCCTCGATCCGGAGGCATGGAGCGACTCCCCCGACATCTCTATCGATTACGCGATCATGGAGCGGGCCGAGACCGTCTCCGTCATACCTGTGCAGGCGGGCTGGTCCGATCTTGGCGACTGGGAAGCGGTGCGTCGCGCTCATGCCTCCTCGCGTCCGGACGGGGTGACGCTCTCGGGGCCTGCGACGGCGATTGACTGTCGCGACAGCCTGCTGCGCTCCGAAGATCCGCGTATCGAGATGGTCGGGATCGGGCTTGAGGACGTGATCGCGGTGGCGATGCCCGATGCGGTGCTTGTCGCGCATCGCTCGCGGGCACAGGATGTGAAAGCGGCGGTCAGCGCGCTAAAGGCGCGAAACGCCGCGCAAGCCACGGATTTTCCACGCGATCACAGGCCCTGGGGCTGGTTCGAGAGCCTCGTGACCGGCGACCGATTTCAGGTGAAGCGGATCACGGTCAAGCCCGGCGCGGCGCTCAGCCTGCAAAGCCATCACCACCGGGCGGAGCATTGGATCGTTGTGCAAGGCACCGCGCTGGTGACGCTGGGCCCCGAGACCCGCCTCGTGACGGAAAACGAATCCGTCTACATCCCGATCGGCGAGACGCATCGGCTCGAAAACCCCGGGAAGCTGCCGATGGTGCTGATCGAGGTGCAGACCGGCGCATATCTGGGCGAGGATGACATCATCCGCTACGAAGACGTCTACATGCGCTTGGCCGGCGAATAGCGGCCAATTCGGCGGTGCGCCGCCACCACTCCGTGCAAATCTGCGACAGCTCCTTAAGAAAGCGTGAATTCGCGTTTCGGAGGAGTGCGACTCTCTGCTAGGTCTCCGATTGATTGTGACCGAGCCGGATTTTTGCAGACATGTTGGTGCGCCCCTACCGCTCCCGTTTTCTATTCCTCGCGATGGCGAGCAGCGCACTCGCAGGGTTCGGGTTTGGACCTGCCTGCGCGCAGTCGGCCGACCGCGCGTGGGGCTATAACAGCTTCGGCATCCCCGGCCTGATCGACATGCCTGTCGCGGGCAGCCGCGAGGATGCGGAGCTGGGCTTCAACGTCTTCACCTTCGCCGGGCAGACCCGCGTCTCGGCCGCGTTCCAGATCACGCCGCGCCTGTCGGCAGGATTCCGATACTCGACGATCAAGAACTACATGGGCGGCAGCGGCACACTCTACGACCGCAGCTTCTCGATCCAGTATCGTTTCCTCGACGAGGGCCGCCTTCGGCCCGCGATGGCCATCGGTATCAACGACATGACCGGCACCGGTGTCTATTCCGGGGAATATGTCGTCGCGACCAAGTCGGTCACGCCGAAACTGCGCGCGACGGCGGGGATCGGCTGGGGGCGGCTTGGATCGAATAGCGGCTTCGATAATCCGCTGGGTGTGCTGGGCGATCACTTCAAGACACGCGGCGAACGCACCGGGGCGCAGGGCGGGACTTTCCAGCCGCAGCAATGGTTTACCGGGGATGCGGCGCTGTTTGCGGGCGTCGAATGGCAGGCGAGCGATCGGCTGCGGCTGATGGCGGAATATTCCTCCGACGCCTATACGCGCGAGGACGGCCCGACCTTCGATCGCAAATCTCCGATCAATATCGCCGCGCAATACAAGCTCAGCGTCAACGCTTCGATCACGGCGGGCTATCTCTACGGCACCGATCTGAGCGTGCAGTTGAGCTATGCGCTGAACCCCAAACGCAACGCCCATCCGAGTGGGCTGAACGACGCGCCGCCGCCGGTCGTGCCGCGCGCGGGCGTCGAGGCGGCGCAAAGCTGGACCAACGATCCGGCCTATCTCGCAGCGAAGCTCCGCCCGGGCTTGGCGCAGCAAGGCCTCGTGCTGGAAGGCGCGAAGCTCAGCGGCTCCACCCTCGCGATCCAGATCCGCAACGATCGCTACAACGCGTCGCCCGAGGCGATTGGGCGCGCCGCCCGCGTGCTGAGTGCGCAGGCCCCGGCGAACGTCGACCGGTTCGCGATCACTCTGTCGGAAAATTCGCAGCCCATCTCGACCACGACGATCCGCCGTGACGATCTCGAGGCCTATGAATTTCATCCGGTCGGCGGCGAGCTGATGCGGGCCCATGCCCAGATCGATGGCGCGCCCGCTCACCTTCCGGTTGTGCCCGGGACCTATCCCCGCTTTTCGTGGAATGTCGGGCCGTATCTGCGCCCGGGCCTGTTCGATCCCGACGATCCGATGCGCGCTGATCTTGGTGTCAGCGTCAATGCGCAATACGAGATTGCGCCGGGCCTGCTGCTGTCCGGGCGCGTGAACCAGAAGGTAATCGGCAATCTCAATCAGGCGAACCGGCCCTCGGATTCGGTGCTGCCGCATGTGCGCTCGGATGCTTGGCTCTATTACAAAGGATCCGGCCCTACGGTTCCCGAACTGACGGGGGCCTATTTCTTCCGTCCCGGTCGCGATCTCTTCGGGCGAGTGACGGCAGGCTATCTGGAGCCGATGTTCGCGGGCGTCTCGACCGAGCTGCTCTGGGCGCCCGAACACAGCCGCCTCGCGCTCGGGGCCGAGCTCAACCGGGTGCGCCAGCGCGGCTATGACCAGCGTTTTGATCTGCGCGATTACGAGGTCACGACGGGCCATCTGTCGGCCTATTACCAGTTCACCGACCAGTTCTATACGCAGCTCGATGTGGGCCGGTATCTCGCGGGCGACTGGGGGGCGACGCTGAGCTTCTCGCGCGTTTTCGACAATGGCTGGAAAGTCGGCGTCTATGCGACGAAGACCGATGTGTCCTCGGCAGATTTCGGCGAGGGCTCCTTCGACAAGGGCTTCATGATCACGATCCCGCTGCACTGGGCGACGGGTCAAACGACGAAGCAACGTTATTCGACCGTGATTCAGCCGATCGTGCGCGATGGCGGGGCGCGGCTGGGGGTGTCGAACCGGCTTTACGGGATGGTGCGCGAGGATCAGCCCGCCTCCTTTGACGGCAATTGGGAGCGGTTCTGGCGATGAGATCACTCGTTTTCGGTGCGGCGCTGCTTGCGCTGGGGGGCTGTGCGCAGCTCGAAAATCTGAGCAATACCGTGACGCTCTCGGGCAGCCGTTCCGCGGGGCAGGGCGCGACTGCGCCGACTGCTCCAGCTCAAGGCGAGGGCGTCGGCGTGAAGGTTGTGACGCAGACCGCTCCCGCGCGCGGGCTCGAAGTGGTCATCCCGTCGCGCGACGCCAATGCGGTCCTGTCTCTGGCCGGGCGTAACGGCACGGTCGAAACCTGGCGCACGGATGACGACATCACGGTGTCCGTGGATCGTGGCGTGGTTGTTGCAACCAGAGGTTTAGGCGATGATCTGATGGCCGCGGACTCCGGACCGACGCTCGCCGCCCTTCGCGGGACGAAGATCGGCGCCTATCGCCGGACCTACCGCTTCCTCACGGCGGACAACCATTCCGATTATGTCCTGCTTGGCTGCGAAATGACGACAGCCGGAAACGAAACCCTCGCGGGGCAGAATTTGCTGCGTCACGAAGAAAAATGCAGCAATCCGAAAATGACCGTCACCAATATTTATTGGACCAATAAAAAGGGACGGATCCAAGCCGGGCGGCAATGGGTTTCCCCCACTGTCGGGCAGATCGCGATTGGTGTGCTCAACTAAGCCGGTTGAACCGTTCGGGATTAATTAACCCTATGGTTCACCAAAAGATTAATATAAGATTATCATGTCTTACCTATCCCAACCTAATCGGAGGTTTCGATGACGAAGTTCTTTACCGGTGCCATTGCAGTGGCAGCTAGTCTCGCCGGCGCCCTTCCGGGTGCGGCCCAGGATCTGCAAGCGCCGGCCAATCTCAGCCATGACGCGCTCGTCGCTTGGGCAAAAGCCAATAACGTTTGTGAAACGGCCGTTTCCGATGCCGTTTACAACGCCGACGGGAACGTCGCTGTGACTTGCACGCCCAAGGCGACGAAGAGCACTCTTAGCGGCGCCACCCCGGTCGCAGCGGTGATCATTGGTGTCGGTCTTGCAGCGGCTGCGATGGGCAGCGGCGGCGGTACCAATGGGACCAACGGGACCAACGGCACGAACTGATCCGTTCGAGCCGAGAATAAGAAGGGCCCCGCATCTGCGGGGCCTTTTTGATTCGGGCTAAACCTAAGTCAGGCCAGAGAAACTGTCCAAATGGACAGCGGCTCCAGCAACTTTATTTCATGCCGATTCGCGCATCCTGTGATATGACATATTTGTGACGGGTATGAGGTGAATGGGGATTCACGCGATGCTTACGGGACTCGCAATTTTTCCTCTCGCGGCTCTGGTGTGGATGATGCTCTGCGAGAGTGTTGCACCTATGCAGGACGAAGCGCCGTATCGCGAGGTGGCTAAGTAGGGACCGCTTGGGCCGGTTACGGCCCCGGCGAGGTGGTGACGAGCGCCGATCCGCGCAGGATAGGTAAGACTCAATGCGCCAATCAGCGCTCGGCGCCACCTGAAAAGATACACGCAGACATGCTGCGCAACTTTGAGGGCCGAGTTGATAAGGGCCTATTTGCGTTAGATTTTTACCCGTTCACGGCGGGAAGTGGCCATCGCGCGACGCAATTTGCTGCCAAGCGCGACGCGGCGGTATATCAGCATGTAGCAGACGAAGACCACGCCCACGCCTGCACCGAGGGCTGCGGGGGAGGTCGCGCTGAGCACAGTGATGGAACATGCGATCAAGCTGAGCGACCAGAGCACAACCGAGGTGATCGGATTGCGCATCTCCGGGCGTCCGAGCGACTCGGCGATTCGTTTCGCGCGGCTGCGATAGACGAGGCTGTGGAGATGCAGGCGGTCCGCCGCCCCAGGATGCGTGCCGTCCCGCTTCACGCGACGCCGGATCGAGACCACGGTTTCGATCCACGGATAGGCGAGTGCGAGTACGGCGATCAGCGGGGAAATCTCATGATTTCGGGCGGGAAGGACAATTCCGATCACCGCGAGCACGAACCCCGTCGCATAGGCCCCGGCATCGCCGTAAAACAGCTTGCCGGAGGGGAAATTCATCACAAAGAACCCCGCGATCGAGCCGATCATCAGCAGACAGATCGCGAGGATCGGCCCGTCATTGGTCTGCCCGGCGATTACCGCGAAGGCCGAGAAAACAATGATCGCGGAGCCGGAAGCGAGCCCGTTCACGCCATCGATGATGTTGAGCGAATTGGCGATCCCGCCGATCGCGATGGCGCTGAGCGCGATTCCGAAGGCCGGGTAGTGGAGCAGCACGTAGTCGAGGCCGGGAATATCCGAGCGATGAATATGATAGCCGGATACGAGGCAGAAGATCAGCCCGGCGCACACGGTGGCGATCAGGCGCCACTTGGCGGAGACTTTCTTGGTGATGTCCTCGATCGCGCCGGAGCCGAAGGCGGGAATGGCGCAAAGGCAGATCGTCCACCAGAGCGCCTGCGTCTGCGCATCGAGCGTCAGGCCGGCAGCCAACGCGCCTGCGAGGAGCGCAAAGCCCCCGATGCGCGGAGTTGGAGCTGCGTGGATTTTCTGGACACCATGATCGCCGTCGAGCGTGAGTTTGCCATGAAAGCTCTTGGTCGCAACGATCAGGACCGCCATTAACAGCGACGCAACAAAAGCTGTCACAACATACTCAAGACCAATCATACACTGCCCCCCGGCAATAAAAATCATTATCGCGGCGGCAAATCTTAATATTTTGCTAACGCGATAGAGTGAAAAATACTGAAAATCGTACGAATACCGTCAATAGAGAGATACTTAACTTTGTTCCCGGGGGTCAACGTCCTTTCACACGCCTTAGGCGAGTATTCGCGACAACGCCTCATCACCTCTTCGTGAGACCCGGGGTGACGTGGCGTCGCCTGAACGGTGTCACGAACGCGATGAAATCAATCCGGTTTCACGCTGTGCGCTGCTCGCCACAAGGTTGAAAGGCTTGGCGGGCGATTCATGCCGAAGTATGAATGGGCGGTTGAAAACAGCGACAGCTTCTCTATTCAGAGGCGCTAGATGAAGCCCGTCTCAGGTCCCTTGGCCGAGGAATGGGTGGCAGGCATAGGTAACGAGGCTCAGGAGGGCACGATGGGGGCAATGACGAGGATTTTCGCGGCGCTTTGCGCGTTGCTCTTTTTGGCCTCCTGCGACACCTCGGCCACAAATTTTCCGGTCAACACCCGCAATGTCAGTTCCGTTAAGGATCCGGCGGCGGGCGATGTCGCGATCGTTCGGCTCAGCCTCGCCAATGTTGCCACCTTCGGCGCACCGTCCGATCTGAGCGGCGGACGCACGACGCTGCCCTCGAGCGACTACTGGAATTATCGGATCGGGCCGGGCGACCTGCTTGATATCGTGGTTTATGAACATCCCGAGCTGACCTCGCCCGCGGGTTCGACCCGGACGCCCGCCGAGGGTGGTCTGCGCGTCAATTCGGACGGCACCTTCTACTATCCCTATGTTGGCAATGTGCGCGCCGCGGGCCGCACGCCGGAGCAGGTGCGCGCCGATCTCTCGCGTCAGCTGAAGGAATTCATTCCCTCGCCGCAGGTTTCGGTGCGCGTCGTGGGCTACAACTCGCAGACCGTTTCTGTCACCGGCGAGGTGGGCAAGCCTGCGCGGATCCCGCTGACCTCCAAGTCGCTTACGCTGCTTGATGCGATCAACGAGGCGGGCGGCCTGAATGAGACGGCCGATGCGCGCCAGGTGCTCGTTCGTCGTGGCGGGCGGAGCTACGCGGTCGATCTGCAAGCCTTCCTCAACCAGGGCATCGCCTCGAACAACCCCGTGCTGCGCAATGGCGATGTCGTCTCGGTGCAGCGCGCGACGAAGCTCGAAGCCTATCTCCTGGGGCAGTTGGTGAAACCCGGCCCGATCGATCTGACCAAGGATGATGTGAGCCTCACCGAAGCCGTCACCTCCGTCGGCGGGCTGAACACCAATCAGGCCGATGCGCGCGGTGTCTTCGTGTTCCGCGACAGCCCGAGCGGGGTGATCGTGTTCCAGCTCGATACGTCGAGCGCGGCGGCCTATGTGGTTGGCACGAAATTCTTCCTGCACCCGCAGGACGTCGTCTATGTCACGACCGCACCAGTCGCGAAATGGAACCGCGTGGTCTCCAACATCCTTCCGACGCTGAGCACGGCGCGCGCGGCCTCCGCGCTCGCGAACTGATCCATGGCGAAAGTCGGATCCATCCTCGTCGTCTGCGTCGGCAATATCTGCCGCTCCCCGGTGGGCGAACGGCTTCTGGCCGCGGCCCTGCCGGACTGCAAGGTCAGCTCGGCGGGCATCGGCGCGGTTGTTGGCGCGAGCGCGGACAGGACCATGAGCGAAGTCGCGGCGGAACACGGGCTGAGCCTCGACGGTCACGTTGCGCGCCAGTTCACCGCCGAGATCGGTGCCGAGCACGAATTGATCCTCGTGATGGAGGCGGGCCACAAGCGCGAAATCTCGCGCCGCGCGCCGCAACTGGGCGGGCGGGTGATGCTGTTCGATCAGTGGATGGGGGGCAAGGGGATCGCCGACCCGTACCGGGAACCGATCGACGCCCATCGCAAGGCCTTCACCGAGATTTCCGCGGCGAGCGAGGCATGGGTCTCGCGGCTCGCACCGAAACGTTGATCCGCGTCACGGCAGCATAGGCGCGGTTTTGAATAAGCATTTGAGAGTTTGAACGGGACAGATGAAGCAAATTTCCGAAATGACGCAGAAACATGCCGCGCAGCCCGAAGTCGAGGATGACGAGATCGACCTGATGGCGCTGGCTGGCGCGCTTCTGGCGGGCTGGAAATGGATCGCGCTGGCTTTCGTCGTCGCTGTCGTTCTCGGTGCCTTCATCGCGCTGCGCAAACCGGTGATCTATCAGGCCACCGGTCTCCTGCAGCTCGAGCAATCGCAAAACGCGTTGGCGGCACTCCCGACCTCGATGCAGGACATTCTCGGCAGCGACGGTGGCGGCAAATCGGAGGCGGAAACCCAGATCGCGATCATGTCTTCGCGGCTCGTTCTGGGGGAGGCGGCCAACAAGCTCAATCTGCAGAACTTCGTGATCCCGCAGCGCTTGCCGGTGATCGGTCTGCTGCCGACCAATCTGCATCTGCCCGATCCGGGACTGCTCGATCAGTATCAATGGGGCAATGAGAGCCTTCAGATCGGGCGCATGAAGGTGCCGGAGCAGTGGCTCGGCGAGATGATCGACCTGCGCGTCACCGGTGCGCATAGCTACGAAGTCACTCTGCCGGACGGGACCGATCTCGCTGGCACGGTGGGTCATGAGATCACGGCGCGTGATGGCGATTTTACCTTGGCCGTGGCGTCGATGGATGCCCCGACCGGACGGGAATTCTACGTCGGGCGGCAGTCTCTCAACGCCGCGATCAAGACGATGAAGGAGAATTTCTCGGTCTCCGAAAGTCCGCGCGGCTCGAACATCCTTCAGACCTCGTATCAGGACACCGATCGGCAGCGGGCCGAAGCGATCCTGAATGCGATCGCGACCTCCTTCGTGGAACAGAATATCGAGCGCAACTCGGCCTCCGCCGAGAACAGCCTCGATTTCATCGAGAAGCAGCTTCCCGACGCCCGCCAAAACGTGTCCGACGCGGAGCAGGCGCTGAATGCCTATCGTCAGAAGCAAAAATCGGTCGACGTCAAATACGAGACGCAGGCCCTGCTGGAACGCGTCACCAAGATCGAAGGCGAACTCTCCGCGCTTGATCTGAAAGAGGCGGAGCTGAAGAACCAGTACACGGTCAATCACCCGGCCTATCAGGCGCTGCTGCAGAACCGCAAAGAACTGCAGGCGCAGCTGGATCAGGCGAAGAAGGCGACCCAAGGCCTGCCGGAGACGCAGAAGGACATCTTCAACCTGCAGCGCAATCTCGAAGTGGCGCAGCAGGTCTACACGCAGCTGCTGAACCGCTCGCAGGAACTGAAGGTTGTGCGCGCCTCCACGGTGGGATCGGTGCGCGTGATCGACAAAGCCTATGCGAGCACGATTCCGGTCGCGCCGCGCAAATCGCGGATCGTGGCCCTCGCCGCCATCCTCGGCCTGATCATCGGGGCGGCCATCGTGCTGATCCGTCGCGCGCTGCGCCGGGGGATCAAGGGCGCCGAAGAGATCGAGGCGCTCGGCCTCCCGGTCTTCGCAACCGTGCCCTTCGCACAGGAAGCCGCGGATCTGCGCAACCGCAAGGGGGACCTGCCGATCTTCGCATTGGAGCACCCCGAGGCGGTCGCGACCGAGGCGCTGCGCTCCTTGCGCACCTCGTTGCATTTTGGGCTGCTGGATGCGCAGACCAACTCGATCCAGATCACCTCCGCCGCGCCGGGCGTCGGCAAGACATTCATGTCGATCAACCTCGCCGTGGTCGCGGCGCAGGCGGGGCAGCGGGTCTGCGTGATCGATGCGGATATGCGCAAAGGCTACCTCGCGCGCTTCCTGCATCTGCCGAAAACGGCTGAAGGCCTCTCCGACTATCTCGGCCATGAAAAATCGCTGGCCGAGGTGATGCGCGACGGGCCGGTCGAGGGGCTGAAGGTCATCACTTCGGGCCGTTATCCGCCGAACCCGTCCGAGCTGCTGATGCGGGCCGAGTTCGGGACCATGCTGCGCCAACTCGACAGTGAATTCGATCTGATCATCGTCGACGCTCCGCCCGCGCTGGCCGTGACCGACCCAGTGGTGATCGGGCGCTCCGTCGGCGCGAGCATCGCGGTCGCGCGCCATCTCGAGACGATGCAGGGCGCGGTGCGCGCGGTGCAGGCGAGCTTCGAAGCGGCGGGCACGTCGATTACCGGTGCGGTCCTCAACGGCTTCAAGGCCGAGGCGAGTGAGCGCTATGGCGGCCATTACCAATATCATTATAACTACCGCTACAGCTACAAATCCGACGATTGAGCGGGGGCGTCCCGTTCGTGACTCGGACGGGAGGCGCGAATGCTGCGAAAACTGCTGGGCCGGGCGAAAATCTCGAAGCTCGGGATCACCACGCCCGAGCCGCGTCCGGACCGTCACGGCATCGCCATCGCCGCGATCGTGCGCAACGAGGCGCGGTTCATCGGCGAATGGGCTCGGTTCCACCATGCGGCAGGCGTGCGGCATTTCGTGATCTATGATGACGCAAGCACGGACGAGACCCGCGCGGTGTTGCAGGACACGCTGCCGCCCGAGGCGCTCACGATCATTCCCTGGGCGCAGCGGCTCAGCGATATCCGTCTCGGGCGCGAAATCCACAATCAGGTGCTCGCCTACGCGCATGCGGCGGGGAATTTCGGCGGCGATCACCGCTGGATGGCCTTCATCGACGTGGACGAATTCCTGATCCCGACCGCGGGCGACGATCTGAACGCCGCACTTGCGCCTCTGGGCGATATCCCGAATGTCTCGCTGCCGTGGCACATGTTCGGCTTCTCTGGCCATGACACGACGCCTGAGGGTGGGATGCTCGCCAATTTCACCACCCGTGCGCGCGATCCGATGGGCGATGCGCCGGGGCTGAGGGCGTTCAAGATGCTCGTCGATCCTTGCCGCCTGACGGCGCTGCGCGTTCATTCGATGGAGACCGAGGGCGGGCAGGCAACGTGGAACGACGCGGGGGTGAAATCCGACATGAGCGCGCGCGACAAGCCGGAGTTCTACTCCACCACCGCCGTGCAGCTGAACCATTATTACACGCGCTCGAAAGCCGATCTGGAGGCCAAGATCGCGCGCGGGCCGAACCTTGTGGCCAAGCGCGAGGCCTATCGGCGCAAGGTGATGCGCACGGTCAACAGCGTCGAGGCCGATACGGTCGAGGATACGCGCGCCCGCGATCTGGCCGCGCGCCTCGGGATCACCGGTTAAGGATCCTTGCGCCAGTTCTCCTCGACCCATTTCGTGGGCCAGAGGAAATGCCGCAGGTGGCGCAGCATCGATCCGTCCCGCTCACCGCGCAGGCCTGCCTTCACATGCTCCATCGGCGCCATATGGGTCGAGCGGCTGTTCCAGCGCCCCTCGATCGCGTCGATCGGGTTCAGCCCGCCGGGGAAGATCACGACTTTCGCATCCTTCGGCAGTTTCGGCGGCGCGAAGAAGTTGATCGGGAATTGCCGGATGCAATGCCACTTGAAGGTCGCGACCCAGCCCTTCGGCCAGAACTTCACGCCACCCGGCGTGCGCCGTGTCACGAAACGCTGCTCGAAGACGTATTTCTCCGCTGTGCCCTGCGGATCGGCGAGGAATTCCTCGCGCAACGGCGCCAGCTTGCCGATCGGGAAACGGTAGAGCGAGGTCTGGCCCAGCCGCTCGAACGGGGTGTTCGGGTTGCGGGTCAGGATCACGTCATCGGGGTCGCCGTACTCGAACATCGCATCGAGATTGCCGGTCACGACCACGTCGAGGTCGAGAAACAGCACCGGCCCCGACAGCCCGCCCAGATCCGAGCGCCACAGCCGCGACTTGCCCCAGATGCCCTGACGAACATTGGGCATGTCGCAATCGAGTTCGGGCAGCGGCATCGCGGTGATGCCGGGATCGAGCCCTTCGAACGTGTCGGTGAAGCAGTAGAAATCGAAGGGCGGCGTCACATGGCGCGCGACCATCCCATAGAGGCGGTTGACGTAATCGACGCCGTATTTCTCGCCCCAGCGGATACAGATGATCTGTTTCTTCATGCGACACCTTTTTGAGTTACGCGCCCTCAATAGCCCCAGCGGGCGGGGCCGTGCAATCGCGGATCGGAGCGGTCAGCGGAAGAAGCGCGGCCGCAGATGGGCGTTGAGCTTTTTCGCCAAGCGCTTGAGCGGGTGCATCTTCTTGCCGCGCGTGCGTCCGATATCCTGCAGATCCGCCGCATCGAGCCCATAGGCGGGCAGGCGGGCCGCGAGGTCGTCGGCGCTGTCATTGTCGAGATCGAATTCCACGTATTGATCCGGCTTGTCGGCCATATAGGCGCGCACATCGGCCAGATGCGCATCCCATTCCGCGCGCCATTGATCCTTCAACGCCTCGAGATCGGTCAGCCCCCGTGCAGCCAGTTCGCGTTTGGCAAACTCGCCATGGCCATGTTTGAGGCGCGACGCGATCCAGCCCTCGCGGTCGCGGAAGTTCAACAGCAGGATCGTGTCCGGATAGTCGCGCAGGATCTCGCGGAACGCCGTTGCACCTTCCCAGGTCACGGTGCCGTCACTGTAGATCAGGTCGCAATAGAAGGTGAAATCCTCGGCGCTGGTGAAGACCTTGCGCCCGGCGGCGAGGTTCTCGCGCATCACCCGGCCGATGCGGCGCGGCACCGGGCGGCCTTCGCGGATCTTGTGGTGAACGGTGGGGTGACCCGCGGCGCGGAACAACTCTGCCAGCGAGCGCGTGCCGCATTTGTTGAAACCGATTGCGACGACGCGCGGCAGGGCGTGCGGTTGCGCGGAAGCGGCGCGATCTTGCATGGCGACCTCGGAGCGGGTGAGACAGGAGCGGCGATAGCCTAGCCTCTCCTATCCCATCTTGGGCAGATCGTTTCAATCGCGCTTTGCGCGTCTGGCGATCCGCCGCAAGCCGGTTACATCCGCAGACGGAAGTAGCTCATCTCGATATTGCCTTCCATTCCAGTATCGCAATGACCGAAACGCGAATTGGAGGTGCCGTCGATCTTGCCGCCGGAGACAATCGCGACGCCTTCGATCCCGTCGGCCTGCGCCGAGAAGCTCACATCCTTCACCGCGAGGATCTGGCCGCCGAAGAACGAGATTTTCGCTGCCGAGGAGACACCGCCCATAGTGATCAGTTTCGCGCCGCCGTCAGGTGCGCAATTGTCATCGCGCCCAATGCGCAGCCCCTGCGGAGCCGAGAAGCTACGATCGTCGGTCGAGGTGTTCGCGAAGATCGCGTTTTCGAGTGCAACGCCATTGCCGAATTTCACCGGGCAATCCGCGATCACAGCGACTTCCGAGATCACGGCGGGATCGGTCGTCACAGTGTCGTCGACCTTGCTCGGCACCGAGATCGTCACGCTCGAATTGCAGTCGAGCACATAGAGATTGCCGGGGGTGAAATCGGTAGTTTCAAGCTTCGTTCCGGTAAGGACCGTCGGGGTTCTGTTCGTGATATAGGCCGGCAAGTAGCCGGTGCCGTCCCGCATGGACTGGATGATTTTCGGAATCCGGTCGAGCACGCGCAGCTTGTAGAAGGAGGTGCGCAGCGCCTCTTGCAGCCCGTCATTCTTCGTGAAGCCCGAGGCGGGAATGTCGAGCTTGCTGGTGTCGGGCATCGACACGATCGCGCCGCTCTCGAAGAGGTTGTTCTGATTGAGCGAAACATATTGCGCCGCATAGAGGCAGAAGCCCGAAGCGAAGCTGTTGCCCGATTGCAGGTCGATCACGCCTTTTGCGGCCAGACCTTCGGTGAGGCAGGCGGGCTGATAGGCTTCGGCCACGGCGCCGGTGTTGATTTGCCAACCGTCCTGACCGATCACCTTGCCGAAGAAGGTGGGTGCGGCGTTCGCACGCTCGGTCGTGCGATGGGCCATCACGCGGACGGCCGGGCTCAGATCGAGGTCTTCGGCGTAATCCGTGACGAAGCGGTGATTGGTCGCATCGTAATAGCCGAAGGTCACGTCGTCTTTGGTGATCACCGAAGTCCCGTCATCGGAGGCGAGGTTGGAATGCGCCAGCTGGGCCGCACGGGTCTTCGCCTCGTCTTTGGTGATCAGCGGGTCGGATGAGAGGTACATCGCACCGAGCGCCGCTGCATCGGCCGCGTCCTGCATCACCACCCGATTGCGATAGCCGTTCGAGACGTCGAGCGCGAGACTGCCGACAGCGAGGAACAGGATCGTCCAGAACAGCGAAAGCTGCGTGATCATGCCATCTTCTTCAGCGGTAAAATCGGTAATCGTTACGCGGTTCATGTCAGGACTCCATGTAGCGGTAGTCGTGGACCGTGAGGTCCATGTTGAGAACTCTGGTGAAAAGACCTGTAGCGACGAGTTCGGACATCGGGATCGTGACGCGGGTCTCGATGATCCCGTCGGTGACTTGCGTGTCGACCGTGTATGTATTTTCGTCATAGGGCAGCAGGGCGCGCAGACGCGCCATCGTGTCCTCGTCATTCTCGAACCGCCCGACCGAGTAGGCGCGATCGACATCCTGCACGATACCGAGGATCCGTGACTGTGCGTTGAAGATGAGGGAAACGTCGACGGTCGCGGCGAGCATCCCGATAAACAACGGCAGCCAGAGCAATGCTTCGATCGTTGTGGCGCCGTCTTCGGCGGAGAAGAAACTCTTTAAACGCTTCAAGACAGGACGCCCCATGGTTGAAAACGGTTGATTAACTATCTCCAGTTGCAAAAAGCGAAACTACCGCGGCGTAAATATGGCGAAATTGCGAAAATGGGGCTGAAATTGATCGGAATCGACACATTTGGGCGCGCGATGCTTCGGGCTGCGGTCTTTGCAGCGCGACGTTGCGCCGGTCCCCGGCGCCGCCTACAACGCCCCCAGACCACAGCATAATTCGGAGCTCGCCCATGACGCCCGCCGCGCGCTATGCCGCCGCCATCGATATTCTCGACCGCATCCAGACGGGCGAGGTGGCTGAGCGTGCGCTGACCAATTGGGCGCGCGGCCACCGGTTCGCGGGTTCCAAGGACCGCGCGGCGATCCGCGATCACGTCTTCGATGTGTTGCGCTGCAAGGCCAGTGCCGCGCTTGCCGGGGGCGGGGCGCAGGGACGCGCCTTGGTCGCCGGGCTGCTCCGCTTGCAGGGCACCGATCCCGTAACGATCTTCACGGGCGAGGGCTTTGCGCCCGCGCCTCTCACGGAAGAGGAGCGCGCGGCCCTGTCCGAGCCTTTGCCCGACGCTATTGCGCAATTGGACTGGCCCGATTGGCTGCGCGACCAGCTTGCCGCCGATCTTGGGCCCGACTTTGGCGAGATTTCCGAGGCGATGCGCGCCCGCGCGCCGGTCTTCTTGCGCGTCAATATTGCGAAAGCGGACCGTGCCGAGGCGATCGCGGCGCTCGCGAAGGACGGGATCGAGGCGTTCCCGCATCCGCTCGCAGAGACCGCGCTGGAGCTTGGCGAGGGCGCGCGGCGCATTCAGCAGGCTGAGGCTTACACGAACGGTCTGGTGGAGTTGCAGGATGCGGCGTCGCAAGCGGCAATCGCGTCCGTCCCGATCGCGGCGGGTCAACGCGTGCTCGATTATTGCGCGGGTGGCGGGGGCAAGGCGCTGGCGCTGGCCGCGGCCTGTCCCGGGGCCAAGATCGCGGCGCATGACATTGATGCGGGGCGGATGCGCGATCTGCCCGTCCGTGCGCAACGGGCCGGGACGGAAGTGGCCATGCGTGCGCCGGGCGATCCGGGGACGGGCTATGACCTCGTCTTGGTCGATGCGCCCTGTTCGGGTTCGGGGACCTGGCGCCGCACGCCGGATGCGAAATGGCGTCTGAGTGCCGCCCGTCTGACCGAACTCGTCGCCCTGCAGAGCGAAATTCTCGACGTCGCCCGCGACCTCGTCGCTCCGGGCGGACGATTGGTCTACATGACGTGCTCGCTTCTTTCGGTCGAGAATGGCGCGCAGATCACCGATTTCGTGACGCGTCACGGCTGCGAGCTCGTGTCGCAGCGGCAATTCACGCCGCTCTCCGGTGGCGACGGGTTTTTCGTCGCCCAGCTCCAGCTCTGATTTTTCTGCCACTTTTGCCGCCCGGATCACGGCTGCGTGATTGACTCAATCGTCAGTTGAAAGTCTAGTCGCGTTAATTGGGTTTTAATTATTTTACCGCGCTATGGGGCCGATCTGTCAGGCAGGGAGGCGAGCGTGGGGCGGAACGAATTGATGCTGCAGCCACTCTCGAAGACGATGGCGGCGCTGGCGCCGGGTGCGGTCTATTTGCTGCTTGCAGCGGGAATTGCGGCGGCGATTGCCTTCGTGATGCCCGATGAGGTGGTGACCTGGGCCATGTTCTCTGTCGCGGGGACGCTCGTGATCACGGCCGCTTGGCTGCGACTGGCCTTGGCGCAGGACCGAAGGCGGCGCTCACGACAGCAGGAAACGCTCGCGAATTTCATCGCCCATGACGCCGCGCCGAGTTTTACCACGGATCCCGAGGGCGAGATCGGCTATCAGAACCGCGCCGCCGTGGAGCGGTTCGGCTCGCGCGGCGGGCAGGGCTTGGCGCGGACCCTGGCGGAACTCTTCGCCGATCCGGGCGCGGTGTTGCGCCGCCTGCAAAGCAAGGCAGAGGCGACGGGGGCCGCGCGCGAGGATCTAGTGACCCGGCGCGGCCATCTGCGGCTCTCCGTGCACCGTATCGGCTCTGGCGATTTTCTCTGGCGGCTCGAGGATATGGCCGAACGGGCGATTGGCGGGCGTGGTGCGGAAACGATCAGCCTGCCGATGCTTACCGTCTCCAAGGGCGGCACGATTCTGTTCATGAACGAGGCGCTGCGGCGGCTCGTGGGGGAGCGGGTGCGCTCCCTCGATCGCATCTTCACCGATCTGCCGCTGCGCTCGGGCGAAGAGCACGAGATCAAGGGAGAGGACGGCCCCGTTACCGCGGTCGTGGCCCAGCTTGAAGGCGTGGGCGGCCGATCCGAGGTTTATCTGCTGCCGATCGGTGGGCCGCGCTCTGCCGAAGAAGGCGCGAATTTCGAGGCGCTGCCGGTCGCTATGTTGCGCCTGTCGGCCCATGGTCGGGTGCGCGCAGCCAATCGTGCCGCGCGTGGCCTCCTTGGCGGGATCGAGCCTCAGACCCGCCTTGCCGACCTCCTCGAAGGGCTCGGGCGGCCAGTCTCGGATTGGGTGAACGACGCGCTCGCAGGCCGCGCCGATGGCCGTCCCGAGGTGCTACGCGCTCGGCGCGGCGACAAGGAGGTCTTTCTTCAGGTCACACTCTCGCGGATCGTGGAAAACGGGCGTGCGGGGCTGCTCGCCGTGCTGTCCGACGCGACGCAGCTCAAGACGCTCGAAGCGCAATTCGTGCAAAGCCAGAAGATGCAGGCGATCGGTCAGCTGGCAGGCGGTGTCGCGCATGATTTCAACAACCTGCTCACCGCGATTTCGGGTCATTGCGACCTGCTGATGCTGCGCCACGACAAGGGCGATGGAGACTATGCCGATCTCGATCAGATCAGCCAGAATGCCAATCGCGCGGCCGCACTGGTGGGACAATTGCTAGCCTTCTCGCGCAAGCAGACGCTGAAGCCTGAGATCCTTGATCTGCGCGACACGCTTTCCGATCTGACCCATCTGCTCAACCGGCTGGTTGGCGAGAAGGTCGCGCTAAGCGTCAAGCACGAAAGCGATCCCGGACGGGTCCGCGCGGACAAACGGCAGCTCGAACAAGTCATCATGAACCTCGTGGTGAACGCCCGCGACGCGATGCCCGGCGGGGGCGAGATCCGGATCGAGACCGACGCGGTGCACCTTGCTGAAAACCGCACCCGCGACCGCGTGGCGGTGCCCAAAGGCGACTATGTTGCGATCAAGGTCACCGATACCGGTACCGGTATCGCGGCCGATAAATTAAGCAAGATTTTCGAGCCCTTCTTCACCACCAAACGCACTGGCGAGGGCACGGGGCTGGGTCTTTCTACGGCCTACGGCATCGTGAAACAAACCGGCGGGTATATCTTCTGTGATTCCGTCATCGGGACAGGAACGAGTTTCACGATCCTTTTGCCCGCCTATGACGCTGGTGACGAAAGCGATACGCCGCGCGCCGACGGCGATGCGGCGGAGGCGCGAACTGCCCCGCGCGACCCTAGGACGGCTGCAGTCGTGCCCAAAGCGGAGGGTGCGCCGCTCGCGACAAAGGTGAACCGGGCCATTGCCGCCGAGGCAACCGTGCTTCTGGTCGAGGACGAGCCCCCGGTTCGCGCCTTCGCCGCGCGCGCGCTCAAGCTGTGCGGCTACACCGTGCTGGAGGCCGAGAGCGCGGAAGAGGCGCTGGAACTGCTCGAAGATGCGGATTTGCAGGTCGATATCTTCGTCACCGACGTAATCATGCCCGGGCTCGATGGGCCAAGCTGGGTCAGCCGCGCGCTCGAGGCGCGGCCGGGCACGCGCACGGTCTTCATGTCGGGCTATGCAGAGGAAGTGTTCCAGAACGGAACTTCCCCCGTACCGGATTCGGTCTTCCTGCCGAAACCGTTCTCGCTGAGCGAGTTGACCGCGACGGTGCAGGACTTGCTCTCACGCTAAGGCGCGGGTGACCCGATCATAGAGCGCAAGATCGTCCTGCATCGCGACCCGCAGCGCAGCCTCGGTCTCGGGCGCGAGCCCGGTCTCGACCGCCGGGGGGACGTTTACGCGGGGCAGGGTGATTGCGAAGCCGAGTTCATCTTCGAGAAAATGCACGAAATCCTCGATCCGTTCATAGGGAAAAATCCGGTCCACCAGCGGCGTGCCCGCATCATCACAAAGGAACGCGGCCTGACTGGGCACATCGCTGAAGCCTGCGCGCGGGTCCTCGATGTAATCGCGCGCGAACTGTTCGAAGGAATAGCCGGCTGAAATGTCGCTCTCCTCGATCAAATCGCGTAGCCGAAAGCGATAGAGCGACCGCAACCAGTCGAGCGGCTCACGCATCAGCGCGACCGTGGTGAAACTGGCCTCGGTCTTCGACGACAGCAACGGCGCAAGATGATCCTGGAAATCGCGGGCCGAGGCGTGTTTGAGAACAGCCGGACGGGTCAGTGCGACGTCGGCCAGCGACTCCAGCGCTGTCTCGACCGCAGAGGAACCTGCCTTGGGCGTGGCGAGAAAAACGAGTTTTTGTTTCCAGAAAATCAGCATCTTGGCGGGTCAGCTCCTAACTGAGCCGGTGATAATCATTCGGCCGACGCGGGTAAACCGTTTCTTAACCGAATTGGCGGTTCAGTGAGTTGTGGAAAATTTTGTTGTAATGTTCACGTTCTGTGCGCATAGTGCGATCAGAACATGAGGTGAACATCCGCGCGAGGGCGTCGCATTGCCGACCAGCCGTCGCTGTGAAATAAGGAAGCGGACAAATGGCAGTAGCGAAGCTTTTCGATATGGATAAATCTCCCAAGGCAGACAAGCAAAAGGCGCTCGACTCGGCGCTGGCGCAGATCGAGCGGCAATTCGGCAAAGGCTCGATCATGAAGCTCGGCGGCGACACGCCCGCGCGGGAAATCGAAGCGACCTCGACCGGTTCGCTGGGCCTCGATATCGCGCTTGGCATCGGCGGACTGCCGAAAGGCCGGATCGTCGAGATCTATGGCCCGGAAAGCTCGGGCAAGACGACGCTGACGCTGCACGCGATCGCGGAAGAGCAGAAGAAGGGCGGCGTCTGCGCCTTCGTCGACGCTGAACACGCGCTTGATCCGCAATATGCGCGCAAGCTTGGCGTCGATCTCGACGAGTTGCTGATCTCGCAGCCCGACGCAGGCGAGCAGGCGCTGGAAATCGTCGACACGCTGGTGCGTTCCGGCGCGGTCAGCCTCGTCGTGGTCGACTCGGTCGCGGCGCTGACGCCGAAGGCCGAAATCGAAGGCGATATGGGCGATCACACCGTGGGTGCGCAGGCCCGCCTGATGAGCCAGGCGATGCGCAAGCTGACCGCCTCGATCGGGCGTTCGAATTGCATGGTGATCTTCATTAACCAGATCCGGATGAAGATTGGCGTGATGTTCGGTTCGCCGGAGACGACGTCGGGCGGCAACGCGCTGAAATTCTACGCCTCCGTGCGCCTCGACATCCGCCGCATCGGCTCGATCAAGGATCGCGATGAGGTGGTGGGCAACCAGACCCGCGTGAAAGTGGTGAAGAACAAGGTGGCCCCGCCGTTCAAGCAGGTCGAGTTCGATATCATGTATGGCGAGGGCATCTCGAAGATGGGCGAGCTGGTTGATCTGGGCGTCAAGGCCGGGGTCGTCGACAAGGCTGGCGCCTGGTATTCCTACGGGGACGAACGCATCGGCCAAGGCCGTGAAAACGCGAAGACTTTCCTGCGCGAACACCCCGATGTCGCCTATGAGATCGAAGACAAGATTCGCGCCAGCCACGGGCTCGAATTCGACAAAATGTCCGAAGATGACGCGCTGACCGAAGACTGATCGTCACCGCAAATTCATGCAAAGGCCGGGAGCGTCGTCTCCCGGCCTTTTTGCGATTGCTGGACAGGGGCAAGGGGCGGCGTTAAACGGGTGCGAACATGCCCGATCAGGCGAGACAGGACGATATGCCCAGCCTTAACGAAATCCGCTCCACTTTCCTTAATTACTTTGAGCGTAACGACCACCGCGTCGTTGACAGCTCGCCCCTCGTTCCGCGCAACGACCCGACGCTGATGTTCACCAATTCCGGCATGGTGCAGTTCAAGAACTGCTTCACCGGGGTGGAGAAGCGCGAGTACAACCGCGCAACGACCGCGCAGAAATGCGTGCGCGCCGGCGGCAAGCACAACGATCTCGACAATGTCGGCTACACCGCGCGCCACCATACGTTCTTCGAGATGCTGGGGAATTTCTCCTTCGGGGATTATTTCAAGGAAGACGCGATCCCGTTCGCCTGGGAGCTGCTGACCAAGGATTTCGACATTCCGAAGGACAAGCTGCTGGTCACAGTCTACCACACCGATGACGAGGCGGCGAATATCTGGAAGAAGGTCGCAGGCCTGCCCGACGAGAAGATTATCCGTATCCCGACCTCGGACAACTTCTGGCAAATGGGCCCGACCGGTCCCTGCGGTCCCTGCACCGAGATTTTCTTCGATCACGGCGATCATATCTGGGGCGGCCCGCCCGGCTCGCCCGAGGAAGATGGCGACCGGTTCATCGAGATCTGGAATCTCGTTTTCATGCAGAACGAGCAGTTCGAGGACGGCTCGATGCGCGCGCTCGACATGCAGTCGATCGACACGGGCATGGGGCTCGAGCGGATCGGCGCGCTGCTGCAGGGCAAGCACGACAACTATGACACCGACCTGATGCGCCACCTGATCGAGGCTTCGGCCAACGCGACCGATGGTGCGCCGGACGGGCCGGGCAACGTGCATCACCGTGTGATCGCGGATCACCTGCGGTCGACCTCGTTCCTGATCGCGGATGGCGTGATGCCCTCGGCGGATGGGCGTGGCTACGTCCTGCGCCGGATCATGCGCCGGGCGATGCGTCACGCGCACCTGCTGGGCGCGAAAGACCCGGTGATGCACCGTCTCGTGCCGTCGCTGATCCGCGAGATGGGGGTGGCTTACCCCGAGCTTGGCCGCGCGCAGGCGCTGATCGAAGAGACGCTTCTGGGCGAGGAAACCCGCTTCAAGACCACGCTCGATCGCGGCCTCAAACTGCTCGACGAGGCGCTTGTGGACCTGCCCGAAGGGGAGAGGCTACCGGGTGAGACTGCATTCAAACTCTATGACACGTTCGGGTTCCCGCTCGACCTGACGCAGGATGCGCTGCGCGAACGTGAGCGCGAAGTCGATACCGAAGGGTTCGACGCCGCGATGGAAGAGCAGAAGGCCAAAGCGCGCGCCAGCTGGTCCGGGACCGGCGAGGCGGCCAATGCCGCTATCTGGTTCGACCTGTCCGAAAAGCTCGGCGCGACCGAATTCCTCGGCTACGACACCGAGACCGCCGAAGGTCAGATCACCGCGCTCGTGACCGACGGGGCCGAGATTGGCAAAGCGAACGGCGAAGTGCAGATCGTGGTCAACCAGACCCCGTTCTACGCCGAAAGCGGCGGTCAGGTCGGCGATCGCGGGTGGATCGTGACCGAGACGGGTAAAGCCGAAGTCACCGACACCAAGAAAGTCGCAGGTGTCTTCATCCATTTCGCGCGCGTCACCGAGGGCGAGATTGCCAAGGGGCAGGGCGCGAAGCTCGAAGTCGATCACGCCCGCCGCAGCGCGATCCGCGCGAACCACTCGGCCACGCACCTGCTGCACGAGGCGCTGCGCCGCACGTTGGGTGATCACGTGGCCCAACGCGGCTCGCTCAATGCCGAGGACCGTCTGCGCTTCGACTTCTCGCACAACAAGGCGCTCTCGGCTGAGGAAGTCGCGAAGATCGAACGCGAAGTGAATGAATTCATTCGCCAAAACACGCAGGTCGATACTCGGATCATGACGCCGGATGACGCGCGCGATCTGGGCGCGCAGGCGCTGTTCGGCGAGAAATACGGCGATGAGGTCCGTGTCGTCTCGATGGGCGAGCTGGCCAATTCCGGCAAAGGCACGAACGGGAATGTCTATTCGCTCGAACTTTGCGGCGGCACCCATGTGAAGCGGACCGGCGATATCGGCACCTTCGTCCTGACCGGCGAAAGCGCGTCCTCGTCGGGCGTGCGTCGGATCGAGGCGCTGACTGGTGATATCGCGATGGCCGAACTGCGCCGCCGTGACAAGCTGCTGGGCGAGATCGAAGGGCTGGTGAAAACCTCCGAGGCCGATCTGCTCGGACGTCTGCAGGCGATCCTCGACGAGCGCAAGGCGCAGGCCAATGAGATCGCGCAGCTGCGTCGCGAACTCGCGATGGGCGGCGGTGCCTCCGGTGGTCCGGAGATCCGCGAAATCAACGGCTTGAAGTTCGTTCCTCAAGTCGTGTCCGGTGTGACCGGCAAGGACCTTCCCGGAATCGTGGACGAGCTGAAGGAGAATGTCGGCTCTGGCGTGATCCTCGTGGTGGCCGATGCGGGCGGCAAGGCGGCCGTGGCGGCTGGCGTGACCAAGGACCTGACCGAGCGTGTCAGCGCGGTCGATCTGGTGAAAGCCGCAGCGCAGGCGCTTGGCGGCAAAGGCGGCGGCGGTCGTCCCGATATGGCGCAAGCCGGCGGGGCCGATCCGTCGAAAGCCGATGAGGCCATTGCGGCCGTGAAAACTGTTTTGGAGGGATTGTAATGGCAGGCGCATTCTGGATCGCCCATGTGAAGGTGCTCGACGACGAGGCCTATGGCAAATACGCCGAGGGCGCGGGCCCCGCGATCGCGAAACATGGCGGGCGCTTCCTCGCCCGTGGCGCGCGCTATGTGCAGCTCGAAGGCAATGACCGCGCGCGCAACGTCGTCGCATGGTTCCCGTCGCTGGAAGCGGCCGAGACCTGCTACTACTCCGACGAGTATCAGGCGGCGCTCGCCCATGCCAAAGGCGCATCCGAGCGTGACCTGATGATCGTCGAGGCGATGGACGACGTCGAAATCAAGTGAAGAGCGGCCTGTAAGGCATTGATCGGAAAACATTTAGAAGGCGGCTCCGGCCGCCTTTTTCTATGACGTTGCACCCGGTCGTTTTTGCTCTGGACCTTCGGGCGCGCTGCGTCCTATGCTACCGCCATGACCACGAAGACCATCATCATCTGCTGCATTATCCGCTGACATACGTCACGCGGGCTGGTCTTCTCTTTCCAAATTTCTCATGACCTTGTAAGCCCGCCGGCAGGTGCCGCCGACCCTTTGCGAGGACACATGACCCAGATCCGTTTGCGCAATTCCCTGACCCGGAAAGTCGAGGATTTTCGTCCGATCGATGCCGACAACGTGCGGATGTATCTCTGCGGCCCGACCGTTTACGACCGCGCGCATCTCGGCAACGCCCGCCCGGTGGTGGTGTTCGATGTGCTCTACCGGTTGCTGCGCCATGTCTACGGACCGGAGCACGTCACCTATGTGCGCAATTTTACGGATGTGGATGACAAGATCAACGCGACGGCGCTCGCGCGCAAGGAAGCCGGGGCCGAAGGGTCGCTGGAAGAGCTGATCCGCGCGCGGACCGAGGAAACCATCGGCTGGTATCATGCCGACATGGATGCGCTCGGCGCCTTGCGTCCCGATCAGGAACCGCGCGCGACCGACTACATCGGCGCGATGATCGCGATGATCGAGACGCTGATCGAAGATGGTCACGCCTATGCCGCCGAGGGGCATGTTTTGTTCCGGGTGCGCAGCTACAAGGATTACGGCGCGCTGTCCGGTCGGACGGTCGACGACATGATGGCGGGTGCTCGTGTCGAGGTCGCGCCCTTCAAGGAAGACCCGATGGATTTCGTGCTCTGGAAGCCTTCCGACGAGGGGCTGCCGGGCTGGGAGAGCCCGTGGGGCCGGGGTCGTCCGGGCTGGCATATCGAGTGCTCGGCCATGTCTTACGAGCTGCTCGGTGCGTCGTTCGACATCCATGGCGGCGGCATAGACCTGCAATTCCCGCACCACGAGAACGAGATCGCGCAAAGCTGTTGCGCCCATCCCGAGGGCTCCTTCGCGAATTACTGGCTGCATAACGAGATGCTGCAGGTCGAGGGCAAGAAGATGTCCAAGTCCCTGGGCAATTTCTTCACCGTGCGCGATCTGCTCGACGGCCACGATGGCGAGAAGGGTATTCCGGGCGAGGTGATCCGCTTCGTGTTCCTGCAGACGCATTATACGAAGCCGATGGATTGGACGGCTCTTAAAGCTTCTGACGCAGCTAATCGGATCGCTCATTTCGTAAGGCGCGCGGAAATGTTTTGTGATTTTGAGCGCGCGCGTCAATTGCCGCCGCCCGCTAGTGTCATTGAGGCTTTGGCTCACGATCTCAATACTTATGCTGCTTTGATTGCGATCGAGAAGTTAGCCGCTTCGAAGAACACGGTCGATGAGATGGCGCGAGCGATAGATTTTATTGGTTTAATTTCTCTCGATGATCTTCAAATTCGAATCAATGTGCTTCGGGCGCAAGAAGATGGGCTTTTCTACCTCGCAGACAAGCTCGCGGCTTTGCGTGCGAATGCCATGGAAACCAAAGATTTCGCGCCGGTCGATGCAATGAAACAGGCGCTCGTCGCCGCAGGCGTCGAGGTCCGCATGTCGAAGGCCGGGGTGGAATTGCTGCCCGGTCCGGACTTCGACCCCGCCAAGCTGGAGGGCCTGTGATGGTGCGCGGTTACAGTAACAAGGGGCGCGCCGGACCCGAGGGAGGGCGCAATCGCGCCCGCCCTGGGGGGCGGGTCGGGCGCGGCCCGGCGTGCCGCCAGGCGGAACGTAACCTCGACGGAGGCAACCAATGACCAAACAACGCCTCTATCTCTACGACACGACCCTGCGTGACGGGCAGCAATCGGCGGGCGTCCAATTCTCGGTGCCGGAGAAGATCGAGATCGCCAAGGCGCTCGACGCGATCGGCATCGACTATATCGAAGGCGGCTGGCCCGGGGCGAACCCGACCGACAGCGATTTCTTCGATGCGCGGCCCGAGACGCGCGCGACGTTCACCGCATTCGGGATGACCAAGCGGGCAGGGCGCTCGGCCGCGAATGACGACGTGCTGGCAGGCGTGATGAACGCGAATACGCCCGCGGTCTGCCTCGTCGGCAAGACGCATGACTACCACGTAACCACCGCGCTCGGGATCACGCTGGAGGAAAACCTCGAGAATATCCGCGCCTCGGTTGCGCATATGGTGGCGCAAGGTCGCGAGGCGCTGTTCGACGCCGAGCATTTCTTCGACGGCTACAAGGCGAACCCCGACTATGCGCTGGAGTGCTGCCGCGCGGCCTATGAGGCCGGCGCGCGCTGGATCGTTCTGTGCGACACCAATGGCGGCACGCTGCCGGGCGAGATCGGCAAGATCGTTGAAGCGGTGATCGCGGCGGGCATTCCCGGCGACCGTCTCGGCATCCATTGCCATGACGACACCGGCAACGCCGTGGCAGGCAGCCTCGCGGCCATCGAGGCCGGTGCGCGCCAGATTCAGGGCACGCTCAACGGTCTCGGCGAGCGCTGCGGCAATGCGAATCTGATCACGCTGATCCCGACGCTTCTGCTGAAAGAGCCCTACGCCTCGACGCTCGACATCGGGATCGCGCCCGAAAGCCTGCGCGACATCACCAAGCTCTCGCGAAAGCTCGACGATATCCTGAACCGGGTGCCGCTGCGCTCCGCGCCCTATGTGGGTGCCTCGGCCTTCACCCATAAGGCGGGGCTGCATGCCTCGGCGATCCTAAAAAATCCAGACACTTACGAGCATATCGATCCCGCCGTGGTGGGGAACACGCGCCTCATCCCGATGTCCAATCAGGCGGGCCAGTCGAACCTGCGCGCGCGGCTCAAGGGCATGGGGATCGAGGTCGCGAAGGACGATCCGCGCCTCGCCCGCATCCTCGATCTGATCAAGGAGCGCGAAGATCAGGGCTATGCCTATGACGGGGCGCAAGCGAGTTTCGAACTGCTCGCGCGGGCCGAGCTGGGGCAATTGCCGAAGTTCTTCGAGGTGAAGCGCTACAAGGTCACGGTGGAGCGGCGCAAGAACCGCTACGACAAGATGGTCTCGATTTCCGAGGCGGTCGTGGTGGTCAAAGTCGGCGGGAAGAAGATGCTTTCTGTCTCGGAAAGCATGGACGAGCAGGGCCACGACCGCGGCCCGGTGAATGCGCTCTCGAAAGCGCTGTCGAAGGATCTCGGCCCCTATCAGAGCCTGATCGACGACATGAAACTGGTCGATTTCCGCGTCCGTATCACGCAAGGCGGCACCGAGGCCGTCACCCGCGTCATCATCGACAGCGAAGACGATGCGGGCCAGCGCTGGTCGACCGTGGGCGTGTCGCCGAACATAGTGGACGCGAGTTTCGAGGCGCTGCTCGACGCGATGATCTGGAAGCTGATGCGCGACGGGGCGAAACCGGCATGAGCGATCTGGCCGCGTCTCTTCAAGCGGCAGCCGAGGCCGTGCGTCAGGGCGATCCCGACCGGTTCGCCGCCACGATGGCTGCGCCTGCGGAGCTGCGTGACCGCCTCTGGCCGCTCTACGCCGCCAATCTGGAAATCGCGCGTGCGCCCTGGGCGTCGTCAGAGCCGATGGTCGCCGAGATGCGCCTGCAATGGTGGGTCGATGCGCTGGAGGCTCTGTCCGAGGGCCGCGAACCGCCGCATGAGATCGGCCCGGCGCTTGTCTCGGTGGCACAACCCGCGCGCCATTTGATTGCCGCGGCCGAAGCCCGTCGTGCCGATTGCTGGCCCGATCCTTTCGACGATATTTCAAGCCTTTGGGCCTATCTCGATCAGACTTCCGGCGCGCTTTACTGGGCCGCCGCCGAAGCCCTTGGCGCGCCCGAAGACGCGGAAATCACCGTGCGCAGTTTCGGTGCCGGCGCCGGTCTTGCGGCGCTCCTGCAGGCTTGGTCCGATCTCGCCGCGCGGGGCCGTCCCCCCCTTGCCACGCCGGACATTGCAACGCTGCATCAGCTCGCGGCGGAAGGCCAAGCGCGACTGGAGCCCGCCCGCAAGCTGCGTCTGGGACCGGCCAAGGCGGCACTCCTACCGGGATGGCAGGCCCGGGCGCTGCTCGCGCGCGCGCGCGAAATAGAAGACCCGCTGGCACCGGGCGCGCTGGCGCTGTCGGAATTCCGCCGCAGATCGGGACTTTTGCGCGCCGCGCTGCTTGGCGTCTGAGCCACTTGGGGGCCAGCGTGCGGGAAATTTCCGGAAATTAGAGGAATCTTCAACTCTTCGCCCGATGGTGAACGCGGTTGCCCCGATAGGTCGGGTCGTTGTCGCTGTTCGCCGGAGGACGTTGATGCGCTTTCTCGACAATCTGAAACTTGGACTGAAATTGCCGCTGATGCTGGTGGCGATTGCCATGGTCGCGCTGACCATCATGGGAATTTCAGCCTATCGTACCGCCTACGGACTGTTGGAAAGCGAAGGGACGCAGCGGCTCTCGCGAACGCTGGCCGCGCGCGTCGCCCTCGCGGAGGACTGGGCGCAGACACTGGCCTCCAATACCCGCACGATCGCCGCGAATCCCGACACGGCGCGGGCGCTTTACGATTTCACCAAGAGCCTCAACCGGCTCGATCCTCCCGCCATCGAAAGCCTGCGGACCGGGGCCGCAGAGGCCGGTGCGTCCGAGGGCGAGGTGAGCGGCCCGCTCCGGGACTACCGCCTGCTACTCGACCGCTATGGACCCGCCATCGATCAAATTTTGGCCGAGAATGGCCTGAGCGATTTCTATCTTATCGATCGTGACGGTCGCATTGTATTTGCCGCGCGTGATCACAGCGCGATTGGTCACGCGCTTGCGGATGAACCGGCGGGGCTGATCGAGGCCGCGACCGCTGCGCTGGATTGGTTGAGCGCGCCGACGGGCATGGTGGCGGCCGATACCGTCGCCGTTTCGCCCCCGCATTTCGAGTTTGCCAAGGGTCGGTTCTTCGCCGCACGCCCCGTGCGAAGCGGAAATGGTCTCAAGCTCGGTGCTGTTGTCTTGCGAAAGCCGATGGCCGAACTCGGGGGGATCATGGCCAACGCGCGCGGTATCGGCGAGACCGGTGAAGGTTTCCTGATTGACGAGAAAGGGAGGCTGATGAGCGATTTGCGCTTTCCGGCCAGCGCTCCAAAACCGGGGGAGGTTTTGCCCGCGGCTACCGTGAGTGCTGTGGAACAGGCGCAAGAAGAGGTGATCTCTTTGCAGGGGCACCCAGCGATCGAGAGAACCCAAAAGGTCACTCTATTCGATCAGCCCTATTGGGCGGTCGTCGAGCAAGACCGTGCAGAGCTGTTCGCTCCTGCCACGTCACTTGCCCGTGCGATGCTATTCAACGCGTCTTGGCTCATCCTTCTATTGGCGGCCCTTTCTGCCTGGATGGCACGATCCGTTTCCAGCCCTCTCAAGGGCCTGGAAAAATCCATTCGCAAGATCAGCGGAGGCGATTACGCGAGCGAGATCGCACAGACTCGCCGTGGCGACGAAGTCGGCGCAATCGCCTCCGCGCTGAGCAACCTGCGCGACGAGCTTGATCAGTCTGAAGGGATCAAACGCGAGGCCACGCGCCAGGGCGCAGCCTATGCCAACGCCTCCGCCGCCCTGATGATCGTCGATCGCGACTTCCGTATCACCCATGTCAATCGCGCGCTCGTCGATCTGGTCGAGTCGCGGATCGACGAGTTTCTCGTTGTCAGTCCTGACCTTGACCCCAAGAATCTTGTGGGCCGCTCGATGGATGATTTTCACGCCAATCGGGGACATGCTCGTGCGTTGCTTGGGGATCCAACTCAATTGCCCCTTCATGTCGATATCAAGGTTGGCGAGGGTCGTTTTGGCGTCGACGTCACCGAATTCGTCGATGGGCAGGGCAATCAGGCGGGGTTCGTGGTCGAGTGGCGTGACGTGACGGAGCGACGGATGAAGGATGCCCTCATCGCGGCCATCGAGCGAGGTCAGCTCTTTTGCGAGGCCAATCCTGCCGGGATGGTCGTTCGGATGAACGCAAATCTGCAATCGCTCCTCGGCGCTCAGGCACCAGACCTCGTGGGGGCCCCTCTGAAGGACTGGCTAAGCACGGTTGATGGAAGTGATCTTTGGCCCGCGATTGCCGCCGGTGAGCCCGTCACAGCCCGCTTTTCGATAAAGGACCCACAGGGCAATACCTTTCTGCTTGACGGTTCGCTCAATCCGATCTCGGATAAAGCAGGGCGCTTGATGAAGATCGTGCTCATGGCCAGTGACGTGACCGTCGCGGAAGCCGCGCTTGCCTCCGCACAACAGCGAAATCTCAAAATGCTCGAGGCTCAAAAGTCCGTCGTCGAGACGCTTCAACTCGGCCTTGCGGCCCTGTCGCGCGGCGACCTGAGCCTGACGCTCGACACGGAGTTCTCGGAGGAATACGAGGCGTTGCGCAACGATTTCAACGCTGCGGCGCAAAACCTTGCGGCAGCGATCCTCTCGGTCATCGACAACGCTGCGGCGATCGACACTGAGGCCAGTGAAATCGCCTCTGCTTCTGACGACCTCAGCCGGAGAACGGAGCAACAGGCTGCGACGCTTGAAGAAACCGCAGCCGCACTAGATCAGCTCTCATCCTCTGTCACGACTTCGGCGCAAGGCGTGGCCGAAGCGGATCGGGTGGTATCAGAAGCCCGCAGCAGCGCGGAAACCTCTGGTGAAGTGGTCAAGCAGGCCATACAGGCGATGAGCGAAATCGAAACCAGCTCACAGCAGATTTCCAAGATCATCGGCGTGATCGACGAGATTGCCTTCCAGACCAACCTACTTGCGCTCAACGCTGGTGTCGAAGCCGCGCGCGCCGGTGAAGCGGGCCGCGGTTTCGCCGTTGTCGCTTCAGAAGTACGCGCCCTCGCGCAACGGTCTTCCGAAGCCGCACGCGAAATCGACACCCTGATCACCGCGTCGAGCGAACAGGTGACCCGAGGCGTGGGCCTCGTCGGCGAAACCGGCCGTGCGCTCACGGAAATTCTTGACGCTGTGGTCGATATTTCGGCGCGTGTCTCTGAAATAGCGGGCGGTGCCCATGAGCAGGCAGAGGGGCTGAAAGAGATAAATATCGCGGTGAATCAGCTGGACCAGGTGACGCAACAAAACGCAGCAATGTTCGAAGAAACGACCGCAGCCAGTCACGCTCTGATGACAAATGCGACATCCCTGCGCGACATCACTGCCCAGTTCAAAGTCAGTATGCGGACGACGTCAAACGAAGGCGAGAGCACTCTGTTGGCGCAAAATCAACATGGGGTTCAAGCAAGCGAAGGAGGCCGTGAACTTCCGCAAGCGGTGGGCGAAACCGCTCCGCGCGGTACCACCTTTTCACCTGAAGACTGGGAAGAGTTTTGAATTCGCACGAAAGACACGCGATGCCAAACGAATTGCCGCTCGCCAAGAAAGTTCTCATCGTCGATGACTCGGCTACGATGCGTCAACTTATTCGAGCGCGTCTGGCAAACGACGCGCGCCTAGTCGTCGTCGGCGAAGCGGCGGACGCGTTTGAGGCGCGTGAAAAAATTAAAGCGCTTTCGCCGGATGTGATCACGCTCGATGTCGAGATGCCGCGGATGAACGGCCTCGATTTTCTTGAACGTCTCATGCGTTTGAGACCGATGCCTGTCGTCATGGTGTCGACGGAAACCCATAGCGGATCGCGCGCCGCAATCGAAGCGCTCGCCCTCGGTGCGATCGATTGCGTGGGAAAGCCGAGGTCCGGTCACCTCGAAAAGAGTTTTGAGACGCTTCCAGATATTCTTCTTGCGGCAGCAAACGCGCGCCTGCCTCAGAGTGGGGTCGAGCGAGCTGCGGTGAGGCCCGCACGAAACTTTCACTGGGCCGGTCAAATCGTGCTGATCGGGTCCTCGACCGGCGGCGTTGACGCCCTCGAGACGATCTTGAAGGGATTTCCTGAAAATTGCCCGCCCACGCTCATAGCGCAGCACATGCCAGAGAGCTTCCTCGCGAGCTTCGCCGAACGGCTTGATCGTATCATTGCGCCAAGAGTGCGGCTTGGCCAAACGGGCCTCCCTCTCGCACAGGGGCAAGTCTATCTTGCGCCTGGTGGCCCGACGCATCTCACGGTTCAAAATGACAGAGTACCTTGCCTGTCATTGCTTGAAAGCGAGAAGCGAAACGGACATCGACCGTCGGTGGATATTCTGTTCGAATCCGCACTGGATATGGCTACGAATGCCGTCGTCGTTTTACTCACCGGTATGGGCCGAGATGGCGCAGAGGGGATGATGCTCTTGCGCCGAGCCGGAGCACATTGTTTTGCCCAAGACAAGGAGACGTCGACTGTTTTTGGAATGCCGAGGGCAGCGCTCGAAATTGGCGCGGCGTCCTATTCGGTGGCCCTAGAAAAGATCGCCCCAGAAATTCTCAGGAGATGTGCTCAGAGCCCGGCAAAGGTCAGGAAAGTAGGTGAAACATGAATGCAGTTTCCACAGACAGACCGATCCATATTTCGCAAGGCGAGTTTCTCGTCGCCGGCACGGGCGCGCAATCTATTACAACGATCCTCGGCTCTTGTGTCGCCTGTTGTCTCTACGATGAAAATGCGCAGGTCGGTGGTATGAACCACTTTCTATTGCCGAATACGACTGGTTCAACCTTTCAAGCGGCAAGCTTCGGCGTGAATGCGATGGAGCTTTTGATCAATGAACTTATTAAACACGGGGCGCAGCGCAGTGAGCTACGTGCGAAGCTATTTGGTGGTGCGCGCATGGTCAACGGCCTCTCGGACATCGGCTTGAAGAATAGCGAGTTCTCAATCGCGTTCCTAGCTAAGGAACGTATCACATGTGTCAGCCAGAGTTTGGGCGGTTCTCAAGCGCGTAGGGTAGAGTTCTGGCCCGATACTGGCCGCGCGCGCCAGAAAATGCTTGGTAATGCAGAAGTCTTTGAGCGCGATGTCACGCCTGCGCCGGCTCGCGAAATCGAACTTTTCTGACGTGTTGGATGGCAGCAATACATGTCAAATGAATGCCCCCGCGTTTCTTAGACGCCTTCGTGTTTCAGTTTCTGCTGCCGCTAAAAGTCGACGGGCGACAGCATTCCGTTCCGGGCGTGCGTGCGTGCGCTTTGGATTATAGAAAATCTCGATGTAGTCGAACACATCCTGCCTGGCTTCTTCGCGTGTTCGGTAGGCCCGTCGTCTGATCCGCTCACGCTTCAGCAGGTTAACGAAGCTCTCAGCTACCGCGTTATCATGGCAGTTCCCACGGCGACTCATCGAGTGCTCCAGGTTGTGGGCTCGCAGGAACGCCGCCCAGTCCATGCTGGTGAAATGGCTGTCCTGGTCCGAGTGGATCAGCTGACCTGCCACGGGTCTTTCATCCACCAGCGACCGGAGTCCGGTTGGTATTTACGCCGATCGGCGTAGGTTGAGCAATCGCATGACGCGCGGGGTTATCATCTCGCGTAGCGGGGCCGGCGGTTGCGGTGGACACTACTCGCGCGTAGCCAGCCGGGGTCTCGTAATCCAAAGCCGAATTTGAATGCTCGGTGTTGAAGTCGGCAGCCCAAACGGCGATCACGACGCGCGCATGAGCCAAGTTACGGAACATGGTCTCGTTGAGCAGCTCATCGCGCATCCGGCCGTTGAAACTCTCCACGAAGCCGTGTCTCGCATCGGCTTGCCCGGCGCGATGTAGTGCCATTCGATCCTGTGCTCGGCACACCACCGCAGGATGGCGTTGGAGGTCAGTTCCGTGCCCCTCGCCATTGTCTCTCGGACCAATGGCATGACATGGCTCATCGTCACCACTTTTTTGAAACCAGTTCCTTCATCGGCGCCAAGTCCGGCATCTGCTCGGCCAGCAGCTTCTTCAGCTTGGCGTTCTCGTCTTCGAGCGTCTTCAGCCGCTTTGCCTCCGGCACCGTCATGCCGCCGAACTTCACCTTCCAGTTATAGAAGTTCCCTTCCGACATGCCGTGCTTGCGGCACAGGTCCGCGCACTTCACGCCTGCCTCGTGTTCGGCCAGGATGCCGATGATCTGCTCGTCCGTGAATCTCATTCGCTTCATTGTCCATCCTCAAGTTGGGTCGGTCTCCAATCGATGGTGGAGGAAAAATCCCGTGGCTGGTCACAAAACCTTTGCGCGGGATTTCCTCCGGCATGGCGCCATGAGTAGCGCTTGCAGGATAACGTCTGTCGTCTGGCGGCTCTGCATTGCCCAGCCGACGACACGACGCGAGATAGATGAGGATGAGAAAACCACCCGGGGGGTCGTTTTCCTGACGACCATCAATGACCAGGGCGAGATAGGCGAAACCTTCCTGTTTGCGGATAGGAAATCTCGGTCACCCAGGCCTTATCCGGTGTCGCCACGCTGAACTGTCGGTCTAGAGTGTTGTCGACCACGACCGAAGGCTTTCCACCATACTTTCCCGGTCGGCGCCTGTAGCCGATCTGCGCCTTGATGCCCGCCAGCCTGGCCAAAAGGGGGACCCGGTTCAGGCAGATGCTTTCGCCCTGCTCGAGAAGGTCGTCATGTAGCTTGCGGTGACCACAGACCTTGCCGTTTTCCACCCACGCCTCCTTCAGCAGCGCAATCTGCCGCTCGTCTTCTCGAGCTCGCTTGCTCAGTGGGGCCTTCAGCCACGCATAGAAGCCACTCGGCTGGATACGTAAGCAACGCCACATCGCCCGAATAGAGAACTGCCCGCGATGCTCGGCCACGAACGCGTATCTCACTTGGCATCCTTGGCGAAATAGGCGCTCGCCATTGTCCTCGGACCAATGGCGGACAATGGCGCGCACTTTTTTGATGTCCCGCTCCTCCGTCACTCTCAGGAGGTCACGCTTGAGCCGACGGATCTCGGCATCCTTCTCCGCGTCACCAGTCGAGGCTTTCGAGAACTTCTTCTTTCAGAAGTAGAGGGAGTATTGGCTCACGCCCAAGCGCGCGGCTACCTCCCTGAACGGTTAACTCCTCTCCGAGAGCTGCGCGACGGCATCTCGCTTGAAATCGTCGCAGAACGTGGGTCGCCGCTCATCATGGCCTCCTTGCCTCAAAATTAGCAAAGAAGGCGTCCACGATACACGGGGCTATTCAATCAAAGCCAACTGACGTCACCTTCTGAGGCGCGCGTTTCAATTTCCGTGAAGTGCTGCGGATCGAGTGCATCAGCGAGATCTTGAAGTCGAAGCGAGGCGAAAATTGGGTCCGCATCACAGGCTAAGTCGGGTGAAATCTGTTCAGCTAGTGTGCTGACGAACACCCCGAGATCTTCGAGCGATTGGCTGATGCGATCAATGCTTTGTAACTCGCGAATGATCTGCGGAGCAAGGCTGCTGTCGATCCCGCTCGCCGAAAGGGCACGCTGGAGTGAAATCGACATGCGAGCGAGCGCTTCCAGTTCACGCCCGACGCGCGCAATTAGATCAGCAAGCGGAACTCGGCGTGCCTGCTGTTGCATTACAAACGTCCTACAACTGCTTCAATACACGCTTTTAGTTCGGGCGGAGTGAATGGTTTCTTGATGAAGTTATTCATCCCGAACCGTCGACCCGTATCGATGACTTCACGATCGGCCCGCCCGGTGATCAGGATGAAGCCTAACCCCTTTGTGCGAGCATCCTTTCGCATCGCCTGAAGGAATTGCAGTCCGTCCATTCCCGGCATGTTATAGTCAGAAATCACAAGATGGACAGGCTTGGCTTCGAGGATCTGGAGCGCGCTTTTGCCGTCGGTTGCGTATCCGACCTGCCGGATTCCCATCGCGTCAAGCGCCTGCATGATGAGCCCGCGGCTTGTCGACATGTCATCGACCACGAGGATGCGTAATTGGTCTCGTAATGCCATAAAATGCGATCCTGTCCAGTTAGGTTAAGTCAGTCTATAAGAGGTGACGCCAGCTGTTCTGAGTTTAGACTGATCGCCATCTGTCACCCTTTCCGAATGGCCAACAAACAAGTATCCGCCTGGCGCTAGCTGTTCCTCAAACCGTTTCCAAAGACTGACTTGTGCCTCGGGCGCGAAATAGATGACGACGTTGCGGCAGAAGATCACGTCAAATTTTCCGCGCATTGGCCAAGGATCGTGAAGATTGAGTTCGCGAAACTTCACGATATCGCGGAGCTCTGAGATGATCTGAAAGTCTTCACCCTCCGGTCGGAAATATTTCTTTCGCAAAGTCTCGGGCACAGCTGCAACTGCGGTCGCGGGATAGAAACCCTTCGACCCTGCGGCGATCATAAGAGGGTCGATGTCGGTTGCGAGTATCCGAAGGTCTAGCTTCGCAAAATCAGGCGCGCATTCGGCAATCGTCATGGCTATCGAATAGGCTTCTTGTCCGTTCGACGATCCCGCAGACCAGAGCCGAACGCGACCACCATTCCTTGCAGTTTCCAAAAGGGTGGGAAGAACGATACGGCGCAAAGATTCGAAATGATGGTTCTCGCGGAAGAAATGGGTCACGTTTGTGGTGAGTGCGGACACCATTTGTCGACGCTCTTCGCGACCAGATTCGGAGGTCACGAGAGCGATATAGTCTTTGTATTGCGCGAGCCCCAAGGTCCGAAGTCTCTTTGCAAGACGGCTTTGCACCATCGAAGATTTTCCGGGCGCAAGCACAATGCCCGTCGTCTCGTGCAGGAGCTGAGCGATAGCTCTGAATTCGGACTCGGTCGGTGCGACCTGCCCCAATGTGGACAGGGGCACGTTCATGCAGCTTCGATCGCCTCTTGTGGCAACACGGACGTGAGATCGAGAATCCTGATCATCCGGCCTTCTACGATAGTGAGCGCCGAGATGTATCGTTGCGAAATGTCGGCATTAAGGTCGGGCGGAGATTGCATTTCAGAGCGGGGCAGGGCGAGTATGTCCGAGACCGCATCGACGAGAAGCCCTGCGGTTTGGCTGCCGACCTGGACGACAATGATCACGTTGCGTGCGTCACCGGCGACCGGTTCCATACCGAGACGGATGGAAAGGTCGACGACAGGTAGAACGGTACCTCGCAAGTTGATCACGCCGCGTACAAATGCGGGGGCGTGCGGGAGCGGCGTCGCCCGGGTCCAACCTCGAATTTCGCGCACGGACATGATGTCGACGCTGTATTCTTCATCGCCGAGTCGGAAAGAGAGAAGCTCAACCTCTGCGGCTTCGGTTTTCGGCATGGTGTCTTCGGTCATGGCTTATCCTGCGAGTGAGAGATCAATGGCGCGGGTGTTGCCCGATGCGGATTGGACGAGATCAGCGGGGTCGAGAATGAGCGCGATTTGACCGTCGCCAAGAATCGTGGCGGCAGCGACGCCCGGGATGTGACCGTAGGACTGCTGCAGCCCCTTGATCACAACCTGGCGTTGCTCGAGGATTGAATCGACGACGAGAGCAGAACGGGCGCCATCTTCTTGAGCGGTAAGCAGAACGACGTCGCCGCTGTAGGAGCGCTTCGGTCCGCGGTATCCGAGTTCGGCACCGAGGTCGAAGAGAGGGACGAAGGCGCCCCGCAGATGGATGACGTTCGTCGACGGGCCGAGCGCGCGGATGTCTTCGCTTGTGAGCGTCGCGGTTTCGAGGATCGAGGAAAGCGGGACCACGAGGGTTTCGCCCGCGACATTGACGACCATGCCGTCGAGCACGGCTAGGGTCAGTGGCAGGGAGATCGAGAAGCAGCTGCCTTTGCCAGGTTCAGAGGTGATTGAAATTCGACCGCCGAGGGACTGGATCGAGCTTTTCACGACATCCATGCCGACGCCGCGGCCCGAGAGTGCGGAGACCTGGTCCGCAGTGGAGAAACCGGGCAGGAAGAGAAGGTTGTCGATTTCGTTGTCGGAAAGCTGGGCATCCGGGGTGACAAGCCCCTTTTCGATGGCTTTTTCGAAGACCTTCTTGCGGTCGATGCCACCACCGTCATCGCTGACTTCGATCACGACACGGCCGGATCGGTGGTGGGCTGAGAGGGTGACGATGCCTTCGCGCGGTTTGCCGATAGCCTCGCGCATGTCGGGGGATTCGAGGCCATGATCGACGGCGTTGCGGATCATATGGGTGAGCGGATCGGCGAGGCGCTCGATGACGGTCTTGTCGACCTCGGTGGTTTCACCTTCGGTTTTGAGACGGACATCCTTGCCGATCGCCGACGAGGCTTCGCGCACGATCCGGGCCATTCGCTGGAACAGCGGTTTGACCGGCTGAGCACGGATCATCATCACGCTGTCCTGAATGTCTCGGGTCAGCATCATGAAGGCTTCGAGCCCGGTATTCACGGCGGAGTTTGGCGGCAGACCGGCTTCGGCGACGGATTGGGCAAGCATGGCTTGGTTGATCACCAACTCGCCGACGAGGTTCACCAAGCGGTCGATGCGCTCGATATCGACGCGCACGGTGGCGCCGGGCTCTGTAGCGGGAGCGGTGTTGGCTGCCGCAGGCTGAGCGGCGGAGGGCTTCGCGGCCTCTGCCTGTTGCTCGGCCGGACCCGGGTCAGGCGTGAGCGCGGGAGCTTCGGTTGCGATCTTTGCTATGTCATCGGTTGGAGGCGGCGCGGGATTGACGCTAACGGGGCCATTCACTTCCGCCTCGGGTTCAAATTTCTCATCTTCGTCAGTGTCGACGGACGGTTCGCCATCTATTTCGGGCAGCTCCGGGAGGGGCGTTTCAGATGACTTTGGCATCGATGAAATTTCGATCTGGCAGACGTCTTCGACGAATTCGAACACTTCCCGGATTTCGTCTTCCGTTAAATCCCCCGTGATCTGGACGGTCCAGCTCAGATGGTTCTCCTCAGGGTCGAGCGCATCGAGTGGCGGGACCGCCGATGCGTCGGTCATGATCGAGACCTCCGCAATCTCGGCGAGGGCGCGGAGGAGCTGCAGCGGCTCGTTGCCCGAGGCATAGAGCGCGCCGTCCGGGCGGAACTGCAAGGTGAAGCCGGTCGGGGACGCATCCTCTGGCGTTAAATCGAAGTCGAGGTCGAGCGCGAGGCCCATCGGCTGAAAGTCCGCGGCCTCGGTCTCGTCTTCCGCATCAGCCGTATGTGCAGCTCCGCGATCCCCCAAAAGCGCCTCAAGTGCCTGAAGGCATTCCTCGGCGTCCTCGGGTTCGGAAGCCCCTTCGCGCGCGGCGTGGATTTCGTCTGCAAGCAGATCGGCCGCCTGAAAAAAGAGTTTCACCGCCTCAGGTGTCAGGTCGAGCCTCCCGGCGCGTAGCTCGTCCAAAACGGTTTCGAACCGATGCGCAAAAGCGACAAGCGCATCGAGCCCGAACGCGCCTGCGCCGCCCTTGATCGAATGGACCGCCCGGAAGACGACATTGATCGTCTCCCCATCGTCAGCGCCCTCGTCGAGATCGGAGAGCGCATCTTGCAGGCTTTCGAGCAGCTCTTCACATTCGATGAAGAACGATGCTTTGATTTCTGCCATCGGGTCGGACATGTCGCGCTCCTTATCCGGCAACCATGTTGAGCGCCTTGACCAGTTTGGTCGGGTCGAAGGGCTTCACGATCCAGCCGGTCGCCCCGGCGGCGCGGGCGCGGGCTTTCAGCTCGGCCGCGGATTCGGTGGTGAGGACGAGGATCGGGGTCGCGCGGTGGCGGTCCTGCCCGCGCACGGCCTCGATGAAGCCGAACCCGTCGAGGCGCGGCATGTTGATGTCGGAGATGATCGCGTCAGGCTCCAACCCGTCGAGCACCTCCAGCCCGTGCACGCCGTCTTCGGCGAGGTAAAGCTCCATCCCGGCGTGTTCGAGGGTGAGCTTGAGCATGTCGCGAATGGTGCGACTGTCATCGACCGCGAGAACTTTCAGTGACATGGGGCCTCCGCATCCGGCAGGTGCTGGAGATCCTCATGCGAGAGGCCAAACCGGGTCAGGGCGTTGTCGAACGCCTCCGAACTCTCGGCGATCTCGAGGCGGTGGCCTGCGATGCGGGCAGTCTTTGCCGCAGAGAGCAGCAGTTGCAGCCCCAGCGCGCCGAAATGGGTCACGCTGGAGGCATCGAGGGCGACATCTTCCGTCGCCACGCATTGCAGCGACGCTTGCAAGGGGCGCACGGTCGCAAGGTCGATCCGGTCGGGCAGGGCAAGCGCGGTCATGGCGCCACCACAAAGTCACGAAGGCAGAGCGTACGCATCGGCAACCTCTTTCAAACACATCCGTGAAAGAGGTCTACGCCCAAGCCGTTAAAATAGCCTTGACGGAAACGCGCCTATCGCATCATGCGCGAAGAAAGATAGGAGGCGCATCCCTGAAGTGCTGCGTAGTCGTCTTCGACCACGCTGACCGGGAAGGCGCGCAGGAATTCCGAGAAGCGGCCCTTGGCCTGCATCGCCTCGGCGAAACCGAACTCGTCGAGCCACGGGACGACGCCGCGCGCCGCCCCACCGATCAGGTAGATGCCTCCGAAGGGCAGGTGGGTCAGCGCCAGATCGCCCACGACCCGGCCCAACATCTGCACGAAAAGCTGTCCTGCCGCTACGGCGGTTTCCTCGCCACGGGTTATCGCTTCGAGGATTTCCTGACCCGAGGTGGTCGCGTCATCCTCGCCCCTGAGATAGGCGTAGAGCCGTTCCAGACCGCGCCCCGACACGACATGCTCGACACTGGCGAAATCGTGCTTCGCGTCGAGATAGGTCTTGAGCGCGAAATCCTCCTCGGTCTCGATCGGCAAGGTGGTGTGGCCCGCCTCCGAGGGCGGCACGACGCGCCCGCCGGGCCCCTCATGCACCGGAGCTGCGTTGAACCCGGTGCCGATCCCGACCACCAGCCGCGCAGAGCCCTCCTTCGCAGGCAGGCCGGGCAGGATCGGGTGCACGGCATCTTCGGCGAGGCTTCCCAGCGCATGGCCCTGCGCCTGCAGATCGTTGAGCACGAAGACATGATCGGTCCCGGTCAGCCGCGCGATATTGTCGGCGCGGATCACCCAGGCGAGGTTGGTCATTTCGGCCACGTCGTCGCGCACCGGACCGGCGGCGGCCACGCAGGCACCCGCGATCTCGCCGCAATCCTCGTCGCGGATATACTCCTCGAGGATGTCCTCAAGCGCGCCCCGCCCCTTGTTCGAGAAGCGGCGGATCGTGGAATGGATCAGCTTGCCGTCACGGGCCATCGCCACGCGTGTATTGGTGCCGCCGATATCGGCCAGCAGGGTGATTTGATCGCTCATCCGCGGCTCCCCAATGCGTCTTTCCATGCCAGATAGGACGCTTTGGGGGTGCGCTGCAAGCTGTCGAAGTCCACATGGACGAGCCCGAAGCGCTTCTCATAGCCCAGGGCCCATTCGTAATTGTCCATCAGCGACCAGCCGATATAGCCCTTCACCGGCACGCCCTCGGCGATCGCGCGCTGAACGGCGGCGAGGTGATCGCGGTAATAGGCGATGCGATGCGGGTCCTCGACCTTGCCGTCTTCGACCACATCGGGCGCGGCCATGCCGTTCTCGGTGACGTAGAGCGGCAGATCGCCGGTATAGTCGCGCTTGAGCCGTGTCAGGAACTGATAGAGCCCCTCGGGATAGATCTCCCAGCCCATCGCGGTCTTGGGCAGCGGGCCGTCGACCTCGTGATGCGCGGGCCACGGGCCTTCGGTGGGCGCGATGCGTTTGCAGGTGTAGTAATTGAGGCCGAGCCAGTCGAGCTTCTCGCCGATCAGAGCGAAATCGTCTTCCCAATTGTGCGGCATATGTGGGGCGAAGGCCTCCATCACCTCCTGCGGATAGCGGCCCTTGAAGATGCCCTCCACGAAGAAGCGGTTGTAATAGGCGTCATAAAGATTGGCGGCCGCCGCGGCCTCGGGCGTCTCGTCGGCGGGGATCGGGTATTCGAGATTGCACACTGCGCCGAGGTTTTTCATCCCATGCGCGCGCATCACGCGGATCGACTTGCCATGGGCGAGCAGCACGTGATGCATCGCATGGGCCGTGGCGCGGATGTCGCGCAGGCCCGGTGCGTGATGGCCGAGGAAATGGCTGAGCCAACCGACGCACCACGGCTCGTTGATGGGGGCGGCGGACCAGATACGGTCGCCGAGCCGATCCGCGATGACTTGCGTGAAATCGGCGAACCAGGAAGCGATGTCGCGGTTGCGCCAGCCGCCCTTGTCGGCGAGCGCAGCGGGCAGTTCCCAGTGATAGAGCGTGAGCGCCGGTTTCAACCCGCGCTCCAGCATCCCGTCGACCAGCCGGTCGTAGAAATCGAGACCCTCGCGGTTCACCGGGCCACGCCCTTCCGGCATGACCCGCGCCCACGACGTCGAGAAGCGGTAGATGTCGAACCCCGCATTGGCGATCAGGTCGAGGTCTTCCTCCCAGCGGTGATAGTGGTCGCAGGCGACCGCACCGTTCTCGGCGCGCACGACATTGCCGGGGGTGGCGGCGAAGGTGTCCCAATGGGTCGGGCCCGCACCGCCGAAGGAATGACCCTCGATCTGATAGGAGGAGGTGGCAACGCCGAATTGGAAATCGGCAGGAAAATCAGAGCGTTTCGGGAGCATCTTCATCCTGTATATTAAATTGGTTTCAACTCGGGTGCAGCGCGCCTCATTGCGTGGGGACCGGACCGGTGGACTGGCCGACGACCAAAACCGCCTCCATCAATTCGTGGCGCGGGCTGCGGTCGCCGCTCTCGATCTGTTCGATCAGAAGCGCCGCGCAGCGCCGTCCCGCCTCGCGCACCGAGGAGCGCGTCGCGGTGAAGATCGGCTCTTCCGCCGTACCGTTTCTCAAGTAACCCAGCTCGTCGTCATGGGTCACGATCGAGACGTCGCGCCCCATCACCAACCCGGCCTCTTCGATGCCGCGCCGCGCACCCATCGCGGACAGCAGCGAGGCGGTCAGGAAGGCCGTCGGCGGGTCGGGCCATTGCAGCATCTCGCGCGCCGCATCATGGCCCTGCGCTTCGGTCATCTCGCCCTCGACGATCAGAGCCGGGTCGATTGCCATGTCGCGCGCCTTGAGCGCCGCCTCATAGCCGCGCCGGCGCCTGCGGGCGAAATCCATCTCACCGATGCCGTTGATCAGCGCGATCCGGCGATGCCCCAGATCGAGCAGGAAATTCGTCGCCCGCTCGAAGGCGCGCTTGTTGTTCACGTCGACCCAGCTGAAGGCGGAATCCGATCCGCTGACCCGCCCGTGCAGAACGTAGGGCATCCCAAGCGTGTCGAGCATGGCGATGCGGTGATCCTCGACCTTGGGCGCGTGTATCAGCACGCCGTCCACATTCCCTTTCGAGCGCAGCTCGGCATAGGCGCGGGCCTCGGAATCGTCGGGCACGATGGTCATGACCATATCGTAGCCCGCACGCGCATAGACTTCACCGGCGCCCGCGATGAAATCCGCGAAAACCGGATTCACGATCTCGTGGCGATCCGAGATCGGGATGATGTGGCCGATGGCCATCGCACGCCCCGTCGCCAATCGTTTGGCCTGCGTGTTGGGACGGTAATTGGCAGCCTCTGCCGCTTCGCGCACCCGACGCCGCGTGGCCTCGGAGACTTCCGGGTAGCCGTTGAGCGCGCGACTCACAGTGGTGGGCGACAGCCCCAATTCGAGTGCCAATGTCTTGAGATTCATGAGCCAAACCGCTTTGGATTATCGCGAGACTAGGGTGCGCGTCTATCGGCGTCAATGATGCGCGTGCGGCGCAGCATATGCTGCGATGCGGCATAAACTTCTGGGTAAGTCATGAGGATATAAAGCGGAATTGATTTTAGCGTGAGCAGGCACAATTGACTTCTTCGCGAGGCTCTGAAACGGTCGGAGCTGTCCAAAGCGCTTTGGGCGGGCGAGTCGCCTTGGGCCAAAAAGCGCGACACACCGGGAGGATTTCATGACCAAACATCTGATGCTTGGGATCGCGGCGCTCGCGCTGTCGGCGGGGCTCGCTCACGCGCAGGATCTCAAATTCGCGCCGGGCAGCGATGCCGACAAGTTTGACTGGGCGAGCTACGATCAATTCAAGAACGACACCGACCTGAGCGGCGAGACGCTCACGATCACCGGCCCGTGGACGGGCAACGACAAGGCGCTTTTCGAGAGCGTTCTGGCCTATTTCTCGGCCGCGACCGGCGCCAAGGTGAACTACTCCGGTTCGGAAAGCTTCGAGCAGGATATCGTGATCGCCGCGAAGGCTGGCACGCCGCCGAACATCGCGGTCTTCCCGCAGCCGGGCCTCGCCTCAGACATGGCCAAGCAGGGCTACCTGACGGCGATGCCCGATGGCACGGGTGACTGGATCAAGAACAATTACGCCGCCGGGAAGTCCTGGGAGGACCTGTCCACCTACAAGGGCAAGGACGGCGAGAACCATACCTTCACCTTCCCCTTCAAGGCGGACCTGAAATCGCTCGTCTGGTACGTGCCGGAGAACTTCAAGGAAGCGGGCTACAAGGTTCCCGAGACGATGGAGGACCTCAAGGCGCTGACCGAGCAGATCAAGGCCGATGGCGGCACGCCGTGGTGCATCGGTCTGGGCTCCGGGGCCGCGACCGGCTGGCCCGCGACCGACTGGGTCGAAGACTTCATGCTGCGCACGCAGTCGCCCGAGACCTATGACGACTGGGTCACCAACAAGCTGAAGTTCAACGATCCCAAGGTCGTCGAGGCGATCAAGGATTACGGCTGGTTCGCCAAGACCCCCGGCTTCGCCGAAGGCGGCGAGCAGGCGGTGGCCACCACCGACTTCCGCGACAGCCCGAAAGGTCTCTTCGACTTCCCGCCGAAATGCTACATGCACAAACAGGCGAGCTTCATTCCGACCTTCTTCCCCGACGGAACCAAGGTTGGTCAGGACGTGAACTTCTTCTATTTCCCGTCCTATGCCAGCAAGGATCTCGGCAAGCCGGTCCTCGGTGCAGGCACGATGTTCGGCATCACCAAGGACTCCAAGGCCGCCGAAGCCTTCGTGAAGTTCCTCGAGACGCCGATCGCCTCGGAAGTCTGGATGGCGCAATCGGGCTTCCTGACGCCGAACAAGAACGTCAATCCGGCGGCCTTCGCCAATGACGTGCAGCGGCACATGAACTCGATCCTGCTGGACGCGACGACCTTCCGCTTCGACGGGTCGGATCAGATGCCGGGCGAGATCGGCACCGATGCGTTCTGGAAAGCGATGGTCGCCTACACCACCGGTGACGAGACCGCGCAAGAGGCCGCAGACGCGGTCCAGAAGCGCTGGGACAGCATCCAGAAGTAAGTAACGCCTGCGCCCCCGGAGCCGTTCTCCGGGGGCGTTCGCATCTTTTCACGCCGGTTCGGGGAGGGGCCAGATGTCACCGATCTTGCAGGGTCTGATTACGATCGCGCTTGGGGTGGGCGGCTGCGTCGCCTATTTCTACGCCGCGAATATCGTCCTCGACAAAGTCATCTTCCCGCCGAGCGGCAAAGACCCGGGGCGCAACATCAACCGCGCGAACATGGTCCGCCCCTGGCTGTTCCTGTTCCCGGCGATCTTCGCGCTCGGTCTGTATCTGGCCTATCCGGTGGTGGGCTCGTTCTGGCGCTCGCTGTTCAATCGCGACGGCGGCACTTTCGTCGGCCTTGGCAATTACGAACGGCTCGCGATGGATCCGAGCTTCCGTCAGGCCGTGTTCAACAACTTCCTCTGGGTGCTGGTGGTGCCCGCGCTCGCGACCTTCCTCGGTCTGCTGGCAGCGCAGCTCACCGACCGCATCAAATGGGGGAATATCGCGAAATCGCTGATCTTCATGCCGATGGCGATTTCCTTCGTGGGCGCCTCGCTGATCTGGAAATTCGTCTACGCCGTGAACCCCGATATCGGGATGATCAACGCGATCCGCGTGGCCTTCCACATGCAGCCGCTCGACCCGTTGCAGGTGCCGTTCTGGAACAACTTCTTCCTGATGGTGATCCTGATCTGGATCCAGACCGGCTTCGCGATGGTGATCCTCTCGGCTGCGCTGCGCGGCATCCCCGAGGAAACGATCGAGGCCGCGGTGCTCGACGGGGCCAACCCGTTCCAGCTGTTCTTCAAGATCAAGGTGCCGCAGATCATGCCGACGATCGTCGTGGTCTGGACCACGATCACGATCCTCGTGCTGAAGGTCTTCGACATCGTCTACGCAACGACCGGCGGGAATTTCGGCACGCAGATCCTGCCCAGCTACATGATGCAATACATGTTCCGCGATGACGGGCGCGCGACGGCGGTGGCCTTCGTCATCATGATCATCGTGCTGCCGGTGATGATCTGGAACATCATTCAAGCCCGTAGGGAGACGCGCTGATGGCCGCTATCGCAGGACAGAAATCGCGCCTGACTTGGGCGGTGCAACTCTCGGTCGTCTTCATGGTAGTGCTGTGGCTGGTGCCGACGGTGGGGCTTCTGGTCAGTTCCTTCCGCACGACCGACCAGATCAGCCAGTCGGGCTGGTGGGACGCGGCCTTCTCGGTGGAGAAAGCTTTCCGCGACCGCATCCCGGCCGACGGCGAGAAACAGGTCGACGGGCTCTATGTGCTCGAGGGCGATCTGCTTAATAACGGGCAGAACGCGAATGACCTGAAAGCGGGCACGACGATCACCGCCTTCGGCACTTCGGGCATCAAGCCGGGCGCCTACAAGGCGGGGGAGACGGTCGATACCGGCGATGGCGGCACGCTGAGCGTCGCCAAGGACGGCACCTACAAGGCCACGTCGAAGACGAGCTTCGACGGTTCGGGCCCGCGGGTCTATTTCGTGGCCGAGATGCCGCCCGCATTCACCCTGGCCAATTACCGCAACGTGCTGTTCTCGGACGGCATGGGGCAGGCCTTCATGAATACGCTGACGGTGACGATCCCGGCGACGATCATCCCGATCCTCGTCGCGGCCTTCGCGGCCTATGCGCTGGCCTGGATGGAGTTTCCGGGCCGGGGCCTGTTGATCGCGGCGGTTGTGGGCCTTCTGGTCGTGCCGCTGCAGCTCGCGCTGGTGCCGCTCCTGCGGCTCCATCAGGAGATCGGCATCGGGCAGAGCTTCCTCGGGATATGGCTGGCCCATACCGGGTTCGGCTTGCCGCTCGCGATCTACCTGTTGCGCAACTACATGGTCGGTCTTCCGCGCGATATCATCGAGAGCGCGAAGGTCGACGGGGCGACCGATTTCGAAATCTTCATGAAAATCGTGCTGCCTTTGTCATTCCCGGCGCTTGCTTCTTTTGCAATCTTCCAATTCCTCTGGGTCTGGAATGACCTACTTGTCGCGAAGGTCTTCCTTCCGGCGAACGACGCCTCGAAGGTGATGACTGTGAAGATCGCCGACGACCTTCTGGGGTCGCGCGGCGGCGACTGGGGCATTCTGGCGTCCGCCGCCTTCATCTCCATCGCCGTGCCGCTTCTGGTGTTCTTCGCTATGCAGAAATATCTCGTCCGCGGTCTGCTGGCGGGTTCGGTTAAAGGTGGTTGATGAAAACCCTTACAAAAAAAGAAGACTGGTGGCGCGGGGCCGTGATCTACCAGATCTATCCGCGCAGCTTCCAAGACAGCAACGGCGACGGCATCGGCGACCTTCTCGGGATCGTCCGCCGCCTGCCGCATGTCGCGAGCCTCGGGGCGGATGCGGTCTGGATCTCGCCCTTCTTCACCTCGCCGATGAAGGATTTCGGCTATGACGTCAGCGATTACACCGATGTCGATCCGATGTTCGGCAGCCTCGCCGATTTCGACCAGGTGATCGCCACGGCCCATGCGCTGGGTCTGAAGGTGATGATCGATCTGGTGCTGAGCCATACCTCCGATCAGCACCCGTGGTTCCAGGAAAGCCGGTCGAGCCGGGACAACCCGAAAGCCGACTGGTATGTCTGGGCCGACCCTAAGCCCGACGGCACGCCGCCCAACAACTGGCTGTCGATCTTCGGCGGTCCGGGTTGGCACTGGGATAGCCGGCGCGAACAATATTACATGCACAACTTCCTCGTGGAGCAGCCCGATCTGAACTTCCACAACCCGGAAGTGACGCAGGAACTGCTCAACGTCGCGCAGTTCTGGCTGGAGCGCGGCGTCGATGGCTTCCGCCTCGATACGATCAACTTCTACATGCATGACGACGAGCTGCGCGATAACCCGCCGCTGCCGCCGGAAGAGCGGAACGACCAGACCGCGCCCAAGGTGAACCCCTACAATCACCAGCGCCACATCTACGACAAGAACAACCCCGAGAACCTGCGCTTCCTGCGCAAGCTGCGGACCTTGATGAATAATTACAACGCCGCCGCCGTGGGCGAGGTGGGCGACAGCCAGCGTGGGCTGGAGATTCTCGGCGAATACACCTCAGGCGCGGACAAGATGCAGATGTCCTACGCGTTCGAGCTGCTCTCCGGGCATGAACCGCTCAAGGCGAGCTACTTCAAATCCGTCTTCGACAAGGTCGATGCGGTGGCCAAGGACGGCTGGGTTTGCTGGGCCTATTCGAACCACGATGTGGAGCGCCATATCTCGCGCTGGCAGCTGACGCCGGCCTCGGCGCGCCTCTATACCTCGCTGATGATGTGCCTGCGCGGCTCGCTCTGTCTCTATCAGGGCGAGGAACTCGGCCTGCCCGAGGCAGAGCTGTCCTACGAAGACCTGCAGGACCCTTACGGCAAGGAATTCTGGCCGGAATTCAAGGGCCGTGACGGCTGCCGTACGCCGATGGTCTGGGAACGCGACGCCGCCTATGCGGGCTTCTCGCAGGCGCGCCCGTGGCTTCCTGTGCCCACCACGCACCAGAACATCGCGACCGATGTGGCCGAGCACGATCCCGCCTCGCTGCTGCACCATTACCGTCGCGCGATCGGCTTCCGTCGCAATCACGACGTGCTTCGGACCGGCGCGATGGAGGATATGTACTGTTCCGGCGACCTGCTGGTCTTCACGCGCAGGAACGAGGAGGAGACGATCCTGTGCTATTTCAACCTGTCCGATCATCCGGTGAACGCCACCGTTCCGCCGGGCAACTGGGTGACGGTGGGGGGCGAGCTGGGCTCGATCCGACCGATGCCCGATCACACTTTGCATCTCGGCCCATGGCAGCCGAGCATTCTGCGCCTCGACGAACACGAGGCCTGAGGGGGAGACTATGGCCGAACTCAAACTGGAAAACGTCGCGAAAAGCTATGGCGAGGTGTCGGTTCTCGAGAACATCAACCTTGACATCAAAGCGGGTGAGCTGATCGTCTTCGTGGGCCCCTCGGGCTGCGGGAAATCGACGCTTCTGCGGATGATCGCGGGGCTCGAGAAGATCACGGGCGGCACGCTCGAGATCGACGGGGTGCGGATGAACGACGTGCCGCCGTCGAACCGCGGCATCGCGATGGTCTTCCAGTCCTACGCGCTCTATCCGCACATGACGGTGCGCGACAACATGGCCTTCGCCCTGAAGATCGCGAAGATGAGCAAAGACGAGATCGATGCCGCCGTCAATAAGGCGGCGGATATGCTGCAACTGACAGATTACCTCGACCGCCTTCCGAAGGCGCTCTCGGGTGGTCAGCGGCAGCGGGTCGCCATCGGGCGCGCCATCGTGCGCGACCCGAAGGTCTATCTCTTCGACGAACCGCTCTCGAACCTAGACGCGGCGCTGCGCGTCGCGACCCGGATCGAGATCGCTCAGCTCAAAGAGGCGATGCCCGATCGCACGATGATCTACGTCACCCACGATCAGGTCGAGGCGATGACGCTCGCGACCCGGATCGTCGTGCTGGCGAACAAGGGGATCGCGCAGGTCGGCACGCCGCTGGAGCTTTATGAGCAGCCGCGCAACGAATTCGTCGCGCAGTTCATCGGCTCTCCCGCGATGAACCTGCTGTCGGGCGAGGTCACCGAGACGGGCGAGATGACGACGGTGAAACTCGATGGCGGCGGCATCGCGCGGTCGACCATCGCGACGCGTCCCGAGGATCTGTCGCGGCGCGTGAAAATCGGGGTGCGCCCCGAGGATTTCGTGCCCACCGAGGACGCGGCGATCTACACCGGTCGCGTCGATATCGTCGAAGCTCTGGGCGAGGTGACGCTTCTGTATTTCGAGGCCGAAGGCGGTCACGACCCGATCATCGCGAAACTGCCCGGCATCCATCACGACCGTCGCTATACCGAGATTTCTCTCGGCGCCGATCCGTCCAAAGTGCATCTCTTCGCGGACGGTCAGTCGCTTCTCTACCGCTGACGGACGCAAACAGGCCATCGCGTATCCCTCTGCCCGTTAGTTTGAGGCGAGTTAAACGGGCGGAGGCAATCATGGCCGATTCGGAACTGGGTGAACGTGTGGGGCGTCGCGCGCGCGGTGGTGGCGGGGCAGCCCGTCGGGCCGAACGCACGGCCGTGAAGGTGGAGTTCTCGCGCTTCATCACGCGCAACATTCCCGACATGGAAATCCTGAACGAGGAAGCCCTCGAGATCATCGAGCATAACGCGGAAACCGTGCTCGAAGAGATCGGCGTCAATTTCGTCGAGAACCCCGAAGCGCTGGAACGCTGGCGCGAGGCGGGGGCCTCGATCGAAGGCGAGCGCGTGCGCATTCCGCGCGGCCTTGCCCGCAAGCTCTGCGCGACCGCGCCGTCGCAATTCACCCAGCACGCCCGCAACCCCGAGCGCAATGTCGAGATCGGCGGGCGCAACCTCGTCATCGCCCCGGTCTATGGCCCGCCCTTCGTGCGCGACAGCCAGGGTGGCCGCCGCTACGCGACGATCGAGGATTTCCGGAACTTCGTGAAACTCGGCTACATGTCGAAATGGGTCCACCATTCCGGCGGCACCGTCTGCGAGCCGACCGATGTGGCGGTGAACAAGCGTCATTTCGACATGCTCCACGCGCATATGACGCTTAGCGACAAGCCCTATATGGGCTCGGTCACCGAGCCCTCGCGTGCCGCCGACAGCGTCGAGATGTCGAAGATCCTCTTCGGTGACGAGTTCGTCGACAACAACACGGTGATGACCTCGCTCATCAACATCAACTCGCCGCTGACCTTCGACTCCACGATGATGGGGGCGCTCGAGGTCTATGCGAAGGCCAATCAAGCCTGCATCATCTCGCCCTTCATCGTCGGTGGCGCGATGGCGCCGGTCTCGGTCGCGGGCACTCTGACGCAGGTGCTGGCCGAGGTGCTGGCGGGCGTGGCCTATTCCCAGCTGATCCGTCCCGGCGCGCCGGTGATCTTCGGGGCCTTTGTCACCTCGATCGACATGAACTCGGGCGCGCCCACCTTCGGCACGCCCGAAGCCTCGCTGATCACGCTGGGCGCGGGGCAGCTCGCGCGGCGCCTGAACCTGCCGTATCGCTCGGCGGGCGGGTTCACCGGATCGAAACTGCCCGATGCGCAGGCCGCTTACGAGACCGCAAATACGCTCAATAACGGGCTCTATGCGGGCGTTAACTTCATGCTGCACGGCTGCGGCTGGCTGGAGGGCGGTCTGGTCTCGTCCTACGAGAAATTCGTGATGGATGCCGACCAGCTGGGCATCCTGCACAGCCTCGCCAAAGGCGTCGATATCTCGGAGAACGGTCAGGCGATGGATGCGATCCGCGAGGTGGGGCCGGGCGGTCACTACCTCGGTTGCGCCCATACGCAGGCGAACTTCAAGGATGCGTTCTGGCGCACGAAACTGCTCGATTACCGTCCCTTCGAGACCTGGGAAGAGCAGGGCGCGCCCGACACGATGGCGCTCGCGACGAAGCGGGTGGAGAAGATGCTCGGCGAGTATCAGCAGCCCGCCATGGACCCGAGCGTCGCCGAGGCGCTGGCGGCTTATGTCGCGCGCAAGAAGGCCGAAGTGCCCGACGCCTTCCTGTAACGGCTCAGTCTTCCTCGATCTGATAGTCCCGCGCGATCCCCTGGGTCGCGCGGCCCCATTCCGAGGCCTTGCCTGATGCGCCTCGAACGCGGCCCGGTCGGTGAAGCGTTCCGTGACGGTGAAGACCAGCGGATCGGCTCCGTGCCTGACTTCGAACATCTCGCATCCCGGCTCGGCATGGGTGAGCGCGATATGCTCGGGCAGGTGAACGCGGACAATTCCGACCTCGGCGGCATCGGCGCAGATCAGGCGCCCGGTCAGTTTGACGGCCATCTTTGTCTCCCCAAAAGAAAAGGCCCGCGCCTTTCGGACGCGGGCCTGCAACTCATTCCCACTCGATCGTGCCGGGGGGCTTCGAGGTGATGTCGTAGGTCACCCGGTTGATGCCCTTCACCTCGTTGATGATCCGCGTCGCTGTCTCGCCGAGGAACTCGTGGCTGAACGGGTAGTAATCCGCCGTCATGCCGTCGACCGAGGTCACCGCGCGCAAGGCGCAGGCGTAATCATAGGTCCGCCCGTCGCCCATCACGCCAACTGTGCGCACCGGCAGGATCGCGACGAAGGCCTGCCAGATCTCGTCATAAAGCCCGTGCTTGCGGATCTGGTCGATATAGACCGCGTCTGCCTTGCGCAGGATCTCCAGCTTGTCGCGGGTGATCTCGCCGGGGCAGCGGATCGCGAGGCCGGGGCCGGGGAAGGGGTGGCGGCCAATGAACGACGCCGGCAGACCCAGCTCGTGACCGAGCGCACGGACCTCGTCCTTGAACAGCTCGCGCAGCGGCTCGACCAGCTTGAGGCCCATCTTCTCGGGGAGACCGCCCACATTGTGGTGCGACTTGATGGTAACCGAGGGACCGCCCGAGAAGCTCACCGATTCAATGACATCGGGATAAAGCGTGCCCTGCGCGAGGAAGCTCGCATCCTCGATCTCACCCGCATATTTCTGGAACACGTCGATGAAGAGGCGCCCGATCGTCTTGCGCTTGACCTCAGGGTCAGTGACGCCTTCCAGCTCGCCGAGGAACAGCTCGCTCTCATCGGCATGGATCAGCTTGATGTTGTAATGGTCGCGGAACATCGTGACCACTTCCTCGGCCTCGTTCATCCGCAGCAGGCCATGATCCACGAAGACACAGGTCAGCTGATCGCCGATCGCCTCGTGCAGCAGGATCGCGGTGACCGAGCTGTCGACGCCGCCGGACAGACCGCAGATCACATGGCTGTCGCCCACCTGCTCGCGGATCTGGCGGATCGCCTCGTCGCGATAGGCGTCCATCGTCCAGTCGCCGGTGAAGCCCGCGTCGCGCACGAAGTTCTCGTAGAGCGTCTTGCCGTTGGGCGTGTGATGCACCTCCGGGTGGAACTGCACCGCGTAGAAGCGACGGCTCAGATCGGCGGTGATCGCGTACGGTGCGCCCGGCGAGGTGCCATAGACCTCGAAGCCCGGCGCGATGCGGCTGACATGGTCGCCATGGCTCATCCAGACCTGCTCGCGGCCCGCGCCATCCATGAACCAGCCGGTCAGCAGATCGATCCGCGTCTCGGTCGGCGTCACATAGGCGCGCCCGAATTCGGCGGAGCCGTGCTTGGCCTCCACCAGACCGCCCAGATCCTGCATCATCACCTGCTGGCCGTAGCAGATGCCGAGGATCGGCACGCCCAGCTCATAGGCCGATTTCGGCGGCCGGGGAGAGCCCTCGCGCGTAACCGAATCCGGTCCGCCCGAGAAGATGATCGCTTTCGGGGCGAACTCTTTCAGGAAGGCGTCGGTGACGTTCTGATAGGGATGGATTTCGCAGTAAACATTCAGCTCGCGAAGCCGCCGCGCAATCAGCTGCGTGACTTGAGAGCCGAAGTCGATGATGAGGAGGCGCTGATGGTCTGTCATGCCGTTGGCATTAGGGCGCGTTTTCGCGCTTGGCAAGAGGGCAGCTTGCGTGACTCATATTTATCGCGCGACTGACCCCTTCCTCTTGGCAAAAATATCCCGGGGGGCGGCGCAGCCGCGGGGGCAGCGCCCCCTCCGCCATTGCCTCTCAGCTCTCCGGATAGCCGCCCGGGATCAGCGGCCGGATCTTGAGCCGCGTGATCCGGTTGTCCTTGCGGCCTGCGACCTCGAAGCGGAAGCCGTGGAAGGAGAAGACCTGCCCCTCAGTCGGGATCGTCTGCGCCTCGTGGATCACCAGACCGGCGACGGTGTTGGCCTCTTCATCGGGCAGCGTCCAGTCGGTCTCGCGGTTCAGGTCGCGGATCGTCATCGCGCCGTCGACGATGTAATCGCCGCTCTCGGTGGGCTTCAGACGTTTCTCGGCCTTGGGATCGAATTCGTCGGTGATCTCGCCCACGATCTCTTCGAGGATGTCCTCCAGCGTCAGCAAACCCCGCAGATCGCCATATTCGTCCACCACCAGCGCGAAATGGGTACGGCGCTTCAGGAACTCCTGCATCTGCTCGTCGAGCGGCGTCGTCTCGGGGACGAAATAGGGCTTCATCATCACCTTGGCGATGTCGAGATCGGCGACGCTTTCCAACGTCCCGTCGCCGCCACGCACGACCTTTTCCACCGCGCGCAGCAGGTCTTTCGAGTGGATGACGCCCACCACGTTCTCGCGCTCGCCGCGATAGAGCGGCAGGCGAGTGTGCGGCGAGGACAGCACCGCCGTCAGGATCGTGTCGGGATCTTCCTCGATATCGATCATCTCGATCTGGCTCCGGTGGAGCATGATCTCTTCGACCGTGCGATTGCCCAGATCGAGCGCGCCCAGCAACCGGTCACGGTCTTCCTTGTCGACCGTGCCCTCGGATTGCCCCAGCGCCAGCGCGCCTGCGATCTCCTCGTGGATCGAGAACATATGGGTGTCCTTGTCGGTCCGCATCCCGAAGGCATAGAGGATGCCGCGCACGATCATCCGCACGATGGCGACGATCGGGGCGAGGACGAGCGTGACCACGCGGATCGGCCCCGCGACCTTCGAGGCGACTTTCTCGGGTAGGGTGATCGCATAGGTCTTGGGCAGCACTTCCGAGAAGACCAGCACCAGCACCGTCATCACCAGCGTCGCCAGCGCCACCCCCGATTGCCCGAAGACCCGCGTCATCAAAGCCGTCGCCAGCGAGGCGGACAGGATGTTGACGACGTTGTTGCCCAGAAGGATCGCGCCGATCAGCCGCTCGCTGTCCTCGGTGACTTCCAGCGCGGTCTGCGCGCCGCTTTCGCCCTTATCGGCCTGCGCGCGCAGCTTGGCGCGACTGGCCGCCGTCAGCGCCGTTTCGGAGCCGGAGAAGAAGGCCGAGAGCGCCAGCAGTAGGATGATCGAACCGGCGGTGATCCAGAAGGCAAAATCGAGAGTGTTTTCCATGGTGTCAGGTTATGGGGCGCGGGCAGGGCGCATTCAAGCGGTGCCGTCACTTTTGCCGCGCGGTTTCGCCAGCGGGTGATGCGTCAGCACCAGCTCCTTGAGCCGTTCGTCGAGGACATGAGTGTAGATTTCCGTGGTCGACAGGTCCGCGTGCCCCAGAAGCATCTGGATCGCGCGCAGATCCGCGCCGCCTTGCAGTAGATGGGTGGCGAAGGCGTGGCGCAAGACGTGGGGCGTGACCTTGGCGGGGCTGACCCCGGCCTTCACCGCGATGTCCTTCAGCAGCTTGTGAAAGCCCTGACGCGTCAGGTGACCTTCCTTGCCGCCCGAGGGAAAGAGGAAACGCGAGGGCGGCGCGCGATGCTCGATGCGGGCCTGCTCTTCAGCCTCGTCGCGCGCGGTCAGCCACGCGGCCAGCGCCTCGCGCGCCGGTGGCGAGAGCGGCACCATCCGCTCCTTGTCGCCCTTGCCGCGCACCAGAAGCATCCGCGGATCGCCGCGCGCGGAGGACACCGGCAGCGAGACCAGCTCCGAGACCCGCATCCCCGTCGCGTAAAGTAGCTCCATCAGGCAGCGATTGCGGATCTGATCCTTCTGCGAGCGCCCTTGATCGCGGGCGGCCTCCAGCAGCGCCTCGACCTCTTCGAGACTCAGTGTCTTCGGCAAGCGTTGCGCGCGCCCGGGGCCTGCGATGCGGATCGCCGGATTGTCAGCGCGCCAACCTTCCTCATAGGCGAAGCGATAGAGTTGCCGGATCGCCGAGAGCCTGCGCGCGCGGGTCGATTTCGCCAAGCCCTCCGCCTCGCAGCGGATCAAGTAGGTCTCGATATCGGCGCGGGTCAGCGTCGCATAGCTGAGGCCCTTCGCCTGAAGAAACCCCGCGAAGTCATTGAGATCGCGCCCGTAACTCAGGATCGTGTTGCGTGCGGCACCGGCCTCGGCGGATTGCGCGTCGAGAAAACTCCGGAGCCATTGCGGATCGGGCGGCGCGTCTGAACCGGGTCCGGTCATCCGCGATCTCCCAGCACGATCAGCTCGATCGCGGCGCGCCGCGCGACGGTTTCCAGACCGGCCAGTCGCAACAGGCTCAGACCGTCCTGCAGGCGGGGATAGTCGCCCTTCGCACCGTCGCCCACATCCCCGATCGCCTCGATCAGTGCGAGGCCGAGCTGGTCGGGCAGCAATCCCTTGTAGCGGTCGGGCGCGGCACCCGGCGGCGCATCGAAGACCGCCTTCAGCGCCTGATCGCGCGCGCCGCTTGCGGGGGTTGCGCTGGTATCGCCGGCCGCCAGCCCCTTGAGCAGCGCGGCCTGCGCCGAAGTCTGTGCGCCTTTGCGGGCGTTTTCTTCGTAATTCGGGGTCAGCAGGCTCAGCTCGTAGGCGAGGCGGCCCGCGCGGCCCGGCAGGTCCATCCCCGCGAGCTGGTCGCCAAACAGCGCGCCCAGAACCGGCGCGAGATCTTCCGAGGCCATCACGTCATAAGCGTCGGGCAGGGCGGTCGCGACCCTGTCGGTATCGCCCGCCTCAAGCGCCTCATCGAGTGCGCTCACGGCTGACACGCGATCCCAGAGGGACCCCGACGCCGCCGCTTTACGCTCGGTATAGAGCCCCAACAGCCGGTTCGGATCGAGGACGCCCGCACGGGCCAGCCGCTCTGCGGCCTCCAATTGCGATTTCCAGCCGTTATTCTCGGTCAGATCGGCCTGCGCGAAGGCCAGAGGCAGCGTCGCGGTGGGTAGCGGCTGACCGATCGCCTCCATCATCTTGAACGCGAGCGGCGTGACGTGATCGGGGGGCGGCGCATCCCCGGCCTCTTCGGCCAGGGCCGGGTCGAGGAATTGCTCCAGCAGAGAGCGATCCTCCTGCGGAATCTGTCCCAGCGCAGCCCCCGTGCCATAGGTCAACTCAGCCGTGTCCCACTGCCCGTTGCGCGCAAGGCAGAACACCCGCGCGGCGTAGGAAGGCGCGATGCCGGGCGTGCGTTCGATGATCTTGCAGGCGCGGTTCTCCTGCCCCAGCAGCAGCGCCACGTCGAAGCTGCGGCGGAAAATCTCGGGGCTCGCCGTGCCCGCCTGTCCGAGCAGAGCATTGGCCTGTTCCAGCGCGCCCATGTCCAGAAGCCGGTCGATCCGGGCAAGGAACAGCTGGTTGCGCTGCGACGGCGTCTCGATCTGCGGCGGGTTCAGCTCGGCCAGCAGCAATGTCAGGCTCAGCTCCCGCAGCGCGGGCAACTGATCGAGCGGCATCGCCCGCAGCGCCTGCGCCAGTTCCGGTTCGGGGGTCTTGCCCCAAAGATCGCGCGGCAACCCGGTGCGATCCGGCGTCAGCAGCCCCAACGTATCGGCGGAGGGCGCATCGAGCGAGAGCACCGCGATATCTTCGATCCCGCCAGCCCCGGTGACCGGGGCAGTCGAGCCCGCCGGGCCATCGCGCGGTGCCGACTTCAGGGAATGTGACAGCCAGTCGATCGCCGACATAGGGCTGCTGGCCGTAGGGGTGGCATCCACCGCGGCACTCGATTGCGCGGCGGCGGGCCCCGCCACCAGACCGCCAAGCGCGCAACCGCTCAGCCAGATCAGACCAAGGGTCGCCGCACGGCGATCAATTGCCACTCGCAGTCTCGCTGTCGGTGCCCGTCTCGGTATCTGCATCGGAATTACTCGTGCCTGCCATGCCCGAGCCGTCGGGCAGCGTGACTTCGATACGCTGTTCCTGACTGTCGGGGCTCATGTCGCCCAAGTAAGCAAAGCCGATCACGCCGATCGCGCCAAGCACCAGAAGGATGACGATAAGCTTGAAGATGCGCCCCATAATCTCTCTTTTCTGCCGTCTGTCGCGGCCCGTCCCATATCGTGTCTCTCGGTGGGCGGGCCGTTCTTGGTTGCGGTTTCGCGTTGATCATATATGGCATTTCAGGGAAGTTCACGCCATTCAAGGGGTCCTGCGTCACGATTGTGCAAGGCTCCGCCGATGGCAAGCCTTGTCCGTCCCGCCGGGATTGACAGGGCAGGAATACCGCAGGCGACGCGAGGCAGGGGGCGCTAGGTGGAAGGCGAAAGCGGGATCGAGGGGCATCTGACGCGCTCTGTCGTGCTCGTCGGCATGATGGGCTCGGGCAAGACGGCGGTCGGCACCGCCCTGTCCAAGATGCTCGATTCGGCATTCCTCGACAGCGACCATGAAATCGAACGCGCCGCCCAAATGACCGTGGCCGAGATTTTCGCCCGCGATGGCGAGCCGTTCTTCCGCGCCCGCGAATCGGAAGTGCTGGAGCGGCTGCTGATGGGCCCGCCCGGCGTGATCTCCACCGGTGGCGGGGCGTTTCTCTCCGAGAAGAACCGCGAGTTGATCAACCGGCTTGGCGTCTCGGTCTGGCTGAAAGCGGATCTGGAGATCCTGTGGAACCGGGTGCGCCACAAGAACACGCGGCCCCTGCTGCGCACGGCCGACCCGAAACAGACGCTGAGCGATCTGCTCGCGGCGCGCCTTCCACATTATCAAAAGGCCCAGATCGTGGTCGAGGCCGAGCCGGGCCTCTCGGTGCAGGGCATGGCGCGCAAGGTGGTTTGGCATCTGCGCGAGGTGGATGGATTGATCGAAGAGGTGAAAGATGCGTGAGATCGTGCCGGTCGAGCTGGGCGAGCGTTCCTACGAGGTGCGCATCGGCACCGGGCTCTTGGAAAACGCAGGCACCGAAATCGCGCCCTTGCTGCGCCGTCCGCGCGTGGCCGTCGTCGCCGATCAAACGGTGGCCGATCTGCATCTCGCGACGCTGCGCCGCGGCCTTGGCGATATCGAGATGGTCTCGCTGACCCTGCCGCCGGGCGAGGGCACGAAAAGCTGGCCGCAATTCACCCGCACCGTCGAATGGCTGCTCGAGCAGAAGGTCGAGCGCAAGGATATCGTCATCGCTTTGGGCGGCGGGGTGATCGGCGATCTGGTTGGCTTTGCCGCCGCCGTTTTGCGCCGGGGCGTGCGCTTCGTGCAGATCCCGACCTCGCTTCTCGCGCAGGTCGACAGCTCCGTGGGCGGCAAGACCGGGATTAACGCGCCGCAAGGCAAGAACCTGATCGGGGCCTTCCATCAGCCCTCGCTGGTGCTGGCCGATCTCGACGTGTTGGGCACGCTCGAGCCGCGCGACTTCCTCGCGGGCTATGGCGAGGTGGTGAAATACGGGCTTCTGGGCGATGCGGCGTTCTTCGACTGGCTCGAGGCGAACGCGCCTGCGATGGCGGCGGGCGACATGGAAAAACGCCTGCATGCGGTGAAACGCTCGGTCGAGATGAAAGCCGAGATCGTGGCCCGCGACGAGACGGAGGAGGGCGACCGCGCGCTCCTCAATCTCGGCCACACCTTCTGCCACGCGCTGGAGGCCGCGACCGGTTATTCCGACCGGCTCCTGCATGGCGAGGGCGTGGCGATCGGCTGCGCGATGGCGTTCGAGCTGAGCCAGCGCCTCGGCCTGTGCTCGCAAGAGGTCCCGAGCCGCGTGCGCGCGCATCTGCGCGACATGGGAATGAAGACCGATCTGGCCGATATCGAGGGCGATCTGCCGGGCCGCGACGCGCTGATCGACCTGATGGCGCAGGACAAGAAAGTGCTCGACGGCAAGCTGCGTTTCATTCTCGCGCACGGCATCGGCGAGGCTTTCGTGACTTCGGATGTGCCGCGCGATGTGCTGGCAGGCGTGCTCGACGACGCGCTCGCCGCGCGGTAAGCCGATTTCCCAGTTGCGAGCCGCGCGCTCCTTCTTTATACGCCGCTTCAGGCACCCATAGCTCAGCTGGATAGAGCGCTGCCCTCCGAAGGCAGAGGCCGAAGGTTCGAATCCTTCTGGGTGCGCCATTTCCCCCAATCTCCGGAATATCAGCGCCTTGGGGGCGGCAAAGACGCTATCGAGACGGCCCCGAGACAGACCCGATGAGAGATGCGATGATGACAGATGACGCCCTGATCCGCGCAGCGAAGCTCTCGGTCGCCCCGATGATGGACTGGACCGACCGCCATTGCCGCTACTTCCACCGTCAGATCAGCCGCAACGCGCTGCTGTATACCGAGATGGTGACTGCGCCTGCGGTGATTCACGGCGATCGGGATCGACTGCTGGGGTTTGACGCCGCCGAACATCCGGTGGCGCTGCAGCTCGGCGGCTCGGACGCGAAGGAACTGGCCGATGCGGCGAAGGTCGGCGCGGATCTCAGTTATGACGAGATCAACCTCAATTGCGGCTGCCCGTCGGATCGCGTGCAATCCGGGGCCTTCGGCGCGGTTTTGATGAAAACGCCCGATCTGGTGGCAGAGTGCTGTGCCGCGATGATCGACGCGCAACCGATTGAAGTCACGGTGAAATGCCGCATCGGCGTGGACGATCAGGACCCGCAGGAGGTACTGCCCGAGTTCATCGAGAAGGTCGCCGCCGCCGGCGTGACTCGCATCACGATCCACGCCCGCAAAGCTTGGCTGCAAGGCCTCTCGCCCAAGGATAACCGCGAAATCCCGCCGCTCGATTACCCGCTCGTCCACGCGATGAAGGCGGCCTATCCGCAGCTCCATCTGTCGATCAATGGCGGTATCAAAGATCTCGCCGCGGCCGAGGTGGAACTCGCGCAAGGGCTCGACGGGGTCATGGTGGGCCGCGCCGCGTATCATCAGCCGATGGAGGTGCTGGGCGCCGCCGACCAGCGCATCTGGGGGCAGGGCGAGGCGCGCGATCCCTTCGACGTGGCTGAAGCGATGATCCCCTATATCGCGCGCCATCTCGAGCGTGGCGGCAGGCTGCACCAGATCACCCGCCACATGCTCGGCTTGTTCCACGGCAAGCCCGGCGCGCGCCGCTTCCGGCAGATCCTGTCGGAAGGCGCCACCCGCGACGGCGCCGGGGTTGAACTTTTCGAGAGTGCGTTGTCAGCCGTACGTGAACGGGTTAACTGAGCGGAACCCAAGGAGACTTCCCGACATGCCCGATTTCGCCACGCTCGCGCCGCTCGTCCTGATCCTGATGGCAGTGGGGGCGTTCGCAGGCGTTCTGGCGGGGCTTCTGGGGGTCGGCGGCGGAATCGTCCTCGTGCCCGCCTTCTTCTATCTTTTCAGCGGCTTGGGCTACGGATCGAATGATCTGATGCAGGTCTGCGTCGCAACCTCGCTGGCCACGATCATCGTCACTTCGATCCGCTCGGTCATGGCCCATAACCGCAAGGGCGCGGTGGACTGGGACATCCTCAAGCAATGGATCGCCCCCATCGCCATCGGCGCGATCATCGGGGTGCTGGTCGTCCATCAACTGCGCTCTTCGACCATGCAGATCATCTTCGCGGTGATGGTGCTCCTGATCGCCTGCTACATGATGTTCGGCAAATCGAGCTGGCGGATTTCGGATGGGCTGCCGGGCGGGATCTTCCGCGCGTGGTTCGGCCCGCTGATGGGGTTCCTCTCCGTGCTTCTGGGGATCGGCGGCGGCTCGATCGGCACGCCGATGCAGACGCTTCACGGTATCCCGATCCACCGCGCGGTCGCGACCTCGGCAGGCTTCGGCGTGACCATCGCGCTGCCCTCGGCGATCGGTTTCCTGCTGACGCCGGTGGCCGACGCGCCGCCTTACTCGATCGGCGCGGTCAACATCCCCGCCTTCCTGATCGTCATCGCGATGACGACGATCACCGCCCCCCTCGGCGCGGCACTGGCCCACAAGCTCGACCCCAAGAAGCTCAAGCGCGTCTTCGCGGGCTTCCTGATGCTGGTCGCGCTGAACATGCTGCGCAAAGCGTTTCTCTGAACTTCCTCTTGGCGAAAATATCCCGGGGCGCGCGCTAGCGCGGGGGCAGCGCCCCCTCAATGTCTGAGTCTTGCGCGCAACCGCGCACGGGGAGCAGCGCCCCCTCCGTCACTTGATCTTGCGCGCCTTCGCCTCGTTCCAGAGCGCATCCATTTCGGCCAGATCGCTGTCCTTCGGCGCCTTGCCGCGCGCTTCAAGTTCGCGCTCGATATGATTGAACCGGTTGGTGAATTTCAGATTGGCCGCGCGCAGGGACGCTTCCGGGTCCAGCCCCAGATGCCGCCCGAGATTGACCATCACGAAAAGCAGGTCGCCATATTCCTCGGCCAGCTCCTCCGGCCCCAATTCGTCGCGCGCCTCTTCCAGCTCGCGCGCTTCCTCGACGATCTTGTCGAGCACCTCATCGGTCGAAGGCCAGTCGAACCCCACCCGTGCCGCACGGTTCTGCAGCTTGATCGCACGGGTCAGCGCGGGCAGGCCCAGAGCCACGCCATCGAGCACGCCGACACGCTCGAATTTACCCGCAGCCCTGCGCTCGGCCGCCTTGATCGCTTCCCAATCGGCGGTCTGCTGTGCGGCTGATTTCTCGCGGCTCTCGTCGCCGAAGACATGCGGATGGCGCGCCACCATCTTCGCGTTGATCGCACGCAGCACGTCGGAGATATCGAACCGCCCGTCTTCGGAGGCCATCTGCGCGTGATAGACCACCTGCAGGGCCAGATCGCCCAGCTCGCCCGGCAATTCCGACCAAGCCTCGCGCGCGATCGCATCGGCCACCTCATGGGCTTCCTCGATCGTGTAGGGCGCGATGGAGGCGAAATCCTGCTCCAGATCCCACGGGCAACCGCTCTCCGGATCACGCAGGCATTCCATGATCGCGGTCAGCCGAGTGAACTGATGGGCCGCATCGCCCGTATCGTCGAAGATGAGTGCGTCGTCGGGTTTGGCCATTGCAGCTTGCCTCCTGCCATGCGAATGCCTCTGGCCTAACCAGCCCGCAAGGGGAAGTCCACTATGCCCGTTCTCAACCGTATCGCCGATCTCGGCCCGCAAATGACCGAATGGCGGCACTGGCTGCATCGCCATCCCGAGCTGCGCTTCGATCTGCACCAGACCTCGGAGTTTGTCGCAGCAAGGCTGCGTGAAATCGGGGTGGATGAGATCCATGAAGGGATCGCGCAGACCGGGATCGTGGCGCTGATCAAAGGGCAGGGCGAGGGGGCCACAATCGGCCTGCGCGCCGATATGGACGCGCTTCCGATCACGGAAGAAACCCATGCGGAGTACGCCTCCGAGACGCCCGGCAAGATGCATGCCTGCGGCCATGACGGGCATACGGCGATGCTTCTGGGGGCTGCGGCCTATTTGGCCGAGACCCGGAAATTCGCAGGCACCGTGGCGCTGATCTTCCAGCCCGCCGAGGAAGACGGCGGCGGGGCCGAGGTGATGGTCGATGCGGGCGTGATGGACCGTTTCGGCATCTCGCGCGTCTTTGCGATCCACAACGCGCCGGGGCTGCCTTTCGGACATTTCTACACGACGCCCGGCCCCTATCTCGCTTCGGTCGACGAGGCGCGGGTGACGGTGACGGGGCGCGGCGGCCATGCGGCGACCCCGCAGGGCTGCATCGATCCGATACCGGCGCTCTCGGCGATGGTGACTTCGCTGCAGACGGTGGTTTCGCGCAATGTCGGCGCGGGCGATGCGCTCGTCGTCTCGGTCACGCAGATCCATGCGGGCACCGCGCTCAACATCATTCCCGAAAGCGGGTTTCTCACCGCGACGATTCGCTGCTTCGAGCCGGACATCCGTGATCTGGCGGAAAAACGGCTACGCGAGATTTGCGAAGGCATAGCGTCGGCCCATGGCGTCAGCGTCGAAATTGAATACGAGCGTGGCTACCCGCCCACAGTGAACGACCCCGACGAGACCGGGTTCGCCGCCGAAGTCGCAAGTGAAATCGCAGGCCCCGAGCGTGTCGTGACTGACGCTCCGCGCGAAATGGGGGCCGAGGATTTCGCATATATGCTGGCGGCCCGGCCCGGCGCCTATCTCTTCATGGGCACCGGGGAGGGCGCGGGGCTCCACCATCCGCGCTTCGATTTCAACGACGAGGCCGCGCCCGTGGGCGCATCCTACCTCGCCCGTCTGGCCGAGCGCGCCTTGCCCCTGGGCTGAGCCGCCTCTCTTCCCCTTGGGGAAAATATCCCGGGGACGCTCCGCAGGAGCGGGGGCAGAGCCCCTTTTTCCTTGCCGATCACAGCCCTCTGGCGACAGGGGGCCTGCGCCCCGTTTCCTTTCGCCCCGTCACCGCGACGTGAGGACGCGTTCACAGGGGCCGCTTCGCCTTGCCAAGCCTCAGGGCCACGGCTAGGGTGCGCGCCGACAACCGGGGCTTGCTGCCCCCAAGGCCCATGACAAAGGACCATAGATCATGTTCGTGACCCCCGCTTTCGCGCAGGCCGCCGGTGGCGCCAGTAACCCCGCCGCCGCGTTCGGCCAGTTCCTTCCCCTGATCCTGATCTTCGTGATCATGTATTTCCTGCTGATCCGTCCGCAGCAGAAAAAAGCCAAGGAGCACAAGGCGATGCTCGAGGCTCTGCGCCGAGGTGATCAGGTCGTGACCCAGGGCGGCATTCTTGGCAAAGTCACCCATATCAAGGAAGACGGCGAGGTTGAGGTCGAGATCGCGCAGGGCGTCAAAGTCCGCGTAGTGAAATCGACCATCGTGCAGGTTGTTTCGCGCACCGAACCCGCCAAGACCTCCGAATAAGCCATAAAAGGCCCGTCCCCCATGTTGCACATCTCGCTGTGGAAGCGCGTGCTGATCCTGATCATCGTCGTGATCGGGGTCGTCTTTGCCGCGCCGAACATCTTTTACAACCGGGTGGAGGGGCATAACGATGCCGTTGCCGCCGCCGCGAAGGGCGAGTCTCTGACGCCCGAGCAGCAGGCCGCGCAGGCGGGCTGGCCCGATTGGCTGCCCTCCGACATCGTCAATCTCGGCCTCGATCTGCGCGGTGGCGCGCAGCTTCTGGCCGAGGTCAATGTCGGTGAGGTCTACAAGGCGCGCGTCGATGCGCTCTGGCCCGAGTTCCGCAAGGCGCTCGCCGCCGAACGCGGCACGCTCGGCTCGATCCGTCGTCTGAATGCCGACCCGGGCGTTCTGCGCATCCAGATCGGCAATGCCGACCAGATCGCGGAAGCCCAGAAGATCGCCGAGACGCTGAACAACCCGGTCTCGTCGTTGACCGGTGTGGGGCAGAAAACCCTCGCGATCACCACCGAAGGCAACCAGCTGATCGTCCAGCTCTCGGATGCCGAGAAGGCCGCGACCGACGACCGCACGATGCAGCAATCGCTGGAGATCGTGCGCCGCCGGATCGACGCCGCGGGCACCCGTGAACCCACGATCGTGCGCGAAGGCTCCGACCGCATCCTGATCCAGGTGCCGGGCGCAAGCTCCGCACAAGAGATCAAGCAGCTGATCGGCACCACGGCGAAACTGACCTTCAACTCGGTGATCGGCACCAGTTCGAACCCGAACGAGGCGGTGGGCTCGGATCAGGAAATCCTGCCCTCGGCCGACCAGAAGGGTCTCTATTACATCCTCGACAGCCTTCCGGTCGTGACCGGCGAAGACCTGACGGATGCGCGCCCCGATACCGATCAGAACGGCTATCCGGCGGTGGCCTTCCGCTTCAACGCAAGCGCGGCCCGCACCTTCGGCGATTACACGCAGAACAACATCGGCAAGCCCTTCGCCATCGTGCTCGACAACAAGGTGATCTCTGCGCCCACGATCCAATCGCATATCGCGGGCGGCTCCGGCATCATCACCGGTCGGTTCACGGTGAAAGAGGCGACCGATCTGGCGCTGCTGCTGCGCGCCGGTGCGCTGCCCGCTTCGATGACCTTCCTCGAAGAGCGGACCATCGGCCCGGAGCTGGGCGCGGATTCGATCGCGGCCGGCAAGATGGCCGCAGCCGTGGGCGCGGTTCTCGTGGTGGTCTTCATGATCGCCTCCTACGGCACCTTCGGCGTCTTCGCCTCGCTGGCGCTGGGGATCAACATCGCGCTGATCTTCGCGATCCTTTCGGTGATCGGCGGCACGCTGACGCTGCCCGGTATCGCAGGGATCGTGCTGACGATGGGCACGGCGGTCGACGCAAACGTGCTCGTGTTCGAGCGTATCCGCGAGGAGCTGCGCAATCAGCAAAAGGCGAAAGCCGCCCGCGCGATCGAGCTTGGCTATGAGCGCGCGATGTCCGCCATCGTCGACGCCAACGTAACCACCTTCCTCACGGCGGTGATCCTCTTCGTGCTGGGCGCGGGCCCGGTGCGGGGCTTCGCCGTCACCTTCCTGATCGGGATCATCACCTCGGTCTTCACCGCGATCTGGGTGACGCGGCTGTTCGTGAGCATCTGGTTCGCGCGCCGTCGTCCCCGCGAACTGGTACTGTAAGGGAGATCGAGACATGGCATTCCGTCTGAAACTGGTCCCCGAGAAGACCAACTTCGACTTCTTCAAACATCAGGTCGCGACCTTCGGCTTCTCCGTCTTCATGGTGCTGGCCTCGATCGTACTAGTGCTCGTGATGGGGCTGAACCTCGGCATCGACTTCCGGGGCGGCACCACGATCCGGACCGAGGCCGATCAGACCGAGCCGGTCGACATCGGGGCTTACCGCTCGGCCATCGCGCCGCTCGATCTGGGCGACGTGCTGATCACGCAGGTCTATGACCCGAACTTCCGCGCCGATCAGAAGGTCGTCACGATCCGCATCCAGTCGCAGGACGGGCAGGAGGCGATCAGCCCCGACACCCAGGCCAAAGTGCTGGAATCGCTGAAGTCGGTGAACAAGGACATCAAGATCGTCGCGACCGAGTCGATCGGCCCGAAAGTTTCGGGCGAGCTGATCTGGACCGCAATCTGGTCCGTGCTGGCCGCCGTCGCCGCGATCCTTGTCTATATCTGGCTTCGGTTCGAATGGCAGTTCTCGGTGGGCGCGGTCGCCGCGCTGATCCATGACGTGACCGTCACGGTCGGCATCTTCGCGCTGTTCCAGATCAAGTTCGACCTGTCGATCATCGCGGCGCTGCTAACGATCCTCGGCTATTCGATCAACGATACCGTCGTCGTCTTCGACCGTCTTCGCGAGAACCTCGTGAAATACAAGAAGATGCCGCTGCGCGACGTGATGAACCTCTCGGTCAACGAGACGCTGTCGCGCACTGTGATGACCTCGGGCACCACGCTGCTGGCGCTGATCTCGCTGCTGGTTCTGGGCGGCGACGTGATCCGCAACTTCGTCTTCGCGATGACCTGGGGCGTGATCGTGGGTACCTATTCCTCGGTCTATGTCGCCAAGAACATCGTCCTGTTCATCGGCCTCGACCGCAACAAGGAGAAGAAGGACCCCTCGGAGAAGTTCTTCGACAAAACGGATGTCGCTACTGACTGAAGCCAATTTCGGGGCCTCGCTGCCGATCGACGGCTACGGGCCGGGTTTCTTCCGCGTGGCTGGTGAAGTCACGCGAGGCTCGATCTGGGTCGCGGGCCAGGAGATGGGCAGCTGGGGCGGACTGGACGACCGCGCTGCGCTGCGTGCGCTGGCAGACAAGCTCGACGTGTTGTTCATCGGCACCGGCGAAGAGATCGCCCATCTGCCGAAGGACCTCGTGGCCGAGCTGGAGGCCGAGGGGCTGATGTGCGAAGGCATGGCCACGCCTTCGGCGGCCCGCACCTACAACGTGCTGCTGTCAGAAGGCCGCCGGGTCGGCTGCGCGCTGATCGCGATGCCGGAAAACCCCGCCACGCCCGAGACGCCTGAATGAGCATGCTGTCGGTCGAAGGGCTCGCGGTGTCGCGCGGTGGTCTCCCGGTTCTGGAAGACCTGAGCTTTTCGCTCGACGCAGGCCATGCGCTCGTGCTGCGCGGCCCCAACGGGGTCGGCAAGACGACGCTTCTGCGCACCTTGGCCGGGCTGCAACCGGCGTTGGCGGGTAGCGTCTCGATGCCGCCTGAGAGCATGGCCTATGCCGCCCATTCCGACGGGCTGAAATCGACGCTGACGGTGCGCGAGAATCTCGGCTTCTGGGCGTCGATCTATGCGACGGACGATATCGAACCGGCGCTGGAGCGGATGAACCTGCAAAGCCTCGAGACGCGGCCCGCCCATAGCCTGTCTGCCGGGCAGAAGCGCCGCCTTGGCCTTGCGCGGCTTCTCGTGACCGGCCGCCCGATTTGGGTGCTGGACGAGCCGACCGTGTCGCTCGACACCGCCTCCGTCGCGCTCTTCGCCGAGGCCGTGCGCGGCCATCTGGCCGGGGGCGGAGCCGCGCTGATCGCGACCCATATCGATCTCGGGTTGAACGAGGCCAAGGTTCTCGACCTGACGCCCTTCAAGGCCAAGACGCCGGAAGAGGGCGGGATGCAGGGCGCCTTCGACGAGGCCTTCCTATGATCGCGCGGCGCGCTATCGGCGCGGTCGGGAGCCTCCGGCGGGGATATTTGGACCAAGGCGAAGCCAGCTGCGCGCTGTTTCGGATTGGCAGAAATATCCCGGGGGATGAGCGGCGCAGCCGCGAAGGGGGCAGCGCCCCCTTGGCGTCAGAAGGAGGCCGGGCATGATCGCACTTCTCATGCGAGACCTGCGCCTCGCCGTGCGCGCCGGCGGTGGCTTCGGCCTCGGGCTGGCCTTCTTCCTGATCGTGGTGACGCTGGTCCCGTTCGGCGTCGGTCCCGAGGGGAAAATCCTCGCGCGGATCGCGCCGGGCATCCTGTGGGTCGGCGCGCTTCTGGCCTGCCTGCTCTCGCTCGACCGGATTTTCGCGCTCGATTACGAGGATGGCTCGCTCGATCTGCTGGTCACCGCGCCGGTGCCGCTCGAAGGGGTTGTGTCGATCAAGGCGCTCGCGCATTGGATCACGACCGGGCTGCCGCTGGTCGTCGCAGCGCCCGTGTTCGGGATCTTGCTGCATCTGCCGCAGGGCGCGCATGTCTGGATGGTGATCTCACTTCTTCTGGGCACGCCGGCGTTGTCGGTTCTGGGCACGTTCGGGGCCGCGCTGACGGTCGGGCTCAAGCGCGGCGGACTTTTGTTGTCGCTGCTGGTCTTGCCATTCTATGTGCCGACCCTCATCTTCGGGGCGGAGCTCGTGCGCCGTGGCGCCGAGGGGATGAACACTGAGACACCGCTTCTGATGCTAGCCGGGATCACGGCGGCGACGGTCGCGCTGGTGCCTTTCGCCTCGGCCGCCGCGATCCGCGTCAATCTGCGCTAGCGCAACCCGCGCGCGCGCCGTGATAGGAAGAGCCGTGATACACAGAGCCAACCTGGCCAGAAGGTGAGCAGAACAACAAGATGTCGATCTGGGAATACGCCAACCCCGTCAAATTCATGAAGACCACGGACAAGATCCTGCCCTGGACGGTGGGAATTGCCGCGATCACGCTGATCGTCGGGCTGGTCTGGGGCTATTTCTTCGTCCCCGCCGCCGAGAACTTCGGCGGTTCGGTCAAGGTGATTTATGTCCATGTCCCCGCCGCGATGATGGCGATCAACATCTGGGTGATGATGGTCGTGACCTCGCTGATCTGGCTGGTCCGCCGCCACCATGTCTCGGCGCTGGCCGCCAAGGCCGCGGCGCCCATCGGCGCGGTGATGACGCTGATCGCGCTGATCACCGGCGCGGTCTGGGGCCAGCCGATGTGGGGCACCTGGTGGGAATGGGATCCGCGACTGACCTCGTTCCTGATCCTGTTCCTGTTCTACCTCGGCTATATCGCGCTCTGGGCTGCGGTCGAGAACCCCGACACGGCTGCCGATCTCACCGGCGTGCTCAGCCTCGTCGGCGGGGTGTTCGCGGTGCTCTCGCGCTATGCGGCGAATTTCTGGAACCAGGGGCTGCATCAGGGGGCGACGCTCTCGATGGATTCCGAACAGCACATCGCCGATGTCTACTGGTTCCCGCTGCTTCTGTGCATGGCCGGGTTCATCTTCTTCTTCCTCGCTCTGGTGCTGATCCGCACCCGCACCGAGGTCCGCGCGCGCCGACTGGGCGCCATCCAGCAACGTGAGCGCATGGCATGAGTGATACGACCGGGCAAAGCGGCACCGTCACCGAGGGCGGCGTCGTCCTCGTGGACCCGTCCACCAAATCCTATACCGAAACCGTGAACATCGCCTGGGCCTCGACGGTCGTGCTTCTGGTGCTGATCATCGTCGTCTCGCTGATGCGTGGCGCGAAGGTGAAACGTCAATTGGCCGAGGCCGAGGCCCGCCGGAAAGGGGGCGCCCATGGTTAAGCCGCTGATGCTGCTGCCGCCGCTGATCTTTGCGGGGCTTGCGGGCGTGTTCATCTGGGGGATGACGCGCGAGGACCCGACGCAGCTGCCCACTGCCTTTGCGGGCAAGCCCGCGCCGCCGGTGCAGCTTGAACCGCTGGGCGATTTCAAACCCTTCACCGATGCCGATCTGAAGGACGGCAAGGTCAAGCTGGTGAACTTCTGGGCCTCGTGGTGCGCGCCGTGCCGGGTCGAACATCCCAATCTCGAGGCGCTCGCCGATGAGGGGATTCCGATCTACGGGGTCAACTACAAGGACAAGCCCGTCAAAGCGCAGGGCTTCCTAAGCGAGATGGGCAACCCGTTCGCCGAGCTCGGCGCCGATCCGAACGGCAAGATGGCGCTGAACTGGGGCGTCTACGGCGTGCCCGAGACCTTCGTGATCGATGGCACGGGCAAGGTGCTCTATCGCTTCGCCGGACCGCTGACCGAGCGCGTGATTGCCTCGGATCTGCGACCGCTTCTGAACGGCGAGACGACCGCGAAGTAAAGGGCAGGGCGCAAACGCGCCACTGGCCGCGATCCAGATCGCATCAAAAGCAAAGGCCCCCGGTTCGGGGGCCTTTCTTATCTCGAACTCAGAACGGGATTTCGTCGTCGAAATCCGAGCGGCCACCGCCGCCGCCGCCACCGGAGCCGCCCGAGGACGGGCCGCCATAGCCGCCGCCATCATCGTAGCCGCCGCCACCCGAGGACGGGCCGCCGTAGCCACCGCCACCGCCACCGCCTTGACCGCCGCCCGAGCCGCCAGGCCCATCGAGCATGGTCAGTTCGCTGCGATAGGGGCGCAGCACGACCTCGGTCGAGTATCGGTCCTGACCGTTCTGGTCCTGCCATTTGCGGGTTTCGAGCTGGCCCTCGATATAGACCTTCGAGCCCTTGCGCAGATATTGCTCTGCGACTTTCGCCAGCGGCTCCGAGAAGATCGCGACCGAATGCCATTCGGTGCGCTCCTTACGCTCGCCGGTATTGCGGTCGCGCCACGTCTCGGAGGTGGCGATGCGCAGGTTGCACACCTTGCCGCCGTTCGAGAAGGTCCGCACCTCCGGGTCTCGGCCCAGATTGCCGATCAGAATGACCTTGTTGACGCTGCCTGCCATATTGCCTCCGCCTCGCGATTCTAGAATTGGTCCCAAAGGGTATAGAGCAGAGCCCCGCGAGAGCCTAGGGGCGAAGCTTCGCTCAACCGTGACGGAAAGCGGCGAATTCCCGCGTGCATCTTTGGTTTGAGAGCGATTTCGGCGCCGGATTTCCAACCTTGCGCCGATAGATGGGGCCGTGGGTTTGCCACAGGTCTGGACGAGCCGGACGGCGCACGGGGACGGACCCCACCCGATCCGGTCGAGCAACCCCACATCCCATGAGGAGATACCCCATGAAATACCTGATGCTGATCGCCGCGAGCGCCACGATTGCCGCTGCCTCCACTCTCCCCGCTCTCGCAGAAGGTGGCGAAGGCGCCGTGGCCCCGGCGAAAGAGCAGAAGCTTTCCGCCGAGCTGAAAAATCAGGGCTACGACGTGCGCCGGATGGAAATGGAAGACGGCTATATCGAAGTCTACGCGATGAAGGACGGCAAGCGCGCTCAACTCTACTTCGATTCCAACCTCAAGCAGGTGAAGCGCTCGGGCGACAACTAATCGTCAGCGCCTTTTCGACGGGCCGGTATGATCCGGCCCGTCGTCCTCACGCCAGTCTTTCCAGAAGCAGCAGGAGGGCCCGATCATGGCCATCGAAGACGCGAGCTTTACCGATCTTCCGTCGCAGGAGACGTCTCACGCAGAACCGCCGCCCGTCGGTGCGCATAGCGTATGGGACCCATTCGTCCGGGTGTTCCACTGGTCCATTGCGGGCCTCTTCACCGCCAATGCGTTCTTCACCTCGCCGAAGCACGATCTGCACCACTGGATCGGCTACACGGTCGCGGGGCTCGTGACCGCGCGCATCCTCTGGGGTCTGTTCGGCACCCGCCACGCACGCTTCAAGGATTTCCCGCCATCGCCCACCGGCGCGCTGACGCAGCTGCGCGATATGGCGACGGGAAGGCGGCACGCACATCTGGGCCATTCGCCGCTCGGGGCGCTGATGATTTACAACCTTTTGATCACGCTTCTCGTCATCGCGGGATCGGGCTGGTTGATGACCACTGACGCCTATTGGGGCGTGAAATGGCCTCAGGAAGTGCATGAACTCGCCGTCAACTGGGCCGAAGTCTCGATTGCCGCCCATGTCGCTGCCGTTGTCTTCGAAAGCCGCCGGTTGCGCGTGAACCTTGCGCGCGCGATGATCACCGGTAAGAAGGTGTTCCGCGGCAACAGAGGGTAAGCGCCGATGGCGGTTTCGCGAGAGCGAGTCTCAATCTGGACGAAAGAGGGCGCATTGGTCGCCCTCATCATATTCCAAGCCGCCTGCACATCGCTCTTCGTGGCCGACGTGTTCGACGACTTCCGCGAGGCCGGGCGTCTCTCCCTGCATCTCAACATGGAGCTTTTCGCCAATCTCGGCCTGATCGCGGGGATCGTCGTCGAGGCGGCCGTGCTTTGGGCGCTGTTGCGACGTCAGGCGCATGCCGACCGCACGATCGGGGCTGCACAAGGCGCAATGGCCGAGATGATGAGCGCGCAGTTCGACCAATGGGGGCTGACCCCCGCGGAGGCCGATGTCGCAGCGTTTACCATCAAGGGCTTCTCGGTCTCGGAGACCGCCTCTTTCCGCGGCTCCAGCGAGGCCACGGTGAAATCCCACCTCAATTCCGTCTATCGCAAGGCGGGCGTGTCGGGCCGCTCTCAGCTCGTTTCGATCTTCGTGGAGGAGCTGTTTCACGGCCCCATCAAGGCCGATGCGAAAAAGCAACAGGCGCATACAATCTGACGCTACGGCAGCTTATCGGCGGGAGGTTGCCGAGGCGATTGGCGTTTTGCTTTAACTTTTCGCTGATTTCTCTATAGTTTGCCCCAGAATACGTGGACAGTGAGTGGTGGGGGCCGATGCGTAGAACGATCGGAATTCTCGGGCTGGCGGCGATTGCCGCGGCAGCGGTGATGGCGGGCCCAATGAGCGCCCAGGCAGAGGGGCTGCGGCTTCAGGGGAGTTCTTCGAAATCCCGCGCGATGCTGTTCCGAAACCAGACCAACATTCTCGATACCCGCGCCGCGCAGCAATATGAACATTCCTCGCGGCTGACGCCTAAGGGCAAGCTGACCCAGACCGCCAGCGTCGAGAACGTGCCGCGCTACAACGGCAAGTATCGCGGCCAATATATGAGTACCGCGAAATCGGTGGCCTCGCGCCATGGCATCCCGACCGATCTGTTCCTGCGCCTCGTGCAGCAGGAGAGCGGTTGGAACCCGCAGGCGCGCTCGCATAAGGGCGCGATGGGGCTGGCGCAGCTGATGCCCGCTACCGCACGCAAACTCGGCGTGAACCCCCGCGATCCGGCGCAGAACCTCGAAGGCGGCGCGCGCTACCTGAAGATGATGTATAACCGGTTCGGAAGCTGGCGGCTGGCGCTCGCGGCTTACAATGCGGGGCCGGAGGCCGTCGCGAAACATAACGGCATTCCGCCTTATCGCGAGACCCGGAATTATGTGCGGATCATCCTCGGCGGTTGATTCTTCGCAACTCACAAATAGAGAAAAGCCCCGCAAGATCAGCGATCTGCGGGGCTTTCTTTATGTCTTGGGTGAAGAGAGCCGCCGAAGCGGCTGATCTTACGGTATAATACGGGTGTATTTCGTGCCCGCGAGCGTCGCGCCCGCCATCAGACCGGCCTGGCCGAAGACCAGCGCAATGATCGGCGCGGTCGAGGTCAGGGTGGAGGCCGAAATCGCGCCGCCCTGATCCGGCACCGCATAGCGCGCATCCGCGCCGAGCTGCCAGCCATCGCCGCGGCGGAAGCCGGCAAGCGCCTCGGGCGTCATGAAGAACAGGGCATGGGCATATTGCTGCGCGCCGATCTGCAGACCGAAGCTCGCCGCCGCTGCCGAGTAGTAATCCACGGTCACGTTGTTGATCCGCAGCGCGCCGCGCCCGAATGCGCCACCGATGCCGAAACCCGCTTCGGTCATCAGAGGCATCCAGAGTACGCCGACCGACTTGTTCTCGAGATCGCGGGTGCCGGGATATTTCGTCAGGAGGTAGTTCCGGGTCGCATCGACCCGCGCGTCCAGCTTGGCGCTGCCTGCGCTGCCCACGCCGTTGCCGCAGGCCGCAAGGCCAAGCCCCGCACCGCCCATCGCCAGAAGGGTCCGTCTGGAAAGTTTCGTCATGTCTGTCGCTCCGCTCGATATGCCCGATCTCGCGCCGGGCTGATTAGTCTTATTACGACCGCTTGGCACAATTAATAGACGAGGGAACCCGCTTTGTCACTTCTTCTTGAGCCAATTCACGCTGAAGTGGCAAGACCCTGCTTAGCCGTTACCGAGCAGTTTCGCAGCCTCCGGCGCGAAATAGGTGAGCACGCCATCGCAGCCCGCGCGGCGGAAGCTCATCAGGCTTTCGAGCATGACTTTTTCGTGGTCCAGCCAGCCGTTCTTCACCGCCGCCATGATCATCGCGTATTCACCCGACACCTGATAGGCGTAGGTCGGCACGCCGAACTGCTCTTTCACGCGGTGGCAGATGTCGAGATAGGGCATCCCCGGCTTCACCATCACCATATCCGCGCCCTCCGACAGATCGCGCGCGACCAGCCGGATCGCCTCGTCGGAATTTCCGGGATTCATCTGGTAAGTCTTCTTGTCGCCCTTGAGCGCGCCGGTCGCGCCCACCGCATCGCGGAACGGCCCGTAGAAGCCGGAGGCATATTTCGCGGCATAGCTGAGGATCGTCACATCGGCGTGGCCCGCCGCTTCGAGCGCCGAGCGCAGCGCCGTGATCCGCCCGTCCATCATGTCCGAGGGCCCGAGGATATCCGCCCCGGCCTCGGCCTGCGCAATCCCCATTTTCACAAGGCATTCAACGGTTTCGTCGTTGAGGATGATCCCGTCGCGCACCAGCCCGTCATGGCCGTTCGCATTGTAGGGATCGAGCGCGATATCGGTCATAATCGCGATCTCGGGCACCTCCGCCTTGATCGCGCGGATCACTCGGTTGGTGATGTTCTCGGGGTTCCAGGCCTCTTCGCAGGCCTCGGTCTTCACCGCCGGATCGGTATAGGGAAAAAGGCAGATCGCCGGGATACCAAGCTTTGCGGCCTCTTCGGCGGCGCGCACCGCACCCTCCAGCGTGCGGCGGACAACGCCCGGCATCGACGGCACCTCGACATCCGCGCCCGGCACGTCGGTGATGAAGATCGGCCAGATCATGTCCTTCACACTCAACCGGTGTTCCTGCGCGAGATCACGCAGCGCGGCAGTACGGCGCATCCGGCGCAGGCGGGTGTGGGGGAAGGGCGGAAGGATCGGGTTCATCGGCTGGCTCCTCTGGCTCAGCCAAAGGGGTGCCACGGATCGCTGCCACAGGCAAGCGCGGCCGATCCGCGCGGGGTTCCGCTCGGGCCGAGGCTGGTCTATGCATCGACTTGAGGGGCCGCGACACGACGACCCGGAAGAACGAGGGCGAGGGGCTTGGAAGTTTTCGACACGATCGCGCGGCTGATCGACCTGCGCAGCTTTTCCAACTTGTGGTACTGGATCGCGCTGGCCGCAGTCTGGTCCTCGGCCTCGCATTGGGTGCTGGGCGTGCCGTGGGACATGGTGATCCGCGCGCGCCGCAAGGGCGGCGAGGCGGCCGAGGATCTCGCCGCGATGACGGCACTGAACGCGCGCAGGCTGAACCGGATCCGGCGCGATGCGGGGTTTTCGATGTCGATCTCCATTCCGTTCATGCTGAGCTTTCTGCTGATCACCGGTTTCATCTATGGCTCGGAGACGGCGCAGGCATTCGCGCTGCTGCTGGTGCCGATGATGGGGGTGTTCGGCCTGAGCCTGCGTCTGGCGCACAAACTCGACGCGGACCCAGCGCTCGCGCATGATCCGACGCTTGCAATCAAGGCGCTCTCGCGCCACCGGGTGAACGTGCAGGCGATCGGCGTGGTGGCGATCATCGTGAGCGCACTTTGGGGAATGTATCAGAACCTTCTCGCTTCGATGCTGGTTTGACGCGCGAAGCAACTTGACACCGGCGGCAGGGCCGATACCTCGCTTGGCTATGGAGCATTTTCTTCTCTCGGGCGCCCCGGAAGGGTTCGACGCCGCCTTGCTGGCCAAAGAGCTCGCCAAGGGCAAATCGGTCATCCATGTCGCGCGCGACGATCGCCGTCTGGCGGCCATGCGCGGGGCACTTGCGTTCTTCGCGCCCGAGGCGACGGTGCTGGACTTCCCGGCCTGGGATTGCCTGCCCTATGACCGGGTCTCGCCGAATGCCGATATCTCGGCCACGCGAATGGCGACGCTGGCAGCGCTCGCCTCGGGGATGCCCGGGCCGTTCGTTCTTCTGACGACGCTCTCGGCTGCCATGCAGCGCGTGCCCGCGCGCGAGGTGCTGGCAGGTGCGAGCTTCACCGCGCAGGTTGGCAAGCGGATCAACGAGCAGGCGTTGCGCGAATTCCTCGTGCGGATGGGCTTCTCGCAGGCCTCGACCGTGTCCGAGCCCGGCGATTACGCGATCCGCGGCGGCATCATAGACATCTTCCCGCCCGGCGAGGGCGGCCCGGTGCGGCTCGACCTGTTCGGCGATGTGCTCGACGACGCGCGCGGCTTCGACCCGGTGACCCAGCGCACGACCGAGAAGCTGAAAGGCGTGGAGCTTGCGCCGGTCTCAGAGGTCATCCTCGACGAGGCCGCGATCACGCGCTTCCGGCAGAATTACCGGATCGAATTCGGCTCGGGCGGCGCGGAAGACCCGCTGTACGAGGCCGTCTCGGCAGGGCGCAAACAGGCGGGGATGGAGCATTGGCTGGGCTTCTTTCATGAAAAGCTCGAGACGGTATTCGACTATCTGCCCGACGCGTCGGTGATGCTCGACGATCAGATCGCCGCGCAGCAGGAAAGCCGGTGGGACGGGATTGCGGATCAGTATGACACGCGGCGCGAGGCGATGACCCGGCGCGACCGGCTGGATTCGGTCTACAAACCCGCTCCGCCGCAGCTTTTGTATTTGAACCCAGAGGGTTGGGAGGCGGTGTTGAAACCGCTTCGCGTGCTGCGCCTGCAGGTGATCCCGGCACCGCCCGGACCCGGCATCCTGAATGCGGGCGGGCGCGTGGGGCGCAATTTCGCGCCCGAGCGCAAGGTCGAAAACGTCAGCCTGTTCAGCGCCTTGAAGGATCATGTTCAAGCGCGTCTGGCCGATGGGCCCGTAGTGATCGCTTCTTGGTCCGAGGGGGCACGTGAGCGTCTGCGCGGGTTGATGGAAGACGAAGGGCTGATCGGCGCCAAGCTGATCGGCTCTGCGCGCGAGATCGGGCCGGGAGTGAACCTCACCGTCTGGCCGCTCGACGAGGGGTTCGAAGCCCCGCGCGACGGCGGCGAGATGACCGTGATTTCCGAGCAGGACGTGCTGGGCGAACGGCTCGTCTCGAAGCCGCGACGCAAGCGCAAGGCCGAGAATTTCCTGACCGAACACACGACGCTGTCGCCCGGCGATCTGGTCGTCCATGTCGATCACGGGGTCGGCCGCTACAAGGGTCTGGAGACGGTCACGGCTCTTGGCGCGCCGCATGAATGCGTGCTGCTGGAATATGCGGGCGGAGATCGCCTCTATCTGCCGGTCGAGAATATCGAACTGCTCAGCCGTTATGGCCATGAGGAAGGCTTGCTCGACAAGCTCGGCGGGGGCGCGTGGCAGGCCAAGAAGGCCAAGCTGAAAGAGCGCATCCGCCAGATCGCCGACAAGCTGATGCGCATCGCGGCCGAGCGTCACCTGCGCAATGCGCCCATTCTGGAAGCGCCGCATCACGAGTGGGAAAGCTTCGCCGCGCGCTTCCCTTATACCGAGACCGACGACCAGATGAGCGCGATCGAGGATGTCGTGGACGATCTGAAATCGGGCACGCCGATGGATCGTCTGGTCGTGGGAGATGTGGGCTTCGGCAAGACCGAGGTCGCGATGCGCGCGGCTTTCGTGGCTGCGCAATCGGGCATGCAGGTCGCGGTGATCGCGCCGACGACGCTGCTCGCGCGCCAGCACTACAAGACCTTTGCCGAACGCTTCCGGGGCACCGCGCTGAACGTGAAGCCGTTGTCGCGTTTCGTCTCCGCCAAGGAAGCCACAAAGACCCGCGAGGGGCTGCGCGATGGCACGGTCGATATCGTGATCGGCACCCATGCGGTTCTGGCGAAATCGGTGAAATTCGCCAATCTCGGTCTGCTGGTCATCGACGAGGAGCAGCATTTCGGCGTGCAGCACAAAGAGCGCCTGAAAGAGATGCGCTCGGAGATCCATGTGCTCACGCTGACCGCGACGCCGATCCCGCGCACGTTGCAGCTCTCGCTGACCGGCGTGCGCGATCTGTCGATCATCGGCACGCCGCCCGTCGACCGTCTCGCGATCCGCACCTATGTGAGCGAATTCGACACTGTCACGGTGCGCGAGGCGCTGCTGCGCGAGCATTACCGGGGCGGGCAGAGCTTCTATGTTGTGCCGCGGATTTCCGATCTTCCCGAAATCGAGGAATTTCTGCAAACCCACGTGCCCGAGGTGAAATATCTCGTGGCGCATGGGCAGATGGCGGCGGGCGAGTTGGACGACCGGATGAACGCGTTTTACGATGGTAAATACGACGTTCTGCTGGCGACCACGATTGTCGAAAGCGGCCTCGACATTCCGACCGCGAACACAATGGTGATCCACCGCGCCGATATGTTCGGCCTGAGCCAGCTTTACCAGATCCGGGGCCGGGTGGGCCGCGCCAAGACTCGCGCCTATTGCTACCTGACGACGAAGCCGCGGATGCCGCTGACGCCGCAGGCCTCGAAGCGGCTGCGTCTGCTGGGCTCGCTCGACAGCCTTGGGGCGGGGTTCAACCTCGCCAGTCAGGATCTGGACCTGCGCGGCGCGGGCAACCTTCTGGGCGAGGAACAGTCCGGCCATATCCGCGAGGTGGGCTACGAGCTGTATCAGTCGATGCTGGAAGAGACGATCTCGAAGCTGAAATCGGGCGAGCTGACCGAGACGGCGGATGGCGACTGGTCGCCGCAGATCAATCTCGGCGTGCCGGTGATGATCCCGGAGGCCTACATCCCCGATCTCGACGTGCGCCTTGGCCTCTATCGTCGCCTGTCGAGCCTGACTACCAAGGTCGAGCTGGAAGGCTTCGCCGCCGAGCTGATCGATCGCTTTGGCGAGCTTCCGAAAGAGGTCAACACGTTGCTGCTGGTGGTCCGTATCAAGGCGATGTGCAAACGCGCGATGATCGCCAAACTCGACGCCGGTCCGAAAGGCGCGACGGTCCAGTTCCACAACGACAAATTCCCGAACCCGCAGGGTCTCGTGGAATTCCTGACTGCGCAGCGCGATCTGGCCAAGGTGAAGGACAACAAGCTGGTCATTCGCCGCGATTGGAAGAACGACAAGGACAAGATCAAGGGCGCCTTCGCGATTGCCCGCGATCTCGCCGAGAAGGTTATCGAGGCGAAGAAGGCGAAGGCCTGAGGGGCTCCGCGCGGAACATCACCTGTCCGCGCGGCAGCATCCGGTCGTCGCGGGTGAGGCTCCAGCCTGAGGCGTCCGCCATCGCGTCGAGGGCGGTTTCCGCAAGGTGATAGGGCGCGCGTCCTGCGTGTGTCACGACGCCATCGTTCTGGCGGTGGCTTGTCGCCTCATCGGGCGCGAGGAACACCGTCAGCAGCACGCACTCCAGTTGAGGAAAACGCTGCAACCCGTTGAAGCAACGCGCAATTGCATCGCTCTCCAGATGCGGAAAGACGCCGAAGGCGATGGCATGGGTGATCGTGACGGTGACACCGGCGAAGGTGAAATCCGCATCCTCCACCAGCTGCACAGGGTCGAGCCGGTCGCGGGCGTCAAGCTCCGCCGCATAGCCCGCCAGCATCAACGCGCGCGAGGCATCCGTACCCCAGTAGTGACCGGGCTCCAGATAGGGCACCGCCTTGCAGCCAAGCCGCAACGCGCCCGCGCCGATATCGAGAAGCACGTGATCGGGCCGCAACCCGTGATCCATGAGCGCCGCCATCTGCGCGCGGCCCGTCTCGTCCCAGCGCCCGCCCACGATGTCGCGGTGGCGACCCTTGGCGAGCGCCTCATCGTAGAACCCGGGACGGGCATAGGGCGAGGACATCGGGAGCGACTCGGGATCGGGGAAAGATGCGCGGGTATGCGCCCTTTGCCCCCGTGCGTAAAGCCCCGTCAGTCGGTCTCCTGCGTCTTGCGGATCAGCCACCAGGCGAGGCTCGAACAGATCAGCGTCGCGATCACCATCGGCAGTGCCGTGCCGTTGAAGGACAGACCCACGGGGGCTGCGATCACCACCGCGCCGACCGTCGAGATCGCGGCCACGATCGAGGCCGCCATGCCGGCGATATGGCCCATATGCTCCAGCGCCAGCGCGTTCAGGTTCCCGAAGGTCAGGCCCGCCATCGCGAAGACCGAGACCGAATAGACGAAGATGAACGGGAAGCCGCTTGCGCCATCGGTCAGCCCGCTAAGCACCAGCACCAGCATCACCGCCGAGATCGCCACCTGAGAGATATAGGTCCCCTTGACGATCTTGCGCATTCCCAGCCGCATCACGTAGCGCGCGTTGAAGATCGTGGCCGTGCCCGCCATCAGCGCGCCGATGGCGAACCACATCGGGAAAGTGTCGGTCACGCCATGCGCCGCGTAAAGCTGTTGCGCGGTCGACAGCAGCGCGAACATCTGCCCGAAACCCAGCGTCATCGTCACGATATAGAGCCGCACATCGGAATGGGTGATCACTTCCAGCGCCGCAGCGCGCAGCTTCGACACGTTCAACGGGCGGCGATCCTCGGGAGCGAGCGTTTCCGGTTGCCGGATCATCAGCCAGCTCACGCCGACGCAGCCAAAGACCATGAAAGCCCAGAACACGCCACGCCAGCCCGCAAACGCGATCACGAGTTGGCCGATCGACGGCGCCACGGCGGGTACGAGGATGAAGATCATCATGATGAAGGAGGTGATCTTCGCCATCTCGCGCCCGGCGAACAGGTCGCGCACCAGCGCCATCACGGTGATCCGCGGGCCCGAGGCGCCGATCCCTTGCAGCACCCGCGCGGCCAGCAGCGCCTCTAAGCTTTGTGCGTGGGCGGCGACGAACGCCCCGACCATGTAGATCGCGATGCCGCCTGCGATGGTCTTGCGACGCCCGAGCGCATCCGAGATCGGCCCGGCAAACAGCGTGCCGACGCCCATACCCAGCACGAAGGAGGTCAGCACCAACTGCGCGCGGTTGACCGCATCGGGGCTCAGTTCCTCTGCGATCTGCGGCAGGGCCGGCAGCATCCCGTCGATCGAGAAGGCGACCGTCGCGATCAGCGAGGCGAGCATGACCGTAAGTTCGGGCAGCGAAAGAGGCGTGCGCGCCCGGGGCGCGTCAGAGATCTGGGACATTCTGGGGGACTTTCCGAAAGTCGGATTTATTCGAAGCGCGAGCTTAGGGAGCTGCGCCGATTTGGCCAGAGGGCCGGGCGCGCAGCCCCCTGTGCGCTCACGCGATAGTGACGGCGGTTGCGACGCCGGACAAAGCGGTCAGTGCTGGGTCGCGTCGGAGGGTGCGCCGGACAGCTCGTCGATCACCTTCAGCCACAAATCGGTCGGTTGCGCGCCGCTCACCAGATGCGCATTGGCGACAACGACCGAGGGCACCGCGTTGATCCCGCGCTCGCGCGCATGCGCTTCCTTCGCGACGATCGTGTCGATATCGGCATCCGAGGCAAGCAGCCGCTCCACCAGTCGCGGATCCATCTTCGCGGCCTCCGCCACCTCACACAGAACGGTCGCGTCGCCGATATTGCGCCCGTCGCGCCAATGCGCGGCCAGCAGCCCCTCCATCACGTCCTCCTGACGCTCTTCCAGCCCCGCCCAATGGAGCAGGCGATGCGCGTTGCGCGTGTTGGGCTGGTGGGTGACGCGCTCGGGATGGAAATCGTAGCCCTCGGCCTCCGCGATCTCGAGGAGCTGCACATGCATCTTCGCGGCCCCGTCCTGACCGAATTTCGCCTGCAGGTAATCGGCGCGCCCCATGCCCTCGGGCGGCATCGTCGGGTTCAGCTCGAACGGTTGCCAGGCGCGCTGGAACGGGTGGTTCGGGCGTTGTGCCAAGGCCCGGTCCAGCCGCGCCTTGCCGATGAAGCACCAAGGGCAAACGGGATCGGCGAAAATATCGAGCGTGATCATGACGTGACCTCCTGTTGCAGCATGGTGCGGATTTCGGATCGCAGCACCTTGCCGTTACGGTTGCGGGGCAGGGCGGCGATATGGGCGTAAAGGCGGGGTTGCTTGTAACGTGCTAGCCGCGCCTCGGCATGGGCGCGCAGCGCGTCTTCCCCGGTCTCGCCGGTATAGGCCAGCGCGACGACGCTGGCATCGGCCTTCACCGCGATCTCGACGGCGGCCACGTCGCCTGCGCCGGGGCAGTCATGCATGACCTCTTCGACCTCGATCGGCGAGACCCGAAAACCGCCCGCATTCATCATATCATAGCCGCGCCCGAGATAGGTGATCGCACCGTCTTCGCCCATCGCGACCGTGTCGCCGGTCACGAACCAAGGGCCGATACGGCGCGCCGCTGTCTCTTCGGGGGCGTTCCAATAGCCCAGATAGCGGCCCGGATCGCTTTCATGGATCGCAAGCTGTCCCGGCTCGCCGCGCGGCACCGGTTGCCCATCCTCGCCCAGCACGGCGACATGACGACCCGCCTGCGGATAGCCGCAGGTGCCGGGCGGCGCGGGATGATCGGGACTGCCCGAAATGAAGGTCGAGCATTCCGACATGCCGAGCGCCTCATAGACCTTGGTACCCGTCGCTGCGTTCCAGGCCGCGCGCGTGGGTTCGGGCAGCGCCTCGCCCGCGCTCAACCCATGGCGCAGCTTCGGCAGCGACAGCGTCTCGTGATGTTTCAGAATTTGCCGATAGACCCCGGGGGCGGCTGCGAAGATCGTCGCGTCGAACCGTTTGAGTAGCAAGGGTAGGCTGCGCGGCTCGACCCCGTCCGCCGGGATCAACGCGGTCGCGCCCAGCGTCCAAGGATCCATCAGCCCGGTCCCGAGCGTGTAGGTCCAGTTGAAGGCGCCCGCATGCATCAGACGGTCATCAGACCCCATGCCGTACCAGCCGCGATACATCATCTGCCGCGCCCAGATCGCACGATGGGCATGCATCACGGCGCGCGCCGAACCGCCCGTGCCGGAGGTGAAGATCATGTAGGCGAGGCGGTTCGGATCGCCCATCGCGTAGTCGCAGGGCGTGGCCTCCTCGGCCTTGCGGAGAATTTCGGCAGGGATCACGCGCGCCGGATGGTCGGGCAGGGCGATCCCATCGCCCGCCACGACCGCCGCCGGATCGAGATCGGCCGCGAGCTTGGTGATCTCGGCCTCGGTCAACTGCGCCGAAGTCGGCACCGGCACGAGCCCTGCGGCGATGGCGCCAAGGAAAGCGATGGGAAATTCCGGCCCGTTGCCCAACCGCAGCATCACGCGGTCGCCGGGCGTGAGCCCCGCGTCGAGCAAAAGCGTCCCCGCACCGCGCACCGCCGCGATCAGCCGCCCATAGGACCAACGCTGCGCGCCCGAGGGCTTCACGATCTGCATCGCCAGCTTGTCGGGCGTCGCGGCCCCTGCCGCCAAAACATGTGCGGCCATATTAAAGGCGCTTGGCGGGTCGGGGATCGGGTCTGTGCGGTAAACGGAATCCATGCTGCCTAGCTAGGACGCAGCGGGCGCCCGAGCAAGCCCGAACGCGCCGCCATCACTTTCGCTTCGCCTTGGCGAAAATATCCCGGGGAGCGGCGGAGCCGCGGGGCAGAGCCCCCGGCAACCGATCAACGGCGCGCGACGCTCACTCTTCGTCGTCGTCGCCGAAGCGGGCGTCGTCGTCATACTCGTCTTCGCCCTCGCCGACATATTTCGCCGACAGCGCAATCGAATGACCGTCATGGGTCGGGTCCATGACAACGTCGGAGGGCAATTCGCCCCGCATCCAGTCGCGGATTTCGTCGCGCGCGTCCGCCGGCTCTTGTTCGGTCAGCTCGGCGATATACCGAATGAAGGCCTTCTGATCGCCGTCGATCTCGTCAAGTTCGGCCTCGTCGGCTTCGGGCCACTTGTCCACGATCGCCTCGTAAAATGCCGCCCAGTTTTCCTCGATATGGTGCCATTTCATCGCTTTTGATCCTTTTCTTCGCGGCTCGTCTCACGGGCGGCCCTATGTCTGAGAAAGGGACGCCCGGGGGGCTTTGCAAGGCACAAGGCAAAGATACCTCGCGCGGTTCCATATCGTGATCAGATCCGCGAGGTTACCTGAACCAGCCCTGCACCGAGCGCGCACCGCCAGAGATGTCGTCGCCCACACCGGCCACCGTGTTGCAGCCTGCCAATGCCGCAGCGACTGCTGCCAGAAGGATGAGTTTTTTCATTGTCCTGCCTCTTGATACCACCAGACATCGGGTTGGAAACCCGGCCATGCCCCGTATAGCGGGGTCTTCTCAGGGTAGTGAAGCTGCTTGATATGGGCGATGCGGTCAACCGGGGCATACCAGATCGGGATGACATAGCGACCTGCAGTCAACACTCGGTCGAGCGCATGGGTCGCGGCGACGAAATCCTCGTGGCTTTTGGCGTCGAGCATGGCCTTGACCATCGCCTCGGCGGCGGGGGAGTTCATGCCCATCCAGTTGCGCGAGCCGGGCTCTTTCACGCCTTTCGAGCCCCAATAAAGGTTCTGCTCGTTACCGGGCGACAGCGACAGCGCGCGCCAGTACCACGCCATGTCGAAATCATAGGCATTGGTGCGCTGCGTATATTGCGCGTCATCGATCACGGTCACTTTCGGGAAGATCCCCAGCTTCTTGAGCGCCTCGATGTAGATATCGACGATGCTTTGCGTTTCTGCCGCGCCTTGCTGCAGCACTATCTCGAAAGTGAAGGGCTTGCCGTCCTTCTTAAGCACGCCGTCACTGTCGACCTGCCAGCCCGCGTCTTCCAGCAGATTCGCCGCAGCGCGCATGTTCTTGCGGTTGCGCACGCCGCCGTCGGAGGTGGGCAGGCTGTAGCCGTCGATCGTACCGGGCGGCAGTTGATCAGCGAAGGGCTCCAGCAGAGCTTTGACCTTACCCTCTGCGGGGCCGTGCTCCATCCCAAGCTCGGAATTCGAGAAGTAGGAGGAAATCCGCGGCTCGGCGCCACCGTTGATCGTCTTGTTGATGAATTCGAAGTTGAACGCGTCGATCATCGCCTGACGCACCCGCCAATCGGCGAAGACCGGGTTGCGGGTGTTCATCACCAGCCCCTTGATGCCCGAGGGGCGCCCGTTCGGGATCTCGGATTTCACCACGTCGCCCGATTGCACGGCGGGGAAGTTGTAATTGCGGCCCCAGTCGGCGGCGTTCCATTCGGTATAGCTGTCGGTCTCGCCGCCTTTGAAGGCCTCGAACACGACCCCGCCATCGCCGAAATAGTCGTAGCGGATCGTGTCGAAATTGTTTCGACCCTTGTTGAAGCCCAGATCCTTGCCCCAGTAATCGGGGTTGCGCTTGAGCTCGATGAATTTGCCGGGATCGACGCGGCCCACGACATAAGGCCCGGACCCGATCGGCGCCATATTGGTGGTGGAGGCGAAGTTGTGCCCCTCCCACTGCGCTTTCTCCAGAACCGGGCGCATCCCCATGATCAGCGCCATTTCGCGGTCCTTCACCTCGGGTTTGAAGGTGATGCGGACCTTGCGATCCCCGGTCTTCTCGATCTTTTCGACCTTCGACCAGGCGTTCTGGTAGCGCGGATGACCTTCGGTCCCAAGCGTTTCATAGGACCAGATCACATCTGCGACCGTCACCGGATTGCCGTCGGAGAACTTGGCCTCGGGGCGCAGGGTGAACTCCACCCAGGTGCGGTCGGGATCGGTCTCGACCGATTCGGCGAGAAGCCCGTACAGCGTGAAAGGCTCGTCCATCGAGCGGCCCATCAGCGATTCGGCGACATAGCGACTGATTCCCTCCGCCGGGCGCCCGTTCAGAATCCACGGGTTAAGCGAATCGAACATGCCGGCCACGCCAAATCTGATCTCGCCACCCTTGGGCGCGTCGGGATTGGCATAGGGCAGGTGGGTAAAGCCGGCCGGAAGTGCAGGCTCTCCATACATTGCAATCGCAGGTTGTGGCTCCGCGGCAGCGATCCCTGTAAATACAGGGGCGAGCCCGAAAAGCGCCCCGCCGAGTAAATAGAAAAACACCGATCTCGTCATGTTAACAATCCCTGCCTTGCCTGCATTTATTGGCGCCAAGCTAGCGAGAGGTTTGAAACTGCGCAAACTTTTCCCTTGGAGAGCGGCGCAGGATTGCTTATAAGGGATGCACTGCTCGATAGGTTTCTTGCCTGTATGAAACCTGCCTCATGACTTGACGCCCGCCCTTGCGCGGGCGTCTTTTTTTACGTCATTCCCCATGAAAACAAGGTCCTCACCGCGATATCACGCGGTATTGCGCTTGCAGCATGGCGTTCGCAGGCGCGGCACGGCATGATCCCGGCGAATCCGTAACTTATCGCCACCGAAGGAGAGAACATGTCGCTTCAGGGAAAAACCGCCGTCATTACCGGGTCGAATTCCGGGATCGGTCTCGGGGTCGCGCGCGAACTGGCGCGGGCCGGTGCCGATGTCGTCATCAACTCCTTCACCGATCGCGATGAGGACCACCAGCTCGCCGCCGATATCGCAAAGGAATTCGGCGTCACCGCACGCTATATCAAGGCCGATCTGTCGAAAGGCGCCGAGGCGCGCGCGCTGATCGAGCAGGCGGGCAAATGCGATATCCTCGTGAACAATGCGGGCATCCAGCACGTCTCGCCGATCGAGGACTTCCCGGTCGAGAAGTGGGACGCGATCATCGCGATCATGCTGACCTCGGCCTTCCACACCACCGCGGTCGCGCTGCCGATGATGCGCAAGGCGGGCTGGGGCCGGGTGGTCAACATCGCCTCCGCGCATGGTCTCACCGCGTCGCCCTATAAATCGGCCTATGTCTCGGCCAAGCACGGCGTCGTGGGCCTGACGAAGGTCACCGCACTCGAGACCGCGAAGGAAGACATCACCGTAAACGCGATCTGCCCGGGCTATGTGAAGACCCCGCTGGTCGAGGCGCAAATCCCCGACACGGCGAAGGAATACAACATGACCGAGGAAGAAGTGATCGAGAAGGTCATCCTTGCGCGTCAGCCCTCGAAGGAATTCGCGACGGTGGAGCAGATCGGCGGCACCGCCGTGTTCCTGTGCTCGGATGCGGCTGCGCAGATCACCGGGACGACGATCTCGGTCGATGGCGGCTGGACTGCGCTGTAATCGGAAAATCCTCTGGCGGAGCGGGCACGCTCCGCCGGATCAATAGGGGCGCGACGAGAGCGCGCGCTCATGCGCCTGTCGATGGGCGATCACGGCCTCCAAGCGGTTCTTCACCCCGTATTTCTGCATGATATTCGTCATGTAGAACTTCACCGTCTTCTCGCTGATTGCGAGGCGCGTGGCGATTTCGCGGTTGGTCTTGCCGCGTTCCAACTCCCGCAGCACCTGCATTTCGCGATGGGTGAGGTTCTCGCTTTCGGATTTCTCCTGCCCAGAGAGCGCCGCCTGCAGCAGCGCCGCCGCGAAGCTGGGCGAGACGAAGGTGCCGCCATGCAGGATCGCGTCGATTGCGGCCTGCAACTCCGAGACACCCACGCCCTTGAGAATATAGCCCTTCGCGCCCGCGCTCATCGCTTCGATCGCGGTTGCAGGCTCGTCGCAGGCGGTCAGCAGGATGCACTGCATGGACGGGTCATGATCGATGATCTTGCGCAGCGCGTTCAGCCCGCCGCCGGGCATGCTGAGATCGAGGATCATAACGTCCGGCCTGCGCGTTCGGGCAAGCTCGATCGCGTCGATGGCGGAACTGCCCTGATCGATCACGTCGATCCCGAGCGCGTCTTGCAGGACGGCACACAGCCCCTGCCGGAAAATTGGATGATCATCGACAATACAAGCCGTCGTCGGCACGAAATCAGACATGGAAATACCCCTTAAACGATCCCGCGACTGCGTTCCCCAACGCGCGACGGCCATGCCGTCCGGAATGCCGCGAAATCCTTCTTCCCCCTGACCAACAGAATGAAGGTGTCCTGAATAAACACAATAAAGAAAGACGCTTACAGAATAGTCCCATCTGGCTATGGCTATAGACCGTTAGGATTACGTTCGCGTCACCTTTAGGGGGTGTCTGGATCGAGTGGGATGCGGCAAACCACCTCCGCGCCCTGCGGCTCGAGACGGTTAAATTCGAGCGTTCCGCCAAGCGATTGCGCCCGGAATTGCATCCCCGGCAAGCCAAGCCCGCCCTCGCGGTATTCGCGCTCTTGCTCGATGGTGTGGCCGGGGGCCGGGCCACTGTCGGAAATGCGCAGGACGAAAGAGCCATCTTCTTGATAGGTTTCAATTTTCTGGCTCGATCCGGGCGCGTGACGCGCAGCATTGGCCAAGGCCTCCTGCACGATCCGACCCAAGGTGCGCCGCGTCGTCTCGGTCAGCTCCGGCGCGCCCGGCGCAAGCGCGAGTGTGACCTGCGCCCCGGTGCGTCGGCCATGGTCCGTGGCGAGCGTTTCGATCAGCGCGGCAAGCGTCGGCGCGGCGTCGAATTGCGGCGCGACCAATCCGCCCGAGATGGCACGGATTTCCTCCATCGTCTTGCGCGCGACTTTCTTGATTTCCGCGACAATCCCGGCCGCTTTCGGCTCATCGGTCGCGCCGGGGGAACGAATCATATGCTCCAGCCGGTCGATCTCCAGCACCAGGTAGGAGAGAAGCTGGCACGCCCCGTCATGCAGGTCCGCCCCGATGCGCCGTTTCGCGCGCTCGTCGATATTGGCGGCGTTCTGGGCTGCCTCGGCGATCGAGCGGTGCAATTGCGAATTGCCCAGCAGCAGACGCTCGCGCTCGGCGAACTGACGGCAGAGCTCGACGGTCTGGCGCTCGATCGTCAGGCTGCCGCGCCGCACGATCAGGTAGAGCATGGTAAAGACGATGATCGCCACCGGCCCGACGAAGAGCCACGTCGTCTTGGCGGAGGTCAGCAGCGCGCCCCGGACCACATCGGCATTCTGATAGAATTCGCCCACCGCCAGAATAGCGCCGGTCTCGATATCGCGCAGCGGGGCGTAGATCTCATAGAGCTGCACGCCCAGCGCGCGTTCGGCATCATGGGCGGCGTCTTCCAGATCGGGAAAGCGCCCGAAGACCTTCCCCTTGAGCGCCTCGAAAATCTCATCGTCCGGCAGGACATGGCCATGCCCGGTTTCGGGCGCGAAGACCAGCTTCCCTTCGCGGCTCCAGATCTTGATGGCGAGGAAATTGCCCTGTTTACGAAACCCCTCCGCGAGCGCATCCAGGGCTACGAAATCCTCGGGGAGCAGGGCCTCCGATCGGCCCAGCGCCTGCACATGCGGCTGCAAGAGGTTCTGCATGTAGAATGCAGCCGTGTCGGCGGAGGCATCGAGCAACCGGGTCGTCGCACGGTTGTTGATCCAGTACGCGAGGGAGGCGAGCAGGAGGCTCAGCACCAGCCCAAGCCCCACGAGAAACTGCAGCGACAGCGAAAACCCCAGAAACCAGCGCAGCGGGTTTCGCACCGTCTGCACCGGGTCCGGGGCCCCCAAACCCCCGACCTTGGTCGCATCGCTCTTAGACCTTTGTCCCATAGTCCCTTGCGTCCTTTGGCGAGGAGCGTTCCCGACCATAGGGGAAAATCTCGTTCGACCTAAGACAATTTTCGCCCCCTCGATTTGCTGGCCTGATGGAAGGCAGGAAAAAGCGCCGTGCTTGTGGGGGGTGACGGCGCGAGACGTGGCACAGGGGTAAGTGCCGTCTCGCACAGCCTCCTGATGAGCCAAGCACCGGCGATGGGTGTGACACGGGACCGCGATGCGGCCCGATTTGGTCTTAGGGGGCTGACATGACGATCAAACTGGCCGGAGCCGATCTCGACTATCTGCTGCAACAGGCAAATATCCTGAACGATTATTCCCGACTGACGAGCGCGCTCGACCCGAACGGGGTGCGCGAAGTGTCGGGCTATAACAACAACCTCGCGGGCGGCTATACCGTCGGCGCGGATGGCACGATCGTCTGGACCGGCGGCAATGTGCATCCAGATTGGGGGCAGGCCGATACCGAGTTCCTGCGCATGTTCACCACCAACCACCCGACCGAGCCGGAATACGGCACCTCTTACGCCACCGTGCAGAAGATGTGGGTGACGCTTGTGCTGCCCGACAGCGAGGGCCGTCTTCCCGACGATCCCGATTATGTCGCGACCTCCAAGCAGGTGCTGGTCGACAACCCGATGTCGATGTCGCCTTCGATGTTCGTGGCCGACGCAAATGGCGTGGCTCCCGGCGCGGAGGGTTACATTCCGACCGTCGACGCGATGTCGATGATGGTGGCAATGTCGGATGCGCAGGCCGAATACCAGTTCGGCACGGACGGCTCGACGCTCGACATTCTCAACAGCTCGGTCGTGGTGGATTCCACTCCGCGCCTGATCTCGCAGCTGATCACCAGCTCGAACGTCGACATGACCGATCCGAACTACAACCCGGCAGCGGTCGCCGCGATGAACAATCTGGGCGGCTCGGCCGTGGACGTGTCGAACTCCGTCGTGGGCGACATTACCACCGCCTTCATGCCGAACCCCGGCATCCTCGGGGGTGTCACCTATAACGAATGGTTCGTGGCCTTCGGGCAGTTCTTCGATCACGGTCTGGACTTCATCCAGAAGACCGGCGGCGTGGTGATGATCCCGCTGAGCCCGAACGATCCGCTTTGGATCGATCCCGCCGATCCGGCCTACATCCCCGGCGTCTCGAACATGATGATGCTGAGCCGGGCGAAACTGTCGAACCCCGATACGGATTTCGACGATCAGGGCAACCTGCTGCCGGGTGTCACGCCGCTCTACAACAACAATACCGGCCTGATGATCGACCAGAGCCAGACCTACGGCTCGCATGAGGCGGTAAACGTGCTGCTGCGCCAATATGATGCCGATGGCGTCCTCACCGGCAAGCTGATCACCGGGGCCGAGGACGGGATCGTCCATCGCCCGGATGCGAATGGCAATCTGGTGGAACTCGACGTCTCGACGGGGGCGGCAGTCGCACCCGATGGCACGGAGGTCACGGGCAAGGACGAGCTGGCGACCTGGGCCGACATGAAGGTCAATGCGGCTCGGATCGGGATCGAACTGGTCGACACGGATGTGCTCGATTGCCCGTGGATCAACGCAGATGCGATCGGCCGGATGAACTTCACCCCGCAGAGCGATTTCCTGTTCCGCTCGGATCAGAGCATCGCCGACCTCGAAGCGATTGCCACCACGACCGGGATCGAGATCGGGGGCATGACCTACACCTCCTTCGCCGATGTGGCAGCTGCGGGCTACGACCCCTTCGTGCGCTGGACCCTGCAGGATGCGATGGAGGGCAAATGCGCCGCGGCCGATATCGGCGAGGTACGCACCACCAATCAGGCGATCCTTCTGGATATCGCGCATGGCGCTTCGCCGGGCGCCGATTTCCAGGGCAACGAGCTCGACCCGGCGTCGGACCCGAATGCGGGCGCCTTCACCTACGATGACGCGCTTCTGGCCCGTCACAAGGTCTCGGGCGATGGCCGCGTGAACGAGAACATCACGCTGACCTCGGTGCACCACGTCTTCCACGAAGAGCACAACATCCAGGCGCAAAACGTCATGATGTCGGCGGTCCGCGATGCGATCGCAAGCGGTGATATCGACGGGCTGAACGGCACGGATGCGGCGAATGAAGGTTGGCTGGCGGTGGATATCGACCAGATCACCTTCGACAGCTGGGCTGGCACCGATCTGACCGACGACGCGGCTGTGCAGGCCATCGTCGACAGCCTCACCTGGGATGGCGAGCGCGTCTATCAGGCCGCACGCATCATCACCGAGAGCGAATACAACCATATCGCGGTCGACCAATACATGGGCACGCTTTACCCGGCGTTGCCGGAGTTCGTGTCCTACTCGGCCGATATCAACCTCAACATCAGCCTCGAATTCGCGCAGGCCGTGTTCCGTCTGGGGCACTCGCAGCTGCGCGAGACCGTCCAGATCGCGGTGACCGACGAGGCGGGCGTCAATCCGGGCGAGCCGGGCTACGTGCCGACCTATGTCGAGAAGGGCCTCTTCGACGTCTTCCTCAATCCCGATCAGTTCGACGTCTATGGCGCGTCCGGGATCGCGGCGGGTCTGCTGACCCAGCAGGGCAACGAGATGGACGAATTCGTTACCGCCGCGCTGCAGCAGTCGTTGGTGGGTGTGCCGCTCGATCTGCCCGCGCTGAATATCGCTCGCGGTCGCGATGTCGGCCTGCCGACGCTGAACGAACTGCGCATGGAAGTCTTCGACGGGCTGACCCAGAACACCTCGAACAATACCAATGGCTCGGGCATCGCGCCCTATCACAGCTGGGAAGATTTCGGGGCGCATCTGCGCACGCCGGAATCGCTGGTGAACTTCATCGCCGCTTATGGGCGGGATGAGGACGGCACCTTCGGGCTGCAAGCCGCGCGCGACGCCTATCAGGCGGGCACGGGCGAGCTTTATGAAATCCGCGCGGCGGCGCAGGCGATCCTCGATGCCGCAGCCGATGCGTCCGATCCGCTGCATGACGAAGCGCTGATGTTCATGCGCGGTTCGGGAGAGCCGACCTACACGCCGGGTGTGGGCTGGTCGCTCTCGGGCGGGCAGGGCGATCAGGGCTTCTGGGATATCGACCTCTGGGTCGGCGGTCTGGCCGAACAGGCGATGTTCGACGGCCCGCTGGGCACCACCTTCAGCTTCATCATGCTGGACTTCACCCAGCGCCTGCAGGATGGCGACCGCTTCTACTACCTCTATCGGATGCCGGTCGGCCACCATCTGGGCGACCAGATCATCGGCGAGCAATTCGCCCATCTGATCATGCGCACCACCGGGCTGGAGCATATCCCGGACGCCTTTGCCACGCCCTCGGCGACCTATGTGCTCGACGGGACGACCTCGAGCGGCGACTACCACGACAATGCGCGCGACGGTCTGCTGGGTGTCGATGACGCCTATGGCGACAACGACTACTTCAACGCGACGCTGGAGCGGCTGCCAGACGAGGTGCGCGACGTCGCGCTCGCAAATGGTGGCTTCGAGGCGCAGGATCTCGTCGCGGCAGGAGCCCCGACCAATGCGCGCGGCACCTATCTCAACGGGGCGATCGAGGGCTGGACCCTCAACGGCACCGGCGGCACCTGGGCGCCCACCGAAGCTGCGGTGCCCTTCCTGCCCGAAGGCACGCAGGTTGCCCAGCTTGGCCGCAATGCGTCGATGACGGCCGACACCGGCACGGAGCTCGTCGAGGGAAATGTCTACACCCTGACGCTCAAAGTGGGCGACAAGATCGGCTATGTCGCGACCGGCGGCACGGTCAAACTGGTGGCCTCGGATGGCACTGTGTTGGCCAGCGCCGTTTTCGCGCCGCCGCTCGATGACGACGACGTCACGACGGACGACGCCTGGGACATGGTGACCCTAAGCACCGATGCCGTGCCCGCCGATCTCGCAGGCCTGGGCCTGAGCATCGTGGTCGAGACCGACGGCACCGGCCAATACACGCTCTTCGACAACGTCCAACTGACCGAAACCGTCCCCGGTGGCCCCGCAAATGACGGCCATATCACGGTGATCGGCCTCTCGGGCGACGACTTCATCGTCGGGGCTCTAGGCGATGACGTGCTCTATGGCGACGAGGGCAACGACCGCATCGAAGGCGCACAGGGCAACGACCACATCTATGGCGGCGACGGCGACGACTACATCACCGATTACGAGAATGACGACTTCATCCTCGGCGGGAACGGCAACGACACGATCTTTGCCGGCCCGGGTGTGCTCGACACCTCCCACGGCAACGCGGGCGATGACGAGGTCCATGGCGGCGACGGCATCGACGAGGTCTTCGGCGACGATGGCGACGACCGGCTCTATGGCGAGGGCGACACCGACCTGATGATGGGCGGTGACGGCAACGATTACATGGATGGCGGCGACAGCGTCGACGAGATGTTCGGCGGCAACGGCGCGGACTGGATGGTCGGCGGCGTGGGCGACGACAACATCAACGGCGGCTCGGGCAACGACCTGCTCGAAGGGGGCCTCGGCCCGACCGCGAACGATGGCGACCGTCTCAACGGCGACAGCCCGGCGCAGCTCAACCCGGTGATCGAGTTCAACGGAGACGGCACCGAGGGCGACATGGATATCGGCTCCTACGAGGACGCCTATATCAACGTGGTCGCGAACCTGCAGACTTCGAACAACGCAGGCACCGGTTCCGTGCTGATGGACCAATATGCCTTCCTCGAAGGGCTTGTCGGCTCGCAATATAACGACGATCTGACCGGCGCGGACGAGAATGGCATCGGCTCGAACGGGATGAACAACTATCTCGTGGGCGGCGGCGGGGACGACCGGCTGACCGGCTTGGGCGATGGCGGCGACGAGACCACGGGGCAGGCCGATTTCATCTTCGGCGACAGCGTGATCGTGGACTCGAACCTCTACTGGATCGGCGACAACCGTCACGACCAGTCGGTGACCGTGACCGGCTTCATCGAGGATTGGTACGGCACCGGCGACACCCGCGTTCAGTTCTCGGACGGCTCGCTGGGCCATATCCTCGGCGATACCGGGACGGAGGGCACCGATACGGCGCTCTATACCGGCAATCGCGACGACTACCGGATTGAGCTGATCTCGATGAACGGCCAGCAGGCGGTGAAGATCACCGATCTGCGCAACGGCACCGACAATCAGGGCAACCCGGTCGCGACCGACGGGGTGGATATCCTCGTCGGTGTCGAATGGGCCGAGTTCGCGAATGGCGAGACGATCTCGCTCAATCCCGATCCGATGTCGGACATCATGTGGAACGCGACCGGCAGCAGTGGCGGCGGCACCATCGCCCGGCTGAGCGCGGATGTGCCCTTCGGCGGCCAGGCGACCTACGAGCTGCTTTCCGGCTCGCCGGGTGTGTTGCTCACCGGGACCAACGACGATCAGATCCGCATTCAGGGCGGGCTTGGCGACAACGAGTCCCTCACCGCCACGATCCGCGCGACCGACGCGTCGGGCACGCAAGTCACCGAAACCTTCGATATCGTCACCGGCGATGCGACGGACGAGGTGATCAACCTGACCGGCGCGACGAATGACACCACGATCTACGGCCGCGAAGGCGATGACACGGTTACCGGCGGGGATGGCAATGACTCCATCGTGTGGACCGCCACCAGAGCCGGTCGGCGTCAACCTGATCGCACTGATGGACGCGATTTCGTCGATGGTGGCGCCAATGGCGCGGCGGGGGATCGCTTCGTGATCAATGGCACCAGTCAACGCGAAAACTTCGTGATCTACACGGTCGCGGCAGCGATGGCGGCAGGCGTAACGGTAAACAACGCCGCCGCCGCCGAGATCGTGATCGTGCGCAATGGGGAGGTCATCGCAGAACTCGCCAATATCGAGGAGATCACGGTCAACATGCTCGACGTGACGGCCGATGACGGCAACAACGCGCTCAACGGAAGCAACCGTGTCGAGATCGTGGGCGACTTCTCGGGCACGAGCCTTGCCTATTCCACGATTACCATCAACGGCGATACGGGCGACGACACTGTCGACATCTCGGGTCTCACCTCGGATCACCGCATCGTCTTCAACGGCGGCGGCGGCGACGACATGGTTGAGGGCTCCGAACGTCCGCAGGACGAGGTCCACGGTGCGCGCTATGGCACGCGCTCCGACAGCTCCGATCAGGACGGCTCGGATAGCGGCAGTGGTAGCGATGACGGCTCCGACAGTGCGATGCCCGACGGGCTGGTGCTGGTCGGCGACGACACCGCCGAGACCTTCATCGGCATGGAGGGCAATGACGTCATCTTCGCAGGCGGTGGCGCGGACAATGCGCTTGGCAACGAAGGCGACGACATGATCTTCGGCGACGGGGGCGCGGATCGTCTCTTCGGAGGCGAGGGTGACGACGTGATCGAGGCTGGCAAGGGCCGCGACATGGTCTTTGCCGATGACGGCGACGACACGGTGATCGCGACCGAAAACGACGGCGCCGACAGCTACTGGGGCGGGGAGGGCTCGGATACGCTCGACTACGCCGCGATCCAGGCCTCGGTCGAGGTCGATCTTGGCCACGGCACCAACGGCCATGGTCAGGTGATGATCGGCGAGACCGCGGATCAGATCTACAGCTTCGAGAATGTCATCACCGGCAGCGGCGACGACACGATCATCGCCAACAGCGCGGTCAACGTGATGGATGGCGGCGGCGGTCACGACACTTTCGTGTTCACCTCCGCGGCCGATGCCGATGGCGACCGGATCAACGGTTTCGCGCCGGGCGACAAGATCGACCTGAGCGGGATCGACGCCGATCAGGGCGCGGCCGGTTCGCAATCCTTCGTCCTGTTCGCGGCGGGCGATTTCAGCGCCGCGGGCGAGCTGCGCGTCTCCTACGAGATGCGCGACGACGGCGAGCACACGATTGTCGCGGGTAATGTCGACGACGATCTGGATGCCGATTTCGAGATCGACATCGCGGGCCGTCACATGCTCGACGCCTCTGATTTCAATGGGGTGAACTAAGGGGGTAGCGCCCGGCGGAGGGGTCCGCCGGGCGTGATTTTTCAAAGTCTCAAGATCTTGGTGGGAGGATCACATGAGCAATGCACGTCGCCGTTTCCAAGCCAGCGAAGAGGTCGTCTCCGAACGTCTCGGCCGCTATCGCGGGCTGATCGTCTTTCTTCTCGGCCTGTCCTTCGTGATCAGCCTTCTGGCGCTGACAGGCTCGTTCTACATGCTGCAGATCTACGACCGGGCGCTGACCAGCGGCTCTGTGCCGACGCTGCTGGCGCTCTCGGTTCTGGCCATCGCGCTCTACCTGTTTCAGGGCCTGTTCGATGTGCTGCGCAACCAGATCCTCGTGCGCGTCGGCGCACGGATCGACAACCGCCTCGCGCCGCTCACGCATCGCGTCGCGATCGAGATGCCGCGTTTCGGCTATTCCACCTCCGAGGCGCTGGAGCGGGGCCGCGACGTCGACACGATCCGCAGCTTCATCTCGGGGGCCGGGGCCATTGCGCTGCTCGATCTGCCATGGATGCCGCTGTTTCTCGGCTTCGTCTATCTGCTGCACCCGCTGCTGGGGCTGATGACCATCGGCGGGGCCTGCGTTCTGATCACGCTGACCGTCATCACCGAGATGATGTCGCGCCGCTCGGGCCGGGAGCTGCAGAAGGCCTCCATCGCCCGCGCGATGATCGCCGACACCAACACGCGCAACGCCGATGTGCTGCACGCGATGGGCTTCGGGCGCCGCGCGGTCGAGCGGTTTGACACCGCCAATGCCGAGCATCTGCGCCTACATGCGCGCACCAGCGACATCACCGGCACGCTCAGCGGGCTGTCGAAAGTCACCCGGATGATGCTGCAATCGGCGCTTCTGGGGCTTGGCGCTTACCTGACCATCGTGGGCGAGTTGTCGCCCGGCGCGATTATCGCCTGTTCGGTGGCCGCGTCGCGCGCCCTCGCCCCGGTGGAAATGGCGATCGGCAACTGGAAGGGCTTCGTGGCGGCGCGGCGCAGCCATGCGCGGCTGCGCGACACGCTCGCGACGCTCGAGGATGACGACACAATGGTCGCCTTGCCCGCGCCGACCGAGAGCTTCACCGTCGAGGGGATGACGGTCGTCGCGCCGGGCTCCGGAGCGGTGCTGCTGGGCGATGTCAGCTTCGATCTGAAATCGGGCGATGCGCTCGGCCTGATCGGGCCTTCGGGCTCGGGCAAGACCACGCTCGCCAAGGGGATCGTCGGAATCTGGCCACTGCTGCGGGGCCATGTCCGGTTCGACGGCGCGGCGCTTGATCAATGGCGGGTGGACCTTCTGGGCGATCATATCGGCTACCTGCCGCAGGAGGTTTCGCTGATGGAGGGCACGGTCGCCGAGAATATCGCGCGCTTTGCTCCCGATGCGACCGATGCGGATGTGGTAGCGGCGGCGAAGGCTGCGGGCGCGCATCAGACGATCATCCATCTGCCCGACGGCTACCAGACGCAGCTCGGCCCCTTCGGCACGTCGTTGTCGGCGGGCCAGCGTCAGCGCGTCGGTCTGGCGCGCGCGCTCTATGGCGCGCCCTTCCTCGTGGTGCTCGACGAGCCGAACTCGAACCTCGACGCCGATGGCGAAGCGGCGCTCAGCGCGGCCATCGCGTCGGTCCGGGCGCGTGGCGGCATCGTCGTGGTGATCGCGCACCGCCCCAAGGCGCTGGAATCCGTCAATCTCGTGGGCTTCGTTCAGGGCGGCAAGCTGGTGGCCTTCGGCCCGAAAGACGAGATCGTCAATCGATCCGTCGGGCTCAAACCGCTGCCCAAGGGCAAACGCCCCGCAGTAGCAGCGGAGCTGGGGGACAGCATCGAGCAGGCGGTGGGCTGAGCCATGGACCAGGACAAGCTCAAGCTCGGTATCCCGGATGACGAAGCGGCGCTCGCGCCGATACAGAAATACCGTGCGCCCGAGGGGCGCTCGGTCTGGCCCGGCCGCGCGGCGGTGGGGCTGGTAGCTCTTGCCTGGGCGGCGCTCGCGCGCAAGCTCTTCGGCACGGATGCGGCGCAGGCGGAAGGTGTTCAGGACGGCCCGGCCCACCCCCCGGCAGATCCCGACGCCCCCGCCGGCCCGCAGACGCCGAACGCGCATCACATCCCCGAAATGGGGCCGAGCGCGGCACTGGCGCAAGATGAGGAGCAGCCCGATCCCTTGCCCGACAACGTGATCCTGTTCCCGGGCGGAAATCCGGCTCCTTTTGCGCTTTCTCCGCAACGCTGGCACGCTAAGCACAAGGCTACGGTGGATGCGCAGGACGATACGCTTTTCTTCTCCGAGTCGATCGAGGTTAAGGAGTTCGATTTTCCGAAAGTTCCGGTCTTCTCCTCGACCCGTGCCGCGGCGCGCAAGGCGCGCGAGAGCGGGGACCGCGCGCCTGATGAGCCCCGTCCGCCGGGTCAGCCGCCCGAAGCCCCGCGCAACCGCGCGCCCGAGACGACCGGCCCCGTGCGCCTCTCGCCCGGTCGACGCGACGAGAGCTTCTTTATCGTGGCGGCCGTGCTGCTAAGCGGGGCGAGCGATCCCGACGGCGACCCGCTCTCGATCCTGTCGATGCAAGCCCAAGGGGGCGAGGTGATCGCCCATGGCGAGGGCGAATGGCTCATCAAACCCGATCAGGGGTTCGAGGGCGAATTGATGATCACCTACGATCTCAGCGATGGCGAGCTGGCAATCGGCCAGACTGCGACGGCACTGATCCTGCCGCCCGACTATCATGACGTGATCGGCACCGCCGAGGCCGATCTGCTGACCGGCACGCCCGACCGCGACGCGATCCGGGGCGAGCGGGGCGACGATATCCTCTATGGCCGCGAAGGCGACGACATGCTCGACGGCGGCGATGGCTGCGACGTGCTGATCGGCGGCGCGGGCGCGGATGTCATCTATGGCGGTGCCGGCAATGACACGGTCTTCGCAGGCGCGGGCGACGATATCGTCTTCGGCGAGGCGGGCGCGGATGCGCTGCATGGCGAAGACGGCAACGACTATCTCGACGGCGGCATGGGCGCGGACAGTCTCGATGGCGGCGCGGGCAACGATACGCTGATGGGCGGCGAAGGCTGCGATCTGCTAGATGGCGGCGCAGGCGAAGACCTCGTCTCCGGTGGCGCGGGCGAGGACCGCATCGTCGTCGCGGAGATCTCGCAGGCTTCGGGCGACAGCTACGATGGCGGCGGAGGATCCGACACGCTCGACCTCAGCCGCATCGCGGAGGCGGTCACTGTCGACCTTTCTGCCGGGACGATGACGAGCGCTGCGGGCGAGGCGACGCTCGTCAGCATCGAGAACGTCACCTCCGGAGCGGGCGACGATCAGCTGGTCGCAAGCGATGCATGCAACCTCTTCGCGGGTGGCGCGGGAGAGGACGTCTTCGTCTTCACCTCGCTCGCCGCGATACAGAACGCGGGCCAAGGCCATGACCGGATCACCGATTTCGAACCCGGTGACCGGATCGACCTCTCGCAGATCGACCCGATGGGCGAAGGCTATGGCGAGATGCGTCTGTTCTTTGCAGGCGCCACCGGTGAGGTTCCCGAGGCGCGCGGCGGCGTCTTCGTGGCCTACGAGATCGAAGACGGAGACGGAGACGGAGACAACGCTCATGAATTCACCGTCGTGAAAGCCAAGCTGAGCGCGCAGCACGAGGATGGCAGCGTCGAGGATTACGATTTCGAGATCGAACTCGACGGCCATCTCACGCTCGAAGAAACCAATTTCCTGTTTGATTGCGACGTGCCCGCCTGACGGGCTGCGCGCGAATTTTTGGTGGGGGGAAACCGAAAATGACCAAGACTCACAACGATCCGGCCCTGTTCTCGATCCGTGCGCGCATCCTGTTCGCGACGGCGTTTCTGGGCGCGCTGATCCTCGTCTTCGGCGGATGGGCGGCGCAGGCGAAACTCTCCGGCGCGGTGATCGCGCAGGGGCAGGTGGCGGTGAAATCGCAACTGAAGGTCGTGCAGCACCCGGATGGCGGCGTGATACGCGACATCCGCGTGGAGAACGGCGATCTGGTGCAGGCGGGCGACGTGGTGGTGCTGCTGGACGATACGCAGCTCCGCTCCGAATTGGGAATCGTCGAGACCCAGATCCGCGAATTCACCGGCCGCCGCGCGCGACTGATCGCGGTGCGCGACAGCGCGGCCGAGATCGTGTTCCCGGACGGATTTGAGACCGCCGAGGAGACGGCTGCGATTGCAGATGGCGAACGTCAGCTTCTGGCCCATGACCGGGCGATGCAGGATTTGCGCCGCGACCAGCTTCTGTCCCAAGTCGATCAGTTCGACGAGGAGATCCGCGCCCTTGAAGCGCAGCGCCAGTCGAACGAGATCGAACGCCGTCTGCGCGGCGAAGATCATGACCGGCTGCAAAAGCTGCTGAAGAAAGGCCTGACCGAGAAGGGCGCGATCACCGAAGTCGAGCGCGACATGGCGCGGCTCGACGGGGTCTCGGGCGAGATCGAGGCCAATATCGCGCGGGTGAAGGGCCAGATCAGCGAGTCGAACCTGCGTATCCTCGAGCTCGACCATCAGGCCCGCACCGCCGCGCAAAAGGAGCTGCGCGACATCGACGCCCAACTGGCCGAGCTTCACGAACGCGCCGTGGCCGCGCGCGACCGACTCTCGCGCACCGAGATCCGCGCGCCGATCGCAGGCGTGGTGAACGAGCTGGGCGTGCATACGGTGAACGGTGTGATCGCACCCGGCGAGCGGGTGATGGCGATCGTGCCCGATGGCGAGTTGATCGTGGAGGCGCGGCTGCGCACCACCGATATCGATCAGGTCCTGCCGGGCCAATCGGTGCGGTTGCGCTTCACCGCTTTCAACCAACGCACGACGCCGGAAGTGGCGGGAGAGGTGCGCGTGGTCGCAGCCTCGGCGACGAAGGACGAAAGCGGCGGGAGCTATTACCTCTGCGCGGTCGCGCTGACCGAGGCACCGGTGCTGCCCGATGGGCGCGGCCTGCGTCCGGGGATGCCGGTTGAGGTTTTCTTCCAGACCGGAGAGCGCACCGCGATCTCCTATCTGCTCAAGCCGGTCGCCGATCAGGTGCAGCGCACGATGCGCGAGGACTGAGGCTCAAACTGGGGCGGGCCTGCGTCCGCCCCGCGTTTCAAATCAGTTCAATTGCCCGGTTTCGCCGAGCCTTTCGGCACCAGATGGGTGATCCCCGCCGCCGCTGCACGCGCCAGCGCCGGATCGAGCGACATCGGGATATATTCGCCCGAACGCCACAGTTCCGACAGGTCGTCGTAGTGGCGGCTCAGCGGATGGCCCGATTGCCCGGTCGAGATGATGAAGACCGAACTGTCGGGATCCGCGAAATCGAGCACTTCGCGATAGCCCGCCGCATGGACATTGGCGAAGCGATCAGACCCGTCGCCGCCCTTGGTGCGCCCGCGCATCAGGGTGAAATCGCCGCCCGAGGTCGACTGCCGGATGTTCACGAACCATTTCAGCCCCGGCACCTTGCCCAGCACCTGATTGTCCTGCTCGGCGATATGCGCATCGCCCCAGCGCCAGCTCTCGATATTCGGCCCGTATTTCTTCGACAGATCCAAGAGCGCCGCGTCGAGCGACTGCCGCGCGATATCGCTGCAGGTCTCTTTCGGCGCGGACTGGATGATGTCGCACCAATGGCTCGCGCCTTGGGTGTCGCGGAAGACCCGCTCGATGAAGAGAGGCTCCAGATGGTCGAATTTCTTCGCCAGCGGGCCCAGCTCGTCGCGGATCAGCCGGTTTTGCAATTCTCGCATCCAGGCGGCGTAGATCAGCGGCTCCGGCAGATGCTCTGACATCTCGCCATCCCAGCTCGCCAGCATCTCCAGCGCGCGCTGACGCATCCGCTCGGGCGTGCCGGCGGGCGCGGGATCGCCGGTATACCACAGGTTCGCGCCCACCAACGGCAGCAGACCGCGCGCGGCAGGCGACACCGTGTCGAGCTGCGCCGAGATGAAGCTGTCGCGCGAATGCACCTCGCGCTCGCCCATCAGCTTCGACAGGCGCTGAATACGCTGCGTGTCGCCCCAGTGGAACGAGACGTTATAGGGGAAGGGCCGGTCCACCGTCTTGTTATTGGTGTTCACGACGATGCCGCTTTTCGGCTCGACGAATTGCGGGTTGTCCTTGAAGGGCAGGAAGCCTTTCCAGCGGTTCTCGGGCTTCCAGCCCGCGTTCGGCATCCGGCCTTGCGTGTCATTCGCCCGGTCGCGCAGCGGGATTTTCCCGGCCGTGACCAGCGCCACCCCGTCCTTGTCGGCCAGCGTGATGTTCTGCGCGGGTGCGACGATCTTCTTCGCCGCATCCATTGCCTGCGGTATCGAATGCGCCCGCATCAGGTCCATCGCGCCGGTCATCGTCGTGTCCTTCGGATCGAAGGCGGTCCAGCTAAGCGACATCACAGAATGCGGCGGCGTTACGGTCGCCAGATCGAAATGGCTGCCGGGCAGCACCGGTCCGTTATCGGTCCAGCGCAGGGTCAGCGTCACAGGTTTCGCATCCTTGACCTCGACGATCACGCGCTTGGTCTTGAAACGCTTCCAGCCGTCAGGCGTGCGGTATTTCGTCGGATCGTTTGGATCGATCTCTTCGATATGCAGGTCCTGATCGTCGACATAGGCCGTGGTCAGCCCCCAGCCCAGATCCTTGTTGCGCCCCGACAGCACCAGCGGCATCCCCGGGATCGTGCCGCCGATCACGCCGCCCGATTGCAGCTGCAGCCGCGCCAGATACCAGATCGAGGGCGCCGTCAGACCCAGATGCGGATCGTTGGCCAGAAGCGCGCCCCCCGCAGCCGAGCGGTCAGGCCCCGCAGCCCATGCGTTCGACGCCCCGGCAGAGCCGCGCGCGGGGAAGGGAGAGAACGCCCCCGGCGCCCCGTTCTCCGCCGTCTGAATGCCCTTTTGCATGGTCGGGAACAGACTCGCGTAATCGGGCAGGGCAGCGGTCGCCTGTTGCGGATCGTCGGGCATGATGTCGCGCACGAGGTCTTTGCCGACGAGCGACACACGGGCGCGCAGCACCTCGTCTTGCAGCTGGTTCGACAGCTGCACCGCCATCAGCTTCATGATCGCGAGCGAATCCGCGGGCGTCCAATAGGAGATCTTGCTGTCGAAGAGGAAGAATTCCGGCGCGCCGCGCCCCATTGCGCCCTCGTTGACGATCTCGATCCACTGGTTGACGCCCCGCGCATAGGCCTCGAGCGCGGCTTTGGTGTAATCGTCCTGCGAGGACACCGAGTCGACCGCCGCCTGATACAGGCCCATCCGGCGCATCAGCTCGTCGGTTTTCAGCGTCTCCTGCCCGAACACTTCCGACAGCCGCCCCTGCACCGTGCGGCGCATCAGCGTCATCTGCCAGAGCCGGTCCTGTGCATGGGCGAGCCCCAATGCGAAGAACGCGTCCGGGTCGTCCTTGCCGAAAATATGCGGCACGTCCTCGGTGGAGCGCACGATCTCCACCGGAGCGGTAAGCCCGGTGACTTTATAGGTCGCGTCGTAATCAGGAAGCGAGCGCGAGGCGAAGAAATAGATCAGCCCCCCGACGAGCACCACACCCACGATCGCGGCCATGATCAGCCGAACGCCCCATCGAAATGCCTTATACATCGAGCCCTCTGCGCGCCTCACCCGAAATCCCGCCTCCCGGCGCATGAGTTGACGCGCCCGGTTGGCGCGTTAGTAGTTGAGCCCGACGCTACAATCAACGCGCTCGCACTACACGGGGCGCGGTTTCGTATTCACGCAAGGGAGAGGTCGATGGCGAAAGTTGCATTTCTGGGGCTTGGGGTGATGGGCTATCCGATGGCGGGGCATCTCGCATCGGCGGGCCATGAGGTCACGGTCTATAACCGCACGGCCGCCAAGGCCGAGAAATGGGTCTCCGAGCATGGCGGGTCGGCCGAAGCGACCCCGCGCGAAGCCGCGAAAGGCGCGGATTTCGTGATGTCCTGTGTCGGCAATGACGACGATCTGCGCGAGGTCTGCCTCGGCAAGGACGGCGCATTCAAGGGCATGAAAACCGGCGCGGTCTTCGTCGATCACACGACGGTTTCGGCTGCTGTGACCCGCGAATTGGCGGGCGAGGCGGCGGGCCACGGCGTAGCCTTCATCGACGCCCCGATCTCGGGCGGGCAGGCGGGGGCCGAGAACGGCCAGCTGTCGGTCATGTGCGGCGGCGACGCGGCGGCCTATGACAAGGCCGAGCCGGTGATCGACGCCTATGCCAAGATCTGCCGCCGTCTGGGCGAAAGCGGCGCGGGGCAGGTGACCAAGATGTGCAACCAGATCGCGATTGCAGGTCTGGTGCAGGGTCTCGCCGAGAGCCTGAACTTCGCCGAGAAGGCCGACCTGGATATCGCTGCCGTGGTCGAGGTGATCTCGCAAGGGGCCGCCGGCTCGTGGCAGATGGCCAACCGCTACGAGACCATGGCGAAGGACGAATTCGACTTCGGCTTCGCGGTGGATTGGATGCGCAAGGATCTGGGGATCTGCCTGAAGACCGGCGACGAGATCGGGGCCTCGCTGCCCGTCACGGCGCTGGTCGATCAGTTCTACAAGGACGTGCAGGCGATGGGCGGCAATCGCTGGGACACATCCTCGCTGATCGCGCGTCTGCGCAAACTGGGCTGAGCGGGCAGGGCGGCGGACCACTGAGGTCCGCCGCCCACCCTTGCCGCTTCGGCGCTTGGCCCCTAAACCTGCGCCATGCGCATCCTCGAGAACATCATCAGCGACCGCGGCTCGAAATACGCGGTCTCGGGCGGACCTTGCGCCTCCGAGGAGGAGGCCAAGGCCTTCGTCAAGGAACTGTGCCGGAAGAAGAAATACGCCAAGGCCACGCATAACACCTGGGCGCTTCTGACGGCGGAGGCCCCGGTGAAGAACGACGATGGCGAGGCGGGAGCGGGCATGGTGATCCTGCGGATGCTCGAGCGCGAAGAGCTCTATGACCACATCATCGTCGTCACCCGCTGGTTCGGCGGCAAGCATCTGGGCGGCGACCGCTTCCGTCATGTGCAGGAGGCGGTGCGGATCTACCTCGAAGACCTGCGCGCGGGCTGAAGCGCGCCGCTACCGCAGCGCCAGAACCGGGATATCCGACGCGGCCGTACCGGAGATCTGCTCCACCGGCTTGGCCCCGCCGGTCTGGCTCAACGCCTTCGCAAGATCGGATGCCAGCGGCCCCGCCGTCGACCCGTCGCTCGGCACCAGCCCGTCATCGCGGGTGATCGCCCCTATCCAGAGCCGCGCACCGGATGCATCGGTATAGCGCGTCTGCCACAGCCGAAGCCGTGGCAGCTTGTCGGTCGCGTCGCCATCCGGCACGCGGGTGAAGCCAAGCCCGCTCGGCTCGTTCTTCCAGAACAGCGGCGCGAGCGCGGCGCCGGGGCGCATCGTATCGCGCACAGCCCCGAAGGCGGCGCCCGCGAGCGTCTTGAGGGTCACCGCATCGGCGCGTTGCCAGCCAATCGCGCTCAGCGCCGTCGTGATCTGATCGGGGTTCGTCGCCCAGAGCCCGATCGAGAGCGGGAACTGTTGATCCGCGTCGAGTGTCTGCGCCATCAGCGGCGCGTCACGCAGCGCCTGCGGCTCGGCCCCTTCCGAGATCACGATCAGCGGCTGCGCCACGGGGGGCCGGTTCAGCGCCTTGGAATAATCGCGCACGCGAACCATCGTGAAGCCCAGCAGAGCCAACGTCACGACGCCGATCACGCCCATCTGCCAACTGGGCCGCGCGCGCGGCGCCCCGGCCCATCGCGGATACAACCACTCGGCCACCGCGATACCCACCAGCAAGCACATCGCGCCAAGAAGGCAGCCACCGAGCACGTCGCTCAGGTAATGTTCGACGAGATAGAGGCGGCTCAACCCGATCAGACCGGCGACCACGGCCGCCAGAAAGCTCGCGCTCAGCGCCCCGAGCCGCGTCAGCCGCCAGAGGAGGAAGGCCAACATCCCGTAAAAGGCGACCGAGAGGGTGGCGTGGCCGGAAGGGAAACTGCCCGAGGTCTCGTGGAAATAGCCCAGAATGGAGCGCGGTCGCCCGAAGCTTGCCTTCAGGATGATCACCGAAATCAGGTCCAGCCCGAGCGAGACCACGAGCCCCGCAGCCAGATCGAACCGACGCAGCCACGCGAGCCAGACGAGCGCGAGCACGAGCAGCGCCGCCACGAGCTGGGTATCGCCGAGCGCGGTGATCCAGGTGAAGATCTGGATGAGGCCCGGCGTCCAGAACAGCCGCATCAGCGCCGCCAGCCGCGCGTCGATCTGCACGATCGGGTCGCTTTGCAGGAAGTCGAGCGACAGCCCGACCAGCACCGAGGCGAGGTAGAGGAAGGCGAGTGCCAGAAGGCTCAGCGGGAGGCCGGAGAACTTGCTGCGGTCGAGCCTGCGCGCGATCCATGCCGCCGTTTTCGGATGGCGTCCGCCCCAGCTGTCGACGCGGGGGTGACGGGCGACCTCATCCATCAATCCGCCCGCCATCGCGAGAAGATAGGGCACCGCCCGGTCGAGCCGTCTCAGGACCCAGAAGAGCAATGCCGCGATCACGACGAGACCGAGCAGGAACAAGGTGTTGCGTGTCATCATCGGGCCGAGCTTGGTGAACCCCGCGCCAAGCGCATAGCCGAAGCCGACATGGAAAATCGCGTAAGGAAAGCCGCTCAGCAGGTTCCAGATCCGGAAGCGTCGCGTCTCCATCCCGGCGAGGGCGGCAGCGAAGGGCACGAAGCCCGCCACGGGGCCGAGGAACCGCCCAATGACGATCGCGAAGCCGCCATGGCGCGCAAATAGCTTCTCCGCGCGGCGATAGGCGGCCATGCCTTCGACATTCCAGCGCCCGAGCATGCCGCGCCGCGCGTGGCGACCAAGCCAGAACGTGGCCTCTCCGCCGAGGACCGAGCCGATCGCTACGAACCACATAAGGTCGAGAGGGTCGAGCATCCCCTGCTGCACCATCACGCCGCCGGCATCGACAAGCAGAGTGCCGGGCAGGAAAATCCCGGTCGGCAGGAAGGCCTCCAGCCCCGCCGCCGCCCCGATCACCCAGTAGCCGAAGATCCCCAGGGCGGCGAGATTCGGGAGCACTTGGTGGATGGCGTCTAGCATTTCAGTCCTTCGTCAGCAGATTGCGCGCGCCGCCCGAGATCAGCAGCGTAATTTCGGTGAGCGCGAGATAGGGGGAGGTGCCGGGCGGAAGCGCGACATAATGGGGTCGCCATTCGGGCCGGAATTTCTGTTTGAAACGCCGTAACCCTTCGAAGTTATAGAAACTTCCGCCGTGACGATAGATCAGATTGCCAAGGCGGCTGGTCAGCCGCGCAGAGGCACGGTCGGGCAGGCCTGCCAGCGGCGCGAGGCCGAGGCTGAGCTCCGTCGCACCGCGGTCGCGCAACGCCTCGATCAGGCCGATGAACAGGAATTGCATGACGCCGTCGGCTGCCTCCGGGCGGTACCGCATCAGGTCGATCGCGAAACGCCGTGCATCCGGCCCGCCCAGTAGGTTCGCGAAGCCGAGAATTTCGCCCTCGCGCCGGATCAGCGCAATCTCGCAATGGTTGAGGTAGCGCGGATCGAAGCGGCCGATGGAGAAGCCTTTTTCGCGGCCTTTTTGGCCTGCCAGCCAAGCATCGGACACGTCACGGAGCGTCGCGATCAGCTCCGGCGCATGCGGCGGGGACGCGATCTCTAGCGTGAAACCCTCGCGCAGGGCGCGGTTCTGCTCGGCCCGCATCGTCTTGAATTTCGACCCCGTGAGCGAGAATTTCTGAAGGTCGACCACGGCCTCCTCGCCGATCTTGTGCAGCGCGTAGCCCATCTCGATCCAGAGCGGCAGGTTCTTCGTCGAGACCTCGTAGAAGACAGGGGTGAGCCCCTCGCTCACCGCGCGTTCGTGAAACTCCCACGCCAGTTGCCGCGCCGCCTCGGGCGGGCCGACGGGATCGCCGAGCACGACCCGCATCCCGCCGCGCTGCGCATACATCAGGAAGGCCGAGCGGTCGGGCGAGAACATCACGCATTTGTCGCCCGTCAGCGCGAACCAGCCCTGCGGCACGTCTTGAGCGGTGAGGATTTCAGCGACCGCGATGTCCTGTTCGGGATCGACGGAGAAGGTGAAGCGGCGCATCGGGCGCAGCGTCAGCCACAGAAGGAAGCCAAGGAGCAGCGCGCTGATCAGGAGCCCGGCCCGGAGAGCCCGTGGTGTGGGTGAACTCGCGGTAAAATCGAGCCAGAGCGCGTTGGAATAGGGATGCGCCGCATAGGCGAGGAAGAAAAACACCGCCGCCGAGGCCACCATTCCAAGGATGACCGCGAACCACAGGGGCCCGTAGCCCCCTTCGGTCAGCGCGACCCGACGGTGAAAGGCCCCGCGGAACGGCAGCAACACCACCGCGGCGAGCGACAGGACAACCGCGTTGTCGATGTCGAGATCGGCCGCCAAAACCGAGATCACGCCAAGCACCAGCCCCGCAAGTACCAGCCAATAGGCAAGTCTCACCCGGCGCACCAAGCCATGCGACAGCACGATCAACAGCACACCCGCGAGGGCACAAAGCTGCGTGCCGCCCTCTGCGAGAACCGCCGTGATCAGCCCCGGCTCGCCGCCTTGTCGGCCAAGCACCGGCATCAGCGCGACGATCACCATCCAGAAGCCGAGGCCCAGCACCGCGACCCCGGCGATCCGGGGGGCGATGCCCTCGATACCGGTGATCACCGGGCGCATCGGCTCGGAGATTTCGCCGAAGACGCGCGTGGCCCAGCCGCCCGCGAGCCGCGCCTCGTTTAGCGAGACCACGACGAAAGCGATCACGAAGGGCAGCAGGAAATAGATCATCCGGAAGGCCAGAAGGCCCGCTGCCGCCTCGCCCAAGGGCACGCCCGCGGGCAGGGCGGCGATCACCACCGTCTCGAACACGCCGACGCCGCCGGGGACGTGGCTCAGGATGCCGACCATGCTGGCCGCGGCGTAGATCGCGACGAAACTCGCAAATGGCGGCGTGCCTGCGGGCATCAGCACCCAAAGCGCGCCCGCGGCCATGGTCGAGTCGAACAGCGCCACAGCGAGTTGCCCCACGAGGATGCGCGGCGCGGGCATCGCGATCTCGCGGTCGCGGATGCGCAAGGCGCGCCCGGTATAGGAGAGCCAGAAGGCCCCGCCCAGAAGCAGCGCCGTCGCCGCAAGCGCACCCATGCGGATCAGGCCCTCCGGCGCGGAGATGACGCCCGCGAGCGCTGCCGGATGCACGCAGAGCGCCAGAGCGCCGACCATCGTCAGCCCGAGCCCCATCGCCAGCGCGATATAGGACGACAGCGCCGCGACCTCGAAGGCGTTCAAACCGGCGGCGGAATAGATGCGGTAGCGCACGGCCCCGCCCGAAATCACGCTGATCCCGACCGTGTTGCCGAAGGCGTAGCCCAGAAACCCGCCAAGCGCGACGGTGCGCAGCGGCAACTGCTTGCCAAGGTAATGCAGCGCCCAGAAATCATAGCCGACCAGCGCCAGATAGCCCAAAGCGGTCGCGCCCACGGCCGCGCCGAGCGTGGGCCACGGCGTCGCCTTGATCTGCGCGATCACCTGATGGACGTCGATGCTCGCAAGAAGATGATGCAGCGCCCACAGCCCCATCAGGAACAGCACGAGCCCGAGCGCAATCGGCCAGAGAATCTTCACACGCGATTGGGGCGGGGCAGGTTGCGCCGGATCAGCGAGAGCCATGTTATATTTCCACGTTTTTTCCTATCTCTGGCGGGACAATCGCAGAAGGAATTTATGGCCTTCTTAAAATTCCGTAAGAAATCGTCCCGAACGCACCTTATTGGCCGAGACCGCGCGACTTACTAGAGAAAGAAAACAGAAACACACGCGGCGCCGAGAGCAAACGCTCCCGACGCCGTCGCGGGTCCGTTACGCGGCGGCAGGTTTAAATCCGGACCCGGCCGCCGCGTCATGGGCTCTTAGAGCTTCACCCAAGCCGCGCCATTCGGGCCGAGCGACAGCGTGCCGCCCTCCAGCGTCGCGGCAAGGCAGGGGCCGACAAGCTCCCCGTCGGCGTCGAGCGTTACCGGATCGGGGCCGAGGTTGAAGTAGCAGGCGAATTTCATCGCGCCATCGTCGCGAATGAAGCCGAGCACCGGGTCGGGCAGGTCGAGGAATTTCGACGCGCCCTCGCGCAGCACCGGGTTTTCCTTCCGGAAGGCCAGAACGCGGCGGTAATAGGCGAGGACCGAACCCTCATCGGCTTCTTCGATTGCAACGGCGCGGGCCGCTTGCGGCGGCTTCACCGGCAGCCACGGCTTGGCTTTGGAGAAGCCCGCATTCGTGCTCTCGTCCCAGACCATCGGCGTGCGGCAACCGTCGCGCCCCTTGTTCTCGGGCCAGAAACGCAGGCCGGGCGGGTCGGTCAGCTCGTGATATTCCATCTCGGTCTCGGTCTGGCCGAGTTCCTCGCCCTGATAGATCCCGATCGTGCCCTGGAAGGACGCGAGCATCGCGATGGCCAGCCGCGCGATGCTGTCCTCGGTGCCGTATTTCGCCCAGCGGGTGACATGGCGCTGAACGTCGTGGTTCGAGAAGGACCAGCTCGGCCAGCCGTCCGGCGCGCCTTTGAAGAAGCCCTCGATCTTGCCGCGGAAATGCGCGGGCGTGAATTTCGGGCCCAGCATGTCGAAGCTGTAGGCCATGTGCAGACGGTCATCGCCGCGGGTGTATTCTTCCATGATGCCGAGCGCGCGATGGGGCGCTTCGCCGACTTCACCGATCAGCGTGCGCGCCTCGTAGTCGTCCATCACCGCGCGCATCTTCTTGAGGAAGGGGACGTTTTCGGGACGGTTCTTGTCGAACTCGTGATCCTGCATGTCGTAGGTCGAGACCGGCGGCCAGCGTTCGGGATCGGGGTCCATCGCCGGATTGTCGCGCAGTTTCGGGTCGTGGAAGTAGTAGTTCACCGTATCGAGGCGGAAGCCATCGACACCGCGATCCAGCCAGAAGCGGAACACGTCGAGCAATTCGTCCTGCACCTCGGGATTGTGCAGGTTCAGGTCGGGCTGCTCGATCAGGAAGTTATGCAGGTAATACTGGCCGCGCTCGGGGGCGTATTCCCACGACGAGCCGCCGAACACCGATTGCCAGTTGTTCGGCGGGCTGCCATCGGGCTTGGGATCGGCCCAGACATACCAGTCCTTCTTTGCGCCGCCTTTCTTGGAGTCCTTGAACCACGGATGCTGATCGGAGCTGTGCGAGATCACCTGATCGATCACGACTTTCAGGCCCAGCTCATGGGCGCGCGCCACCAGCGCGTCGAAACCCTCCAGCGTGCCGAATTGCGGATCGATGCCGCGATAATCGGAGACGTCATAGCCCATATCCGCCATCGGCGAGGTGAAGATCGGCGACAGCCAGATCGCATCGACGCCCAGCGAGGCGACATGATCGAGCCTGCGCGTGATCCCCTTCAGATCGCCGATCCCGTCGCCCGAGTCGTCTTGAAAGCTACGCGGATAAATCTGGTAGATAACCGCCCCGCGCCACCAATCCTTCGCCATGAATCGCTCCTCTTTCAGTTTCCTGTTGCCCGTTATCGCGGCAAGGGTAGACTTGTTAGCGCAAACGGCAACCGCCGCTCAGGGCGTTTCTGCGCCTTCGCTTGACCTTGAGCAGGGGGCGGCACATCAATCAATTGCTATCTGACGCGTTCCGGAGACCTCCCCCTTGAAAGACACCCAATTGCCCAGTGCCGAGACAGTTCGCGAAGAAATTCTGCACCACATCACTTTTTCGATGGGCAAGGATCCCGATCACGCCTCGGTCTATGACTGGCGCATGGCGCTGTCTCTGGCGATCCGCGACCGGGTCGTGGCGCCGTGGTTCGCAGCGACACGGCGGACATGGGAAGAGGGGCGCAAGCGCGTCTATTATCTCTCGATGGAATTCCTGATCGGGCGGATGCTCGAGGATGCGGCGATCAACCTCGGTCTGCGCGCCACCTGCCGCGAGGCGATGGAAAGCTTGGGTCAGGACTGGGAGGCCGTGGTCGAGAACGAACCCGACGCCGCGCTCGGCAACGGTGGGCTAGGGCGGTTGGCCGCGTGCTATATGGAGAGCATGGCGACGCTGGGCTGCCCGGGCTACGGCTACGGCATCCGCTATGAACACGGCCTTTTTAAGCAGCGCTTCGAGGGCGGGCGTCAGGTCGAGACGCCGGAGGATTGGCTCAAGCAGCGCCACCCGTGGGAATTCGAGCGGCCCGAGGCGGCCTATGAGATCGGCTTCAAGGGCCATATCGAAACGCTGGACGGCAAGCCGCATTGGGTGCCGGGCGAGACGGTTCTGGCCGAGGCCTATGACATGCCTATCATCGGCTGGGAGGGCAAATGGGCGAACACGCTGCGGCTGTGGTCGGCCAAGCCCACCGAGCAGTTCGACCTCGCGAGGTTCAATCACGGCGATTACGCCGCCGCCGCCGAGCCCGAGGCGCTGGCGCGCACGCTATCCCGCGTGCTTTATCCCGATGACACGACCTATGCGGGCAAGGAATTGCGCCTCAAACAGGAGTATTTCCTGACCTCCGCCGCGCTGCAGGACATCATGCGCCGCCATCTGGCCGCCGGGCACACGATCGAGGAGCTGCCGGACTTCGTCGCGATCCAGATGAACGACACGCATCCGGCGATCGCGGGGCCGGAGTTGATCCGCATCCTCACCGACCTGCATGACATGGAGTTCGACGCCGCGCTCGAGATCACGATGCAATGTCTGGGCTACACCAATCACACGCTGTTGCCCGAGGCGCTGGAGCGTTGGGCGACCTATCTGATGGGCACCGTGCTGCCGCGCCATATGCAGATCATCGAGAAGATCGACAGCTGGCACCGGCGCAAATTCCCCAAACGCGCGCATTACGTCGGCATCGTGAAGCATCAGGAGGTGCGGATGGGAGAGCTGGCCTTCATCACCTCGCATAAGGTGAACGGGGTCTCTGCGCTCCATACCGAGCTGATCAAGCGCAACCTGTTTCCCGAATTGGACCGGCTGCATCCGGGGCGCATCATCAACCAGACCAACGGGATCACGCCGCGCCGCTGGCTGCGCATGGCCAATGGAGAGCTGTCGCATCTGATCATCGATACGATCGGCGATGGCTGGGAGGCCGATCTCGACAAACTGCGCGCACTGGAGCCCTATGCCGAGGATGCGAGCTTCCGCGAGGCTTTCATGGCCGCGAAACGGCGCAACAAGGTACATCTGGCAGATTGGGTGCGCGACACCCAAGGGATCACCCTCGACCCCGATGCGATCTTCGACATTCAGGTGAAACGGATCCACGAATACAAGCGCCAGCTGCTCAACATCCTGCAGACCATCGCCGAATGGCACGCGATCCGCGAGAACCCGCAGGCCGACTTCCAGCCCCGGGTGAAGATCTTCGGCGGCAAGGCGGCGCCGGGCTATCACACCGCGAAACAAATCATCCGGCTGATCAACGACGTGGCCGAGGTGGTCAACAACGACCCTTACGTCGATGGACGCCTCAAGATCGTCTATCCGCCGAATTACAACGTCTCCATGGCCGAGCGGCTGATCCCGGCGGCGGACCTGTCAGAACAGATTTCCACCGCCGGCAAGGAAGCCTCCGGCACCGGCAACATGAAGTTCGCATTGAACGGCGCGCTGACCATCGGCACGCTCGATGGCGCGAATGTGGAAATTCGTGAACAGGTCGGCGCGGAGAACTTCTTCCTCTTCGGTATGACCGCCGACGAGGTGATGGAGCGCCGCCGCGATCCCGAACATGCGCGCCACGCCATCCTTGCAAGCCAGCCTTTGCAGGACGTGCTGCAGATGATCGCCGAGGGGCGGTTTTCTCCCGAGGAACCGGAACGCTATCACGATCTTGTACATAATATGTGGCACAGCGATTATTTCCTCGTGGCTTCCGATTTCGACGCCTACGCGGCGGCCCAGAAAGAGGTGGACACAGCCTTCGCCGATCGCGCAGGCTGGGCGAAGATGGCTGTTTTGAACACCGCGCGGATTGGGTTCTTCTCCTCCGACCGGGCGATCAAGGGCTACATGGACGAGATCTGGACCACGCAATCGGCCCTGTGAACCAAGGAGCGCTATGACACTTTCCCGCGACGAGGCCGAAGCGCTTATCCACGCGCAACATCCCGATCCGTTTTCCCTGCTGGGGCTGCATGACGGGGAAATCGTGGCGCTGGTGCCCGGCGCGGAAGAGGTCTGGGCGCTTGGCAAGACAGAGGTCGCGTTGGAGCCCGTCGTGCCGGGGATCTTTAAAGGCAAATGGGCCGAAAAAACCTACCGACTGCGCGCCAAGCACGAGCAGACGACATGGGATTTCGACGACCCTTACGGCTTCGCACCGGTATTGGGGGAGATCGACGAATACCTGATCGGGGAGGGGACGCATACCCGGCTCTGGGAGAAGCTCGGCGCCCATGTGATCACCCATCAGGAGGTCGAAGGCGTCCATTTCGCGGTCTGGGCACCCAATGCGCGCCGCGTCTCGGTCGTGGGCGATTTCAATTTCTGGGACGGCCGCCGCCACCAGATGCGCCGGATCGGCGCGTCCGGCGTGTGGGAAATTTTCGTGCCCGGCATCCATGCAGGCGCGCTTTATAAATACGAGCTACTCGACGCGGAGGGGACGGTGCTGCCGCTGAAGGCCGACCCGGTCGGCTTCGGTGCAGAGCATCCGCCCGCGCAGGCCTCGGTCGTGCGCAAACTCGGGCGGCATCGCTTTGGCGACAGTGCGTGGTGTCAGACGCGCGCCGAGGCGCAGGAACGCCACGCGCCGATCTCGGTCTACGAGGTGCATCTCGGGAGTTGGATGCGGATCTGGGACGAGGGGGGCAGACCGCTTTCCTATCACGAACTGGCCGAGAAGCTGGTCGATTACGTCTGCGACATGGGCTTCACCCATATCGAGCTGCTTCCCATTACCGAACACCCGTTCGACGGCTCCTGGGGCTACCAGCCGATCGGGCTCTACGCGCCGACGATCCGCCACGGCCGCCCCGAGGAATTCGCGGAATTCGTGGATGCGGCGCATCGGCGGGGCCTCGGCGTGATCCTCGACTGGGTGCCGGGGCATTTCCCGACCGACGATCACGGGCTGAGACATTTCGACGGCACGGCGCTTTATGAACATGCCGACCCGAAAGAGGGCTTCCATCAGGACTGGAACACGCTGATCTACAATTACGGGCGGCGCGAGGTGTCGAACTATCTGCTGGCCAATGCGCTGTTCTGGTTGGAGGAATATCACCTAGACGGGCTGCGCGTGGATGCGGTGGCCTCGATGCTCTACCGCGACTACTCGCGCGCCGCGGGCGAATGGGTGCCCAACAAATATGGCGGGCGCGAGAACTTGGAGGCGATCGAGTTCCTGCAGAACATGAACGCGGCCTCTTATGGCGGCGCGGAAGGCATCATGACGGTGGCGGAGGAAAGCACCGCCTATCCCGGTGTCACGCGCCCCGCGCATGAGGACGGCCTCGGCTTCGGCTACAAGTGGAACATGGGCTGGATGAACGACTCATTGCGCTATTTCGCGCGCGATCCGCTCTATCGCAAGTTCCACCACAACGAGCTGACCTTCGCGAGTTCCTACATTTACAGCGAGAATTTCATCCTGCCGATCAGCCATGACGAGGTCGTGCACGGCAAGGGCTCGATGCTGGGCAAGATGCCCGGAACCGACCCCGAGAAATACGCCAATCTGCGCGCCTTCTACGCGTTCCAATGGGCGCATCCGGGCAAGAAGCTTCTCTTCATGGGGCAGGAATTCGGCCAATGGTCGGAATGGAGCCATGAGCGCGAGCTGGACTGGTATCTGCTCGACGATCCGCGCCATGAGGGGCTGCGCGCGCTGGTGCGCGACCTCAACCGGCTCTATCGCGAGACGCCCGCGCTGCATTGGGGCGATTGCGAGCCCGAGGGGTTCGAATGGATCGCCGCCGACGACTCCGAGGCCTCGGTCTTCATCTTCGAGCGTCGCGCGCCCGGGTCCGATCCGGTCGTGGTGGTCGCGAACCTGACCCCGGTCGAACACAGCTACCGCATCGGCCTGCCGCAGGACGGCGAGTGGTGCGAGATACTCAACACGGATTCCGGTTTCTACGGCGGCGAGAACCGCGGCAATCTCGGTGCGATCCGCGCCGAAGACCACGCGCAGGGCCGCTGCGCCCATAGCGCGGAGGTCTATTTGCCGCCGCTGTCAGTCGTGATGTTCACGCCCGCGTAAGCGGTGCCCAGAGGAGGGGGAGGAATATGAAACCACAGCCCAACACGCGCCTGAGCGCGCAGGCCATGGCCTTCGTGCTGGCAGGCGGCCGCGGCAGCCGCCTGAAGGAACTGACCGACCGGCGCGCGAAACCCGCCGTCTATTTCGGCGGCAAGACCCGGATCATCGACTTCGCCCTGTCGAACGCGCTCAATTCCGGCATCCGCAAGATGGCGATCGCCACGCAATACAAGGCCCATTCGCTGATCCGCCACATCCAGCGCGGCTGGGATTTCTTCCGCGCCGAGCGGAACGAATATCTCGACATCCTGCCCGCGAGCCAACGCGTGGCCGACAGCCGCTGGTATGCAGGCACCGCCGACGCGGTAGCGCAGAACATTGATATCATTGAAGATTATGGCGTGAAATACGTCATCATCCTTGCTGGCGACCACATCTACAAGATGGATTACGAGGTGATGCTGCGCCAGCATGTCGACACCAAGGCCGATGTCACGATCGGCTGTCTGACCGTGCCGCGGATGGAGGCGACCGCCTTTGGCGTGATGGCGATCGACAAGACCGGACAGATCACCGATTTCCTCGAAAAGCCCGCAGACCCGCCCGGGATGCCCGGCGATCCCGATCATGCGCTGGCCTCGATGGGGATCTATGTCTTCGACTGGCAATTCCTGCGCGAATTGCTGATCCGGGACATGGAAGACCCGAATTCGAGCCATGATTTCGGCCATGACCTGATCCCGCAAATCGTCAAACACGGCAAGGCGATGGCGCATAAGTTCTCGGATAGCTGCGTGACGACGGGGCTCGAGACCGAACCTTACTGGCGCGACGTGGGCACGGTGGATGCCTTCTGGCAGGCCAATATCGACCTGACCGATTTCACGCCGAAACTGGACCTCTACGACACCGAATGGCCGATCTGGACCTATGCCGAGATCGTGCCGCCCGCGAAATTCATCCATGACGAGGATGGCAGACGCGGCTCGGCAATCTCCTCGCTGGTCTCGGGCGACTGCATCGTCTCGGGCGCGGAGGTGCGCAATTCGCTGCTCTATACCGGCGTGCGCGCGCATAGTTTCGCGAGCCTGGAAGAGGCCGTCGTGCTGCCTTACGTCGATATCGGACGCCATGCGCGGCTGCGCCAATGCGTGATCGACCGCGGCGTGCATATTCCCGAAGGGCTCGTCGTGGGCGAAGACCCGGAGGAGGACGAGAAGTGGTTCCGCCGGTCGGAAGGCGGCGTCGTGCTGATCACGCAGACGATGCTCGACAAACGCGCGGCGGCATTGGACTAACGGGGGCAAAGAGCGGGGCGCTGCCCCGCGCCCCGGGATATTTGGAAAGAGCGAAGATATGAAACGCGTGCTCTCGGTTGCGTCAGAAGCGGTTCCGCTGATCAAGACGGGCGGTCTGGCCGATGTGGCAGGCGCCTTGCCCGCCGCGCTCAAAGGGCAGGGCTGGGAGATGCGGGTGATGATCCCGGCCTATCGCAGGATTCTGAAAAAGCTGAAATCACCGAAACCCGTATGGGAAAGCGAGAGCCTCTATGGCGGCCCGGCGCGTCTGGTGCTGGGCAAGGCGGGCGGCATGGAGGTGCTGGCGCTGCAGGCCGACCATCTGTTCGACCGGGACGGGGGCCCGTATTCGCAAGACGGGCGCGACTATCCCGACAATGCGGAACGCTTCGCCGCCCTCAGCTTCGTCGCCGCCGAGATTGCGCGCGAGGGTGCAGGCAAATGGCAGCCCGATCTGGTGCATTGCCACGATTGGCAGACCGGGCTCGTGCCGTGGTATCTGCGCGGCACCGGCATTCCGACGGTGATGACGATCCACAACATCGCGTTTCAGGGCCGGTTCGGCCGCGACAAGCTGGCGGCGCTCGGGCTGCAGACCTGGGATTTCACCCGCGAAGGCGTGGAATTCTGGGGCGATATCTCGACGCTGAAAGCCGGGCTGGTCGCGGCGAGCGCGATCACCACGGTCAGCCCGCGCTATGCAGACGAGTTGATGCGCGGCGAGTTCGGCATGGGGCTGGAAGGTGTCATTCAGGCGCGCGCGGGTGACCTGCACGGTATTCTCAACGGGATCGATCTGGATGTCTGGAACCCCGAGACCGATCCGGAAGTGAGCTCTTTCTCGGCGGCGAAACCCGGCGGAAAATCGAAGAACCGCAAAGCTTTGGAGGCCGAATTTGATCTCGATGTGCCGGGACCGCTGGCGATCCTGATCTCGCGCCTGACGCCACAGAAGGGTATCGACCTGATCGCACCTGCGCTCGGACCCTATCTCGAGGCGGGCGGCGGTCTTGCGGTGCTGGGATCGGGCGACGGTTGGGCGGAAGACGCGATGCGCGACCTTGCCGCGCGCCACCCCGGCCGGGTCGGCGTGAAGATCGGCTATGACGAGGCGCTGAGCCATCGGATGTATGCAGGCGGCGATGCGGTGCTGGTGCCGTCGCGCTTCGAGCCCTGCGGACTGACCCAGCTCTACGGGCTGCGCTATGGGTGCTTGCCGGTGGTCTCCGCCGTGGGCGGCCTCGCCGATACGGTGGTGGGCGCGACCCCTGCAACCGAGGCCGCAGGCGCATCGACCGGTATCGTCTTCCATCCCGTCGACGATCTCGCGTTGCGGCAGGCGCTGATGAAGCTGATCGCGCTACACGGCGATCGCAAGGGCTGGGCCGCGATGCAGCGCCGAGCAATGAAGACCGACTGGGGCTGGGACGGTTCGGCCGCACGCTACGCCGCTCTTTATGACGCGCTCCTCGGCCGATGAAGATTACTCCCGGAAAACCGGACCCGCTGGGCGCCACGCCCTGCGAGGGCGGCGTGAACTTCGCGCTGGCCTCGGCCTATGCCGAGCGGGTGGAGCTGTGCCTGTTCACCAAATCTGGCGAGCAGCGGATCGACCTGCCGGGGCGCACCGGGCCGACATGGCACGGCTTCGTTGCGGGTCTTAAGCCGGGGGCGCGCTACGGCTACCGGGTGCATGGGCCCTGGGCGCCCGAGGCGGGGCATCGGTTCAACCCGGCGAAGCTTCTGATCGACCCCTATGCGCGCGAGATCGACTCGAAGATCAGCTGGCAAGCCCCTATGCAATATGGGAAATCCAAGCCTGACCGGCGCAATAGCGCGAGCGTCACGCCGAAATCCGTGGTGGCCGAGATCGCGCGGCCCGAATGGGATCGGCCGCAGCATAGCTGGTCGGAGACAGTGATTTACGAGGCCCATCCCAAGGGGCTCACGATGACCCATCCGGACGTGCCCGAAGCCTTGCGCGGCACCTGGGCGGGGCTCGCCTCCGATCCGATCCTGTCGCATCTCACCGATCTCGGGATCACCGCGATCGAACTGCTGCCGAGCTGCGCCTTTCTCGATGACCGCTTCCTCGTCGAGAAGGGCTTGAGCAATTACTGGGGCTATCAGCCCATCGCCAATTTCGCGCCTGAGCCGCGCTATTCCGGCGCCGATCCGCGCGCCGAATTCCGCGAGATGGTGCGGCGCTTCCATAGCGCCGGGATCGAGGTGATCCTCGACGTCGTCTACAACCACACGGGCGAGGGCAATGCGATCGGGCCGATGCTCAGTCTGCGTGGGATCGACAATGCGAGCTATTACCGCCTGACGCCCGAGGGCGCCTACATCGACGAGACCGGAACCGGCAATACGCTGGACCTGTCGAACCCGCTCTGTCTGCGGCTCGTGATGGATTGCCTGCGCCATTGGGTCGAGGAGATGGGCGTCGATGGCTTCCGCTTCGATCTGGCGGCGACGCTGGCGCGCGGCACCTCGGGAGCGGTTGAGGCGCATGCACAATTTCTCACCGCGATTGAGCAAGATCCGGTGCTGCGAGGGGTGAAATTGATCGCGGAGCCCTGGGATATCGGGCCGGGCGGCTATTACCTGGGTGGCTTCCCGCATCCGTTCACCGAATGGAACGACCGCTTCCGCGACGATGCGCGCCGGTTCTGGCGCGGCGACCGGGGCATGGCGGGCGATCTGGCGCGTCGCGTCGCGGGCTCGGCGGAGATCTTCGACCAGATGGGGCGGCCCGCTACGGCCTCGGTGAATTTCATCACCGCCCATGACGGCTTCACGCTGCAAGACCTTGTTTCCTATGGCGAAAAGCAGAACCTCGCAAATGGCGAGGAAAACCGCGACGGCCATGACGCGAATTTCTCGGAAGCGCTGGAGAGCGTCGAAGCGCAGGCCCTGCGCAAACGCGCGCTGCTTGCGACACTGCTGATGAGCCAAGGCGTGCCGATGCTGCTGGCCGGTGACGAAATCGGCAATTCGCAGGGCGGCAATAACAACGCATATGCGCAGGATAACGAGATCGGCTGGATCGACTGGACCGTGCCCGACGACACTTTAAAAACATTCGTCAAGCATCTGATCCAGATACGAAAAGATCACCGCGTCCTGCGGCAAAACCGCTATCTGCACTCGCTGATCCGCAAGCAGGACGGGATGCGCGATCTGATCTGGCGGCTTGCCTCTGGTGAGGAACCCGAACCGCATGATTGGAACGATCCCGAGCTGCGTTGCATCGGCGTCGAGATTCGCGGCGCTGCCGAAGGTCCGGCCGGCGAGGCCGGCAGCGAGGCGGTCTACGTGATCCTCAACGCAGGCCCCGCGCGCGAAGTGAAATTGCCGCCGGGCCGCTGGACTCGCGCGCTCGATTCCGCCTTGCCCGGACAGAAAGCGGAACAAATCGACGGCCCCGAGGCTTGCCTTGCCGCACAATCCGTTCAAGTCTTTACCCGCGCCACAGTGCAGGAGAAATCATGACCCGCCACGCGACCCAGACCATCGACGGCCAGAAACCCGGCACCTCGGGGCTGCGCAAGAAAACCCGCGTTTTCATGCAGCCAAGCTACCTCGAGAATTTCGTGCAATCGACCTTCGACGCGATCGGCGGTGTGCGCGGCAAGACCTTGGTTCTTGGCGGTGACGGGCGTTATTTCGGACGGGAAGCGGCAGGCACGATCCTGAAAATGGCGGCCGCCAACGGGGCTGCGCGGGTGATCGTGGGGCAGGGTGCGTGGCTGTCCACGCCCGCCGCGTCGAACCTGATCCGGCAGCGCCAGGCGGATGGTGGGATCATCCTCTCGGCCAGCCACAATCCGGGCGGCCCGGAGGAAGATTTCGGCGTCAAATACAACAGCGCCAATGGCGGGCCTGCGCCGGAGTCGATCACCTCGGCGATCCACAAGCGCACGCAAGAAATCCGTGAGTATCATCTGCTCGATGCGGCAGATCCCGATCTGGACCGCCTTGGCGAGACGCCGCTGGGAGAGATGACGGTCGAAGTCGTCGATCCGGTGAGCGCCTATGCCGACCTGATGGAAACGATATTCGATTTCAATGCGTTGCGGGACGTCTTTAAAGCGGGCTTCCGGATGCGGATGGACTCGATGTGCGCCATCACCGGACCTTACGCAGTGGAGATTTTCGAGAACCGCCTCGGCGCACCGGCCGGGACCGTCACGCATGGCACGCCGCTGCCGGATTTCGGCGGCATGCATCCCGATCCGAACCCGACCTGGGCGCATGAGCTGATGGATGAGATGATGGGCGAAAGTGCCCCGGATTTCGGCGCGGCCTCGGATGGCGATGGCGACCGGAACATGATCCTCGGCGCGGGCACCTATGTCTCGCCGTCGGACAGTCTCGCGGTGCTGGCCGCGAACGCGCATCTCGTGCCGGGCTACAAGGACGGGCTGAAGGGTGTCGCGCGCTCGATGCCGACCTCTGCGGCGGCGGATCGGGTGGCCGAGGCGCTTGGCCTCGATTGCTACGAGACGCCGACGGGATGGAAGTTCTTCGGCAACCTGATGGATGCGGGGCGCGTGTCGCTCTGTGGCGAGGAAAGTTTCGGAACGGGCTCCGACCATGTGCGCGAGAAGGACGGGCTCTGGGCGGTGCTGATGTGGCTCAACATCCTAGCCGTTCGCAAGATGTCGGTGGCCGAGATCATGGCCGATCATTTCGCGCGCTACGGTCGCAACTACTATTCGCGCCACGATTACGAGGCGCTGCCGACCGAGCAGGCAGAGGCGATGCTGGACGATCTGCGCAGCCGCCTTGGAGAGCTGAAAGGGACGCAGGTCGAAGGACTTACGGTCGAAAGCTCAGACGAGTTTTCCTATACCGATCCGGTCGATGGCTCGGTCGCGGAAGGTCAGGGTTTCCGTATTCTGTTCGAGGGCGGCTCGCGCGTCGTGCTGCGTCTGTCGGGCACGGGCACCGAGGGCGCGACGCTGCGCGTGTATCTCGAGCGCTATGCGCCGGGACCGGATGGGCTGGACCATGATCCGCAAGGTGCACTCGCACCGATCATCCGGGCGACAGAGGCGCTAGTGGGCATCCGTGAACGTACGGGGCGCGAGAAACCCGACGTCATCACCTGATCCCATCAGGTGGCAAATCCTGTCGAAAAACAAAGTCGGGGGGCTGAAATCGCCCCCCGTTTTCATACCAGCGTTATACCGATAATCGGTATTATGTAAATTAACAGTGCAGTTTGACGCCCATTATGGGGTCAAAACCGTGCTCCCGACCGTTTTCCGGCCCTCCAGAGCCTCATGGGCAGCGGCGACATCCTCCAAAGAAAACGTCTGTGGCACGTCGATCTTGATCTCGCCTTTCCCAATCATCTCAAAGAGTTCTGCGGCGGAGTTGCGCAACCAGCCCGGTTGATCCGTGTGCTGGAACAAGGTCGGACGCGTCAGGAACAGCGAGTTGCGCGCCAGATCGCCGATCTTGAACTGATCCGCCGGTCCGGAGCTCTGTCCGAAGCACACCAGCGTGCCGAACCGCTTGAGCACATCGAGCGACGTCATCACCGTATCCGCGCCGACCGAGTCATAAACCGCGGCGACGCCCGCGCCATCGGTGAGCCGTTTGACCTCCGCGCCGAAATCCTCGGACCGGTAATCGATCACCGCGTCATAGCCGTGCTCGAGCGCCCGCGCGCATTTCTCAGGCCCGCCAGCCGTGCCGATCGCGCGCACGCCCTTGGCCTTCAGCCATTGTCCCGCGATCGAGCCGACGCCACCGGCCGCCGCATGGAAAAGCACGGTGTCGCCAGACTTTACGGGATATGAGTGATGGATCAGGTAATGCACGGTCAGACCTTTGAGCATCACCGCCGCCGCGACCTCATCGGAAATATCGTCCGGGATCGGCACAACGTTTTTCGCGGCCATCACCCGGTGGCTGGCATAAGCGCCGTTGGGCTGCGTATAGGCCACGCGCTGTCCGACCTGCAGATCGACGCCATCGCCGACCGCCTCGATTACACCCGCCGCTTCGCCACCGGTGATCAGATCGCTCTCGACGGGCCACGGATAGAGCCCCGTTCGGAAGTAAACATCGATGAAATTCAATCCGATAGCGGTATGTCTTAAAGTGACTTCGCCCGGACCCGGCTTGGGGACCTCGATCTCGATCTTGTGGAACTGGTCGCGCCCGCCGGGGCGCGAGATTGCCATCGCATAAGTCATGTTTTCCTCCCTGTTGCCGCGCAAAGGTACTGCGCGCGGCCCCGGCGTCAATCCGGGATCGGATGCGGCAGGAAGGCTCCGTTCATCTCTACGATCTCATCCCAGACGCGCAGCGCCAGTTCGCGCGGGCGCTCGCTCTCGCGGCGCACGAGGAACCAGTGGCGCATCAGAGGCAATCCCGGCGCCGGGATCAGCGCCAGGCGTCCGGTCTCCAGCTCGTCCGTCACCGTGTGCAGGCTGAGAAACGCGATGCCGAGACCCGCCATCACCGCCTGCTTGATCGTCTCGTTGCTGTCCATCTCCAGCGTGTCATAGAGCCGCCCATCGCCGACCCGGTCGAGCCAGCGCGACATCAGGATACGCGTCCCCGATCCTTCCTCGCGCGAGATGAAGGTCTCGCCGAAAAGCTGCTCCAGATCGTCGGCCTTGGAAATCAGCGGATGGTCCGGCGGCGCGACCAGCGCGTGCGGATGCTGGCCGATCGGTTCGGCCACGACGGGCGGATGGCGCGGCGGACGACCCATCACGGCGATGTCGAAACTGCCGCGCTCGATTCCCTCGATGATGGCCGAGCGGTTGCCCACGCGCAGCGCGACCTCGATCTCGGGATGGGCGTCTTGCAGCATCTTCACCAGCCGCGGCGCGAAATATTTCCCGGTCGAGACGACGCCCAGCGTAATCCGACCCACCTGCCCGCGCGCGATGGCGCTCAGCGTCGCCTCGGCCTGCGACAAGTTGTCCTCGATCCGCAGCGCGGTTTCGCGCAACGCCTTGCCGGCCTCGGTCAGCTCGGATCCCGCACCGTCGACGGCGCGCTGGATCAACTTCATCCCGACCGCATCTTCCAAACCCCGAATTTGCGTATGAATTGCGGGCGTTGTGAGGTTCAGGCTTTCCCCGGCGGCCGTCAGAGACCCACCCCGCGCCACCGCATCAAGCGCGCGCAATTGCTTCAGCGTTACAGCGTTCATCCGCATGTAGTTTCAATTTTCCTTAACGCATGTTCCCTTTATTTAAATTTCATAAAAATTCGATCCGGGCAATGGTCTGGCTCACAAGAACATCGACTTTGGAGGAGAAGAAGATGTCCGTGAGTTTCGACGGCCTCGGTATTTCTGCCGATCTTGCCGACACAATGACCCGCCTGACCAGCGTCGGCGCCCAGCTTGCCCGCATGATTGCGCGCAACGGGCTCGAGGGAAATCTGGCTGAGGCCGCAGGCACCAACGCCGGCGGCGACGGTCAGAAAGCGCTCGACGTGATCGCGGATGAGGCCTTCATGGATGCGCTGCGAGGTGGCGCGGTCCGCCATTACGCCTCGGAAGAACAAGACGAGGTGGTCGATTTCGGGACCGGCACGCTCGCGCTGGCCATCGATCCGCTCGACGGGTCCTCGAATATCGATGTGAATGTCTCGATCGGCACGATCTTCTCGATCTTTGAGGCCGCCGACGACATGGATGCCAGCTTCCTGCGCCCGGCCAATGAGCAGATCGCGGGCGGCTACATTATCTTCGGGCCGCAGACCGCGCTGGTCGTGACCTTCGGCAAGGGTGTGCAGCAATGGGTTCTCGAGCCCGGCAGCGACATCTGGCGCCGCGTTGCCGATCCGAAGCCCCTGCCCTCCGAGACCTCGGAATACGCGATCAACGCGTCGAACTATCGCCACTGGCCGCAGCCGATCCGTGCCTTCATCGACGATCTCGTCGCCGGTGCCGAAGGTCCGCGCGGGCGCAATTTCAACATGCGCTGGATAGCCTCTCTGGTGGCCGAAACCCATCGCATCATCTCGCGCGGCGGCGTCTTCCTCTATCCGGGCGACGACCGCGACGGCTACGAGCACGGCCGTCTGCGCCACGTCTATGAATGCGCACCGATCGCGATGCTGATCGAGCAGCTCGGCGGCGAGGCCACCGACGGTGCCGATCCCATCATGTCCGCGACACCCGACCGGCTGCATGCCCGCACGCCCTTCGTCTTCGGCTCGGCCAGCAAGGTCGCCCGCGTCGCCGCCTATCACGACTTGCCGCAGGATGAAGCCCACGCGCTCTTCAACACCCGCGGCCTCTTCCGGAGCTAATCCATGTCCAAGAAACACCCCATCATTTCCGTCGTCGGTTCTTCCGGTGCAGGCACCTCGACGGTGAAATCGACCTTCGATCAGATCTTCCGTCGCGAAGGGATTTCCGCGGTCTCGATCGAGGGGGACGCCTTCCACCGCTACAACCGCGCCGACATGAAGGAAGAGCTGCAAAAGCGCTATGACGCGGGCGATCAGGGCTTTTCCCACTTCTCCTATGAAGCCAATGAACTCAGGGAGTTGGAGCGCGTTTTTCGTGAATATGGCGAAACCGGCAAGGGCAAGACCCGCCATTACGTCCATGACGATGCCGAGGCCGAGAAATGGGGCACGCCGCCCGGTCATTTCACCGAATGGAGCGATTTCGAGGACGAATCCGACCTGCTTTTCTACGAAGGTCTGCACGGCTGCGTGGTCAATGACGAGGTGAACCTCTCGGCGCTGGCGGATCTGAAGATCGGCGTGGTTCCGGTGATCAACCTCGAATGGATTCAGAAAATCCATCGCGACCGCGCCTCGCGGGGCTACACGACGGAAGCGGTCACCGACGTGATCCTGCGCCGCATGCATTCCTACGTGAACTGCATCACGCCGCAATTCACCGAGACGGATATCAACTTCCAGCGCGTGCCGGTCGTCGACACCTCGAACCCGTTCGTGGCGCGGTGGATTCCGACGGCGGATGAGAGCCTCGTGGTGATCCGCTTCAAGAACCCGCGCGGCATCGATTTCCCCTATCTCACCTCGATGATCAACGGCTCCTGGATGAGCCGCGCCAACTCGATCGTCATTCCCGGCAACCGTCAGGATCTGGCCATGCAGCTGATCCTCACCCCCCTCATCGAGCGCATCGTGCGTGAATCGAAGCGGGCTTGAGAAGGATGAACAAGGTGATGAAAGACATTCAAATCACTCAAGAAACGCGCATGGCGAATGCGATCCGTGCGCTTGCGATGGATGCGGTGCAAAAGGCCAATTCGGGCCATCCCGGGATGCCGATGGGCATGGCCGATGTGGCAACCGTTCTGTTCAACCGCTTCATCAATATCGATCCCACCGCGCCGAAATGGCCCGACCGCGATCGCTTCGTTCTGTCGGCGGGTCATGGCTCGATGCTGATCTACGCGATCAACCATCTGCTAGGTTATGAAGACATGGGCATGGACCAGATCAAGGCGTTTCGCCAGCTGGGTTCGCGCACTGCTGGCCACCCGGAATACGGTCATGCCGAGGGGATCGAAGTGACCACCGGGCCGCTCGGTCAGGGGATCGCCACCGCAGTCGGCATGGCGATTGCCGAGAAGATGAAGAACGCGCGCTATGGCACTGATCTGGTGGATCATTTCACTTATGTCATCGCGGGCGACGGCTGCCTTATGGAAGGGATCAGCCACGAGGCGATCGACCTCGCGGGGCATCTCGGGCTCGGCAAACTGATCGTGATGTGGGACGACAATTCGATCACTATCGACGGTGACACGGATCTGTCGACCTCGATGGATCAGAAAGCGCGTTTCGCGGCGGCGGGCTGGCACGTGCTCGAATGCGACGGTCATACGCCGACCGAGATCGCCGATGCGATCGAGACTGCCCGTCAGGATCCGCGCCCCTCGATGATCGCCTGCCGCACCATCATCGGCTTCGGCGCGCCGAACAAGCAAGGCGGCCACGATGTCCACGGCGCACCGCTCGGCGACGCGGAAATCGCCGCCGCGCGCAAGCAGCTGCATTGGGATCATCCGCCCTTCGACATCCCTGCGGCGATTTACGACGAATGGGGCCGGATCGCGTCGCGAGGCGCGCGGGCGCGGGCGGAGTGGGAACAGCGGTTGAACACCGCAACCGCCCGCGCCGAATTCCTCGCCGCCGAAGAGGCTGACACCAGCCCTCTGACCGCCGCGATCGCCGCCTACAAGCGCAAGCTGTCGGAGGACAAGCCCAAGGTCGCGACCCGAAAGGCGAGCCAGATGGCGCTGGAAGTGGTCAACGCCACCCTGCCCTTCACCGTCGGCGGCTCGGCCGATCTGACCGGTTCGAACCTGACGAAATCCTCGGGCATGAAATCGATCACGCCCACGGATTTCACCGGCGATTACATCCATTACGGCATTCGCGAGCACGGCATGGCCGCCGCGATGAACGGGATCGTGCTGCATGGCGGGCTGCGGCCCTATGGCGGCACCTTCATGGCCTTCGCCGATTACTGCCGCCCCGCAATTCGTTTGTCGGCGCTGATGGGCGTGCCGACCTGCTATGTCATGACCCATGACTCGATCGGCCTCGGCGAGGACGGTCCCACCCATCAGCCGGTAGAGCATTTGGCCTCGCTCCGAGCCATTCCAAACTTGCTCATCCTCCGGCCGGCTGATGCGGTGGAGACCGCCGAGGCCTGGGAAATCGCCATGACCTCGACGGCCACGCCGACGATGATCGTGGCCTCGCGTCAGGGTCTGCCGACGGTTCGCACCGAACACACGGACGAGAACCTCACCGCCCGCGGCGCTTATCTGCTCCGGGCACCGGAAGCCCGCGACGTGACGCTGATCGCCACCGGGTCCGAGGTCGAGATCGCGATGGCGGCAGCCGACCAGCTGGCCGAGCAAGGGATCAAGGCGGCGGTCGTCTCCGCACCGTGTTTCGAACTCTTCGAGAAACAGGACGCGGCGTATCGCGCCGAGGTTCTGGGTGATGCCCCGCGCGTCGGCTGCGAAGCGGCGATCCGTCAGGGCTGGAATCTCTTCCTGCGCCCCGAGGACCGCTTCGTGGGTATGACCGGCTTCGGGGCCTCGGCCCCTGCCCCGGCGCTCTACAAACACTTCAACATCACGTCCGAAGCGATTGTTTCGGATGCAAAAGAACTGATCTGAAGGACTAACGAGAATGACGGTTAAAGTTGCCATCAACGGGTTTGGACGTATCGGCCGCAACGTGCTGCGCGGGATCATTGAATCGGGTCGCACCGATATCGAAGTGATCGCGATCAACGATCTGGGCCCGGTCGAAACCAACGCCCATCTGCTGCAATTCGACAGCGTCCACGGCCGCTTCCCGCAGGAGGTCACCACCGGCGAGGACTGGATCGACGCAGGCCGCGGCAAGATCAAGGTCACCGCGATCCGCGATCCCAAGGACCTGCCCTGGGGCGACGTGGACATCGCGATGGAATGCACGGGCATCTTCACCGCGCGGGAGAAAGCGGCCTTCCACCTCGAGAACGGCTCGAAGCGCGTGCTGGTCTCCGCCCCGGCAGCCGGTGCCGACAAGACCATCGTCTTCGGCGTCAATGACGGTGCGCTGACCAAGGACGATCTGGTCGTCTCGAACGCGTCCTGCACGACGAACTGCCTCTCGCCGGTCGCCAAGGCGCTCAATGACGCCATCGGCATCTCGAAAGGCTTCATGACGACGATCCACAGCTATACCGGCGACCAGCCGACGCTCGATACGATGCATTCCGACATGTATCGCGCCCGCGCCGCTGCGCTGTCGATGATCCCGACCTCGACCGGCGCTGCGAAGGCCGTTGGCCTCGTGTTGCCGGAGCTCAATGGCAAGCTCGACGGCGTCGCGATCCGCGTGCCGACGCCCAATGTCTCCGTGGTCGATCTGGTCTTCGAGGCCGCGAAGGACACCGCCGTCGAAGAGGTCAACACGGCTATCCGCGCGGCCGCTGACGGCCCGATGAAAGGTATCCTCGGCTATACCGACAAACCCAATGTTTCCAGCGACTTCAACCACGACCCTCACTCGTCGGTCTTCCACATGGACCAGACCAAGGTGATGGACGGCCGGATGGTGCGCATCCTCAGCTGGTACGACAATGAATGGGGCTTCTCCAACCGCATGGCCGATACCGCCGTCGCGATGGGAAAGCTTCTCTAACCGCGGTTCGAACCGTTTGGCCCACAACGTAAGGAACACCTGATATGGCATTGATTACGCTCAGACAATTGCTCGATCACGCCGCGGAATACGGCTACGGCGTGCCGGCGTTCAACATCAACAACATGGAACAGGGTATCGCCATCATGAAGGCGGCGGCGAAATGCGACGCCCCCGTCATCATGCAAGCCTCGCGCGGCGCGCGGAGCTATGCGGGCGACATCATGCTGCGCCACATGATCCAGGCGCTGTCGGAGATGTATCCCGATATCCCGCTGTGCATGCATCAGGACCACGGCAATAACGAGGCCACCTGCCTCACCGCGATCCGCCACGGCTTCACCTCCGTCATGATGGACGGTTCGCTGAAGGAAGACATGAAGACCCCCGCCGATTGGGACTACAATGTCGCGATCACCAAGCGCGTGGCCGACATGGCTCATTGGGTCGGCGCTTCGGTCGAGGGCGAGCTGGGCGTGCTCGGTAATCTCGAGACCGGCGAAGCGGCGGAGGAAGATGGCTCGGGCGCGGTTGGCAAACTCAGCCATGACCAGCTGCTGACCGATCCCGACGAGGCGCTCGATTTCGTCAAGCTGACCAAGGTCGACGCGCTGGCGATCGCCTGCGGCACCAGCCACGGCGCCTACAAGTTCTCGCGCAAGCCCACGGGCGACATCCTCGCGATCAGCCAGATCGAGAAGATCCACGCGAAGATCCCGAACGTCCATCTCGTGATGCACGGCTCGTCCAGCGTTCCGCAATATCTGCAGGACCTGATCAACGAGTCCGGCGGCGAGATGCCCCAGACCTACGGCGTCCCGGTCGAAGAGATCGAGCGCGGCATCAAGTCGGGCGTGCGCAAGGTGAATATCGACACCGACAACCGGATGGCGCTGACGGCTCAGTTCCGCAAGGTCGCGCAGGACAAGCCGACCGAATTCGACCCGCGCAAATTCATGATCCCCGCGATGGAAGAGATGGAGAAGCTCTGCCTCGACCGTTTCCAGCGTTTCGGCACTGCCGGGAATGCCAGCAAGATCAAGGTGATCGACCTCGACGACATGGCCAAGCGCTATGCCGACGGATCGCTCGACCCGGTGATTTCGGCTGCAAAAGCCGCCTGACACACCCGCGATCCCGGCAGTCGAGCGCCCGGGGCCGCAGATATCGGATTTAGGGAGACAAGGAGACCCCGATGAACCAGCATGCAAATCCCGGTAAATACAGCGCCGGCGTCAAAGAGTACCGTGAAACCTACTGGGAACCGAACTACACGCCGAAGGACAGCGACGTGCTCGCCGTCTTCAAGATCACGCCGCAGGCGGGTGTTCCGCGTGAGGAAGCCGCAGCCGCCGTCGCCGCGGAATCCTCGACCGGCACCTGGACCACCGTCTGGACCGATCTTCTGACCGATCTCGACTACTACAAGGGTCGCGCCTATGCGATCGAGGACGTGCCGGGCGACGACGAGAGTTACTACGCTTTCATCGCCTACCCGATGGGCCTGTTCGAGGAAGGCTCGGTCGTCAACGTCTTCACCTCGCTCGTGGGCAACGTGTTCGGCTTCAAGGCCGTCCGCGCGCTGCGCCTTGAAGACGTTCGCTTCCCGCTGTGGTTCGTGACCACCTGCGACGGCCCGCCCCACGGCATTCAGGTCGAGCGCGACAAGCTCGACAAATACGGTCGCCCCTTCCTCGGCTGCACGATCAAGCCGAAGCTGGGTCTGTCGGCGAAGAACTACGGTCGCGCAGTCTATGAGGCGCTGCGGGGCGGTCTCGATTTCACGAAAGATGACGAGAACATCAACTCGCAGCCCTTCATGCGCTGGCGCGACCGTTTCGAGTTCTGTCAGGAAGCGATCGAGAAAGCCGAGCGCGAGACCGGCGAGCGCAAGGGCCACTACCTGAACGTCACCGCGCCGAACATCGAAGAGATGTATAAGCGCGCCGAGTTCGCCAAAGAGATCGGCTCGCCGATCATCATGTCGGACTACCTCACGATGGGCTGGGCCGCGCAGGCCTCGCTGAGCCGCTGGTGCCGCGATAACGGCATGCTGCTGCACGTCCACCGCGCGATGCATGGCGTGATCGACCGCCACCCCAAGCACGGCATCAACTTCCGCGTTCTCGCGAAGATGCTGCGCCTTCTTGGCGGCGACCACCTGCACTCGGGCACCGTCGTCGGCAAGCTCGAAGGCGACCGCGAAGCGACGCTCGGCTGGATCGACCTGATGCGCGACAAATACGTCAAGGAAGACCGCTCGCGCGGCATCTTCTTCGATCAGGACTGGGGCCAGATGCCGGGCGTGCTCCCGGTGGCCTCGGGCGGCATCCACGTGTGGCACATGCCCGCGCTGGTCAACATCTTCGGCGATGACAGCTGCCTTCAGTTCGGCGGCGGCACGCTGGGCCACCCCTGGGGCAACGCAGCCGGCGCAGCGGCAAACCGCGTCGCGGTCGAGGCCTGCGTCAAGGCACGCAACGAGGGTCGCGATCTCGAGAAGGAGTCGAAAGACATCATGACCTCGGCCGCCAAGCACTCGCCCGAACTCAAGATCGCCATGGAGACGTGGAAAGAGATCAAGTTCGAGTTCGACACCGTGGACAAGCTGGACGTGGCGCACCGCTAAGGCGCGCCCCTCCCACCAACGCCTGAGAAAGGACTGACACCATGAGTGAAATGCAAGATTACGGCTCGCGTATTTCGGACCCGAACAGCCGCAAGATGGGCACCTTCTCCTATCTGCCCCAGCTCAACGACGATGAGCTGCGCAAGCAGGTGGAGTACATCGTCTCGAAGGGCTGGAACCCGGCCATCGAGCATACCGAGCCCGAGAATATGCGGTCGAACTTCTGGTATATGTGGAAGCTGCCGATGTTCGGGGAAACCGATGTCGATGCGATCTTCCGCGAGATCGAGATGTGCAAGAAGGCGAACCCGGGCAACCATGTCCGCCTCGTGGGCTACGACAACTTCAAGCAGACGCAGGGCACCTCGATGGTGGTGCACCGCGCCGACATGTCGGCCTCTGCCTGATCTGACACGAGGGGCGGGCTGCCGATCGCGGCGGCCCGCCCTGCCCCATTTTCCTTGGATTTTCCTGCGCGACGGAGAGCCGCCCATGAGCGATATCGACCCAGACCAGTTCCGTGTGAAGACCGAGCCCTATTACCGGCCCGTCGGCAACGAGATCGAGCAATATGCCGCCGCGTATGACGTGCGGATGCCGGTGATGCTCAAGGGCCCCACGGGCTGCGGCAAGTCGCGTTTCGTCGAATATATGGCGTGGAAGCTGCAGCGCCCGCTGATCACCGTGGCCTGCAACGAGGACATGACCGCCTCCGACCTGATCGGGCGGTTCCTCTTGGATATCAACGGCACCAAGTGGCAAGACGGCCCGCTGACCGTGGCCGCGCGGATCGGCGCGATCTGCTATCTCGACGAGGTCGTCGAGGCCCGTCAGGACACCACCGTCGTGATCCACCCGCTGACCGACCACCGCCGCCAGCTCCCGCTGGAAAAGAAGGGCGAGCTGGTCGACGCGCATCCCGATTTTCAGGTCGTGATCTCGTACAACCCCGGCTACCAGTCGATGATGAAGGACCTCAAGCAATCGACCAAGCAGCGCTTCGGCGCGATGAGTTTCGACTACCCGCAGGCCGCGACCGAGGCCGAGATTGTCAGCCACGAGGCCGGGATCGACCTGAAGACTGCCGAACGGCTCGTGCAGGTGGCCGAACGCTCGCGCAACCTCAAGGGCCACGGGCTCGATGAGGGCATGTCGACGCGCCTTCTGGTCTATGCAGGCCAGCTGATCTCGCAGGACATTCCCGCGCCCGCCGCCTGCCAGATGGCGCTGGTGGAGCCGCTGACCGATGACGCGGATATGCGCGACACGTTGCAGGCGGCCGTCCAGACCTTCTTCCCCGAGATCACCGACAGTTCGAAGGTGGCGTAAGGAGCGCGTCCGATGAAGGTCGATCTCGACGATTACGCCGCCGATCTGATCAAATCCGCGCCGGAGCTGGAGGAGACCCTCGACGGGCTCTTCCACGAGGCGGCCCGGATGATGTCGCCCGCCGGGCTGAAGGATTACATGGACGGCGCGAAGGCCATGACCTCGCTCGGCAAGGGGCCGCGCCTGCTGATCTCGTATCTCGACGAGATGCCGCAGGTCGCCAAGGAATGCGGCGAGGACGTGATCCGCGACGTGGTGGGCGCGGTGCTAAAGCTGGCTTCGATGGTGTCGGGCGAAATTCTGGTGCTGATGCTCGACACGCTGCCCGGCGCCGCCAACCGCTTCGGCGATCCGGAACTGCTGCGCGGCTATCTCGCGCTGTTGCACCGTCTGGCCGCCCGCGCGCCGCGGGGCTTGCGTCCGATGTTCGGCGTGCTCGAAGAGCTGCTGAGCAAACTCACGCTTTCGGGCCTACGCCGCTGGGTGGATTTCGGCGCCGAAGCCTATCGCCGCGACCTGCCGAAACAGGCGGATTACTTCGGTCTTGTTTCGGAAGACAGCCGAGCGGTCCTGAAACAGGAACGCCGCGGTACGCTCTTCATCGACAGCCAGCGCCGCTTGAACTTCTACCTCCGCGCCTTCTGGGCCCGCGATTTCTTCCTGCGTCCCTCTGCCGCCGACTTCGAAGGGTTCCGCCCCTTCATCGAGGACGGCGCGCTGCATCTGCCCGATGCCGTGGACGGGATCAACGGTGCCTCCGGCCTCGATCTCTACCGCGCGATGTGCGCCCATATGGCGGCCCATATCGTCTATTCCGATCATGGGCTGGGGCAGGAAGCGCTCAACCCCGCGCAGATCTTCCTGATCGGCATGATCGAGGATGCCCGCGTCGAATATTGCGCGACGCAGGCCTTTCCGGGGCTGCGCGCGATGTTCGACCGGCTGATGCCGGAAACGCCGCAAGGGCAATACGAACACGAGACGATGTATCTGCTGGAAAAGGTGGCCCGCGCGCTCAACACGCCCGGCACCCGCACCGGCGATCTGGAGATCGACAATCTCGTCGAGACCTTCCACGGCGAGATTGCGGGCAATGCGCGCGAGACGATGTTCTCCTGGTCGCTGGGGGTCGAGCTGTTCAACCTGCTCGCGCAGCGCCGCGCGGTGCCGTCCCTTCGCATTCTCGAATCTCTGAAAATTCCGTATCGCGACGACAACCGCTTCATCTGGTCGCTCTCGGATTACGACTGGTCGAACCAGAACGCCTACCAGCCTGCCCAAGGACAAGTGCGCAAGCGCGTGGGCCTGATGGAATTCGTCAACGAGGTCGATGTCGAGACCGCGGGCGACGATGCGCAGGAGGTCTGGGTGCTGTCGTCAGAGCTGTTCCCCTACGAGGATGAAGGCGTCAGCTATAACGAGATGGAGGGCAAGGCCCCGATCTCGGACCCGTTCCATTATGGCGAATGGGATTACAAGGTGCAGCTGATGCGCCCGTCGTGGTCGACCGTCTATGAACACCGCCCGCCGATGGGCGACCCGGACGAGATCGACACGATCCTGACTGCGCATCGCGGCATCCGGCATCGCATCAAACAGATCGTCGACCGGCTGCGCCCGCAGGGTATCTCGCGCCAGCGGCGGCTGGAGGATGGCGACGAGTTGGATATCAACGCCGCCGTCGATGCGATGGTGATGCAGCGGATCGGGATGCAGCCCGACATGCGGATCACAATGCGCAACGTCATCAACCGGCGCGATCTGGCGGTCTGCATCCTGCTCGACCTGTCGGAGAGCACGAACGAAACCGTGCGCGGCTCGGACAAGACCGTGCTGGAGCTGACGCGCGAAGCCTCGGCGCTGGTGGCCTCGGCAATCTCGGGCATTGGCGACCCGTTCGCGATCCACGGCTTTTCCTCGGACGGTCGCCACGACGTGCAATATCAGCGCTTCAAGGATTTCGAGCAGAAGCTCGACCCCGAGGTCAAAGGCCGCCTCGCGGGCATGAAGGGCGGGCTCTCGACCCGGATGGGCGCCGCGATGCGTCATGCCGCCCATCACCTGTCGCTGCGTCCCGAGGCGCATAAGCTGCTACTGATCGTCACCGATGGCGAACCCGCCGATATCGACGAGCGCGACCCGCAATATCTGCGCATGGATGCCAAGAAGGCGGTTGCGGAACTCCAGCAGATCGGCATTAACAGCTATTGTCTGACGCTGGACCCCGAGGCCGACGCCTATGTGTCGCGCATCTTCGGGGCCAACAACTTCACCGTGATCGATCAGGTCGAGCGCCTGCCCGAGAAACTGCCGACCCTGTTCGCGCAACTGACGAAATGATCCCCGGAGGACCCCATGAGCTTTGACCGTTCCATCAAGATCGCGCCCTCGATCCTGTCGGCCGATTTCGCCAACTTCGGCGCCGAGATCCGCGCCATCGAAGATCAGGGGGCCGATTGGGTCCATGTCGACGTGATGGACGGGCATTTCGTGCCGAACCTCACCTTCGGCCCGCCCGCCGTGAAAGCATTCCGCCCGCATGTGAAGACCTTCATGGACGTCCACCTGATGATCGCGCCGGTCGACCCTTACATCGAGGCCTATGCCGAGGCTGGCGCCGACATGATCGTCGCCCATTGGGAGGCCGGTCCGCACCCGCATCGCACGCTGCAGGCGATCAAGGCGCAGGGCGTGAAATGCGGCATATCGCTGAACCCCGGCACGCCCGCGAACGTGATTTCGGAACTGCTCGACCTCGTCGATATGGTTCTGGTGATGAGCGTGAACCCCGGCTTTGGTGGCCAAAAATTCATCCCCGGCAGCGTCAACAAGGTCCGCCAAGTGCGCGAAATGATTGGCGATCGCGAGATTCACATTCAGGTGGATGGCGGCGTCGATCCGACCACGGTCGGCCCGCTGGTCGAAGCCGGTGCGGATTGCTTCGTGGCGGGCTCTGCGGTCTTCAAGGGCGGTTCGGTCGACAAACCCGAGGTCTATGGCGCGAATATGCGCGCGATCCGCGAGGCGGCTCAGGGCGCTCTCAAAGCGGCGCAATGACGGCCGGAACTGCGCGGGGCGGCACGGTCGCATTCTTGTGATCTGATCGCTTGCCCTGCCGCCGCCTCTCGTTCATATTCGTGGAATTGAATACCAGTAAGGGAGGACTGGCATGACTTTCACGCGACGCACCATTCTGCGCGGAGGGCTGGCGATGGGCGCCATGACCGCCCTTCCCCGGCTCAGCTTCGCCGCTCAGACCCTCGAAATGGGGTCGGCCCGGCTCGACACGCTGTCCGATGGCAATCTCGTCCTGCCGCTCAGCTTCGTGAGCGACAATCCCGACGCCAAGCCGATCCTCGAGAGCTACGGCATCACCGGAGACTCGGTCGAGCCACCCTGCAATGTCACGCTCTATCGCGACGGGACCAACACGGTGCTGTTCGACGTGGGCTCGGGCAATGATTTCATGCCCTCGGCGGGCAAGCTGATGGAAGCGATGGATGCGCTCGAAGTCGCGCCCGATGACGTGACCCATGTCGTCTTCACCCACGGCCACCCGGATCACCTCTGGGGCGTGCTCGACGATTTCGACGAGCCGTTCTTCGCCAACGCCCAGCACATGATGGGCAAGGACGAGTTCGAATATTGGCTGAATCCCGAGACGCTCGACACGATCGACGACGGTCGCAAGACCTTCGCGGCCGGCGCGCTGCGGCGCCTCGAAATCCTTGAAGATCAGATCGACACTTTCGGCGATGGCGCGGAAATCCTGCCCGGCATCATGGCGCAGATGACCCCCGGCCATACGCCCGGTCACATGTCCTTCCACGTCAAGAACGGCAACACGCAGGCCTTCATCATCGGCGATGCGATCGTGAACCACTACCTCGCCTTCGCGGCGCCGGGCATGGAGGCGGGCTCGGATCAGAACCCGGAGCTGGGCGCAAAGACCCGCGTGGCGCTGCTGGATCAGCTTGCGACCGATAAGCTGCCGATCATCGGCTATCACCTGCCCGAAGGTGGTCTGGGCCGGGTCGAGCGCGACGGCGACGCCTATCGCTACGTGCCGGAGGTCTGAGGGTGAAAAAACTTCTTTTGACCAGCGTCTTGGCGGGGCTTCTTCATGTAAGCCCCACGCTCGCCTCGGAGGACGTGCCGGACATGTATCCCGGCTCCGTGCTCTATTCGAAACCCTATGAGGTGATCCCCGGCGTCTGGACCTCGATCGGCGCGACCGCACCGCCGACCTATGAGAATGCGGGCCATAACAACAATCTCAGCTTCATCGTCACCGGCGATGGCGTGGTCGTGGTGAATTCCGGCGCGTCCTATCAGCTCGCCCGCGCGCTGCATGATGAGATCAAGGCGGTGACCGATCAGCCGGTGAAGCTGGTGATCAACGAGAACGGTCAGGGCCATGCGATGCTCGGCAATAATTACTGGATCGAACAGGGCGTGCCGGTGCTCGCCCATGTCGATGCGGCGGCCGAGTTCGAGCATGACGCGGGCGGTGCTTTCGAGGCGCTGAAAAATTACGGCAAGGAGACCGCCGAGGGCACCGATCCGAAGCTGCCCACCGAGACCTTTGAGGACAAGCGCGTCATCGAGATGGGCGACATGACCATCGAAGTGATGCATCTCGGCCCTGCGCACAGCCCCGGCGATACGCAGGTCTGGCTGCCCGAACAGAAGTTCATGATCGCAGGCGATATCGCTTTCTCTGAACGGATGCCGCCGATCTTCTCGGGCACCTGCACGAGCTGCTGGATCGAGACCTTCGAAACCAAATTCGCACCGCTGGAGCCCGCCTTTATCATCCCCGGTCACGGCCATCCGACCAATCTCGACAAGGTCACGCGCGGCACGACGGGTTATCTGAAATATCTGCGCGACAAGATCGGTGAGCATATCGACAATGGTGGCGATCTGGCCGAGGCCTACTACGTGGATCAGAGCCCCTACAAAAACCTCGACACGTTCGAGGAACTGGCGACGAAGAACGCGGGCGTCGTCTACGAGGAAATGGAATTCGAATAGGAGGCCTCATGGCTGTCACACCCCCCGTCTGCGATTTCGGCTGGAAGGCTCCGGGCTTCACCCTGCCCGGCACCGATGGCAAGCAATACAGCTTCGATGACATCCGTGGCCCCAAGGGCACGCTCGTGATGTTCATCTGCAACCATTGCCCCTATGTCCAGTCGATCCTCGACCGCATCCTGCGCGATGCAGCCGAGTTGCAGAAGGCGGGGATCGGGGTCGTGGCGATCTCGGCCAACGATGTCGACGACTACCCCGAGGACAGCTTCGAGAACATGGCCAAACTGGCCGAGGAGAAGGGCTTCCCCTTCCCCTATCTCTATGACGAAAGCCAGGCGGTCGCGAAGGCCTACGGTGCCGCCTGCACCCCCGATTTCTTCGGCTTCAACGCCGAGGACGAACTGCAATACCGCGGGCGTCTCGATGCCTCGACCAAGCAGGCGGCTTCGGCAGATGCCAAGCGCGAGCTATACGAGGGCATGATGATGGTCGCGGAAACCGGCGAAGGCCCGCGCGACCAGATCCCGTCGATGGGCTGCTCGATCAAGTGGAAAGCCGCATGAGCGACGCCCCCTCCGTCATCTTCGACCTCGACGGGACGCTGATCGACTCCGTGCCCGCGATCCATGCAGTCTCGAATGCCGTGCTGACCGAGATGGGCTTCGAGCCGCTCTCGCTGCCGATGATCCGCAGCTTCGTCGGCAAGGGCGTGCCCAACCTCGTGCGCCAGTTGCTGATCACTTCGGGCGAAGATCCGGACGGGCCGCTTTTCGCCCGGGTGGAGCATGCCCTGATCGCGCGCTACGAGACGGACGTGGAGGGCAACGTGCCCTATCCCAACGTGATCGCCGCGCTCGACACGCTCAAGGAGATGGGCTGCCGGATGGCCGTGTGCACCAACAAGCCCTTCGCACCCGCCGAGGCCGCTCTGCGCCATGTCGGTCTCTGGGAGTATTTCGAGCTGACGCTGGGCGGGGATTCCATGCCGACCCGCAAGCCCGAGCCGCAGATGCTGCACCATTGCCATCAGGCGCTTGGCGGCGGCGCGATGATCTATGTCGGCGATAGCGAGGTCGATGCGGAGACGGCGGTGAACGCGCAGGCCCCCTTCGCGATCTATTCCGAGGGCTATCGCAAGACGCCGCTGACCGAAGTGCCCCATGACGTGGCCTTCTCGGATTGGGCGATGCTGCCCGGTCTGGTGGAGGGCTGGAAATGGTGAGCGCGCTGATCTTCGACGTCGACGGCACTTTGGCCGAGACCGAAGAAGCGCATCGCCGCGCCTTCAACGAGACCTTCGCGGCACGCGGTGTCGACTGGAACTGGTCGCAGGAAACGTACCGCGAACTTCTGAAGACCACCGGCGGCAAGGAGCGCATGGCGCGCCACCGCGAGGTCATGGGTTTCGGCCCCTCTGATGAAGAGATCGCCGATCTGCACAAGATCAAGACCCGGCGTTATGTCGAGATCATCACCGGCGGCGAGGTGCCGCTGCGCCCCGGCGTGGCGCGGCTGATCGCCAATTCGCGCGACGCGGGATTGAAGCTTGCCATCGCCACGACCACGAACCGGCCCAATGTCGATGCGCTGATCCGCGCGACGCTGGGCGCCGATCCCGATCACCTGTTCGACGCGATCGCAGCCGGAGACGAGGTGGAGGCCAAGAAGCCCGCGCCGGACGTGTTCGAACTGGCGCTGAACCGGTTGCATCTCCCGCCCGAGGCCTGCATCGCTTTCGAGGATAGCGAAATGGGTCTACAATCGGCGCAAGGGGCTGGGCTGCGCGTGCTGATAACCCCTTCGGCCTATACCGACGGGGGCGATTTCTCGAGCGCGGAGTGGGTTCTTCCCGACCTCTCGCATCCCTTACCGCCCGAGATCACGGAAGGGCTGGGACAGAGTGCCGCAATTTCATAAGATTATCCCCGGCACTATCTGCTGGGCAGGTTAACGGAGGCCGCCATGATCAAACCTGACGTCAAAGCGTTTTTCGACACCGCGACTTTCACCGTCTCTTACGTGGTGAAAGATCCGGGCAGCAAATCCTGCGCCGTCGTCGATAGCGTGCTCGATTTCGACTATTCCTCGGGTCGCACGGATACCAAATCCGCCGACGAGGTCATCGCCTATGTGCAAGAGCACGGTCTTGAGGTGGAGTGGATCCTCGAGAGCCACGTCCATGCCGACCACCTCTCCGCCGCGCCCTATATCCAGGAACGCGTCGGCGGCAAGATCGGTATCGGCGACCGCATTCAGGTCGTGCAGGACACGTTCGGCAAGATCTTCAACGAAGGCACCGAATTCCAGCGCGACGGCTCGCAGTTCGACAAGCTCTTCAAGGAAGGCGACACGTTCACCGTGGGCGCGCTTGAAGGCAAGGTTTTGCACACGCCGGGCCACACGCCCGCCTGCCTCACCTACGTGATCGGCGATGCGGCCTTCGTGGGCGATACGCTCTTCATGCCCGATTTCGGCACCGCGCGCTGCGACTTCCCCGGGGGGTCGGCAGAAACGCTCTATTCCTCGATCCAGAAGATCCTCACGCTACCCGACGAAACCCGCATCTTCGTGGGCCACGACTACAAAGCGCCGGGCCGCGACGAATACGCGTGGGAAACCAGCGTCGCCGAGGAAAAGGCCCGCAACATCCATATCGGCGGCGGCAAGTCCGAGGCCGAGTTCGTCAAGATGCGGACCGAGCGCGACGCGACGCTCGCGATGCCGAAGCTGATCATCCCCTCGCTGCAGGTGAACATGCGCGCGGGCCAGATGCCGCCCGCCGATGACGAGGGCAAGACCTATCTCAAGGTTCCGGTGAACGGGCTCTGAGACCATAAGCGAGCGGGCGGGCATGACCCGCCCGTCTCCACCTAAAGGCAGGATAACAGGACAGAATATGGAACTGCGCAAACTTACCGACGAGTTTTCCGTCGCCCCGCAGATCGAACCCGAGGACGTGCCGAAGATCGCCGAAATGGGCTTTCGCACGCTGATCATCAATCGCCCCGACGAAGAGATCGAGGACGCGGATCAACGCTCGGACGCAATTGCGGCGCTGTGCCAGTCGCATGGCCTCACCCCCTATTACCTTCCCTATTATCCCGGCGAACTGAGCCTGGAACTGGTCGACGATTTCGCGACGATCATGGATGCCGCGGAGAAGCCCGCCTTGGGCTATTGCCGCTCGGGCACCCGCTCGTCGCATCTGTGGGGGGTCAGCCAAGCGGGCGAGATGGAGATCGACAAGATCGTCGCCACGGCGGCCGAGGCGGGCTATGACCATTCCTCGCTGGTGCCGGTGATGCAGTATTACGCCAGCCGCCGCGATCAGGCCTGATCCGCGCCTAATCCGAAGACCGAGATGCTCAAACGCTACCTGCCGATCCTTAGCTGGGGGCGCGACTACGATCGCCCGACCTTCGAGGCCGACCTGATCGCGGCTGTGATTGTGACGATCATGCTGATCCCGCAATCGCTCGCCTATTCGCTGCTGGCTGGCATGCCGCCGGAATACGGGCTTTACGCCTCGGTACTGCCACTCTTGATCTACGCAGTCTTCGGCACCTCGCGGCCTCTGGCCGTGGGGCCGGTCGCTGTGATCTCGTTGATGACGGCGGCCGCGGTGGGCAAGGTTGCGGCGCAGGGCACGCCTGAATATATCGCCGCCGCCGTGGCGCTGGCCTTCCTGTCGGGCGTGATGCTTGTGATCATGGGCTTCCTGCGGATGGGCTTCATCACGGCCTTCCTCAGCCACCCGGTTCTGTCGGGCTTCACCTCCGCCGTCGGCATCCTGATCGCTGCGGGTCAGATGAAGCATTTCTTCGGCATTCAGGGTGAAAGCGGCGGGATATTCGACATTCTCGGCGGGCTTTGGGCACATCTCGGGCAGACCAACGGCTACACGGTCGTCATCTCGATCCTGTCGCTGGTCTTTCTGTTCTGGGCGCGGCGTGGGTTGAAACCGCGCCTGCTGAAGGCGGGGCTGTCCGAGCGGCTCGCGGCGATCCTGACCCGCGCGGCCCCCGTCTATGCCGTGGCCGCGACCATCCTGATCACCTGGCTCTTCGGGCTGGAAGGACGCGGCGTCCGCGTGGTGGGCACCGTGCCGCTGGGCTTCCCGACGCCGAGCCTTCCGCCCGCCGATCTCGCACTCTGGAAAGAGCTCTTCGTTCCGGCGCTGTTGATCGCGATCATCGGCTATGTCGAGACGATCTCCGTCGCCCAGACGCTGGCCGCGAAAAAGCGTCAGCGCATCGACCCCGATCAGGAATTCATCGCCCTTGGCGGCGCCTCCATCGGCTCCGCGATCTCGGGGTCCTTCCCGATCACGGGCGGGTTTGCGCGCTCCGTCGTCAGCTTCGAGGCCGGCGCCACAACGCCCGCCGCCGGGGCCTTCACCGCGATCGGCGTGGCGCTCGCGACCTTCACCCTGACCCCTGCCCTCTATTACCTGCCGCAAGCGACGCTCGCGGCGACGATCTTCGTCTCGGTGCTGACGCTGGTCGACACCAAAGCTCTCAAGCGCACGTTCAAATACGCACCGCGCGAAGGCATCGGCATGGCACTGACCGTGCTGGTCACGCTGATCTGGGGCGTCGAGGACGGCATCGCCTTCGGCGTCATCCTCTCGATCGCGCTGCGGCTTTGGGCCAGTTCGCGCCCGCATGTGGCAGAGCTCGGCCAGGTTCCCGGCACCGAGCATTTCCGCAATGTCCAACGCCACCGCGTCAGCTGCGCGCCGGGCATCCTCAGCCTGCGCATCGACGAGAGCCTGTGGTTCCCGAATGCCCGCTTCGTCGAGGAGATGATCTACGACCGCATCGCCAGCGACGAGTCGATCAAGCATGTCGTGCTGAACTGCCCCGCGATCAACCATATCGACATGTCCGCGCTCGAGGCGCTGGAAGAGGTGAACGACCAGCTCAACGATGCGGGCGTGCGGCTGCACCTGTCCGAAGTGAAGGGCCCGGTGATGGACCGGCTCACGCGTTCGGACCTGATCACGCATCTGACCGGGCAGATCTACCTCACCCATTACGACGCGCTGGCGACCCTTGCCCCCGAGACCACCCAAGGTTGCGCGCACGAGAGCCGCATCGAGACCCATCGCTAAACCGTTTCACCACCTAGATCGGCGCCCATGCGGGTTGCCATAACGCCCAGAAAATAGGACATTCGGATATATCTTCCGGAGCGGAGAATTCGCGCGCTGGAATAGTAGTAACGAGCTACGCGACCTACCTAAATGTGAGGTGAAACGCGATGTTATCCTTTTGCGAGGCAGTCTTACGCGCGAAATCGGTGCAGGAGATCTGGTCACGTCACTGCCAAGAAATGGAACGCTACGGGTTCCATCGTTTGATCTATGGCTTCACAAGTTTCCGAAAGGGCAACAATTTCGGCCACGAAGACGATTTGTTGATCCTATCGAACCACCCGAAGGAATATCTCGATATTTTTGTCGGGGAGGGAAAATACCGCAACGCCCCGATGGTTCAGTGGGCGGCGCAGAACGACGGCCCCTGTTCGTGGCGCGTGGTGGCAGACCGTGCGATGCGGGGCGAGCTCACTCCGGGCGAGATCGAAGTCATCGAAATCAACCACCGCTTCGGAATTCGTACGGGCTATTCGATCGGATTTTCCGATCCGCTCTCCTACGCGCGCGGCGCGATCGGCCTCGTCGGTCGGCCGGGGTTGAGCCAGGACGAGATCGACCGGATCTGGCGCGAGAACGAGCGCGAATTGATGGTGATGAACAGCCTCGTACATCTGCGCATCTCCACCATGCCCTATTCCACCGGGCGCCGCCCGCTGACGGATCGGCAACGTGAAGTGCTCGAATGGGTGGCCGAGGGGAAAACGACCGCCGATATCGCGATCATCATGGGGCTGACGCCGTCTACGGTGGAAAAGCACCTGCGGCTTGCGCGCGAAGCGCTCGATGTCGACACCACTGCGCAGGCGGTGATGAAAGCGTCGGTGCAAAAACAGATCTTCCTCAACACTTCGCATACGGCGGCCGCACGTTAAGATCGCCGCGCAACAGTCTGCCGAATAACGAAAAACGCCGCCCCGATCAGGGCGGCGTTTTCCGATTTCAAAGAAGAGGCGCGGGCTTAGTTGCCAGCTGCGGTCTTCGCCACTTCGGCGGCGAAATCTTCTTCTTTCTTCTCGATGCCTTCGCCGACTTCCATCCGGACGAAACCGGTGATTTCGACGCCAGCTTCTTTCGCAGCCTGACCGACGGTGAGGTCGGGGTTGACGACGAATTGCTGGTTCAGCAGCGTAACTTCCGCGGTGAATTTCTTCATGCGGCCTTCGATCATCTTCTCGATCACCTGCTCGGGCTTGCCCGATTCACGTGCGATGTCGATCTGAACCTGCTTTTCCTTCTCGAGGACCGCGGGGTCGAGATCGGCTTCGGACAGCGCGGCCGGGTTGGTCGCGGCGATGTGCATCGCGATCTGCTTGCCGATGCCGTTGTCGGCGCCGTTCAGCGCGACGAGCACACCGATCTTGCCCATACCGTCGGCGGCGGCGTTGTGCACGTAATGCACCAGCGTGTCGCCTTCGAGGATGTGCATGCGGCGCAGGTTCATGTTCTCGCCGATACGCGCGATGGCGTCGGTGATCACGTCTTCGACCTTCTTGCCGTTGAGATGCGCAGCCTTGACGACCTCGACATCTTCACCGGTTTCCAGCGCGACTTCCGCGATGTCCGAGACAAGCTTCTGGAAATCGGCGTTCTTCGCGACGAAGTCGGTTTCCGAGTTCATCTCGATCGCGACGCCCTTGCCGTTGTTCACGGCGACAGCGACGAGACCTTCAGCCGCGACGCGGCCGGATTTCTTCGCGGCTTTCGCGAGGCCCTTGGTGCGCAGCCAGTCAACGGCGGCGTCCATGTCGCCATCGGTCTCGGTCAGCGCTTTTTTCGCGTCCATCATGCCTGCGCCGGTAGCTTCGCGCAGTTCCTTCACCTGAGCGGCGGTAATCGCCATGGTCGGATCTCCTTCAAGAACTCTGCGAGGGCGGGATACCCCGCCCTCATGTCATCTGGGTGACGGTCGTGGCTTACTGAGCCTCAGCCTCGGTCAGCGCCTCTTCCACCGGGGTCTCGGTGAGGGCACCGACGTCCACGCCTGCGGCGCCCATCTGGGCCGACATGCCGTCGAGAGCCGCGCGCGAAGCGAGGTCGCAATAGAGCGCGATGGCGCGCGCCGCGTCATCGTTGCCCGGGATCACGTAATCCACGCCGTTCGGCGGGCAGTTGGTGTCGACCACGGCCACGACCGGGATGCCGAGCTTCTTGGCTTCCGCGATGGCGAGGTCTTCCTTGTTCACGTCGATCACGAACAGCAGGTCCGGCAGACCGCCCATTTCGCGGATACCACCGAGCGACGCCTGAAGCTTCGCCTGGTCACGCTCCATGCCGAGACGCTCTTTCTTGGTCAGGCCTTCAGCGCCTTCCGCGAGCTTCTCGTCAATCTCGTTGAGACGCTTGATCGACTGGGAGACGGTCTTCCAGTTGGTCAGCGTGCCGCCGAGCCAGCGGTGGTTCATGTAATACTGTGCGCATTTCTCAGCGGCTTCAGCGATCGGGCGAGCAGCCTGACGCTTGGTGCCGACGAAAAGAACGCGGCCGTTTTTCGCAACGGTGTCGCGGATGACCTGCAGAGCCTGGTCGAGCATCGGAACGGTCTGCGTCAGATCGATGATGTGGATGCCGTTACGCTCGCCATAGATGTACTGACCCATACGGGGGTTCCAACGCTGCGTCTGGTGGCCAAAGTGAACGCCAGCTTCCAAGAGCTGACGCAGGGAGAATTCAGGAAGCGCCATGTCCAATTCCTTTTCCGGTTTGCGCCTGAGCGGAGGGTCTCAGGGCAGATGCCCCAACCGGTGGACCTTTGAGGATGTCTCCCTCATTGGCCCGCCTCCGCCTGTGAAGTGCGCGCGATATAGACCCATCGCGCAGGCTTGGCAACCCCTACCGGTCACGGGCGTCCCCGGGAAAACCAAGGCGCGCGCCTGCTTCGGCTTGGTGAAAATATCCCGGGGGTGAGGCGGGCTCAGCGGCCTTCCTGTGGAAGGACGCCCGCCGAAAGCCCGAAGCGTAAGCAGAGGGCCGGCGAAGTCAGCGAAGAGGGGCAGCGCCCCTGCCCCGACCGACCCGTCTTACAGCGCCCGGAACCGGTTGCGCTGGCTGCCGGTCCATTCGACCTCGAAGGTCCAGCCCTCTTCGGTCTGGGTCTCGCCGCGGATCACGTTCTGCTCGTGCAGCCAGGCGCGCTTGCGCCCATCCGCGAAACGCAGCGTGATTTCCTCGTGGTAGCGTTCTTCGGAGAGCTTCTCGTCGATCGCCGTCAGAAGGGCGTCGAGTCCGTCCCCGGTCATCGCCGAGATCGCCTGCAGATCGGGCTCGCGGGCTTCCTGCACCATCAGCGCGCGGCGCTGATCGGGCGGGACGGCGTCCATCTTGTTCCAGACCTCGATCAGCGGCACTTCCTTGGCGACGCCGAGCTTGGCGAGAATGTCGTTCACATCCTCCGCCTGCTCCTCGGTCTCGGGATGCGAGATGTCGCGGACATGCAAGATCAGATCGGCTTCGAGCACCTCTTCCAGCGTTGCGCGGAAGGCCGCCACAAGCTGCGTCGGCAGGTCCGAGATGAAGCCCACCGTGTCGGAGAGGATCACCTTGCGGCCCGTGGGCAGCTCCAGCCCGCGCATCGTCGGGTCGAGCGTGGCGAAGAGCATATCCTTCGCCAGAACTTCCGCCCCGGTCACGCGGTTGAACAGCGTGGATTTCCCGGCATTGGTATAGCCCACCAGCGCCACGATCGGGAACGGCACCTTGCGGCGCGCGGCGCGGTGCAGCTCGCGGGTCTTCACGACCTTCGCAAGCTGGCGGCGCAGGCGCACGATCTGCTCGTCGATGGCGCGGCGGTCGGCCTCAATCTGCGTCTCGCCGGGGCCGCCGACGAAACCGAGCCCGCCGCGCTGACGCTCGAGGTGGGTCCAAGCCCGCACCAGCCGCGTGCGCTGATAGCTGAGCGCGGCCAGCTCCACCTGCAGCACACCTTCACGGGTGCGCGCACGGTCGGCGAAGATCTCGAGGATCAACCCGGTCCGGTCGAGGAGCTTCACCCCCCATTCCTTCTCGAGGTTGCGCTGCTGCACGGGCGTCACCGGCCCGTCGATGAAGACGAGATCGATCTCGTTCGCTTCCAGCCGCTCCTTGATCTCGGCGAGCTTGCCCTGGCCGAACAGCTTGCCCGGCTCGGGCTTGCGCAGCTTCACGATCTCCTCGCCGATGACCTGCAGATGCGGCAGGGCCGCGGCCAGCGAGACCGCTTCGGACAGCGCGAATTGGGGCAAGTGCCGTTGGCCCTCTCGCGACGGAATGTCGGGATGGATCACGTAGGCCCGCGTGTCGGGCGTCTCGGTAGAGGTCGTTTCGCTCAAGATATGTATCGCTAAAGCCGCGTGCCGCGACGCTTAGTCGTCGCCTTCGTAAAGCGAAATAGGCTGTCCCGGCATGATCGTCGAGATCGCATGCTTATAGACAAGCTGAGATTGCCCATCGCGGCGCAGAAGCACGCAGAAGTTGTCAAACCAGGTGATGACACCTTGCAGCTTCACCCCGTTGATCAGGAATATCGTGACCGGAACCTTCGTTTTGCGAACGTGATTGAGGAATGCGTCCTGCAGGTTCTGTCTATCGCCAGCCATATTGTTCTTGCCCTTGTTCGTGTCTCGCGTCCGGGTGCCTGCGTCAAAGACACCCATTTGATTCAAGTATGCAGTGCAGAGCGGGAGATTCCAGCCCAAAAAACAGTTTGTTAGGCCCTGAGCCAGAATTTGCGTATCAAATCCGGGATTCAGGAGCGCCAGAACTCGGGGTTGAAGAGCGCGATGATGGCCAGCGTCTCAAGCCGCCCAAGCACCATGGCGAAGGCGAATATCGCCTTGATGGGCTCGCTCAGATGGGCCCAGCTCAGCGGCACATCCGCCGCAATCCCCGCCAGCGGACCGGTATTCGACAGCGCCGCGATCGTCAGAATCGTCGCCGGTTCGAAAGACAGGCCGAACAGCGAGACCGCCATCATCACCCCGCCGATCGAAATCGCGAACAGCATGAACACGATCCAGCTGATATAAGCGCCCTCCCGGCGCAACCGGCGCGCCATCATGCCGCCGCCCGCGATGGAGTTCGGGTAGATCAGCTTGTCGAGCTCGCGCTCGCCGTGGCGCAGCAGCGCATAGACCCGCAGCAGCCGCACGCCGCCCGCCGTCGTCGCGACCCCGCCGCCGATGATCGCAAGCCCCGCGAGGATCAGGCCCGGCGTGCCCAGTCCCGACCAGTCGCGCGCGTCATGCCACGCGGACGATTCGAAGCCGGTTGTGGTCAGGAAGGACAGCGAGGTGAACAGCGAGCCCCAGATCGATTTGAAGATCGCGCCGAAATCGCCCGGCGTGCGCACTTCCAGCGCCGCGATCCAGTGACGGATGAACAGAAACAGCGGCACGAGGATCACCAGCGCCGCGGCCAGACGCAGTTCGGGATCGTCAATCAGCTTCGGCGAGGCGCGTAGCTCGCCCCCGCCCGGCCAGAGCCTGCGCGACAGCGCGGGCAGGAAGAACACGAAGATCACCATCTCGCCCGCCATGCCGGAGCGCGCATTGGCCATCCCGCCCACCGGCGAGATGCCCGAGGTCGACAGCGTCGACATCGCATGGATCAACGCCGTCAGCGACCGGTCCCCCGCCATCAGCAGGCAGACCCACAAGAGCACCGTCAGCCCGGTATAGATCGGGGCGAGCGACACCGCGTAATGGGCAATGCGCTCGGACATCTCCGCGCCGCCATCGGCCGCCGGGGCCGCCGCGGCCGGCGCGCCCGAGGGACCGCCCGAGAAAAACACCTCGAACCCGCCCAGCCGCATCGGCGCCAGCACCGCGATCGCCATCACGAGGATGAAGAACCCACCCATCCACGCGACCAGCCCGCGCCACAGATGGACCGACCCGACGAGCCGGGTGGGCTCGTAGAGCGTGCCGCCCGTGGTCGTGAAGGCCGAAACCATCTCCCACCAGCTGTTGAAGAATGAGGTGTCGCGCACCGCGACATAGAAGGGCACCGCCAGCATCAGCGGCAGCACGGTGAAGGCGGCGAGCATGATCAAAAGGCTCGCCCGCCCCGCGCGCGCAGGCCGCGGGTTCGACCCGTTGGCCAGACCGATCAGGGCCGTCGCGAAGAGGAACAGCGTGGCGGAATAGAAAAACGCCCGCGCCGTGTGGTGATGGTGGGTCAAAAGCGCATGGATCGCAGGCACATACATCGCCAGCGCCGAGACTCCCATCAGGAGGATCGGCAGCGGCAAGGCCTTGATCATGCGTTCCATCCGGAGCGGCCCTTAGAAGAAGTCGATGGAGACCTGCAACAGGCGCTCCACTTCGGGCACATCGGAGGTCAGCGCGAACAGGACCACGATATCGCCTTCTTCGATGCGGGTATTGCCGGTGGGTTTGACGATCTTGTCGCCCTTGCGGATCGCGCCGATCAGCACGCCTTCGGGGAAATCGACATCGCGCACCGCCTTGCCCGACATCGGCGAGGTGCCCATGACCTGCGCCTCGATCGCCTCGCCCTCGGCATCCCCGATCGAGTAGATCGCGCGCACCCGCCCATGCCGGATATGGCGCAGGATCGACGACACGGTCGTCGCGCGCGGGTTGATATAAGCGTCGATGTCGAGCGCCGACAGCAAAGGCGCCAGCGTCGGGTCGTTGATCAGACAGATCGCCATCCGGCAGCCCGCCTGCTTTGCGCGCACCGAGACGAGGATGTTGGTCTTGTCGTCATCGGTGATTGCCAGAACCGCATCGGCGGTGGCGATATTCGCCTCCTCCAGCAACTCCGAGCTCATCCCGTCGCCATTGAGCACGATGGTCCGGTCCAGCGCATCGGCGGCCTTCTCGGCCTGCGCGCGCGAGCGTTCGATGATCTTGGCGCGCACCCGCTCGGTCCGCGCTTCGAGCGCCTTGGCCACGCTGAGACCCACATTCCCGCCGCCGATGATGACGATGCGTTCCTGCTTCTGCGTCGACTTGCCGAAGATATCGAGCGTCCGGTTCACGTCCTCGACATGGGCAAAGACATAGATCTGATCGCCCGCGAAAAGCTGATCGCCCGGCTCGGGCGCAAACAGCCGCCCCTCACGGCGAATGCCGACCACGACCGCCCGCAGCGTCGAGAACAGATCGGTGAGCTGCCGCAGCGGCGTGTCGAGCACCGGGCAATCCGCATCGAGCTCGATCCCCAGAAGCTGCAACTGCTCGTCGAGGAAGCTTTCCGTGTCGAAGGTCGAGGGCGCCGCCAAGCGGCGCAGCGCGGCCTCGGCCACCTCGCGCTCAGGCGAGATGATCACGTCGATCGGCAGGTGATCGCGACGGTAAAGATCGGAATATTGCGGCTGCAGATAGCTTTGCGCCCGGATGCGCGCGATCTTGCGCGTGATCCCGAAGACCGACATCGCGACCTGACAGGTCACCATGTTGACCTCGTCGGAATGGGTCGCGGCGATCATCAGATCGCAGTCGCGCGCGCCGGCCTGCTCGAGAATGTCGGGATGCGAGGCGAACCCCACCACCCCCTGCACGTCGAGCGTATCGGCGGCGCGCCGCACCAGTTCGGGGTTGGAATCCACAACCGTGACGTCGTTGCGTTCGCCCGCCAGATGGCGCGCGATCTGCCAACCGACCTGACCCGCACCGCAGATGATGACCTTCATGGCAAATGCCTCCGCGCCTCACTTGGCCCCTATCTAGGCCGCGTTGCCGGGGGTGGTCAAATGGCAAACGTGCAAGGCGCACGTCGCGGCGAAAACCTAAGCCCCTTCCTCTTGGGTCAAATATCTCGGGGGGCTCCCGCAGGGAGCGGGGGGGCAGAGCCCCCTCTTTATTGATCGACTGTCGCCCTCGGGCAACGGGGGCAGCCCCCCTGCCCGGTTCACCGGAACAGCACCAGCGCCCCGGGCGACCATGCGACGCGGGTGCGGGTGCCGACCTCCAGCACGGGCCGCCCGAAGACGTTGCGCATCGAGATGCGGACCGGCTTTTCGGTCCCGTCCAGGCGCACGTCGTAATAGGTCATGTCGCCGTAATAGACGACTTCGTCGATCGTACCGGGCGCCTCGCGGTCCGAGGCCTGTTGACCTTCGTAAAGAAGCGTTAGGGTTTCCGGCCGGAAGCCCACCGCCGCACCATCACCAGCAGGCGCGCTCGAAATCTGGCCCGGCGCGACTTCGAGCCGACCGAGTCCTGCGACCTCGGCCGTGACCGCGTCGCCCGGCCCGTCCGTCACCGACGCGGGCAGGAAGTTCATCACCCCGATGAAATCGGCCACGCGGCGCGAATTCGGGCGACCATAGAGCACTTCGGGATCGGCGAGCTGGGCGATCTCGCCCTCGAACATCACCGCGATCCGGTCCGACATGACTAGCGCCTCTTCCTGATCGTGGGTCACCAACACGAAGGTAATACCGACCTCGCGCTGCAGCTTGATCAGCTCAACCTGCATCTGCTCGCGGATCTTGCGGTCGAGCGCGGAGAGCGGCTCATCGAGCAACAAAACCTTAGGCTTAAGGATCAGCGCACGGGCCAGTGCCACACGCTGCCGCTGCCCGCCCGAGAGCGCATGAGCCGCGCGGGCGCCATAGCCGGAAAGCCCCACCATCTCGAGCGATTCCTCGACCAGCTTGGCCTTCTCCGATTTCGAGCGAGGATCGCGGCGCAGGCCGAAGCCCACATTCTCGGCCACGCTCAGATGCGGGAAGATCGCATAGGACTGGAACACCATGTTGGTGGGCCGCTTGTTCGGCGGCACGCCCACCATCGTCTTGCCGTCGATCAGCACCGCGCCTGAGGAAATCTCCTCGAACCCCGCGATGGTGCGCAGAAGCGTGGTCTTGCCGCAGCCCGACGGACCGAGTAGCGAGAAGAACTCGCCCGCGCGTATCTCGGCGGTGATGCCGCGCAGCGCGTGATAATCGCCGTAATATTTATGAACGTCCTGAAAGGCGATCATCGGTTTATCGGTCACAGGAAACCTCCGGTATCCTTGGCGCCGGTCCGTTTGACCCCGCGCCGACGGAAGAATTCGGCCACGCTCAGAAGCAGGATCGAGGCCGCGACGAGGCAGGTGCCAAGCGCCATGATGACCGGGATCGCCGACGGGAAACGCAGCTGGGAAAAGATGTAGGTGGGCAGCGTGGGCTGGTTGCCCGCGAGGAAGAAGGCCACGATGAACTCGTCGAGCGAGATCGTGAAGGAGATCAGGAAGGCCGAGATGATGCCGGGCATCACCAGTGGCAGAACGATCAGCCGAAAGGTCGACATGCGGGTTTCGCCCAGATCGACCGCCGCCTCTTCCAGCGACTGATCGAGCGTGGCAAAGGCCGTCTGCAGCACCGCGATCGCATAGGGCAGCGAGATGATCACATGGCCCAAAATCACCGTCGCGATCGACAGGTTCACCTTCAGCACTTCGAGCATCACCAAGAGCAGCGACATCCCCATCAGGATATCGGGCAGCACCATCGGCAGCAGGATCAGCCCCATGATCCCGCCCTTGCCCTTGAAGCGGTAGCGCGTCGAGGCGCGGGCGGCGAAAATCGCAAGGATCGTGGCGCCGGCGGAAGAGGTCAGAGCGATGATCAGCGAATTCGACAGCGCGTGGCGCAGCGTGTCGTTCTCGGCCATCTTCGCGAACCAGTCGGTCGTGAACCCTTTCAGCGGAAAGGCGATAATCGTGCCGTCATTGAAGGCGAATAGCGGCAACAGGAAGATCGGCGCATAGAGGAAGATCAGGTAAGCGATCGCGTAGATCTTGAGGGACGGGATTTTCATGCGCGGCTCACTTTCCGACCTTCAGGAAACGGCGATTGAGCCACAGGAACACCAGCGACAGCGCAGCGACCACCAGAAGCGAGCTGACCGCGATCGCCGAGCCCATGGGCCGGTTGTCCAGCGGCAGCATCTGCGCCTGAATGAGGTTCGCGACCATCGGCATCTTGCCGCCCCCGATCAGCTCGGGCGTAACGTAATCGCCGACCGTCGGGATGAAGACGATCAGGGTCGCGGCCACCACGCCCGGCATCGCCAAGGGCAGCGTCACACGCAGGAAGGTGCGCCAGCGGCTCTCGCCCAAGTCTTGGCCCGCCTCCAGCAGCGACCGGTCGATCTTCTCGAGGCTCACGAAGATCGGCAGGATCGCGAAAGGCGCATAGGCATGAGCCAGCGTCAGCGCGATCGCGCCCACTGAGTTCAGCATCTGCAGCGGGTCCGCGATCAGCCCGTTCGGCCCGATGATCCCGATACTTTCCAGCGCCGAGTTGATGACGCCGTTATAGCCAAGGATCACCTTCCACAGGAACACGCGGATCAGATAGGAGGTCCAGAAGGGAATCGTGATCAGGAAGATCCACCGGGCCTTCTGGTTCGGTGCCAGACCGAAGCTCAGATAATAGGCAATCGGGAAGGCCAGCGCGACCGTGATCAGCGTCACCAACCCTGCCACGAAGAGAGAGCGGACCAGAATCACGCGAAAGATCGGATCGGTCCATGTGGCGATGTAATTCTGCAGGGTGAATTCATGCACCACCGTCAGATAGCCGTCCTGGAAGAAGGAATAGGCGAGGATCGTGACCAGCGGCGCGGCCAGCAAAAGAACGGCATAGAGGAAGGGCGGCGAGATCAACGCATAGCCCTGCGCGGACTCGCTGCGCAGCCAGCTCTCCCCTTTACCCGCCATCCATCTCTCCCGATTTGCACCCGTCTCGGGCGTCGTTGGATGTCACGAAAGCACAAGGTCGCGGGCGTGAAAAGAGGGCAACCGCCCCTACTCGCGTAAGAGCAAGGCAGGTGCCGTAAATTTGTGCACTAAGCTTCGGCGGCGCTGCGTGAGGCTTAGGCCATCAGACGGGCAGATCGTCGGGCATCCGCTCCAGCAGACCCGTCAGCGTGCGCAGCGCCGTGCGGAAGCGCTCCTCCGGCACCGACCCCGCCATCGCGATGCGCACCGCATTGGGCGCCTGCCCGTCCTGCACGACATATTCGTCGGCCGAGCGAAGCAGCACGCCTTCCATCTCCGCCATGCGCGCGAAGGTGGAGCCGCGCCAGCCCATCGGCAGCTTCAGCCAGAGGAAGCTCAGCCCCGGCAGCCAGTTGAAATCTTGACCCGCCAGCGATTGCACCGTCATCTGCAGCCGCCGCCCCATCTCCTCCTGCGCGGCGTAACGCAGGCGCATCGCCTCGCCGCTCTCGAACAGCAGCGCGACCATGTCGGTGATCGGACGCGCGAGACCGAAGAAGCTGTGCTGGGCGGCTAGCCGCCCCACCTCGCCCATGCCCTCGGGCGCGGCCACAATGCCGAAACGCATCCCCGCCGAGATAGTCTTCGACAGGGAGGTGACGTGCCAGCTGCGCTCGGGTGCGATGACGCGGAAGCTCGGCAGGCCGGTGACCGGCGCGGTGTAGCAATCGTCTTCGATGATCTGCAGATCGTGGCGGCGCGCGACCTCGGCCAGCGCTTCACGGCGCGCGGCATCCATCCGCCCCGCCGTCGGGTTCTGCGCATCGGGCGTGATGCAGACGATCTGGCCGCCATGTTTGCGACAGGCCGCGTCGAGCGCATCGGGGATCATGCCCTGCGCGTCAATCGCAACCGGATGCACCTCGGCGCGGTTGAGCCGCGCCGCGTGACGGAAACCGGGATAGGCCAGCTCCTCGATATAGACGCCGGGGCGGTCGCCGCGCAGGCAGGTCTGCATCACGAGGTTGATACCGTTCTGCCCGCCATGGGTCAGCACGAGGTCATCGGCATTGAGCTCCGACGCGAGCGAGCAATCTTTCGGGAACCAGTCCATCACCGCCTCGCGGCAATAGGCGTCGCGGCGCAGACCCGGATATTGCAGATAGGTCTTGCCGATGTCGCGTGCGGCTTCGGTCATCGCCCATTGTAGCGCTTTTGTCTGGCCGACATCGGGCAATTGTGGCGATCTGAGATTGACCAGATCGTCCGGGGTGGCGTCGATATCCTCTCCGGTATGGCGATAAAGGGGCTCGCGTGGGCCGAGTCGCTGCGTTTGTGTCGATACAAAGGTGCCGCGCCCCACCTTGGCCTCCAGCAACCCCTCCTGCGTGGCGATCTGATACCCCCGCGCCACGGTGCCTGGCGTGACCCCCAAGGACCACGCCAAGTCCCTGACAGTAGGCAGTTTTGTGCCAGGCTTGAGATCGCCGCGGCGGATACCTTCGCGCAGCGCGCGGACCAGCGCGAGATATTTCGGGCCGGAGATATGGGCGAGTTCGGGAGACCAGCTTGTATCAGTCACAATATTTCTCTGGTTGCCTAAAAGGAGTCATTGTATCCCTTCTATAGCAACAAAGATCACATTGTATCAATACAGAAAGGCATCGCAATGTTTACCCTGTCGCGGACCCGTCCCGTTCCCGCCCGTCATGGCCGTCTGAGCCTGATCGCGCGCGTTGCGCGCGTCCTCGAAGCGCGCCGTTCGCGGATGGCGCTGGGGAAACTCGATGACCATCTGCTCGAAGATATCGGAATTAGCCGGGAGATTGCCCGGCAAGAAGGGCGCCGCTTCCTGTGACGCGAACGATCCGGGCAATTCCCCTGACCGGAATCGTCTTTTGGCCGGGCCTCAGCGCCCGGCTCTTTTTTTGCCTTTTAGCGGAAGCTCACTCGCTGGACTGCATCTCGGCCGGTGCGGCCCCCGCATTGCGCCGCGACAGATCGGGGCGCAGCGACAGGAGCTCGGCCCGCTGCGCCGCATCGAAACCTGCCAGCATGGCGGTCTCTGGCCGGAAACTCTCGACCCACAAACCTTCGCAAAGCAGCATCTCCGGCGCATCGAGCAGCAGCTGGAGATAGCGCACGCCGCCCTCCGCGTGATCGACCTCGACCCCGTCCAACCCGACAAGCTCCTGTGCCATAACGACATTTCCGCGCAGCGGCGCAAGCAACCGGTGATTGGGCGAGACGCGCAATTCCTGCGCGGGATGCCCCTCGCCAAGCGCGCCCGCGCGAATGCACACCGGGCGCAGCAGCGGATTGAGCGCGAGATCGGTCTCGGTGAAGACGCGCGACCCGATCCAGCGCAGCACCTGAACGCCGGAATCCCGGGTCACGAGCCGGGCGCCGGGCCGCAGATCGCCCGACGCGACGCCCCCGGCCTCGGTCGCCACGCGCGTCTCGGGTGTCACGCAGGGAATGGCCGCGCGAAACGCCGCGATGGAGCCGGAAAACACCGTCTCGCCCGCCGCGTCATAGCCGCTGATATGGCCGTCGGCCTCGTCATGGCTGTCGAATTCGAGACGCAGAGCCTCGGTACGCGCCATCGCGGTGCAGCGCAGGCCCTGAGCCGGCGAATGCGCCAAAATCTCCGCGATATCCGTTGCGCGCATGCTCCGCGTCATCCGATCCTCCTGCCTCCCAACAGTCGAGATCCAGAATGACACGATAGCGACAAAACTCTAAGGCGAAAACGTGTTTTACCACCTCTACGTGTGGAGTAGCGGAAACGAAGTGTTCAAGTCGCGGAAACAACACAAAAAGCGCCGCGCCCGGGGAAACCCCGGACGCGGTCGCAATTTTCGCTCTGGCGCGGCCCCGATAGGGCGCGCGACTTAGCTCATCAGCAGCACGTTCGCTTCGTGCTTCTTCAGCGTCTTGCGCGCCGCGTGATAGGCATCGCGGCCCTTTGCGGTCTGCAGGTCGGGGAAGATCTCGAAGATTTCCTGACGCTGCGAGTTGCCCATGCCACCCAGAGTTTGATCGCCGGGCTGGAAGCTTTCGGTCCAGGAGCCGTTGGCGAGCAGAACTTCGTGACGGTCGAACATGAAATGCAGGTAGCTGGTGCCCAGCGTCTCCACCGTATCCACGCCCTGATTGGCGACGAGATGCTTGGCCGCGACGAGAACCTCATGCTCTTCGAAATAGAGCGCGGTCTTGTCGTTTGCGACGAGCATCCGGTGGTTCGGCGAGACCATCATGTCGCGCTCGGGCAGATCGTTGCCCAGCGAGCCTTTGCGGATCAGCACCGGCTTGAGATGCGGCGCGTGCTGCAGGCGCTCGCGGCTCATCTCGGCGCGGCCCGCCCAGCGAACCACCTGAATGCCGTTATCGCGGGTCAGGACCTTGTCGCCTTCGCGCAGCGTCTCGGCCGGAACCTCGCCGCGCGGCGTCGCGATCAGCGTGCCCGGCGTGAAGCAGGGAATGACATCCTCCATGTTGGAGAATTCGAGCGTGCCGGTGACATTGCCGCTGCCATCGAGGAAGTCGACCGTCCCGGCATAGGTGCTGACACCCGAGACCGGGTCGTAATCGGTGACCGTCGAGTGGACGCGCAGCGGGCCTGCGCCCTGCAGGTCGAGCGTGTCGTAATCGTCGCCACCCTCGCCACCGTCGAGCGTGTCGCCGATGCCGTCCTCGGACGAGCCGACGATGAACAGGTCGCGATCGTCACCGCCATAGACGGTGTCGGCATCCGCGCCGCCATCGAGCGTATCGTTACCTTCGCCACCGTCGAGATGGTCGGCCCCCGCGCCGCCTTCCAGCGTATCCTCGCCCTGCTGACCGTAGAGCACGTCATCGCCCAGACCGCCCATGATGCTGTCATCGCCGGGCTCGCCCGGGTCGTCTTCGACCGGGCAGGTGTCATAGGTCATGTCGGTGATCGAGATCGCCTGATCCGTATCGCCACCGTTCGAGTAGGCGATGGTCAGCTTCGCGGTCGGATCGTTGATCGTGACCTTGACCGAACCGATCTTGTCGTCCTGATTCAGATAGCCGGTATCCTGATCGCCACCGGTGATCGTATAGGTGCCGTCGCCATTGTCGGTGACGGTCTGGTTGCCCTCGGGGTCGATCGTGATGTCGACCGGATTGCCATCGGCATCCACCGCCGAAAGCGTCACGATATCAACGTGATCGTCATAGCTGTCCGAGCGGTCGAGATCGTTGATCCGGAAGCTCAGCCCCTGAACTTCGCCGGTGTAGTCGCTGTTGTCCGACGAGAAGGTCAGAACGGTCGTCGAGGTCGGCGACACGCCGTCCCCGCAATCGCCGCCCGCACCATAGAGTTGCAGCGCCGAGCAGCTGTCGAAGTTCTCACCCGCTTCGGTATATTGCGCGGCGGTGGTCAGCGTCGCCTTCGCCCCGGCATCCTGCGACTGGAAGTCGAAATGGACCTTGGTCTCGCCCAGATCGACGGTTTGATCCTTCACCTCGCCGCAATCGGTCTGGAAATGGCTCCAGTCCACGGTCTCCGAGACCGGATCGCAGGCCGGGCCGCCCGCGGGATCATTGTCGCCATAGATCGTGTCGTTGCCGTCATCGCCTTCGAGCGTGTCGTTGCCGCCCTCGCCGAAGATCAGGTCATTGCCATTGCCACCCTCGACGGAGTCGTCGCCCTGACCGGCATAGACCGTGTCATTGCCGTCGCCCGCGATGATGTAGTCGTCATTCGGCGCGGCGCCCGGAAGGATCGCGTCGTTATTGTCGACCATGTCGCCTTCGGGATCGCCGGTATAGTCGTCATCGATCAGATCGCCGCCGGAGGTGCCTTCGACGATGCCGTCGGGCGCGCTAACGTCGATCGTGACGGTCGCGGTGTCGTAGCCGCCCTGCCCGTCATAGATCTGATAGGTGAAGCTGTCGGTGCCGGAATAGTTGGGATCGGGCGTGTAGGTGATCGTGCCATCGGCATTCACCGTGACCGAGCCATGCGCCGGATCGCTCGCCCAGGTCACCTTGAGCGGATCGCTGTCGGGATCGCTGTCATTCGAGAGCACGGCAATCGTCTGCGCGGTGTTGTACTTCACGTTCGCGCTGTCGTTGACAGCGTTCGGATCGGAGTTCTTGTCGCAATCATCGTCGTCGTGATGATAGTAATAATAAGTCATCCCCAACTCTCCTTTACCGTCCGCTTGGCTCCGTGGCCCCGCGCCGTGTCTTCCCTTTGGCGCAAAGCGGCAGCGCCATGACGTGGCCGGACCCGAAGTCCGAACGTGAATGTCGAGAAGAATTGGCCAGCGTCAGCGCGCGCGGGCGCTGCCAGCAAAGTCGCCGCAGATCGCTCCGCGTCTCCTTTGCCCTAAAGGTCGAGGCCGTTATGGATCGGTCCCCTTGGCAGCGCCGGGCGAGCTCTCTTTCGACAACTCTTCTCTTCGGCCACCCCCATGGCCAAAAGCCCCCCAGCAGGGCTTGGCCTCAATTTGCCCATCTGGTCGCCACAAAGAAAAGGAGAATTTGCCGCTTTCTTGCCTCATTTCGGGGGATTGCTTGGAAAATGAGCACCAATAATCCGAATCGCGAAGTTCCTGTTTTCAAACGACGTTTCGATTTTGCAAAAGATCTACCTATCTTTTCGGCGGAAAACTTGCCAAAGTTTTGCCACATTTAAACTACCGGTTGTGTGGCGATTGGATGACCGGTGTCAGAAGGCGAAAAACTGTTTTCAAATAAGCGACAATACCTGAATCGATTTGTTTCCCGGAGAGGCCCAAATCGCGACCATATTTCTGCCGTGAATATGTCCCAATTGTCCTCAAGATCGCCGCAATGCGGCATCTGGTGCCCGTTTGTTCTGAGAACGAAACGAGATTTCTCCGAATCATCTTTTGATAACCACGTTTCACGATGCCGGGGTCTGCCCCAATTTCGCCCGATTTGGACAGAGGGGCCCCGGACACGGAAAACACCCGCGCAGGACATGGCAAAACGCGCCGGTCGGATCACCGTCGGCGCATGGATCTGTCATTTTCGGAAGGTCTGGTGCCCGAGGTCGGATTCGAACCGACACGCATTGCTGCGGCGGATTTTGAATCCGCTGCGTCTACCATTCCGCCACTCGGGCCCAGTTCGAACCCTCTAGCGCGCAGCCGCGCCCGAGGCAAGTACGCTTAGAGGTTACGCGTTGAAAACGTGTCGCATTGCTTGAGATCGCCGCTCTGATAGCCCCGCTCGAACCAGCGCTGCCGCTGGGCGGAACTGCCATGGGTGAAGCTGTCGGGCATCGGCACCCGGCCCGCCTCGCGCTGCAGCGTATCGTCGCCGATTTGCGCGGCGGCGTTCATCGCCTCCGCGATATCGCCCGGCTCGATCGCGCCGATCTGATCCTCGGCGCGGCGCGCCCAGATCCCCGAGAAGCAATCGGCCTGCAATTCGATCCGCACCGAGAGCGCGTTGGACTGCGCCTCGGAGCTTTGCGCGCGCACTTCATTAACCTTACCGAGAATCCCCAGCTCATCCTGCACGTGATGGGCCACCTCATGCGCGACCACATAGGCGGCGGCGAAATCGCCCCGCGCGCCGAGCTGCTGGCTCAGCGTGTCGAAAAACGCGGTGTCGAGGTAGACCTTCTGATCGCCCGGGCAGTAGAACGGCCCCGTCGCGCCGCTCGCGTTGCCGCAGGGCGATTGCGTGATGCCACTATAGAGGACCAGCACCGCCGGATCGTATTGCCGCCCCAACTCGGATTCGAACACGCCCTGCCAAACCTCCTCGGTATCGGCCAGCGTCACCGAGACGAAATCGCCCATCGCCTTCTCGCGATCGCTCAGCTCACCCGATTGCGTGACCACCTGCCCCGAGCCACCCGATCCGCCGTCAAGCAGCGGCGTCAGATCGATCCCGAGAAAATAGGCCACGACGACGATCGCGACGACGCCCAGGCCGCCGCCACCCAGACGGATCGCGCCGCCCCCTGCCCTGCGCTGGGCGCGCCGGTCCTCGATATTGCGGCTGCCGCGCCGTCCTCGCCATTGCATTCGCGAATGCCTCCCTCGCTTTTATGTGAAGTCTAGCGTGAGGTCGGGAAAAGCAAAGGTGCGACGCGCGTGACTTGACCTTGCGCCCCGCGCGGGAGATGAAGCGAACCGAGCAGCAAGGAAAAGGATGCCGCCATGATCCGCCGCATCTACGACTGGACGATGGCCCGCGCGAGCCACCCGCATGCGATGTGGTATCTCGCCGCTGTCGCCTTCATCGAAGCTTCGGTCTTTCCGATCCCGCCTGACGTGCTGATGATCCCGATGATCCTCGCGCGGCCCTGGGCGGCATGGCGCATCGCGCTGGTGGCGACCCTGTCGTCGGTCGCGGGCGGCTGTCTGGGCTATCTGATCGGCTATGGTTTCATGGATGCGATCGGCAAGCCGGTGCTGGATTTCTACGGCAAAGCCGACGACTTCAACTCGCTCGCCGCCCGGTTCAACGAGATGGGCGGATGGGCTGTGCTGATCGCGGGCGTCACGCCCTTCCCCTATAAGGTGATCACGATCTTCGCCGGCGCCACGAACCTGAGCCCGGTGCTCTTCCTCGGCGTCTCCTTTGTCGCCCGTGCGCTACGCTTCTTCGTGGTCGCGGGGCTCTTGTGGAAATTCGGCGAACCGATCAAAACCTTCATCGAGCGCTGGCTCGGCCCGCTCTTCACCATCTTCGTCATCCTGCTGATCGGCGGGTTCTATCTTCTGAAATATCTCTGAGGCCCCCGATGCAAGACCGCATGCAAACCCTGACCTCCTTCCGCAGCCTCGTGGGCTTCGCCGCCGCGGGCTCCGCCTTCGTGCTCGCCGGGGCCTTCGTCTTTCAGGCGTTCGGCTACGCGCCCTGCCATCTGTGCCTGCTGCAACGCTGGCCGCATCTGGCCGCCGCGATCATCGGGATCGTGATCCTCACCTTCCGCCTGCCCGGCTGGACCGCGCTTCTCGGCATGCTGGCCGCGCTGACCACCTCGGTCATCGGCTTCTATCACTCGGGCGTGGAGCGGAAGATTTTCGAAGGGCCCACCGATTGCACCTCGAGCGCCGTGGACACGACCGTCTCCGCCGCCGATCTGCTCAAGCAAATCAACGACGCCCCGCTGGTGCGCTGCGACGAGATTCCGTGGGACATCTTCGGCATCACCATGGCCAACCTCAACGCGGTCGGCTCGCTCGTGCTGGCAGGCATCTGGCTCTGGGCGTTCCTGAAATCGCGCCGCGCCTGAGCGGGGGCAAAGCCCCTTGCTCCGCCCGGGAAACCGCGCCAAGAACCGCGCATGAGCGAATCCAGACCTGATATTCTGTGCATCGGTTCGGTCCTGTGGGACATCATCGGCCGCGCCTCGGTGCATATGCATGAAGGCTCCGACGTGCCGGGGCGGATCGAACGGCTGCCCGGTGGGGTCGCGATGAATATCGCGATGACCCTGCGCCGCTATGGGCTGAAGCCTGCGGTGCTGACCGCTTTGGGGCGCGACAGTCAGGGCAACGACCTGATCCAATCCGCCGAGGTGCTGGGCGTCGATTGCAACTATCTGTATCGCTCCGACGATCTGCCGACCGACCGCTATATGGCGATCGAAGGCGCGAACGGGCTGATTGCGGCCATCGCGGATGCGCATTCGCTCGAGGCTGCGGGCGAGAAGATCCTCGCACCGCTCGCGGATGGGCGGCTCGGCACGGAAAACGAGCCGTGGACCGGCGCCATCGCGCTCGACGGCAATCTCACCGAGGCGCTTCTCAGCCAGATCGCGCATTCTCCGCTTTTCGCCAAGGCCGATCTGCGCGTGGCCCCCGCCAGCCCCGGCAAGGCGGAACGGCTGACGCCGCTTCTGGCCCATCCGGCGGCGACGCTTTACGTCAATCTCGAAGAGGCGGGCATCCTGTGTCAGGGCAGTTTCGACAGCGCTGAACATGCAGCCGAGACCCTGCTGGAACGCGGAGCTCAACGCGTGCTAGTGACCGATGGCGGCAAGGCGGCCGCCGACGGCAGTGCGGCCGCAGGCAATGTCATCGCCTCGGCCCCGCCCCCCGTCCTCGTGACCCGCGTGACTGGCGCGGGCGATACTTTCATGGCCGCGCATCTCGTGGCCGAACAGCGCGGCGCGGACCGCATGGAGGCGCTCGAGAGCGCCCTGACCGCCGCCGCGCGCTATGTTTCCGGAGAACTCGCCACATGAGCGCCCCCCTCACCTTCGCCGCCGAAGTCGCTAACGCGAAAGCCGAAAACCGTCCCATCGTCGCACTGGAATCGACGATCATCACGCACGGGATGCCCTATCCGCAGAACCTCGAGACCGCGCAGGCGGTCGAGGCCGAGATCCGCAAGGCGGGCGCAGTGCCGGCCACGATCGCGGTGATGGGCGGGAAGATCCATATCGGGCTCGAGCCCGAGGAGCTGGAGGCGCTCGCGCAGACCAAGGACGCGATGAAGGTCAGCCGGGCCGATCTGGCCGTCTGCCTTGCGAAGGGCGCGACGGGCGCCACGACGGTCGCGGCGACCATGATCTGCGCGAACCTCGCGGGCATCGACGTCTTCGCCACCGGCGGGATCGGCGGCGTCCATCGTGGCGCGGAAGACAGTTTCGACATCTCCGCTGACCTTCTGGAACTCGCGCAGACCCCGGTCAGCGTGGTCGCGGCGGGCGCCAAGGCAATCCTCGACCTCCCGAAGACGCTCGAAGTGCTGGAGACTCACGGCGTGCCGGTCATCGCCTATGGGCAAGACGCCTTCCCCGCCTTCTGGTCGCGCAATTCCGGCCTGCCCGCGCCGCTGCGCGCAGACAGCGCAGCCGAGATCGCCAAGTCGCAGCTCGCACGCGCAGCCCTCGGCCTGCCGGGCGGCCAGCTGATCGCGAACCCGATCCCCGCAGAGGCCGAGATCGCCCGCGAGGAAATCGTTCCGGTCATCGAACAGGCGCTGCAAGAGGCCGAGGCGCAGGGCATCGCCGCCAAGGCGGTCACGCCCTTCCTGCTGTCGCGCATTTTCGAGCTGACCGAAGGCCGCTCGCTCGAGGCCAATATCGCCCTCGTTCTGAACAACGCCCGTCTGGCTGCCGCAATCGCGGGCGAAATCATCACAGCGCGGGCCGCCTGATACGCGGCCCATTGCCCATCGTGGCGGCGCTGCCTAGATAGCAGGCAACGCATCGCCACGAGAGGGCGCATCCAGATCATGACAAAAGACGACCCCCATCCGCGCCGCCGCTCGCGCTTTGCCGCGCTGCGTGCCTCCTTCTTTACCGGGTTGATCGTCGTCGCGCCGATCGGTCTGACGATATGGCTCATGTGGACGATGGCCGGCTGGGTCGATGGCTGGGTGCTGCCGCTTGTCCCGCCCGAACTGCGCCCCGAGCGCTATATCGGCATCAATGTGCGCGGGCTCGGCGTCATCATCTTCCTTGTCTTCACCGTGATCGTCGGCTGGCTCGCCAAGGGCTTCTTCGGGCGCACGATGCTGCGCTTCGGCGAGAGCATCGTCGACCGCCTGCCCTTCGTGCGCACGGTCTATAGCGGGCTCAAGCAGATCGCGGAAACGGTGCTCAGCCAGTCCGAAGGCAAGTTCGACCGCGCCTGCATGATCGAATATCCGCGCGAGGGGCTAAAAGCGGTCGCCTTCGTCTCCTCGACCGCGAAAGGCGAGATCGCGGCGAAGGCCGAAGACGACGACCCGCTGATCTCGGTCTTCCTGCCGACGACGCCGAACCCGACCTCGGGCTTCCTGCTGTTTGTCCCGCAATCGCAGGTGACCTATCTCGACATGTCGGTCGAGGATGCGGCGAAGCTGATCATCTCGGCGGGGCTCGTCTATCCGCAGCCGAAAGAGGCGAAGCCCGCGAAGAAAACCAAGGTGAAACTTCAGTCGAACAAGGCCTGAAGATCGGTCGACGCCTCTTTGCCGATCTTGTCGGCATGGGCGTCGAGCCAACGATCCGCCGCCGCCCGGCCCGCCAGTTTCAGCTTCGCGAGCATCCCCCATTCGGGCAGGATCTTCGACTTCGCGCTCAGCTCGCCCATGACGTCGTCATCGGCGATCATATGGATCAGCACATCCTTCATCGCCCCTTCGGGGAGGCGGTCCTCGCGGATCAGCCGATGCACGAAATTGATCGCTCGCAATTCGCGCAACAGCGAGGAGTTGAAGCTGATCTCGTTGACCCGCTCGTCGATCTGCGCGGGCGTTTTCGGGATCTCGTCGCGCCAGAGCGGGTTGATCGAAATCACCACCACGTCGCGCGGATAGGCCGGTTCGAACAGCGGGAAAAGCGGCGGATTGCCGGTATAGCCGCCATCCCAATAGGCCTCCGTCCGGCCCGTCTTCGGGTCGTCGATCTCGACCGCCTGAAAAATCTCCGGCAGACAGGCGGAGGCGAGGATCGCGTCTGCCGTGATCTCTTCACCGGTGAAGACCCGAATCTTGCCGGTGCGCACATTGGTGGCCGAGACATGCAGCCGTGGACCCTCGCTCGCACAGACGTCACGATAGCGAAACCGCTCCACCACCGAACTCAGCGGATTGACGTAGAACGGTCCCGCGTCATAGGGCGAGAAGACCCGCGACATGCCGTCGATGAAAGCCGCGGGCGTGAAGGCGTCGAACCAGCGCGTCAGCGCCTCGGTGCCGGGCAGTTGCGCGGGCATCAGCCGCTCGAGCCGCAGATCGACGCTTTCGGCGACCTGGCTCCAAAGCTCATCCAGAGACGCGCGTGCGCCCTGACGACCGGCACGGGCATAGCCTGCCTTGAACGCAGCTCCGTTCAGTGCCCCGGCCGAGGTGCCCGAGATCGCCGCGTAGTCCAGCCAGTCTTCATCCAGAAAACGGTCGAGAACGCCCCAGGTGAACGCGCCATGCGCGCCCCCACCTTGCAATGCGAGGTTAATACTCTTGCGGTTCATCGGCTCGGCCCTTTCGCTGCCTGCCTCCCTGCCGCAGAGTTATGCTGCATCGCAGCAAAAGCAAGTCCCCTCGCCGAGCGGCGCTCTTAACCTAGCAGATCGTGGCACAATTCGAGCGCAGAAATCAGCGCATCGGCCTCTTCACGGGTGTTGTACATCCCGAAAGACGCGCGCGCCGTGGCCGTGACGCCAAGCCATTCCATCAGCGGACCGGTGCAATGCTGCCCCGCACGCACCGCCACGCCCCGCTTGTCGAGGATGGTCGAGATGTCATGCGGATGGGCCGGACCATTCAGCGTGAGCGAGAAGATCGCGCCCTTATCCGCCGCGGTGCCCTGCTGGTTGAGCCAGTTCAGCCCGTTCAGTTTCTCGGCGGTGTAGTCGCGCAGGTCGCGCTCGTGCTCGGCGATATTCTCCATCCCGATCCCCATCAGGTAATCAAGCGCGACCCCCATGCCGATCTGCTGCACGATGCCGGGCGTGCCCGCCTCGAACTTCATCGGCGGCGTGTTGTAGATCACCGTGTTGCGGGTGACGGTGTCGATCATGTCGCCGCCGCCAAGGAAGGGACGCATCTCCAGCATCCGGTCGCGGCGGATGAAGAGCGCCCCGGAACCGCTTGGTCCGTATAGCTTATGCCCGGTGATGACGTAGAAATCGCAGCCCAGATCGTCGACATCGACGGGGCCATGCACCGCCGCCTGCGAACCATCGACCAGCGTCGCGATCCCGCGCGTCCGTGCAGCCTGCGCGATCGGTTTCACATCGACCCGTGTGCCCAGCACGTTCGACATATGGGTGATCGCGATCAGCTTGGTGCGCGGCGTGATCGCCTCCAGCACCTTCTCGGGCGGCAGCGAGCCATCGGCTTCGGGCTCCACCCAGACCAGCTTAACGCCCTGACGTTCGCGCAGGAAATGCCACGGCACGATATTGGCGTGGTGCTCCATCACCGACAGGATGATCTCGTCGCCCGGCTCGAGGTTCGGCGCACCCCAGGCGTAGCTCACGAGGTTGATCCCCTCGGTCGAGCCGGTGGTGAACACGATCTGCTCTTCATCGGCGACATGCAGGAAGCGCGCGACGATCCCGCGCACGCTCTCGTATTTCTCGGTCGCGATATTGGACAGAGTATGCAGCCCGCGATGCACGTTGGAATAGTCGTGCTCATACATCCGCGTCATCGCGTCGATCACGACGCGCGGCTTTTGCGCCGAGGCCCCGTTATCGAGGTAAACCAAGGGCTTGCCGTTCACTTCTCGCGTCAGGATCGGGAAATCCGCGCGGATTTTTTCGATATCATACATGGAGCACCTCAGAGTGACGCGGGGTCTGCGGGCATTTGCACGAGGCCGGTCGACACCAGCACGATCCCCGCGATCATCGCCGAGCCCAGAAAGGTCAGGATAACCCCGAAGCCGGTCGCCACGGGGTTTTCGAACCCGTGCAGAACCATCGTGAACTGCACCAGCAAATAGAACATCAGCGCCACCAGCAGCACCGACATCAGCGTGGCCGAGATCGGGAAGAAGACCATCAGCACGACCTGAATCATCTGACCGATCATCAGAACGAATTCGATCCAGGTCAGAAGCAGCAGCGCATCCGGGAATTTCCCATGCCCGCCAAAGCGTTGGCCGACGAAAGACATGGCGAAAGCGCCATAGACCAGAAGCGCGCCCTGCAGCCCCACCACGGTCAGCGGCGGCGTCACCGTGCCGATATCCACCTTGGTGATGAAGGAGAACACGAGCTGCGCGAGCGTGCCGAGGATCGCGGTCATCACGACCACCAGAACCATCGCCATGAACCGCGCATTGGCGTTCAGATTCAGCCCGATCAAATCGCGCGCAACCGATTTCGGATCGGTGAAGCTACGGATAAGCCATTCTTTAAGATCGGGCTGCATCAGTTTGTTTTTCCTTCGAATTCTACCACGCGCAACGCTGCGCCCCATAGCAGGACGAAGGCTACCGTCACAAGCGCGGAGACCAGCGAAAGTTCCGCCCCGCGCCCGATGAACCCCGCCACGAGCCCTTGCAGCAGCATCAGCGGCGAGACCGCCAGAAGCGACCAGAACAGCGCGACGCGCGCACCATACCAGCTTCCCTGCCCGCCGAGGAGCCTCAGCACAAGGTGGCTCAGTGCCGCAATCGCGTAGAAGACGGGCACGGTCGCGAGCAGCGCCAGCACCGTGCCCATCATCAGCCCGACCATCGGCTGGTCGGGCATCTCATGGGCAATCCGCGACAGCCGGGGCCACTGCGCGATGAAGATCACGGTCAGCGCCGCAAGCAGGAAGACCAGCGCGCGCGGCTCGGAGGCCGGGCGCGCGAGATGCTCGCGCATCACCACGCGCGGACGCCGATAGCTGCGCCGGATATCGTCTGTCGCGGACATCGCAGCGCCTCAGCCGCGATGGCGTGCAAGCCACCCTTCCAACCGGGTCAGGATCGCATCGCGGAACCGCTCTTCCTCAATCTCTTCAATGGCATCGGCCACAAAGCTCAGAACCAGAAGCGCGGTGGCTTCCTCTTCCGGCACGCCGCGCGAACGCAGGTAGAAAAGCGCAGTCTCGTCGATCGCGCCGGTGGTCGAGCCGTGCGAACACTGCACGTCATCGGCATAGATCTCGAGCTCCGGCTTGGCGAGGAACTGGCTGTTCTCGTCGAGCAGCAGCGACTGGCTGATCTGGTAGCCATCGGTCTTCTGCGCGCCCGGCTTCACGAGGATCTTGCCCTGGAAGATGCCCTCGGCACCGTTCTTCAGCACCTTCTTGAAGACCTGACGGCTCTCGCCGCGCTCGGCCCCGTGCGTGATGAAGACGGTGTCGTCGTGGTGGAACTTGCCGGTCTTGCCATCGCCAAGAGCCGCGCCCGCGACATGGGCATTCGCGTCATCGCCCACGATGTCGATCACGCATTCATTGCGCGTCAGCACCCCGTTCGAGGTCAGCGTGAAGCTCTTGAACAGACCTTCTTCCGCGACGCGGGTGAAGATCGAGGTGATCGCCCGACGCTCATGGTCGCGGCCCTGCACCCGGATGTGGTGGAATTTCGCGCCCTTGGCGACATCTACTTCCATCAGTTTGTTGAAGCGCGCACCTGCCGGGCCGTTCTCCAGAACCGTGATCTCCGCGCCCTCTTCCAGCTTCACGAGATGATGCAGGATCGGGTCGGAAGTCTCTGATTCATGGGTGTAAATCAGGCTCACGGGTTTCTCGGCGGCACCGGTCACGCGGATCAGAACGCCATCGGTCGCCGACGCCGTGTTGAGCGCTGCGAAGGGACGTTTCACCGGGTCCTGACCGTTGGCCTCCAGTGTGCCATAAAGGCTGCTGGCCCAGCTCACGTCGGGCGCATCGGCGAGGCGCAGGATTTCGACGCCGGACATCGACAGATCGTCGGAGGCCTCGGCATCGAACACGCCGTCGCGGAACACGATCTTCAGACGATCGATCTCGCCGAAAATCTCCGGCTCGTCATCGCTGAACGGCGCTGCGGGCACCGGATCGGGCGCGATGAAATCGGTCGGGTTGGTCCAGCGCCAGTATTCGTCGCGACGGCCCGGCAGGCCCATCGCGTTCAGACGGTCCAGCGCGGCGCGGCGTTGCGGCCCGAACCCGTCGGGCAGAGAAACGCGCGCCAGCCGCGTCTCGGCGGGGGTCATTTTCTCGACTGCCGACATTACGCCATCACCTCCGAGATCCCGTGTTTCGCGAGCAGGTCGGCATAGCCGTTCTTCTCGACTTCGAGGGCCAGTTCCGGTCCGCCGGTTTCGATGATGCGGCCATCCGCCATGATGTGGACGACATCGGGTTTGATGTGGTCGAGCAGGCGCTGGTAGTGGGTGATCACGAGGAAGGAACGGCCCTCGTCGCGCAGCGCGTTCACGCCTTCGGCCACCAGACGCATCGCGTCGACATCGAGGCCGGAATCGGTCTCGTCGAGGATGCACATCTTCGGCTCGAGGATCGCCATCTGGAGGATTTCGTTGCGCTTTTTCTCACCGCCCGAGAAGCCGACATTGACCGGGCGCTTGAGCATGTCCGCGTCGATCTTGAGCGATTTCGCCTTGCCGCGCACCAGTTTCAGGAAGTCGCCAGCCGAGATTTCCTCCTCGCCGCGCGCCTTGCGCTGCGCATTGAGCGCGGTGCGCAGGAAGGTCATGTTGCCGACGCCGGGGATTTCCACCGGGTATTGGAACGCGAGGAACAGGCCCGCGGCCGCGCGCTCTTCGGGCTCGGAATCCAGCAGGTCGGTGTCGTTGAGATGCGCCTCGCCTTCGGTGACCTCGTAGCCATCGCGACCCGAGAGCACATAGGACAGCGTGGACTTACCCGAGCCGTTCGGCCCCATGATCGCATGGACCTTCCCGGACTCGACGCTCAGGTTGACGCCCTTGAGGATCTGCTTGTCCTCTTCTTCCAGTTTGACGTGCAGGTTCTTGATATCAAGCATGGTTCTTCCTCAGGATACGGTTACAGCGGTGCCGGAGGCCGACACCATAAGCATGGATTGGCCGACGACCTCGTAGTCGAGATCGACGCCGACAACGGCATTCGCGCCCAGCTCGCGGGCGCGGTCTTCAAGCTCGCCGAGCGCCGTGGCGCGCGCGTCTTGCAATTTGGATTCGTACGCGCCGGAGCGGCCACCGATGATGTCGGTGACTTGCGCGAAGATATCGCGGACGACATTGGCGCCCATGATGGCTTCGCCCACGACGATGCCATGATAGGTCGCGATCGGGCGACCCTCGATGCTGGGGGTGGTGGTGACGATCATGCGCGCCCTCCCGTTTGGCGACCCATGCGGGCCGCGGCGGGCGCGGGCGCGCGAAGGGTCAGAAGCGGATAGTGGTCTCGGCGTAGCGCAGGGTGCGCGGCTCGAATTGCGCGGTCTGCTGCTCCACCCAGTCGGGCGTGAAGGCCAGCGCCGCCATATCCGGTTGCCAGAAGGCGATATTGTGCAGCCCCACGAAGGCCAGCGCGACGCCCAGCAACTGCACCGCCATCAGTTTCACCGAGGCGAGCCGCAGCATCATACCCAGCCCGAAGGCGGTCAGCACTGCCGCAACCACGAGGACCAGATCCGGGTTGGAGCCCACTTTCTCGGCCAGTTCCGGCGTCAGAAAGCGCATTTTCAGCGCGGTGACGACCATCATTCCGATCGCGCCGACCATCAGCGCCGGCAGAACCTTGAAGACGGCCAGCCGCGAGTGACGCGTCTTGGCGATGACCTGACGCAGCATCGCTGAATCGTTGGCCACCCAGGCTTCCTGATCCCCGATATGCAGCTGAATCCGGCCCTTCGCCGATTTCCGCGTTTTCTCGATCCGCGCGAGGCGATCGTTGAAGCTGGCGCTCGATACCGTCATGGCCCTCACCTATCCATTTGGACAGGTTAAGACATGCATAAGAATTATGCCCGAAATGCGGCAGATCCTCGGCAATTTCGATATTTGCGCGCGTGAAGATCACCCGACGCTCCCCTCCAGCGAGATCGCCACAAGGCTTTGAGCTTCCATCGCGAATTCCATCGGCAGCGCCTGAAGGACTTCGCGGCAGAACCCGTTGACCACAAGCGCCACGGCCTCTTCCTCGTCCATCCCGCGGGCGCGGCAATAGAACAGCTGGTCGTCATCAACCTTCGAGGTGGTGGCCTCGTGCTCGACCCGGCTCGAGTTGTTCTTCACCTCGATATAGGGAACTGTGTGCGCGCCGCATTTGTCACCGATCAGCAGCGAGTCACATTGCGTGTAGTTGCGCGAGTCGGTCGCTTTCGGGTGCATCGAGACGAGACCGCGATAGGTGTTCTGCGCCTGACCGGCCGAGATCCCCTTGGACACGATCCGCGAACGGGTGTCCTTGCCCAGATGGATCATCTTGGTGCCGGTGTCCGCCTGCTGCCAGTTATTCGCGATGGCGATCGAGTAAAACTCGCCTTGGCTTTCCTTGCCGCGCAGGATGCAGGACGGGTATTTCCACGTGATCGCGGAGCCGGTTTCGACCTGCGTCCACATCACCTTGGCGCGGTCACCGCGGCAATCGGCACGCTTGGTGACGAAGTTGTAGATGCCGCCCTTGCCGTCTTCATCGCCCGGGAACCAGTTCTGCACCGTGGAATATTTCACCTCGGCGTCTTCCTCGACGATGATCTCGACCACGGCCGCGTGCAGCTGCGCAGTGTCGCGCTTGGGCGCGGTGCAGCCTTCGAGATAGGACACGTAAGAGCCCTTGTCGGCGATGATCAGGGTGCGCTCGAACTGCCCGGTGTTTTCCGCGTTGATGCGGAAATAGGTCGACAGTTCCATCGGGCAGCGCACGCCCGGCGGCACGTAGACGAAGGAGCCGTCCGAGAACACGGCCGAGTTCAGCGCAGCGTAGAAGTTATCCGCCTGCGGCACGACCGAACCGAGATATTTCTTCACCAGCTCCGGGTGTTCCTGGATCGCTTCCGAGATCGAGCAGAAGATCACGCCCGCCTCGGCCAGCTTGTCCTTGAAGGTGGTCCCGACGGAGACGGAGTCGAACACCGCGTCGACGGCGATCTGGCGATCTTCGAGGTTGATGTCTTCCGCGCCTTCGACGCCCGCGAGGATCATCTGTTCCTTCAGCGGAATGCCGAGCTTTTCATAGGTGGCGAGCAGCTTGGGATCGACCTCGTCGAGCGATTTGGGCTTCTCGACCATGCTTTTCGGGCGCGCGTAGTAATACTGGTCCTGAAAGTCGATTTCCGGAACCTTCAGCAGCGCCCAGTTCGGCTTCGGCATATCTTCCCAGCGCGAGAAGGCCTGCAGACGCCATTCGGTCATCCACTCCGGCTCTTTGTTCTTGTCCGAGATGAGGCGGACGATATCCGTGTTCACGCCTTTCGGCGCGTATTCCATCTCGATATCGGTGTCCCAGCCGTATTTGTAGGTGCCCATATTCTGGACGGTCTCGACCGTCTCGCGATCGACGCCTTCACGTACTTCCACCTGATCAACGCCCGCCATATCCGGCTCTCCCATCTCTTACCCGCGCCGTGCGCGGTGTTTCGCTTCGCATTTCAGCCAGTGTTCGGCGAAACGCATGACATCTTCTTCGCGGCTCTGCGGCCCCAGCGAGACCCGCAAGGCCGATCCCGCCTCGGTTTCCGAAAAGCCCATTGCGACCAGCGCAGCCGAGCTTTTGACCTTCCCGCTCGAACAGGCGGAGCCTGCGGAAACCGCGAACCCGCCCAGGTCCATCTGCATCACCTGCGTCTCGCCCTTCCAGCCGGGCGTGATGAAGCAGGAGGTGTTCGGAAGCCTGTGCGATTCATTCCCGACAAAAATAGTCTCGCTTGCCCGATCCGCAATGGCGTTTTCTAGAATGTTTCTAAGTTTTTCGATCTCGCGCCAGATTCCGCCCTCAAGATCACGCGAGGCGGCTTCGGCTGCCGCACCGAAGCCCGCGATGCCGATCAGGTTCTCCGTACCGGCCCGCCGACCCATCTCCTGACCACCACCTTTGAGCTGCGCCGCGATATCCGTGCCGCGCTTCACGATCAGCGCGCCCACGCCTTTCGGCCCGCCCAGCTTATGCGCCGAGACGATGCCGCAGGTGGTGCCGAGCCAGTTGAACGCAAACGGGATCTTGCCGAAACCTTGGGTGAGATCGCTCAGATACAGCCCCTCGGGCAGTTCCTGCACCACGCCGGTCTCGGAATTGGCCAGCTGCAGGGCCGAATTTGCCGGATCGGTGACGGTGATCCGCCCTGCCCGATCGACGGGCAGATCCTCGACGCACCAGCTGCGGATCGCGTCATGCTCGACGCCCGCGCAATGCACCTCGCGCCCGCCAAGCGCCAGCGCCGCCGCCTCGGTCGCGCCGGAGGTGAAGATCACATCCTGCCCCTCGGCCCCCAAAGCCGCGGCAACCTGAGAGCGCGCGCGCTCCATCAGCGCTTTCGCCGCGCGCCCTTCGGAATGGACCGAGGACGGGTTGCCCACCACATCCATCGCTTCGATCATCGCCTGACGGGCTTCTGCCCTCAGCGGCGTTGTCGCGTTCCAATCGAGATAGCTGCGCGCCATGATACGCTCCGCTTGGTTAAATGTCGGATACCTGCGGCGGGGATAGGGCAGCCGCGCCCCAGAAGAAAGGGCGTGCCTTCGACTTGGCAAAAATATCCCCCGCGGAGCGTCCGCGAGTGCCCCTCAAGCCCCGGCGGTCGAACTTACTCGTCGACGACCGAAAACAGGCTCGGCACGGCCGGACAGGGTTTCATGCGGTTCTTCACCACATCGTCCAGCGTCGTCTGGTGCAGGAAGACGAAGACCTGTGCCGACAGGCTCTCCCACAAACGGTTCGCCATCGACTGCGCCCGCGAGCCCGAAATCGCCCCTGACGCACCAGCGCCCACATGCATCGCCGAGACGGTCTCGTCCACGGCCTCGAAGATCTCCGAGATGCGGATTTCCGACGGGCAACGCGCCAGCCGGTAGCCGCCGCCCGGACCGCGCACCGAATTCACCAGCCCCGCCCGGCGCAGCCGCACGAAAAGCTGCTCCAGATAGGGCAGTGAGATATCCTGACGCTCCGACAGCGCCGCCAGAGAGGTCCGGCTGCCTTCGCCCGCCAGCGCCAGATCGACCAGCGCGACCACCGCGTAACGGCCTTTCGTCGACAGTTTCATGCACCCTCCTCGGCCCGAGACCCATCCGAACCCGTATTTAGCCGAAAATCGGCCCGAAAACACCGCCCGCGCTGGAGTGAATCATTGCTAAAGCATTGACGCAAGCGCGAGGGCCGATTACCTCCACCAATGCCCGATCTCCCGGCATGGCGCCGGGGGAGGCTTTCTCCTAGGCCAGCCGCGCCGACCCGTCAAGAAAGGCAGGAGCGCAGGCGCCCAAGGAACCCAGAGCTGGCGCAATAAAAACGAGAGACGATGCCCGAAGTCATTTTTCCCGGTCCCGAAGGTCGCCTCGAGGGGCGCTACCACCCGCAGCCCGCACCCGACGCGCCGATCGCGATCATTCTGCACCCCGATCCGCAGTTCGGCGGCACGATGAACAACCGCGTCGTCTATAACCTGCACTACGCCTTCTACAAAATGGGCTTCACCGTTCTGCGCTTCAACTTCCGGGGCGTGGGCCGCAGCCAGGGCGAATACGATCAGGGCGTGGGCGAATTGTCCGATGCCGCCTCGGCGCTGGACTACCTGCAGACGATGAACCCCAACTCGAAGCATTGCTGGGTCGCGGGCCATTCCTTCGGCGCGTGGATCGGCATGCAGCTTCTGATGCGCCGTCCCGAGATCACTGGGTTTATCTCCGTTGCCCCGCCCGGCCCCTCGTCGCCCGGCCCCGGCAATTACGATTATTCCTTCCTCGCGCCCTGCCCGTCCTCGGGCCTGATCATCAACGGCACGAACGACCGGATCGCGCAGCCCAAAGAGACCGAGCAACTGGTCTCCAAGCTGCAGGAGCAGAAGGGCATCACGATCACCCATGAGGTCATCGAAGGCGCGGATCACTTCTTCAAGAACGAAGAAGCCCATATGCAGCCGATGATCGACACGGTTCAAACCTATGTCCGCCGCCGCCTGACGGAGGGCACGCGCTAATGGCGCTGATCGACGAACTGGCCGAGAAGCTCGCCACCGACACGATGGAGGCGATGCGCAAATACGACGACGATCGCCTCTTCATGGAGGTGAGCAACTATATCGGCACGTCGTCGCCCTCGCTGCAGGAGGCCTTTATCACGGCCTGTCGCCTGCATATGGCCGAGCAACGTGGCCGCGAATTCTTCGAGCGCAAGCTGGTGGAACTGGAAAAGCGGGCGCAGGCAGCGGCGAAGACACCGGATTCCGGGACCGGGTCATGAGCCCGGGGGCCGCGCGCGTCGTTTTCGCAGCAGCCCTCTCCCTCGCCCTGTCGCTGATCATCGCGACAGCCTTTCATGCAAGCCACATGATTTGCGACGGAGAGTGGAGCGGCGCGTCCTCGCGCGGCGAAGCGCTGATCCGGGGCCTGGGCGAATTGCTCGCGAACCCGATGCATATGATCATCGTGGTCGTCCCGCTCTGGCTGGGCTGGACCGGGTTGTTGCTCGCAGCTGCGAACCGCGCGATCCCGCCGGTTCTGGGGATGGGCATCGTCGTCTTCTCGATCCTTGCCACGGTCCTGTTCTACGCTTTCGCGGCACCGAACCTCGACTGTTCCGGCTATACCGACCGCGCGTTGAGCTGGCGCGCCGGCGGTCTCTTCGCCTTCGTGGCGCTGCTTCTGCTTCTGCCCCGGCTCTGGAGACGTACATGACCCGGCTCGATCAGCAATTCACCTTCCTCGCCGAGGCCGAGAAACTGAAATCGGTGACCCGTGCGACGCCGATCCACGACGCCTCGCGCCCCGAAAACTCGGGCGAGCATAGCTGGTCGCTCGCGCTCTATGCGCTGACGCTGGCCGAACAGGCACCCGAAGGCGTCTCGATCGACCGGGTGATCCGCATGCTCCTGCTGCACGATCTGGTCGAGATCGACGTGGGCGATGTGCCGATCCATTCCAAGGGCGGCACGGCGCATGGCGCGGAAGACATCCTGAAAGCAGAAGCCGCCGCCGCCGAACGTATCTTCGGGTTGTTGCCCGGGGATCAGGGAGCGCAAATGCTGGCGCTCTGGCAGGAATTCGAGGCCAACGAGACCCCCGACGCGATCTTCGCGAAATCGCTCGACCGGGTGCAGCCTGTGCTGCTCAACCACCAGTCGGGCGGTGGCTCGTGGATCGATTACGATGTCAGCTTCACCCAACTCGAAGAGCGCATCGGCACCAAGATCGCCCGCGGCGCGCCTGCGGTGTGGGACTGGGTACGGGATCGGGTCGAAGGCTGGTTCGCCGCACGCAGCTAAGCCACACTCGGCCCTTGCCCCCTATTCCGAGGCGTTCCTCCGGGATTTCGCGGAACCTCCGTATACAATCGCATACCGTCTAGCCAAGCGCATCTGAATCGGGTAAGAGGCAGCAAACCGAGGCTTCAACCGAAGAGGGCTGTGCCATGAGCGACAAGAACACTCCTGACATCATTTACACCAAGGTCGACGAGGCCCCGGAACTGGCGAGCGCATCGCTGCTGCCGATCGTGCGCAAATTCGCGCAAGCGGCCGGGATTTCGGTCGGCACCAAGGATATCTCGCTCGCGGGCCGTATCCTCGCCACCTTCCCCGAAGCGCTTACCGAAGAGCAGCGCCAGTCGGACGATCTGGCATGGCTCGGCGATTACGTAAAGACGCCGCAGGCCAACGTCATCAAGCTGCCGAACATCTCGGCCTCGGTGCCGCAGCTCGTCGCCGCCGTGCGCGAACTGCAGGGTCAGGGCTACGCCCTGCCCGACTACCCGGAAGAGCCGAAGACGGATGAGGAAAAAGCCGTCCGCGCGAAATACGACTCGATCAAGGGCTCGGCCGTGAACCCGGTGCTGCGCGAGGGTAACTCGGACCGCCGCGCCGCCGCTGCCGTGAAGAAATTCGCGCAGAACAACCCGCACCGCATGGGCGAGTGGACCGCCGACAGCAAGACCCGCGTGGCGACCATGTCGGAGGGCGATTTCTTCTCGAACGAACTCTCGGCCACCCTGCCGAAAGCGTCCACCGCGAAGATCGTTCTGGAAGGCGCAGATGGCGAGACCGTTCTGAAGGACGGCGTGAGCTATCCCGAAGGCACCGTGGTCGATGCGACCTACATGTCCGCTGACAAGCTCGACGCGTTCCTCGCCGAGGAAATCAAGAAGACCAAGGACGAAGGCGTCCTGTTCTCGCTGCATATGAAAGCGACGATGATGAAGGTCTCCGACCCGATCATCTTCGGTCATGCGGTGAAGGAATGGCTCAAGCCGGTCTTCGAGAAATACGGCGACAAGATGAAGTCGCTCGGCGTCGATCCGGCTTCGGGCATGGGCGATCTGCTGGAGCGCGTCAAAGGCGAGCCGGAAATCCTCGCTGCGATCGAAGAGGTCCGCGACCAGCGCCCGCCGATGTATATGGTGAACTCGGACAAGGGCATCACCAACCTGCACGTGCCCTCCGATGTCATCATCGACGCCTCGATGCCCGCGCTGATCCGCGCCGGCGGCAAAGGCTGGGGCCCGGACAACAAGGAACACGACTGCGTCTGCGTGATCCCGGACAGCTCCTACGCACCGGTCTACGATGCGACGATCGAGTATTTCAAAGCCAACGGCAAACTGAACCCCGCTACCGCGGGCACCGTTCAGAACATCGGCCTGATGGCGCAGAAAGCCGAGGAATACGGCTCGCACCCGACCACCTTCGAGATCCCGACCGACGGCACCGTGAAGATGGTGCTCGACGACGGCACCGTTCTGCATTCGCATGACGTGAAGAAGGGCGACATCTGGCGTTCGGCTTCGGCCCGCAAGGCGCCGATCGAAGACTGGGTGAACCTCGCCATCGACCGTCAGAAAGCAACCGGCTACCGCGCGATCTTCTGGCTCGACGCAAGCCGCGCCCACGATGCGGAGCTGATCTCCTTCGTGAAGCCGATCTTGGAGGCCAAAGGCGTGGCCGACAAGTTCGAGATCATGGCCCCGCGTGAGGCGACGATTGCCTCGCTCGAGACCATCACCAAGGGCGAGAACACGATCGCGATCACCGGCAACGTGCTGCGCGACTACCTGACCGACCTGTTCCCGATCCTCGAGCTGGCCACCTCGGCCAAGATGCTCTCGATCGTGAAGCTGATGCAGGGCGGCGGTCTGTTCGAGACTGGCGCGGGCGGCTCGGCGCCGAAACACGTCCAGCAGCTGGTGGAAGAAAACCACCTGCGTTGGGACTCGCTGGGCGAATTCTGCGCATTGGGCGAGAGCTTCAAGTTCTTCGCCGACCAGACCGACAACGCCAAGGCGCGCGTGCTGGGCGAAACCGTGGAGACCGCGACGCAGGGCATCCTCGACAACGATCGCTCGCCCTCGCGCAAGGTCGGCGAGCCCGACAACCGCGCCAGCCACTACTGGTTCGCCCGTTACTGGGCCGACGCGCTGGCGGCGCAATCGAGCGATGCCGAGCTGGCCGCCGAATTCGCCCCGATCGCCAAGGCGCTGGCCGACGGCGAAGCGAAGATCGTGGCCGAACTGGCAGAGGTTCAGGGCAAGCCCGCCGATATCGGCGGCTACTACCACGCCGATCCGAAAAAGCTCGCAGCGGTGATGCGCCCGAGCGAAACGCTCAACGCCATCATCGGCTGAGAGCACTGAGACAGAAGGGGCGGCGCGGGCCGCCCCTTTCGATTCCCGGCCTCCCCGGAACACAAACCCGTGAATTTTGGAAGGAACGCGCATGACCAAGATCAAGGTAGACAACCCCGTCGTCGAACTCGACGGCGACGAGATGACCCGCATCATCTGGGACTTCATCAAGCAGAAGCTGATCCTGCCCTATCTCGATATCGACCTGAAATATTACGACCTCGGCATCGAGAGCCGCGACGCGACCGACGACCAGATCACCGTCGACGCGGCCGAGGCGATCAAGCAATACGGCGTCGGCGTCAAATGCGCGACGATCACCCCCGACGAGGCGCGGATGGAGGAATTCAACCTCAAGCGCATGTATCGCTCGCCCAACGGCACGATCCGCAACATCCTCGGCGGCGTCATCTTCCGCGAGCCGATCATCTGCAAGAACGTCCCGCGCCTCGTTCCGGGCTGGACCAAGCCGATCGTCGTGGGCCGTCACGCCTATGGCGACCAGTACAAGGCCACCGATTTCCGCTTCCCCGGCAAGGGCACGATCACGCTGAAATTCGTGGGCGACGACGGTGAGGTGATCGAGAAGGAAGTGTTCAAGGCCCCCGACGCAGGCGTCGTGATGGGCATGTACAACCTCGACAAGTCGATCATCGACTTCGCGCGGGCCTCGCTGAACTACGGTCTGCTGAAGGGCTGGCCGGTGTATCTCTCGACCAAGAACACGATCCTCAAGGCCTATGACGGGCGCTTCAAGGATCTCTTCCAACAGGTCTTCGAGGAAGAATTCGCCGAGAAGTTCAAGGAAGCGGGCATCTGGTACGAGCACCGCCTGATCGACGACATGGTGGCGAGCTCGTTGAAATGGTCGGGCGGCTATGTCTGGGCCTGTAAGAACTACGATGGCGACGTGCAGTCGGATACGGTCGCGCAGGGCTTCGGCTCGCTGGGCCTGATGACCTCGATCCTGATGACGCCCGATGGCCAGACGGTGGAAGCCGAGGCCGCCCACGGCACGGTGACGCGTCACTATCGTCAGCACCAGCAGGGCAAGGAGACCTCGACGAACTCCATCGCCTCAATCTTCGCCTGGACCGGTGGCCTGAAGCACCGCGCCAAGCTGGACGGCAACGCGCAGCTTCAGACTTTCGCGGAAACGCTCGAGAAGGTCTGCGTGCAGGCGGTCGAAGACGGTCACATGACCAAGGACCTCGCGCTGCTCGTCGGCCCCGATCAGAAATGGCTGACCACGATGGGCTTCCTCGAGAAGATCGACGAATACCTGAACAAGTCGCTGTCGCTCTGAGCGCTGCGAGATGGACTGAGGAAGGCGGGGGGCTCCCCGCCTTTTTTCGTTTCTGGCGCGGGGCGACCAGCCCCGGGGCTGCGCCCACCCGAGGTCGGGCGCGTCCCTCAATCCTTAGTCGGGCCGGGCGCATCACACGCCCGGCCCTTTCTCTTACCGCATCATGCTCCACGGCTCTGGCGGAGGCTCGGCGGGCCCGAGCCCGATATCTCTGCGCAGATGGTCGCTGAGCTGCTCCGCATCGAGCGGACGCGGCTTGCCGCCACGCGCGATCAGCGCAAACAGTGCCGCACGGAGAACTTTGCCTGCGCCGAATTTGGCGATGGCGGCTTCGATGGTGAACGCGTCGCTCGGACGCTCGAGAGTCTGGATCATGTCATGTCCCGGCGCGGGACTCCGCCCGCAACCGGCCTTTCTTCTACTGATGTGAAAGAAGACCCGACGGGGACCGCGAGAGCGCGGCCAAGATGCGTCGCGACAGGATCGGGACGCGGAAATCGGGTCAGTTTGCGGGAGTGGGGCCTAGGCCCCGGGGCGTATCGGGAGGGTCAGTCCTGGCGTCGTGCGACGCGAGTGGTGACCGAAAAGCCGATACGAGTTTCGCACTGCGATGCGAGGGCTTGGCGATATGACATCATGGCGGCCCTCCTCTTGTCTTGGGCATTGCGAATGGCGCCAATTGGCCCGATCCCGGAAGCGGCGGCAACTCACGCGACTGTGATCCGCAGGTATTGGAGCACCTCTGTTGCCGATGCGCCTCAGTTCTTGCGCTTGACGTTGCCTCGTGGCATCTGAGCGCCATGAGCGAGACCCGTATCCAAGACCCGCACCGCCACACCCTGCCCGAGGACACCCAAGGGCTTCTCACTGGCACCTTGCTGGTGGCGCTGTCGGTGTCGCTGCTGCATGGCGCGGGGCTGTTCACCGGGCAGATCGCGGGCCTGTCGCTGGTGCTGTCTTACGTCACCGGATGGAGCTTCGGCGCGATCTTCTTCACGCTCAACCTGCCCTTCTACTGGCTGGCCTTCCGCCGCATGGGCGCGCGGTTCACGGTGAAGACGGTGCTCTCGGTCGCGCTTCTGTCCGGATTTACCGAAATATTCCCGCATCTTCTGAGCTTCGCCATTCTCCACCCCGGCGCGGCCGCCGTTCTGGCGGGCGTGACCGCAGGCGCGGGCCTTCTGGCGTTGTTCCGCCACGGCGCAAGCCTCGGCGGCGTGGGGATCGTGGCGCTTTATCTGCAGGACAAGACCGGTTTCAAAGCTGGCCGCACGCAGATCCTGTTCGATTGCGGCGTGTTCCTCTTCGCGCTCTTCGTGCTGCCGCTCGACAAGGTGCTGTGGTCGCTGCTGGGCGCGATGGTTCTGAATGTGATCATCCTGATCAACCACCGCCGCGACCGCTATATCGCCACCTGATCGGGGCGTGATCTGCGGGCAACGGGTCCGCGCACCCTGCCCCGACCCTTTCGCGCGATGCAAAGCCGACCTGCGCCCAGCGATTTGGTAGGTCAGCTTTTATGCCCTATTATTAGGTCATGACCACTGACGCACATATCACCGCCGACCAGATCGCAGCCAAAGAGGCGACCCGTCCGCATTACTCGAAGCTCGAGGATCTGCAGGGCCTTGTCGTGGCCGCCGCACAGGCCGCGCTGGGGATTCACCTGCTGCGCGCCGCAGGCCTCGTGACCGGGGGCACCGCAGGAGCCGCGCTGATCCTGTCCTATATCACCGGGTTCAGCTTCGGGGTCGTGTTCTTCGTGATCAACATCCCCTTCTACGCCTTCGCCTATTTCGCGCGCGGCGCAGGCTTCGCGCTGAAAAGCCTCGTGACCGTGACGCTCGTGTCGCTGATGGCCGAGGCGCTCAAACCCGTCCTGCATGTTGCCGAAATCCACCCCGCCGTGGCCGCCGTTCTGTTCGGCATCTCGGCAGGCGTAGGCCTTCTTGGCCTCTTCCGCCACAAGGGCAGCCTCGGCGGCGTCTCCATCGTCGCCGTGATCCTGCAAGACAAGTTCGGCTTCCGCGCTGGCTGGACGCAGCTGATCCACGACCTGTGCCTGTTTGTCATCGCGAGCTTCATCCTTGCGCCGCCGCTGGTGCTCTACTCGCTTCTGGGCGCGCTGGTGCTGAACTTTATCGTCGCGATGAACCACCGTCGCGACTGGTATATCGCCGAGTGATCCGGCAGACTGCCGGACATGTTCAACACCTATCTCTTCCTGCTCATAGCGGTCGCCTTCGAGACCTTCGGCTCGGCCTGTCTGCAGGCGAGCCAGCAATTCTCGCGGTTCTGGCCGACGGTGGGCGTCGCGGTGGGCTTCATCGGCGGGCTCTATTTCTTCACGCTGGTGCTGAAAGTGCTGCCGCTCGGGATCACCTATGCGCTGTGGTCCGGGATCGGCATGGTGCTGATCGCGGGCGTGGGCTGGCTGATGTTCAATCAGCGGCTGGATTTGCCCGCCCTGATCGGGATCGCGCTGATTCTGACGGGGATCATCGTGATCAACCTGTTCTCGAAATCGCATTTCCACTGACGTGATGCCGCATCGCGGCGCGATTGCCGCGCTGGGGGCTAGCCGAGAGGCGATCTTTCCTTTATGGGCGGGGCAACTCAAGAACAGGACGACCTCCCATGGACCTTCGCAACATTGCGATCATCGCTCACGTGGACCACGGCAAGACGACGCTCGTGGACCAGCTTCTGCGCCAATCGGGCGCTTTCCGTGAAAACCAAGCCGTCGCCGAACGCGCGATGGACAGCAACGACATCGAACGCGAACGCGGCATCACCATTCTCGCCAAGGCCACCTCGGTCGAGTGGAAAGGCACCCGCATCAACATCGTCGACACTCCCGGCCACGCCGATTTCGGCGGCGAGGTGGAGCGTATCCTGTCGATGGTGGACGGCGTTGTGCTGCTGGTGGACGCAGCCGAAGGCCCGATGCCGCAGACCAAGTTCGTGACCTCGAAGGCGCTCGCGCTCGGCCTCAAGCCGATCGTCGTGCTCAACAAGGTCGACAAGCCCGCCGCCGAGCCCGATCGCGCGCTCGACGAGGTGTTCGACCTCTTCGCGAACCTCGACGCCGATGAAGAGCAGCTTGACTTCCCGCATCTCTACGCTTCCGGCATCGGCGGCTGGTGCGACGAAGAGCTCGACGGCCCGCGCGAGAACCTTGACGCGCTGTTCGATCTGATCCTGAAGCATGTCGAGCCGCCGAAGCAGGAATTCCGCGCCGACGAGCCCTTCCAGATGCTGGCCACCACGCTCTCGGCCGACCCGTTCATCGGGCGCATCCTCACGGGCCGCATCGAGGCGGGCACGCTGAAGGTCGGCGATCAGCTCAAGGCGCTCTCGCGCAAGGGCGACCGCATCGAAGCCTTCCGCTGCACCAAGATCCTCGCCTTCCGTGGCCTGTCGCAGCAGCCGATCGACGAAGCCGTCGCAGGCGACATCGTCACCGTCGCGGGCATGACCAAGGCGACCGTGGCCGACACGCTCTGTGCGCCCGAAGTCGACACCCCGATCGACGCGCAGCCGATCGATCCGCCGACGATCTCGGTGACCTTCGGCATCAACGACTCGCCGCTCGCCGGTAAGGACGGCTCGAAGGTCCAGTCGCGCATCATTCGCGACCGCCTGATGAAAGAGGCCGAAACCAACGTCGCGATCCGCGTCGAGGACACCCCCGGCGGCGACGCCTTCGTGGTCTCGGGCCGCGGCGAACTTCAGATGGGCGTTCTTATCGAGAACATGCGCCGCGAAGGGTTCGAGCTGTCGATCTCGCGCCCGAAGGTGATCTTCCGCGAGGAAGACGGCCAGCGCATGGAGCCGATCGAGGAAGTCATCATCGACGTGGATGAGGAATATTCCGGCGTCGTGATCGAGAAACTGACCGGCTACCGCAAGGGCGAGCTGGCCGAGATGCGTCCCGCTGAGGGTGGCAAGACCCGCATCGTGGCCCATGTCCCGTCGCGCGGCATGATCGGCTATCAGGGCGAGTTCCTGACCGACACGCGCGGCTCGGGCGTGCTCAACCGCCTGTTCCATGGCTGGACACCTTACAAGGGCCCGATCGACGGCCGCCGTCAGGGCGTGCTGATCTCGATGGAGAATGGCGTATCGGTCGCCTACGCGCTGTGGAACCTCGAAGAACGCGGCAAGCTGTTCATCGGCGCGCAAGAGCAGGTCTATACCGGCATGATCATCGGCGAGCATTCGCGCGAGAACGATCTCGAAGTGAACCCGCTCAAGGGCAAGAAGCTGACCAACGTCCGCGCCTCGGGCACGGATGAAGCGGTTCGCCTGACCCCGCCGACGCGGATGTCGCTCGAGGAAGCCATCGCCTATATCAACGATGACGAACTCGTCGAGGTCACGCCGAAATCGATCCGCCTGCGCAAACTGCACCTCGATCCGCACGAGCGGAAGCGCGCCGCGCGCGAAGCGTGATCGGTTGCGGCCCGCGCCGCACCGGAACACCGCAAGCTGACGTCACGAAGAAGGCCCCGCGCACCCGCCGGGGCCTTCTCCATGATTGCACCCGCCGCTTGCGGCCTTTATAAGGTTCCACAACAATATCTAGAATATCGAGGCGCGCGTGACCGACACTCCTGAACCGCCGGAAACCGAAGAAGAAGGCCCCGGGCGGCCCGCTTATCTCGGCCCCACTGTGTCCATCGCGGACGAGATGAAAACCGCCTATCTCGATTACGCGATGAGCGTGATCGTGAGCCGCGCGATCCCCGATCTGCGCGACGGCCTGAAGCCCGTTCACCGGCGCATTCTCTTCGCGATGCACGAGACCGGGAACACCTTCGACAAGCCCTATCGCAAATCGGCACGTCCGGTCGGCGACGTCATGGGTCAGTATCACCCGCATGGCGACGCCGCGATCTACGACGCGTTGGTGCGGATGGCGCAGCCCTTCTCGATGTCGCTGCCGCTGCTCGACGGTCAGGGCAACTTCGGCTCGATGGATGGCGATAACGCGGCAGCAATGCGCTACACCGAAGTGCGCATGGCGAAACCGGCCAATTACATTCTCGCCGATATCGAGAAAGACACGGTCGATTTCCAGGACAACTACGACGGCAAGCAGGAAGAGCCGACGGTTCTGCCCGCACGCTTCCCGAACATGCTGGTCAACGGCGCGGGCGGTATCGCTGTCGGCATGGCGACCAATATCCCGCCGCATAACCTCGGCGAGGTCTGCGACGCGACGCTGGCGCTGATCGACAACCCGGACATGTCGGACGAGGCGATCATGGAGATCGTCCCCGCTCCCGACTTCCCCACCGGCGGCCTGATCATGGGCCGTGGTGGCGCACGCAAGGCCTACCTTGAAGGTCGTGGCTCGGTCATCATCCGGGCGAAAACCCGCGTCGAGGAAATCCGCAAGGACCGCTTCGCGATCGTGCTGGACGAGATTCCCTATCAGGTGAACAAGGCGGCGATGATCGAAAAGATCGCCGATCTGGTGCGCGAGAAGAAGCTCGAAGGCATCTCGAACATCGCCGACGAATCCGACCGCGTCGGCGTCCGCGTCGTGATCGAGCTGAAGCGCGACGCGACCCCGGATGTGGTGCTCAACCAGCTTTTCCGCTTCACGCAGATGCAGACCTCGTTTGGCTGCAACATGCTGGCGCTGAACGGCGGCCGCCCCGAGCAGCTGACGCTTCGCCAATTCCTCAGCTATTTCATCAGCTTCCGCGAGGAAGTTGTGGCTCGTCGCACCGCGTTCGAGCTGCGCAAAGCGCGCGAGCGCAGCCACGTCCTGTGCGGTCTGGCCGTGGCAGTGTCCAACGTGGACGAAGTCGTCGCCACCATCCGCTCCTCGGCCGATGCGGCAGAGGCCCGCGCCCGCCTGATGGAGCGCCGCTGGCCCGCGCATGACATCGTCGAATATCTCAAGCTGATCGACGATCCGCTGCATCCGGTCAACGACGACGGCACCTACAACCTGTCGGAAACGCAGGCCCGCGCGATCCTCGATCTGCGCCTGCAGCGTCTGACCCAGATCGGGGTGAAGGAAGTCACGGACGAACTCGCCCAACTGGCCGAGAAGATCCGCGAATACCTCGCCATCCTCGCCTCGCGCGAGCGGATCATGGCGATCATCGCCGACGAGCTGCGCGAAGTTCGCGAGCTGTTTGCCGTGCCGCGCCGCACCGAGATCATCGACTGGGCCGGCGACATGGCCGACGAAGACCTGATCGAGCGCGAAGACATGGTCGTGACGGTCACCCAGGGCGGCTACATCAAGCGCACGCCGCTCGCCGATTTCCGCTCGCAGAAGCGCGGCGGCAAGGGGCTGTCGGGTGGCGCGCTGAAGGATGACGATACGGTCACCACGCTGTTCGTCGCCAACACCCATACGCAGCTTCTGTTCTTCACGACCGGCGGCATGGTCTACAAGATGAAGTGCTGGCAGCTGCCGCTCGGCTCGCGCCAATCCAAGGGCAAGGCGATCGTCAACATCCTGCCGATCCCCACCGGCGTCTCAATCGCGGCGATCACGCCGGTCGATCGCGACGAGACGGAATGGGACGACCTGCAGATGGTCTTCGCGACCTCCAAGGGCACCGTGCGCCGCAACCGCCTGTCGGATTTCACCAACGTCATGCGCAACGGCAAGATCGCGATGAAATTCGAGGACGAGAACGAAGGGATGCGCCTGATCAATGCGCGCATCTGTTCCGAGGATGACGACGTGATGCTGGTCACCGCCAGCGGTCGCGCGATCCGCTTCCCGGTGCCGGAAGTGCGCGTGTTCAACTCGCGCAACTCGGTCGGTGTGCGCGGCATCAAGCTGAAGGGCGATGACGAGGTCGTCTCGATGTCGGTCATCCGCCACTTCGAGGCCACTTCGGAAGAGCGCGTGGCCTATCTCAAGCAGCGTCGCCTGATGGCGGGCGTCACCGAGGAAGAGATCGAGCCGGACGAGGACGAGGAAGCCGTGGCCGAAGGTCAGCTTTCGACCGAACGCTACGCCGAGATGTCCGCCGCCGAGGATCTGATCCTGACGATTACGTCCAAGGGCTCCGGCAAGATCTCGTCGTCGCACGACTACCCGACCCGCGGTCGTGGCGGTCAGGGCGTGACGGCGATCGACAAGGCGATGCGGGGCGGCCCGCTGGTGGCCTCCTTCCCGGTCGAGATGAGCGATCAGATCATGCTCGCCACCTCGACGGGTCAGTCGATCCGATGCCCGGTGGAAGACATCTCCTTCCGCTCGCGCTCTGCCGGTGGCGTGCGTGTGTTCAACACCGCCAAGGGCGAGGTCGTGGTCTCGGTCGCGCGGATCGCCGATCAGGGTGAGGACGACGATCTGGAGCCGGACGCCGAAGGGTCGACCGATGCGCCGGACGCGCCGGACACGTCGGGTGACGGCGGCACGCCGGATAGCGAAAGCTGAACCGCCGAGGCTGCTCCCAATTCCGGACGGCTTCGCAAAAAGCAATGAAATCAAGCCCCCGCTCCGCAAGGACGGGGGCTTTTTCTTGTTACAGCACGGATTCGACGTCTGGAACTTCGCCCTACGTGTGGCGCTCTGCAAAGGCTCGAACAAGAAGCTGCTCCGCTACCGATCCACCTTCTGATTGCAGACGCATTCCGATGTTGCGGCCCGGCCACGCGCCGGGCCGTTTCCATTTTTTCTTTCCTCCAATGTCCCGTCTGCGCGGAACCACCCCTGAAGCCACCCGTTGCGGTTGCACTATTAGAAACAGGGAGAGTTTCATGAAAGCCTTTGCAGACAGGCTCGGCCTACGAACCGACCCCACCATTTTTTTCGTATCAGCAGGCTTCACGATCCTCTTCGTGCTCGCGCTTGTCATCTTCCCCGGCCCGATTGGCGATGCGTTCGCCACGGGCCGTTCTTGGATTGTCACCAATCTCGGCTGGTTCTTCATCCTCGGCGTAAACATCTGGCTCGGGTTTCTGATCTGGGCCGCACTCTCGCGCCACGGCCACATCCGGCTGGGTCCGAAGGACAGCCGCCCCGAGTACGGCAACCTGTCGTGGTTCACGATGCTCTTCGCGGGCGGCATCGGCACGGTGCTGATGTTCTGGGGCGTGGCCGAGCCGATCAGCCATTTCTCCAAGCCGCCGCTACCGGGCGTCGCGCCCTATTCCGACGAGGCCGCGAAAGACGCGATCTCTATCGCGGTCTATCACCTCGGCCTGCATACCTGGACGATTTTCACGCTGCCGGGGCTTGGCTTCGCCTATTTCATCAACCGCTACGACCTGCCGGTGCGGGTGTCTTCGGTGTTCTATCCGCTGCTGAAAGAGGGCATCAACGGGCCGATCGGCAAAGCGATCGACATCGCCTCGATCCTCGGCACGCTGTTCGGCGTCGCCGTCTCGCTCGGCCTCGGCTCCAGCCAGATCGCCGCTGGCCTGGACGCGCTTCTGGGTACGGGCGACGGCACGTTCGTCAAGATCGCGATCCTGACGGTGCTGACCGCCGTGGCGATCACCTCGATCGTGGCGGGGCTCGACAAGGGCGTGAAGCTGCTGTCGAACATCAATATCGGCATGGCCGTGGGCCTCATGGTCTTCGTGCTGATCTTCGGCTCGACCCTGTTCCTGCTGCGCGGGATCGTTCAGACCTTCGGGCTCTATTTCGACAACCTGCTGCATCTCGCCTTCTGGAACGACATGCTGGCCAATGAGAACCCCGACACGCCCGGCTGGGGCTGGCAGGGCTCGTGGACCGTGTTCTACTGGGCCTGGACGGTGACTTGGTCGCCCTTCATCGGGTTGTTCGTGGCCCGCATCTCGCGCGGCCGCACGGTGCGCGAATTCGTCTTTGGCGTGCTGCTGGCGCCCTCGCTCTTCACTCTGATCTGGTTCGCGATCTTCGGCTGGCAGGCGATGGAGTTCGACGGCATCGGTCAGGCCGCCCGCGATGCGATGGGCGATCAGGCGGGGCAATTGTCGCAAGCGGTCTCGGATAGCGTTCCGCTCGCGATGTTCGCCTTCTTCGAGCACTTCCCCTTCGTCCATATCGTCCAAGGCATCGCGGTGATCGTGGTCGCGATCTTCTTCGCAACCTCGTCGGACTCGGCGTCCCTCGTGGTCGATATGCTCTGCACCGGCACACCGACGCCGGGCCCGGTCCATCAGCGCGTCTTCTGGGGCGCAGCAGAGGGCCTCGTCGCGGCGATGCTGATCGTGCTCGCAGGCGATGCGGGGCTAACGGCGCTGCAACAGGTCATCACGGTCGTAGGCCTGCCGATCTTCATCCTCGTGTCGATGATGATCCCCTCGATCATAAAGGGCTTCGCGCTGGAGGATATCGACCACGTCTCGATCGGCAAGCGGCCCAAGCTGGACGATTTCTGATCGCGCGATCCCGAGGGCAGACCCTATCGAACGGCCCGGAGTGGAAACGCTCCGGGCCGTTAACCCATTAGAAAGTTTAACCCTTCCTTAAGACCCACCCGCCTGCCAAAAGAGATCAAAGCCGCAGCGGAGCATGGGCCCGAAGCGCAGCCGGCGAAGATCGGCCTTGTTCAGTTACCGCGTCACGAGGTCCGATCATGCGCCACACTCCTGTCTCTGCCCTGCGGGGCGCCGTATTCTGTCTCGCCGCAGCCGTCAGCGCTGCCCCCGCGCTTGCCCAAAGCGCGCTTGGCTTCACCGGGGCCGAACTGACGATCCAAAACACCACCGGCGACTTTGGAGCCGCCCGCGCCGATCTGAGCGCCGATTTCGCCCTGACCCCGGCGCATGGGCTGCAACTCGATCTCGGCGCAAATGATGCCGGTCCGCGCTGGCGCGGCGATCTCGCGGCGCATCTCTACATGGCGCCCACGGAGCGCGCCAAATACGGGCTCTTCGCCGCCGTCTCCGACACCAGCCACGCCAGCCAGACGGCCTATGCGCTCGGCGCCGAAGCGATCTGGGCCGTGGGCACGCGCGGCAGCGTCTCGGCGCGCGGCGGGCTCGGCACCGTCAAACCCGGCAGCAACGATTACGTCTTCGCGGGCCTCGCCGCACGGTGGGACGTCAGCCCGCGCACGACGCTGACCGCAGGGCTTTCCGTCGTCGACATCTCCGAACTTGCCTTCAGCGCCCGCGAGACCATCGCCGCGCTCGGGTTGCGCCACCGGCTGGGCGACGGCCCCGCGATGCTCTTCACCCGCATCGAGCGCGCCCATTTTACCGGCCGCCCCGACAGCCGCGACGAGACGAGTCTCGCCCTCGGCCTCACAGTACGCTTCGGCGCGCGCGGCCACGGCGTGCGCAACCAGAGCTTCGCGCCGATCCGCCCGCTCGACGGCCTCTTCGCGCGCGGTACCTTCGCCCTGAACTGAGCAGCTGCGATCGGCCTTCCCTTTTGCCGCTTTGACCACTACATGAGCGGCCATGACAGAAGAACTACATATCGTCGGCGGTGGCATGGCGGGCTCGGAAGCGGCCTGGCAAGCGGCGAATGCCGGAATCCGCGTGGTGCTGCACGAAATGCGGCCCAAGGTCGAAACCTTTGCGCACCAGACGGGCAACTATGCCGAGATGGTCTGCTCGAACTCGTTCCGCTCGGACGATCACGAGCGCAACGCCGTGGGCCAGCTCCATTGGGAGATGGGGGCTGCGAACGGGCTGATCATGGACACGGCGCGCAAGCATCGACTGCCCGCAGGCGGCGCGCTCGCCGTGGACCGCGAGGCGTTTTCGCAATCCGTGACCGAGGCGCTGCGTGCCCATGAGAATATTTCCTTTACCGAGGAAGAGGTTACGGAGCTTCCTTCAAGTGGCAAATGGATCTTCGCGACCGGCCCGCTGACCTCGGAATCCTTGGGCAAAGCGATCCTGCAAGCCACCGGCGAAGAGCGTCTGGCCTTCTTCGACGCCATCGCCCCCATCGTCTATGCCGACACGATCGACATGTCCGTCGCATGGCGTCAGTCGCGCTACGACAAGGGCGAGACCGAGGAAGAGCGCACGGCCTATATCAACTGCCCGATGACGAAGGACGAATATGAGGCCTTCATCGACGCGCTTCTCGCGGCCGACAAGACCGAGTTCCACGAGGGTGAAACCGCAGGCTATTTCGACGGCTGCCTGCCGATCGAAGTGATGGCAGAACGCGGCCGCGAAACCCTGCGCCACGGGCCGATGAAGCCCGTCGGTCTGACCAACGAACACGATCCGCAGACCAAAGCCTGGGCCGTGGTGCAGCTGCGTCGCGACAACGCGCTTGGCACGCTTTACAATATCGTGGGTTTCCAAACCAAGATGAAGTACGGTGCGCAAGCCGATGTTTTCCGCATGATTCCGGGACTTCAGGATGCCAAATTCGCGCGTCTCGGCGGCATCCACCGCAACACGTTCATCAACTCGCCGACGCTGCTCGATGCGCAGATGCGGCTGAAATCGCACCCGAACCTGCGCTTCGCCGGACAGATCACCGGCGTCGAAGGCTATGTCGAGAGCGCCGCGATGGGGCTGCTGGCCGGCCGTATGGCTGCTGCCGAACTTCAAGGCCGCGAACTGCCGCCGCCGGGACCCGAAACCGCGATGGGGGCGTTGATCACCCACATCACCGGCGGGGCCGAGGCGAAGACGTTCCAACCGATGAACGTCAATTTCGGGCTCTTCCCGCCGATCGACGCCAAGGGCGGGCGGCGTGGCCGCAAAGACCGCTACAAGGCCTATACCGATCGCGCCAAGACGGTCTTCGGCGACTGGCTGGCGCAGCAAGGAGAGACTGTATGAATTACGTTCTGGCCCTGTTTCTGCCGCCGCTTTCTATCGTGCTGATCGGACGCATCTTCCTTGCGATCCTCGTCTTCGTGATCTGGATTCCGGCGATCATCTTCTCGGGCGGGTTGACGCATCCGATGTTCATCGCACTCGCCTGGATCCTGATCTATCAGGCGCATGCGGATCGCCGCGCGGGCGGCTGATTTGGCGGGGTGCGCGCGTCGATGATCACACGCTTCGCCCCCTCGCCAACGGGCCCGCTGCATCTGGGCCATGCCTATAGCGCGATCCTCGCGCATGACATGGCGCGCAAGGCCGGCGGCCAGTTCCTGCTGCGCATCGAAGACATCGACCAAAGCCGCGCGCGACCGCATTGGGAGGAGCAGATCTACGACGATCTGCGCTGGCTCGGGCTGACTTGGGACGGGCCGGTTCTGCGTCAGTCTGACCGCTTGAACATCTATCGCGAAGCCCTTGAAAGACTTTGGGAAAGCGACCTTCTCTTTGCCTGCACCTGCACGCGGCGCGATATTGAGGCGGCAGCCTCCGCACCGCAGGAAGGCGTGCAATACGGGCCCGACGGTCTGATCTATCCGGGCACCTGCCGCGAGCGCGGCGCGCGCCGCCCCGAGGCTCCGCTGCCTGACAGCGCGTTGCGCCTGAACATGACACGCGCCGCCCGCGATATCCGTTTCGAGGAAATCTGCGCACTACACAAAGGCACGCATAACGTCTCCCGCGCCGATCTGATCGACAAGGTGGGCGATGTCGTGCTGGCGCGGCGCGAGATGGGCACGTCCTACCACCTCGCCGTGGTGCTCGACGACGCCGCGCAAGGCATCACCCATGTCACCCGCGGCGCGGATCTGTTCGACGCCACGCAGATCCATGTTCTGCTTCAAACTCTACTTGAACTCCCGACGCCAACCTATTGCCATCACGAGTTAATCCGTGACGATAATGGCAAGCGCCTCGCCAAGCGCGACGACGCCCGCGCCATCGCGAAATACCGCGAGGACGGGGCGAGCCCCGACGACATTCGCCGCATGGTCGGGCTGCCAGCTTCCTCTTGACGGAAATATCCTCCCCGAAGGGCCGGTCTCAATCTTCCATCGGCGTGAGAATTTCGACCTCTTCGCCATCGCGGATCGCCGTATAGAAGCACGACCGGCGATTGGTGTGGCAGGCCGGGCCTTCCTGCTCGACCAACACCAGCAGCGTGTCGCGGTCGCAATCGACCCGCATCTCGCGCAGGCGCTGCACATGACCCGAGGTCTCGCCCTTCACCCAGAACGATTTTCGCGAGCGCGACCAATAGGTTACGCGCCCTGTTTCAAGTGTCTTCGCTACGCTTTCCGCGTTCATCCATGCCATCATCAGGATATCGCCCGAGAGCGCATCCTGCGCGATCGCGGGGATCAAACCGTTGGCGTCATAGGTCAAGCTGGCGGGATCGAATGGCATCGGCTCTTTCCTTCCTGTGGCTCAGGTCCTATCTACGCCGGACGGGCCGAAGGGGAAAGAGATGAGCGACACCGATCTGATCAAGCTCTATTCGCAGCGTATTCTGGCGCTCGCCGCCGATATGCCGGGCACCGATCCGCTCCCCGCGCCCGATGTGACCGTGCGCAAGCGCGCGCCGCTGTGCGGCTCCACGGTCGAGGTTTCTCTGACCTGCACGGACGGCCGCGTCTCGGGCTATAGCCAGACCGTGCATGCCTGCGCGCTGGGTCAGGCCTCGGCTGCGATCTTCGGGGCGCAGGTCGTGGGTCGCACGCGCGACGAGGTCGCGAAGCTGCGCGATCAGCTGGCCGAGATGCTCAAGGGCGGCCCCGTCCCCGATGCGCCTTTCGGCGAATACGAGGTGCTGCAAGCCGCGCGCGACTACCCCAACCGGCATGGCTCGATCCTGCTCGCCCCCGAGGCGACGCTCGAAGCGCTCGAGCAGTGCTGAGCCGCTAACCTCCACCTCTCTCGCGATAAAAAAAAGCCGCCACTCGAAAGAGCGGCGGCTGAAGTTGCGCTTTACGGACAGGCGGGCCTGGGGGACAGGCGAAGCCGCAGGTTTGGGACAGGTGCGGCAGCCAAAAAGCGCGAGGCAGTAACGATGAGACAGGTCGGGCTTAGAGGAGCCCCGGCAGCCAAAGCGCCATGATGAAGCTTGCGCAAAGCGCGATACCCCCCACGGCGTCGGCCAGCAGTGTGCTGTGATTGCGGTCGAGAAGTTCCTTGATTTCCTTGGCCATCTGGCACCTCCAATCCCTCTGTTGCTACTTTGTTCTCACATTTGACGTCGCGTGTAAAGAACTTTTTAGGAACATTTGAGAACACTGGGGGAGAACGTGAGTCGAACGGGGCTCAGCCGATACCGATCAAACGGATCGCGCGGTCCTGTTCCATCAGCCACAGCAGCACCCGCGCCGCCTGTCCGCGCGGGCCGCTCAACTCGGGATCGTCGGACAGGAGCTTGCGCGCATCCGACTGCGCCACCGCCATCAGACCGGCCTGGCGTTCGAGGTCAGCCACGCGAAAGCGCGGCAAGCCCGATTGCGCCGTGCCGATCACATCGCCCGCCCCGCGCATGGCGAGGTCTTCCTCAGCGATGCGGAACCCGTCCTCGCTTTCGCGCAGGATCGACAGGCGGCGTTCGGCCGTCTCGCTCAGGGGCGTCTGGTAGATCATCAGGCAGGTCGAGGCCGCGGCCCCACGCCCGACCCGCCCGCGCAGCTGATGGAGCTGCGCGAGACCGAAGCTCTCGGCCCGCTCGATCACCATGATCGAGGCGTTGGGCACGTTTACGCCCACCTCGATCACCGTCGTCGCGACGAGCACCCGGGTCTGCCCCTTCACGAAGGCCGCCATGGCAGCGTCTTTCTCGGCCGACGGCATCTGGCCGTGAACCAGCCCCACGACATCGTCGCCAAGCGCCGCGCGCAGCGCCAGAAAACGGTCGGTCGCAGAGCTCAGATCGACACGCTCGCTTTCTTCGACCAGCGGGCAGACCCAATAGGCCTGCCGCCCCTCGGCCACCGCTTTGCGCAGATGTTCGACCACCTCGCCCATCCGCTCCATCGCGACGAGCGCGGTCTTGACCGGCGTCCGGCCCGGCGGCTTCTCGTCGAGAAGGCTCACATCCATGTCGCCATATTGCGCCAGTGCGAGCGAGCGCGGGATCGGCGTCGCGGTCATCACCAGCACGTCGACCGCCTGCCCCTTGGCGCCCAACTCCATCCGCTGCGCCACGCCGAAGCGGTGCTGCTCGTCGATCACGGAAAGCCGCAAATCCTGAAATTCCACGTCTTTCTGAAAAACCGCATGGGTCCCGACAAGGATCCCGATCGCGCCCGAGGCCAGATCGGCGAGCTTGCGCGCGCGTTCCGCCCCCTTGTCGCGCCCGGTCAGGATCTCCAGCCGGACGCCCGCCGCCTCGGCCAGCGGCGCCAGACCTTCGAGATGCTGGCGCGCGAGGATTTCCGTGGGCGCCATCATCACGCCCTGCCCGCCAGCCTCTACCGCCGTCAGCAGCGCCATGAAGGCGACCAGCGTTTTGCCCGCGCCGACATCGCCCTGCAGCAGCCGGTTCATCCGCCGCTCGGAGCCCAGATCACCCGCGATCTCGGCAATCGCGCGGGTCTGTGCGCCGGTCGGCTTGTAAGGCAAGCTCGCCAGCACCTGCGCCGAAAGCTTGCCCGTCCCGCGCGTCACGCGGCCCTTCTTGCGCCGCGACTGGCGCCGCGCGAGCGCGAGGGTCATCTGGTGGGCGAAAAGCTCGTCATAGGCGAGACGCGCGCGCGCCGGCGCGGTGGACGAAAGATCGTCAATCTTTTCAGGGTGATGCGCCGCTCGCACCGCGTCCTGCCAATCCGGCCAGCCCTCGCGGCGCTTCAGCGCATCGTCGATCCATTCCGGCAGGTCGGGCGCGCGCGCCAAGGCCCCCTCCGCCGCCTTCGCCATCAGCTTTTGCGTGACGCCCGCGGTGAGCGGATAGACCGGCTCGAACCGGGGCATCTCACCCGCATTTTCGGGCGGCAGGATGTAGTCGGGATGCACGATCTGCGCCTGCCCGTCATATATCTCGAGCTTGCCCGAAATGATCCGCCGCGCCCCGTTGGGCATCTGTTTCGCGAGCCAGTCGCCGCGCGCCCGGAAGAAGACCAGCGTGATATCGCCCTGCGCGTCATGGCACAGAACCCGATCGGGCGCGCCTTGTTTGCGCGCGGGGCTATGAGCGCCGATGGTCACTTCGACGGTGACGGTGGTGCCCGCGGGCACGCCATGCACGGTCGCGACGGGGCGGCGATCGATCACCGAATAGGGCAAGGTGAACAGTACATCGCGCGGGCGGGTGATCCCCAGCCCCTCGAAATGCTTAGCCGTTTTCGGGCCGACGCCCGCAAGACTGTCGAGCTCGGCAAAAAGCTCGAAAAGCTCTGCGGGCCGCGTGCTCATGCGCCCCCCGCGAGCGCGATCCATTCATCCTCGTCGATGACGCGGATGTTCAGCTCGGCCGCTTTCTTGGCTTTCGAGCCCGCGCCGGGCCCTGCGACGAGCAGGTCGGTCTTGGCGCTGACCGAGCCCGAGACCTTGGCGCCAAGCGCCTCGGCCCGCGCTTTCGCCTCAGCCCTGGTCATCTTCTCCAGCGTGCCGGTGAAAACCACCGTGAGGCCCGAAACCGGACTGTCGGATTTCGGCTTCTCGGCCTCCTCGACACTCAGATGCGCGGTGAGGCGGTCGATCGAGGCGCGCTCGGCCTCTTGCTGGAAGGTTGTCACGACGGATGTTGCGAGCGTCTCGCCGACCCCGTCGATCGAGATCAGATCGTCCCATTCCTGGCCCTGCCCGCACTCGGCCTGGGTCATCGCGGTCTCGAACGCCTCCCACGTGCCGTAATGAGTCGCGAGCATTCCGGCGCTGGTTTCGCCGACATGGCGGATGCCGAGCGCGAAGATCAGCCGTTGCAGCGGGATCGTGCGTTTCTCGGCGATCGCGGCAAAGAGGTTGCGCGCGGATTTCTCCCCCCAGCCCTCGCGGTTCTTGAGTTGCTGGAGGCCCTGACCGTAGCGCTCTTCCAGCGTGAAGATGTCGGCGGGCTCCTTGATCCAGCCGTCCTCGTAGAATTGCTCGACCTGTTTCGCGCCGAGCCCTTCAATGTCGAAAGCCGCGCGGGATACGAAATGTTTCAGCTTTTCCACAGCTTGCGCGGGGCAGATCAGCCCCCCCGTGCAGCGGCGCACCGCGTCGCCCTCTTCGCGGATCGCCTCGGATCCACAGCGCGGGCAATGGGTCGGGAAGTCGTAGGGCACCGCATCGTCGGGGCGGCGCGTGAGGTCCACATCGGCGATCTTCGGGATCACGTCCCCCGCGCGATAGACCTGCACCCAATCGCCGATGCGGATATCCTTGCCGCCGCGGATCTCGGCGCCCTTGGAATCGCGCCCGGCGATGTAATCCTCGTTATGCAGCGTCGCGTTCGAGACGACGACGCCGCCCACGGTCACCGGCGTCAGCCGCGCGACCGGCGAGAGCGCCCCGGTGCGACCGACCTGAATGTCGATCCCTTCGAGCTGCGTCCAGGCAAGCTCGGCGGGGAATTTATGCGCGATCGCCCAACGCGGCGTGGTCGAGCGGAAGCCCAGACGCCGCTGCAGCGCGAGGTCGTTCACCTTGTAGACGACGCCGTCGATATCGTAGCCGAGCGTGGCGCGCTTGGCCTCGATCTCGCGGTAATGGCTAAGCATATCGGCGGGGCCGTCGCACAGCTCAGTCATCGGGTTGGTCTGGAAGCCGAGCGATTGCAGCCGCGCGATGGCGTCGATCTGGGTCTCGGCAAGCGGCGCGGCCAGCTCGCCCCAGGCATAGGCGAAGAATTTCAGCGGGCGCGCGGCGGTGACTTTCGGGTCGAGCTGGCGGAGCGATCCGGCGGCGGCGTTGCGTGGATTGGCGAAACGCTTCTCGCCCGCGGCCTCGTTGCGGGTGTTGAGCGCCTCGAAATCGGCGTGGCTCATATAGACCTCGCCGCGGACTTCCAGCACGTCTGGCGCATCCGAGATCGACGTCGGAATATCGTCGATGGTGCGGGCATTTTCGGTGACGTTTTCGCCAACCGCGCCGTCGCCGCGCGTGGCCGCATGGATCAGCTTGCCGTGTTCGTAGCGGATCGACAGCGAGAGACCGTCGATCTTCGGCTCGGCTGTGTAGTTGAGCGGCGCGTCGGATTTCAGACCGAGGAAGCTGCGGATACTCTCGTCGAATTCGGTCACGTCCTCGTCGGAGAACGCGTTGGCGAGGCTCATCATGCGGACGGCATGGGTGATCTTGCCGAAGCCTTCGGCCAGCTGCCCGCCCACCTGTTCGCTGGGCGATTGGTCTGATTTCAGCGCGGGGAATTTCGCCTCGATCGCCGCGAGCCGCTGCTTGAGCGCGTCATACTCCGCATCCGAAATCTCGGGCGCGTCATGGGTGTGATAGGCAGTATTGGCCGCCGCGATCTTCTCGATCAGCTCGGGCAGCTCGGCGCGGGCCTCGGCCTCGCTCAGCGCGTCGATCTCGGTGCGGCTTGGCTCGGACATAAAAAGACCCCCTCGTGCTGACCTTGGTTTAGGCAAGCGCCGAGGGGGCGTAAAGAGCCGTGACGACGGAGATCATCGGCTTGAGGGAAGTCAGGCACCCATAGCGATGCGACGTTCCAACTCGGACGGGTCGGGATCGCGCAGCACATAGCCGCGGCCCCAGACGGTTTCGATGTAATTTTCGCCCTCGGTGGCATCGGCCAGCTTCTTGCGCAGTTTGCAGATGAAGACGTCGATGATCTTCAATTCGGGCTCATCCATGCCGCCATAGAGGTGGTTGAGGAACATCTCCTTCGTCAGGGTCGTGCCCTTCCGGAGGCTGAGCAGTTCGAGCATCTGGTATTCCTTGCCAGTCAGATGCACCGGCTTGCCGTCGACCTCGACCGTCTTCGCATCGAGATTGACCGAGATCTTGCCGGTGCGGATGATCGATTGGGCATGACCTTTGGACCGGCGGATGATCGCGTGAATGCGCGCCACCAATTCCTAGCGATGAAACGGCTTGGTCATGTAGTCATCGGCGCCGAAGCCGAATCCCTTGATCTTGTTCTCGGTGTCGTCCGCGCCGGTGAGAATCAGGATCGGCGTGTCGATCCTGGCCAGACGCAATTGCCGTAGCACCTCGTGCCCGTTCATGTCGGGAAGATTGAGGTCGAGCAGGATCAGATCGTAATCGTAGAGCTTCGCGAGATCGATTCCTTCCTCCCCCAGATCGGTGCAGTAGACGTTGAGATTCGCGTGCGTCAGCATCAATTCGATACTGCGCGACGTCGTCGGGTCGTCTTCCACCAATAAAATCCGCATCCTGGGTTCTCCGCATTAATCCCTCGATCGGGGTCGAGACTTACACCAAATGGTTAACACCGGGTTACCTTGTCACGATTCCGTTACACCGCAATCTAAAGTTGTTTCAACTTCTGGATCGCAGTGACTTTAAGTCCCTGAATCCCGTGCCTTTCGACACCCTCGATCCAGAGATCCAATTCCTCGTCAGAGAGCGCGTAACGCTCCAGAACTTCGTCGCGGGCGATCAACCCATGCGCGACCGCCTGCACGATCACCGCTTTCCGGCTCGCCACCCATCGTCGGGTTTTCGGAGAGGGCAGATCCGCGCGCGTCAGGATCGTGCCGTCGGCGAGGGTCACCGCGCGCGGACCATCGACTTTCTTGAGATACATGGGCTCACCCCTTCAAGCTCTTCACGCCGGCCACACTGGCGCGCGGGGCCTTAACACTGCGTGAAACGCGGGGTTGAGAGTGGGTCGCATTTTCCTATATTGCTGCACGTCTCGTTAAAGGACGCTTCATCATGCCCAAGGATCTGCCGCTCAATTCGCTCGGTTTCGCCAAACCGCCCGCGGACACCCGCGTCGTCGTCGCCATGTCGGGCGGCGTCGATAGCTCGGTCGTGGCCGCCAAACTGGCCGAGGAAGGCTATGACGTGGTGGGCGTGACGCTGCAGCTTTACGACCATGGCGCGGCGCTGGCCAAGAAAGGCGCGTGCTGCGCCGGGCAGGACATCCACGATGCGCGCCGCGTGGCCGAGGAGATGGGCTTCCCGCATTACGTGCTCGATTACGAGAACACCTTCCGCGAGGCGGTGATCGACGAATTCGCCGACGCCTATCTGGGCGGCGCAACGCCGGTGCCCTGCATCCGCTGCAACGAGCGCGTGAAGTTCAAGGACCTGCTGGAGACGGCGAAGGACCTCGACGCCGATTGCATGGCGACGGGCCATTACATCCAGCGCAAGGACGGTGCGGCCGGGCCCGAGCTGCATTGCGCAGCCGATGCGAACCGCGATCAGAGCTATTTCCTGTTCTCGACCACGCCCGAGCAGCTCGATTACCTGCGTTTCCCGCTGGGGCACCTGCCCTCGAAGGATGCGACGCGCGAGCTGGCAGCGAAATACGGGCTGGCGGTGGCCGACAAGCCCGACAGTCAGGATATCTGCTTCGTGCCGAACGGGAATTACGCGAGCGTCATCGAGAAGCTGCGCCCCGGCGCGGCCGATCCCGGCGATATCGTGGATATGGAGGGCAATGTGCTCGGCCAGCATCGCGGCGTGATCCATTACACGATCGGCCAGCGGCGGGGGCTTGGCATCGGCGGTCTCGAAGACCCGCTTTACGTCGTGAAGCTCGATCCGGACACGCGCCACGTGGTCGTCGGCCCGAAAGAGGCGCTCTCCACCCGCACCATCCCGGTGCGCGAGATCAACTGGCTCGGCGACGAGCCCTTCACCTCGCGCAAGGAATGGCATCTGAAGGTCAAGGTCCGCTCGACCCGCCCGCCGCGCGAAGCGATCATCCGACCGATCTCGGAAACCGAGGCGGAAGTCGAGTTGGTCGTGCCGGAGGAAGGCGTCAGCCCCGGTCAGGCCTGCGTGTTCTACGCGCCCGAAGACAGCCGCATCTTCGGCGGTGGCTGGATCTACAAGAAGTAAGCGCCGAACAGGCCCGCAAACAGCACTGCGCGCGGCGAGCCCGTCTAGCTTGCCGCGCCTAACTATCTGTCGGATCACTCAGACCGGCACGTCTCCGAGGCTCACCCCGTGCTTGCCGACCCGAGTCGTCACTTTTTTCCGACCGCCTTGGCGAGCGCTTCGCCCTCTTCGGTGGCCGAGCGCACCGCGCGCTCCGCAATCCCCGTCATCGAGGTCGCGAGCTTCGTCATCTCGGCGGTGTAATCGCTCGCCGTGCGCTGCCAGAATTCGCCCCAGAGGCTCATCGCGCGCATCGGATCGGGCGTTTCCGCCAACTGCGTGACCATCTCCTGATCGCGCTCGAAGCGGGTCTTCAGAAACTCAAGCAGCTCGATATTCTGCGCGATCATCGATTCCATCATCTTGAGCTGCGGTGCCATCACCGAGCTTACCGACCCCATATCAGGCACTGGCATGCAGCCAGCCATGTTCATCCCGGGTGCGGATTTCTTCTGTGCCATGTCAGCCTCCCTTGTGACTGGATGGCGCGAGACTAGCATGGGTCCGGCGCACAGCGTTTGATTTGGAACAATCGCAGCGCGAAAAGCTTGGCTCAAGGCAAATGCCGAAAATTTGGGCCGAGATCGCGCGCCCGCGTATGCATTTCGAGCGTTAGCGTAAGTGAAGGACCGATGGCCGAGCCGCTTCTGATCCCGCGCCCCGAGGGGCTCTACTGCCCTAGCGGCAATTTCTACATCGACCCGAGTCGCCCCGTGGCGCGCGCGCTGATCACGCACGGCCACGCCGATCACGCGCGCGCAGGCCACGGGCATGTGCTGGCCACGCGCCAGACGCTGGAGATCATGGCGATCCGCTATGGCAAGGATTTCGCGGGCCTGCGGCAAGCCAATGAGGGGCCGCTCTCCGTAGGCGGCGTGGATGTCAGCTTTCACCCGGCGGGACATGTGCTGGGCTCGGCGCAGATCGCGATCACGCATCGCGGGCAGCGGATCGTGGCGTCGGGCGATTACGCGCGCGTCTCGAACCCCTCCTGCGCGCCCTTCGAGCCGGTGCCCTGCGATACGTTCATTACCGAGGCGACCTTCGCGCTCCCGGTGTTCAAACATCCCGACCCGGCTGACGAGATGGCCAAGCTGATGGCTTCGATGCGCGCAGCCCCCGAGCGCCCGCATCTGGTGGGTGCCTATGCACTGGGCAAGGCGCAGCGGGTCATCATGCTCGTACGCGCGGCGGGCTATGACGCGCCGATCTACATCCACGGAGCGCTGCAAAAACTCTGCGACTATCACATCGAGCAGGGCATCCCCTTGGGCGATCTGCGCCCCGCCACGATGGACAAGGCCGAGGCGCGGGCGCTGCGCGAGGCGCTGGTGATCGCGCCGCCCTCCGCCTTTTCCTCGCCTTGGGTGCAGCGCTTTGCCGATCCGGTGATCTCTTTTGCCTCGGGCTGGATGCAGATCCGCGCCCGTGCCCGCCAGCGCGGCGTCGAACTACCGCTGGTGATCTCGGACCATATCGACTGGGTGGACCTGACGCGCACCGTGCGCGAGGTCGATCCGTCCGAGCTATGGATCACCCATGGCCGCGAAGAGGCACTGATGCGCTGGGCCGAACTGGAGGGGCGCGTGGCTCGTCCGCTGCACCTCGTGGGCTATGAGGAGGAGCCGGAATGAGAGCCTTCGCGGTCCTTCTCGAACGGCTCGCCTTCACGCCGGGGCGCAATGCCAAGCTCGACGTGCTGGGTGATTACCTGCGCCATGCGCCCGACCCCGAGCGCGGCTATGCGCTGGCGGCGCTGACCGGAGAGCTGGAACTGGGCCGCGCGCAGCCTGCGGTCCTGCGCGCCATGGTGGGCGAGCGCGTCGATCCCGAGCTCTTCGCGCTGTCCTATGACTACGTGGGCGATCTGGCCGAGACGATCGCGCTGATCTGGCCGCAGGAGAACACCGCCCAGGACGTCGATCTGGTCGAGATCGTCGAGACCTTGCAGGACACGCCCAAAACCCGCGTCGGGCCTCTGATCGCGGGTTGGCTGGATCGGCTGGAACCCTCGGAACGCTATGCGCTCTTGAAACTCGCGACCGGGGGGCTGCGCGTGGGCGTCTCGGCGCGGCTCGCGCGGGTGGCGCTGGCCTCGGTCGGCACGCCAGAGCTGGAGGAGATCGAGGAAATCTGGCACGGGCTCTCGCCGCCCTATCAGCCGCTTTTCGACTGGATCGAAGGCGGCGAGAAACCCGAGCGCGCGGGCTTTGCGCCGTTCCGGCCCGTGATGCTCTCGACGCCGACCGATCTCGACGCGCTGACCGATCTGCCGCCGGCCGATTTCGTCGCCGAGTGGAAATGGGACGGCATCCGGGTGCAGGCCGTGGCGGAGGGCGGCGAGCGGCGGCTCTATTCGCGCACCGGCGAGGATATCTCCGGCGCCTTTCCCGATGTGGTCGCGCATATGGCGTTCGAGGGCGCGCTCGATGGCGAGTTGATCGTGCGTCGCGGCGATCAGGTCGCGCCCTTCGGCGATCTGCAAAAGCGGCTGGGGCGGAAGTCTCCGGGCAAGGCGATGCTGGCTTCGCATCCGGCGGCGCTGCGCCTCTACGACATCCTGACCGAAGGCGAGGAGGACCTGCGCCCCCTGCCCTTCGAAACCCGCCGCACGCGGCTGGAGGCCTTCGTTGCCGATCTCAATCCCGAACGGTTCGACGTCTCGGAGTTGCTACCCTTCGAGACGTGGGATGACCTTGCGAGCCTACGCGAAGCGCCGCCCGAAGTGGTCATCGAGGGCGTAATGCTCAAACGCCGCGACACGCCCTATATGGCGGGCCGCCCCAAGGGGCCGTGGTTCAAGTGGAAACGCGATCCGCGCATCATCGATGCGGTGATCCTCTACGCTCAACGAGGGCATGGCAAACGCTCGGGCTTCTATTCCGATTTCACCTTCGGCGTCTGGGACGGTGACCGGCTCGTGCCCGTGGGCAAGGCCTATTCCGGCTTCACCGACGAGGAGCTGCGCAACCTCGACCGTTTCGTGCGCAATCACACCGTGGAACGCTTCGGCCCGGTGCGGTCCCTGTCGCCCGATCTGGTGGTGGAGGTCGCATTCGAGGGGCTCAACCGCTCCACCCGGCACAAATCCGGCGTCGCGATGCGTTTCCCGCGCATCTCGCGCATCCGCTGGGACAAGCCCGCCGCCGAGGCCGACCGGATCGAGACGCTGCGCGCGATGCTGCCCGATGTGACCCAGCCCTAGCGGATCAGCACATACTCCCCCGGCGCGTCGCAAAGCGGGCGATACTTGCGCCCCTTGCCCATGGGCGGCGGCTCGATCTCCTGCCCGTCGCCGGTCTTGCGCAGCCATTTCGCCCACGGCTCCCACCACGACCCTTCGCGCGGCGCACATTCCGCAGCCCAGTCCGACGCGGAGGGGTGCAGCATTCCGGGGCGGTGCTCCATCAAGCGATAGCTCGCGCGCGGTGCACCCGGCGGGCGCACGATCCCGGTATTGTGCCCGCCCGAGACCAACGCGAAGGTGACGGCGCCCGGCAGCGACCATGTCAGCTTGAAGACCGAATGCCACGGCGCGATGTGATCGGTCTGGGTCGCGACGGCGAAAACCGGCGTCTCGATATCCTGCAGGAAGACCGGCGCGCCGCGCGTGTCCATCCGCCCCTCGGCCAGATCGTTGTCGAGGAACAGCCGGCGCAGATATTGCGAATGCATCTTGTAGGGCATCCGCGTCGCGTCGTGGCTCCACGAGGCCATCGCGCCATCCGTCTCGCGCTCGCCCATCAGGTAGGTGTGGACCGCCTGCGACCAGATCAGGTCCTTCGATTTGAGCATGGTGAAAGTGCCCGCCATCGCGGTCTTGTCGAGATAGCCCTCCTCCCACATCATGTCTTCGATCAGGCTGAGCTGGTCTTCGTTGGTGAACAGGCTCAATTCCCCGGCCTCGGTGAAATCGACCTGCGCCGCCAGCATCGTCAGCGAGGCCAGCCGTTCGTCTCCGTCGCGTGCCATCGCCGCCGCCGCGACCGACAGAAGCGTGCCGCCAAGGCAATAGCCCAGCCCGTGAACCTTCTCCGCCCCGGTGATCTCGCAGACCGCATCGAGCGCCGTCATCACGCCCTCTTCGCGGTAATCGTCGAAGCCCAGATCGCGGTCGCCCTCGTCGGGGTTCTTCCACGAGATCGCGAAGACGGTGAAACCTTGCCCCACGAGCCAGCGGATCAACGAATTCGTCTCCTCCAGATCGAGGATGTAATATTTCATGATCCATGCCGGGACGATCAGCAGGGGCACCGAATGGACCTTCGGCGTGCTGGGCTCGTATTGCAGCAGCTCGATCAGATCGTTGCGCAGCACCACCTTGCCCGGCGTCAGCGCCACGTCGGTTCCCGGGATCAACGTGGGCTCCGGCTTGGTGTCGCCGGTCATCACCTTGAACGCATCCTCGCCCCAATAGCGCGCCCCGCGCATGAGGTTCACGCCGCCCTCTTTCAGCGTCTGGGCAAGGACCAGCGGATTGGTCGCGATGAAATTCGTGGGCGACGCCATGTCGAGCCATTGCCGCGCATAGAACTGCATCATCTGTTCATGGCGCGCCTCGACCCCGCGCACATCCGTCGTGGCGTTGTGCCACCATTGCTGGGCATGGAGGAAACTCTGCGCATAGAGGGAATACGGGAACTTCTGCCAGTCGGGCGCAGAGAAGCGGCGGTCCTGCGGCAGCGGGTCGAGCGGCTGCGCGCCCTCGTCGTCGCTCCGGTGCGGCGCCATCTCGCGCATCAGGTGCATCCATTTGCGGCCCGCTTTCCAGCCCAACTCGGCCTGCTTGCCGGGGCTGAGCGCAAGATGGGTCGCCCAATCGGAAAACGCGAGCCCGAGCGAAATCGGAGACAGCCCGCCTTCGGCCCGGCCCATCAGCGCGTGAGACAACCGATCGAGACGTTCGAACGAGGCCAGCGCCGCGCTGTGCTCCTCGGCCTGAGGCGTGTCGGCCTGTGCAGATTTGCCCGCAGCTTTCCCTGCGCCCTTGCGCGTCGGCGTCTTGTCCCCGGCCAGATCCTTCATCCCGCAGCCTCCTAGCGTTGCGATTCCGCGCAGAACTTACCGCATAAACGATGACAGCGGTTTGACCTGACGCAAGAGAACGCGCCCTCGCGACTCTTCACGCAAATAAGAGCCAATCTCACATAGGCGGGAGGCGCATGAAATATCGGAACTGAGGCATTGCTGCATCGGTTCACCCTGCACATCTCGAGACGCAGAGGCAAAGGCGAGATGGCAAACCGGGACACGCCACCCCCGGGGACCGCTGTCCGCTGCCGATGCCCCGCGACATACGGATACGACATACGGAAAGGCCGGGTTTCTCTCTCCACCCTTCCCTCTGCCCGGGTTTCCGGCACGACCTGCTTCCGGGTTCTCCTGTCTCTCTTGCCCGGAAGCAGGCCCTATCACTCCCAACTCCCCGCCCCTCTCGGGCGGGGCTTTTCTTTGCCCGCCTCACCTGCGCGATAGAGCACGCAAGCCTGCGCGCGGCCGCGGGGTGACACCGTGCGCTTGCGTGCTAGCTATGCCCGGTCATGTTGAGCAGGCTTCGAGACAATATCATTCCGCTGACGGTGGCGCTGTCGCTCCTGATGGAGCTGATCGACGCGACCGTGCTGGCGACCGCGATCCCGGTGATCGCGCGGGACCTTTCGGTGCCGGTGCTGTCGCTCAAGATGGCGATGGCGACCTATCTGATCGCGCTCGCCGCTTTCGTGCCGATCTCGGGCTGGATCGCGGACCGGATCGGGGCGCGGCGGACCTTCCTCGCGGCGATGGGCGTGTTTCTCGTGGCCTCGCTACTCTGTGCGATCCAGACGAGCCTGACCGGGCTGGTGCTGGCCCGCGCGTTGCAGGGCATCGGAGCCGCGATGATGAGCCCCGTGGGCCGCCTGATCGTGCTGCGCCACACCTCCAAGGAGGAGATGACCCGCGCGATGGTCTATGTCACCCTGCCCGCGCTGATCGGCCCGGCGCTGGGCCCCTTCGTGGGCGCGACGGTGACGACCTTTCTCGGCTGGCGCTCGATCTTCCTGATGAACTTGCCGCTCGGCGCGCTGGCGATCTGGCTGACGCTGCGCCACATGCCCGCCGACGGCCCGCCCGAGCCGAAGCCGTTCGATTTTCCGGGCTTCCTGCTGTCTGCCGTGGGGCTGGCGGCGGTGATGACTGGCTTCTCCGCGCTGGGCGAGCATATCCTGCCATGGCAGGCCGCCGCGGGCCTTAGCGTTGCGGGTCTGGCGCTGCTCGTCCTCTACTGGCTGCGCGCGCGCAACACAGAGGAGCCGCTTCTCGATCTGCGGCTGTTCCGGCACCGCACCTTCGATGTCTCGATCACCGGCGGGTTGATATTCCGACTGTCGAACGGGGCGATCTCGCTTCTGCTGCCGCTGTTCTTCCAACTGGGCCTCGGTGCCTCGGTGATGGTCTCGGGCGCGCTGACGGGTCTGAACGCGGTGGGCGCGGTCAGCCTGCGGACCTTCGTGCCGCGCATCCTCGACCGGTTCGGCTTCAAATGGGTGATGATCTGGGCGGCGGTGATCCGCGGCGCGACGATCTTCGGCTTCCTCACCGTGACGAGCATCCATGACTGGCAACTGATCCCGCTTCTGCTGATCGGCGGCGCCGCGCAATCGGTCGTCTTCACCGCGATCAACTCCATCGGGTTCGCCGATCTCGATACGCGCGAGATGAGCCCCGCCACCGCCTTCACCGCGATGAGCCGTCAGGTCTCGCTCGCGCTCGGCATCGCGCTGGCGGGCGTGGTGCTGGAACTGACCGCAGGCTCGGCGGCGACCACGACAGGGGCCGAGATGATCCCGATCCACGCCTTCCTCTGGGGCTTTGCGATTGCGGGCGCGACGGGGCCGCTCTCGGCGCTCTATTTCCTGCGCCTGCGCCGGGGCGATGCCGACGGGCTGCGCCGCAAGCGCCGGACGGTGGAGCCCTATGGTTCGGCCAAGGAGCGCTTCCGCGCCCCGCAATCCAAGCAACGCGAACCAGCCGAATGAGCAGTGCTGCACCGGACCCGAAAAATCGGGGATGCGCAGGGCGTTAACCCGGTGTAGCGTGGCGCCATGATCAAGCTCGACCCCCGCGATATCGAAATTCTGCGCGTGCTGGCGCGCGAGGGCCGCATCACCAAGGCGGCGCTGGCCGAGAAGATCAACCTCTCGCCCACGCCCGCCTGGGACCGGCTGAAAAAGCTGGAGAAAGCGGGCCTGATCGCGGGCTATCGCGCGACCTTCAACCTCAAGAAGCTCGGGCCGCATGTGACGCTGTTCGTGGCCGCAGAACTGGCCGATCACACCGCCGCCAGTTTCCAAACCTTCGAGCGTTCACTGGATCAGCACCCCGAGGTCGTGGGCTGCTGGGCTTTGGGGGGCGGCTTCGATTACCTGATGCAGATCGTGACCCGCGATATCGACGCCTATCAGCGGCTGATCGACTCGATGCTGGACGCCCGGATCGGCATCGCGCGCTACTTCACCTATATCGTCACGAAAGAGGTGAAGAACGCCGCCATGCCCCCCTTCGATCTCTTCGCAGACCAAATGGACTGACGGACGGCGCTATTTCAGCCCAAATCCGGGGCCCGCGCAGTCCATTCGGACTATTACCCTGTGAAATCGGGCGCAGAGTGATCTCAACCAAGGAGGTCTCTCATGCTCGATACCGCCATTTCCGCCCGCCCCGATATCGCCGACAAGCGGCTGCTGCGCAGCTTTGCCTATGTGAATGGCCGCTGGATCGCGGGCGAGACGGGCGAGGTCATCCCAGTCACCAACCCCGCCAATGCCGAACGTCTGGGCGATATCACCGCGCTCAACCGCAGCCAGTCGCGCGCGGCGGTCGATGCCGCCCAAGCCGCCTTCCTCGACTGGTCGATGACGCTGCCGCAGGAGCGCTCCGCCATTCTGCGCCGCTGGTTCGACCTGATCATCGAGGCGAAGGACGATCTCGCCCGGATCATGGTGCTCGAACAGGGCAAACCGCTCAGCGAAGCAATGGGCGAGATCGACTACGCGGCGAGCTTCATCGAATATTACGCCGAAGAGGCCAAGCGCCCGAATATCGAGGGCGTCACCTCGCATCTGCACGACGCAGAGGTGGAGCTGTGGCTCGAACCCGTGGGCGTGGTGGGCCTCGTGACGCCGTGGAACTTCCCCGCCGCGATGCTGACGCGCAAGGCCGCCGCCGCCATCGCGGCTGGCTGCACCGTGGTCGCGCACCCCTCGCACGAGACGCCCTATTCGGCGCTGGCGCTGGCGGAACTGGCCGAACGCGCGGGTCTGCCCGCAGGCGTGTTCAACGTGCTGACCGGCCACGCCCCGGAAATCATCGAGCCGTGGTGCGACGACACCCGCGTCCGCGCGCTCTCCTTCACCGGCTCCACCGAAGTGGGCCGCCTGCTCTATCGCCAATCGGCGGAAACCGTGAAGCGGCTCATCCTCGAGCTGGGCGGCCATGCCCCGGTGATCGTCTTCAAGGGCGCCGATCTGGATCAGGCCGTGGAAGAGGTCATCAAGGCGAAATTCGCGACCTCCGGTCAGGACTGCCTCGGCGCGAACCGGATCTATGTCGAGCGCCCCGTCTACGAAGAGTTCTGCCGCCGCTTCACCGAGGCCACGCAGGCACTCACCGTGGGCATCGGCATGGAGGATCCAGATATCGGCCCGCTGATGAACGAAAAGGCGGTGGCCAAGCAAGAAGAGCATGTCGCCGACGCGCTGGCGAAAGGCGCGAAACTCGCCTGCGGCGGCAAGCGGCTCGATCGCGGCCCGCTGTTCTTCGCGCCGACCGTGCTGACCGACGTGCCTGATAACGCAAAGATCATGCACGAAGAGACCTTCGGCCCGGTCGCTCCGATCACCGTCTTCGACACGGAAGAAGAAGTCTTCGCCAAAGCCAACGCGACCGAATACGCGCTGGTGGCTTACGTCCACAGCCAGAACCCGAAACGCATTTACCGCGCCACCCGCGCGCTGCAATTCGGCATGGTCGCGGTCAACCGCACCAAGGTCACCGGCGCGCCGATCCCGTTCGGCGGCATGAAGCAATCCGGCCTCGGCCGCGAAGGCTCGCGTCGCGGAATGGAAGAGTTCATGGAAATCAAATACGTCTGTCGCGACTGGGGTTAACTCCCTCGCCCGCCCGGACGCCCAAGACAAGAAGAAGGAGAGAAAATTGCTGACCAATGACCAACTCGACAAGTGGGATCGCGAAAGCTTCTTCCACCCCTCGACGCATCTCGCCCAGCACGCGCGCGGCGAGTCCCCCAACCGCATCGTCACCGGCGGCAAAGGCGTGTTCATCGAGGATCGCGACGGCAACAAGCTGCTCGACGCCTTCGCGGGCCTCTACTGCGTGAACGTGGGCTACGGGCGCACCGAAATCTCCGAGGCCATCGCCGAGCAGGCGAAAGAACTGGCCTATTACCACGCCTATGTCGGCCACGGCACCGAGGCTTCGATCACGCTGGCACATATGGTCCTCGACCGTGCGCCCGATCACATGTCGAAGGTCTATTTCGGTCTGTCGGGCTCGGATGCGAACGAGACCAACATCAAGCTGGTCTGGTATTACAACAACATCCTGAACCGCCCCGAGAAGAAGAAGATCATCTCGCGCTGGCGCGGCTATCACGGCTCGGGGCTGATGACCGGTTCGCTGACGGGTCTGGAACTGTTCCACAAGAAGTTCGACTTGCCGCTGAGCCAGGTGGTCCACACCGAGGCGCCCTATTACTACCGCCGCCCCGATGAGGCGATGTCGGAAGAGGCCTTCACCGCCTATTGCGCCTCCGAGCTCGAGCAGCTGATCGAACGCGAAGGCCCCGACACCATCGCCGCCTTCATCGGCGAGCCGGTTCTGGGCACCGGCGGCATCGTGCCCCCGCCCGCGGGCTATTGGGAAGCGATCCAGAAGGTGCTGAACAAATACGACATCCTGCTGATCGCCGATGAGGTCGTGACCGGCTTCGGGCGTCTGGGGAGCATGTTCGGCTCGGATCACTACGGCATGAAGCCCGACCTGATCACCATCGCGAAAGGCCTGACCTCGGCCTATGCGCCGCTCTCGGGCACCATCGTGAGCGACAAGATGTGGAAAGTGCTCGAGCAAGGCACCGACGAGAACGGCCCGATCGGCCACGGCTGGACCTACTCGGCGCACCCGATCGGGGCTGCGGCCGGTGTCGCGAACCTCGAGCTGATCGACAAGCTGGGCCTCGTCGAGAATGCGGGCTCGGTCGGCAAATACCTCAACGACCAGATGCGCGCCGCTATCGGCGAGCACGCGAATGTCGGCGATATCCGCGGCGAAGGAATGCTCTGCGCGGTGGAATTCATGGCCGATCGCGACAACCGCAGCTTCTTCGACGCCTCCGACAAGATCGGCGCGAAGATCGCGGGTGCGATGGTCGAGCGTGGCGTGATCGGGCGCGCGATGCCGCAGGGCGACATCCTCGGCCTTGCCCCGCCGCTGTGCCTCACCGAGGCGGAGGCCGACAAGATCGTCGAAGTCACCGCCGATGCCGTGAAATCGGTTCTGGGCTAAGGCCCCTCGGCAGGGGTCGTCTTACGAGGCGATCCCTGCCAGCCATTCGGCAATCGCCGCGCGGCTGTCTGCATCGGGTGAATGGTGACGCACCATGAAATCGTCGAACCAGTCGCGCCGCGCCTCGGGCGTCTGATTATCCGCGGACCAGTCGATCTTTGCGACCATCCGCTCTGCATCGCGATGACAGCGCCCGCAGGATTGCGCGAAAAGCTGCGCCGGATCGGTCTCGGCCAAGGCGGCCCCGGCCCAGATTGTCAGAAAAACAGCCAAAAAGACGCGCATCACGCCCTCCCGAGAAACTCCAGAACCGAACGCGCCGCGCGCAGGCCGGGCGGCTCGCCCCCCTCGCCCAAACGGCGCATCACCTCTTCCATCGCGGCCATCTGCTCATCCCGGGCCGCGTCTTCTTCCAGCAATTCCAGCATCTTCGCCGAGATGTCACGCGGTTTGCAGTCGGGGCCGAGGAATTCCGGGATCACCCGCGTCTCGGAGACCAGATTGACCAGCGTCACCGTGTCGATCTTGAGCATCCGCGAGATCACGTGCCAGGTCAGGAAATTCGCGTCATAGGCGATCACCATCGGCACCCGGTTCGCCGCCAGTTCCAGACTGACCGTGCCCGAGGCCGCCAGCGCGATATCGGCGGCGGCAAAGGCCGCGCGCTTGTCATCGGCATTCTCGACCACGATCGGCGCGACCGGCCAGCGCGCGGTCATCTCGCGCACCATCGGCGCGACGCCCCGCACCGTCGGCAGCACGACACGCAGCCCCGGCTCGCGGTCGCGCAGCTGCATCAGCGCCTCGTCGAAGCGCGCCCCAAGCCGCTTGACCTCGCCGCGCCGCGAGCCCGGCAGACACAGCGCGAGCGGTTGGTCTTCGCCGATCATATGGGTCTCGCGGAAGGCAGCGGCATCGGCCCCGGTCGCGCGCGGTTCGGCCACGACGGGATGGCCCACAAAATCGCAGCTCATCCCGGCGGCTTCCATATAGGGCGGCTCGAAGGGCAGCAGCGCGAGGACATGATCGACCACCTGCGCCATCTTCGTCGCGCGCCCCGGACGCCATGCCCAGACTGAGGGCGCGACATAGTGGATCACCTTGAGATCAGGGCGCTTTTCCTTCACCAGCCGCGCCACGCGGAGGCAGAAATCGGGGCTGTCGATGGTGACCAGAGCCTCGGCGCCGCTTTCGATCACATGTTCCGCGGTCTCGGCGATGCGCCGTTTCAGATGGCGGTATTTCGGCAGGACCTCCATCAGGCCCATGACCGAAAGTTCTTCCATCGGGAAAAGACTGGTGAGCCCCTGCGCGCCCATCTCCTCGCCGCCGATGCCGGACCACTCGACGCCCGGCGCAAGCCCGTTGATCCCCGCCATCAGGGCGCCGCCGAGCTTGTCGCCCGATGCTTCGCCCGCGATGACGTAGAGCCTCATGGCTCTCGCGCCCAGAGAAAGAGGCCCGCGGCCTCGGCGGCCTCGATAACCGCGTCGCGATCAAGAAGCATCACGCCGCCCGCCTCGAAGGCGATTCCCGAGAGGCCGGCCGCGGCGGCGTTCTTGACCGTGTCGACACCAATCGCAGGCAGATCGGCACGACGGTCCTGATCGGGTTTCGGCGCCTTGTAGAAGACCCCTTTCACCGCTTTAAGATCGCCGCGCAAGCCTTTGTGGTGCTGCACGAATTCCAGCATCGCATCGGTACCCGGCAGGGTCTCGACCGCAAGGCAAAGCCCGCGCCCGACGACCGCGCCCTGACCGATATCCGACGCCCCAAGCGCGGCCACGATTTCGGCCCCACGCTCGGCGTCTTCTTCGTCCACGACGGACGGCTTGCCGCACAGTACGCCCGCCTCGGGCAGCAGCGCGGGCGCGATCTCATGCGCGCCCACGACCTCTAGATCGAACTCCTCGAAGACTTCGATCACCGCGCGCAGCGTCGCATCGTCACCTGCCTGCATCGCCATCGCGAGCCGCGGCACCAGCTGCGCCGAGCGGGGATCGAACTGCTCGGGATCGATTGCCGGACGCTGCATCGCGCCTGCGAACACCACCCGCTCGATCCCGCGATCGGCCAGTTCGTCGAGAAACGGCACCAGACGCTCGATCCGAAAGCGCAGATGCTCGCCGTCCAGATCGCAAGGCGCCCCGATCATTTCGCAAACCAGAATATCCGGTGCGGCCTCGGTCAGGATCGCAGGCAGACGGCCAGCCCCGGCGATCAGCGCGGTATGCGTGCCCCCGCTCATTTGCCGGGCGTCAGGAAGCTGCGGTCGGACGGGCCGAGGATGAAATCGAGCACTTCGCGCGCCAATTCGCCCTCGACGCCCTCTTCCGAGAGGGTTCGCGCGCTTTCGCGGAAGCTGCCCTGACCGAGCGCCTCGACGGTTTTACGCAGCGACGTGATTTCCTCGCGCGGCGTGCCACGACGCTTCAGCCCCACGAGGTTGAGCCCTTCGAGCCCCGCGCGCGGTCCCGCGACCAGCGCGTGTGGGATCACATCCGCCGTCACCATCGACAGCGCGCCGATGATCGCGCCGCGTCCGATGCGGACGAATTGGTGCACGCCCGACAGACCGCCGACGATGACGTCATCCTCAAGCTGACAATGCCCCGCGAGCGCTACGGAATTCACAAGGATCACACGGTCGCCGATCTTGCAGTCATGCCCGACATGGCAGGACGACATGAACAGCCCGTCATCACCCACCTGAGTGAGCCCACCGCCGCCGTCCGTCCCGGTGTTCATCGTGACGTATTCGCGGATGCGGTTGCGCTTGCCGATCTTGAGCCGCGTCTTCTCGCCCTTGAATTTGAGATCCTGCGGGATCTGCCCGAGCGAGGCGAAGGGAAAGATCTGCGTCTCCTCGCCGATCTCCGTCGCGCCCTGAAGCACGACATGGCTTTGCAGCGACACCCCCCGGCCCAGCACGACCTCGGGACCGACCACGCAGAACGGGCCGATCCGGCAGTCCGGACCGATCACCGCGCCGGGTTCGATCACCGCGGACGCGTGGATCTGCGCGCTTGGGTCAATGCTCATGCATTCAGCCCTGAAGGTCCATCATGGCGGTGAACTCGGCTTCGGCAGCCAATTCACCATTCACCGTACCCCGGCCTTCGAATTTCCAAATCTTGCCGCCGCCGCGCTTCACGGTGACATGCAGTTCGAGCACGTCGCCCGGCACCACCTTGCGGCGGAACTTGCACTTGTCGATGCCCATGAAATAGGTCAGCAGCGGCTTGTCGATCACGTCGAGCGAAATCCCCACCACCACGGCAGAGGTCTGCGCCATCGCCTCGACGATGGTGACGCCGGGCATGATCGGCTCTTCCGGGAAATGGCCCTGGAAATGCGGCTCGTTCGCGGTGACGTTCTTGATGCCGACAGCGCCCTTGTTCGGGACGATGTCACGCACCTTGTCGATCAGCAGGAACGGATAACGATGCGGAATGATGCGCTTGATGAGCGACAGATCGGCTTCGGTATAGGGGGCGGGTTCGGTCATGAGCTGTCCTCGTTCTTGGGCGCACTGCGCCTGCGGCGGTATCAATTTGCCGCATCACGCGATCATCGCTTTTGGATTGTTGCTAGCAATCGCGGCCCCGCTTGGCAAGCAGCGCGCGTCTGCTATTGCGCTGGTGCGGTGTCGGTCGGCGCAACCTGATTGTTATCTTCGACCGGCAGACCAAGCGGCAGCCCCGGCGCATCTCGTGTCGCGCCGTCGAGCGTGGAATTGCCGCCCGATTTGCCTGCGGAGTTGGGGCTGCTGTCGACAAATACACCCGCCTCGCCGCTTTGATCCGGGTCTGCGCCGCTTGACGATTGGCCCGAAGCGGGCTGGTTCGAACCAGGCTGGTCCGGCGTCGCGGGCGCACCTCGAGCCGCATCCGCCGAGTTCCCGTTCGACGTCGGCGGAACCAAGGGCGTCACGCGCCCGGCCCCGTCCCCGATCTCCTTGTCGACGCGCGCGCCCAGTTCAGCCGTTACATCGGCCTGCGCGAGCCCGCGAATGATCGCGCGGGAATCGAGCACCACGACTGCGCCGCGCGCCTTCAGAACTTCGTCGAGCAGCGGCACCACGGTCTGCACGAAGGTCTGGTGCTCCTGATTCAACTGGCGCTGGATCGCATCGGCCTTGGCCTTCTGGGCCTTGCGGATATCGGTCGCCCGCGTGTCGAAAGCATCGGCGGCTTGCTGGAACTGATCCGAGGGCATCGTCAGCCGCTCCTCGGTGAGCTTGCGCTCTTCCGCCTCGAGTTGACTGGCGATCCGGTCGTTTTCCTTGCGCAGCGCGCTCGAAGCGGACTCGATCTCGGATTGCACCCGCTTGCCCCACAGCGAGTTGTCGTAGAGCCGCTCCCAATCGAGGGTGAGGACCGCGCTCTGCTGGACGCGCGGCCCGGCTGCGGGCGCCTGCGTGTGGGGTGTCTGCACCGCCGATTGCGCGACAGCCGCGCCGGGCCCGAAGGCCAGCGCGGCTGCAATGAAGGAAACGGTGACGCTGCTCAGACGCATCGCGCGCCCTTAGAACTGCGTGGAAAGCGACAGATCGAAGTTCTGCGTCTTGTCGTAGCTTTCTTTTTTGATCGCGCGCGAGAAGTTCAGACGCAGCGGACCGATCGCGGATTTCCAGAAGATCGAGACGCCGACCGCCGAGCGGACATGCATCGAGTCGTCGACTTCGTTGCCGCCGGTCCCGGTCGTGTCGTCCAGACCCCAGACCGAGCCCACGTCCCAAAACACGCCGCCGGTGATGCCGTACTCTTCGGGGAGACCGATCGGGAATTCCGCTTCGACCTTGCCGACCCAATAGTAGTTACCGCCGAGCGCGTCGGTATTGCCCGCATTGAGGTCACGCGGACCGATACCGTAGCTTTCGAAGCCGCGGATCTGGCTGCCCGAGAAGCGTTGCAGGATCGTCGAACCATCCGTGGCATCGACCGCGCCGCCTTCGAGCGAGGCGCGCAACGTCGCTTCCTCGTTGAAGATCTTGCGCTCGCCGACGATCTTCGCAGTGGTCTGGCCGCCTTTCACGTCGCCGCCGACGCCCCAGAACTGCTGATCGACGTTGAACCGCCAGGTGAAGCGCGGGTCGATCTGTTCGCGCGCGGTATCATAGCTGTAGCGCAGGCCCGGGCCGCTGTAACGCTGCGTGCCCTTGTCGGCTTCTTCGTTCAGCAGGATGTCCGAGGAGTCGCTCGGCACGTTGTTCAGCGTGTCTTCGCCGATCTTGTAGCTCACCTGCAGACGGCCGCGCTCGGAGACCGGGAATTCCAGTGCCGGCTCGACGCTGATGCGGCGCGTGTCGTAAGCGGTGTTCGACGCCGAGCTCGAGGTCGCATAGGCGGCCGAGAACTTCAGCGCCACGTCACGTCCGAGGAACGCCGGCTCGATGAACCGGAAGCTGGAGCTGTTATTGTCCTTGGTCGTGCCGATCGACACGCCGAGATACTGCCCGCGACCGAGGAAGTTTTTCTCTTCCAGCGAAGCGTTGAAACCGATCCCGTCCGAATTCGAATAGGAGGCGCCGAAGCCAAGCGAGCCGGTGGGCTGCTCTTCGACATTCACGTCGACGACGACCTGATCGGAGCTCGAGCCCGGCTTCGTGTTCACGTCGACCGACTTGAAGTAGCCGGTGCCGCGGATGCGGTCGGCAGCGTTCGAGATCTCGCGCGGGTTGTAGGGGTCGCCTTCAACCGTCCGGAACTCGCGCCGGACCACCCGGTCGAGCGTCGCGGTGTTGCCCTCGATGTCGATGCGCTGCACGAAGACGCGCGGGCCACGGACCAGCACGAAATCGACATTGACCGACTGCGTGCGCGGGTCTTGGGTGATGCGCGGCTCGACGCGGGCGAATTGAATGCCCTTCTTGATCGCAAGCTGCTCCATCCGGGTCACGGCCAGTTCGATCGCTTTCGGCGAGAAGGTCTGTCCTTGGCGGATCTTGGTGAGCGGCGCGAAATCGTCAGGTGCGACCCCGTCGATCTCGGAAGTCGTGTTGATCGAGTTGAAGTGGTATTTCTGCCCTTCGATGATGTTGAAGGTCATGAAGAACGCATCGCGCTGGCGCGACATCTGCGAGGACACGCCCGTGACCTGCACGTTCTTGTAGCCGCGCGCTTGGTAGAAATCGATCAGCTTCTGACGATCCACCGGGATCCGGTTCGCGTTGAAGGTGTCGTTCTTCACGAAGGTGCGGAAGATCCCCGCCTGCTTCGTCTCGAGCACCTGACGCAGGCGACGGTCCGAATAGGAGCGGTTGCCGGTGAAGGTCACACGCTCGATCGAGGTGACCTTGCCTTCCTTGATCTCGAAGGCGACGTCGACGCGGTTATTGTCGCGGCGAATGACCTTCGGCACCACCCGGGCGGCCATGCGGCCATCCTCGGAATAGGCGCGCGCCAGACGCTGGGCATCGGCTTCGATCTGGGCCGGGTTATAGACGCGGTTCGGCTTCGCCTGAATGATCGTGGCGAGCTGCTCGTCCTTGATGATCTTGTTGCCTTCGAAATTGATCACGCTGATCGTCGGATATTCGGTCACGGCGATCTTGAGCGTGTTGCCCTGCGGCGTGATTGCAACGTTCTCGAACAGGCCGGAATTCGTCAGACGCTGGTAAGCGGCGTTCAGATCGGCGGCGGTCACGGGCTGATTGCGGGCGATTCTGGCGAAGGACAGAATCGTCGCCGCGTCGACGCGCTCGTTACCGGTGATCACCACCTGGGAGAAACTGTATTGCTGCGCTTGAGCGATCACGGGAACCGCAAGGCAACTCATTGCAACTGCTGGAAATACTACGCTGGCCCGCAGTGCCTTTCGCGTCGCACAGAGTCTCAGCATAGTTTGCACGCTCATAGACATCGCCCTCTCCCGCCGGAAGTTCACTTTTTCCCTTTGATAAGGGTCGTACCGAAGGGCGTAAGCGATGTCAAAGCTGGGATGGGGGCTCAGACCCGAGATTTTGTGGAGCGCGATCATCTTGCCACGAAAGAAAGGGCCGCGAAGGCGGCCCCGGGATCGACGATGAACGGGTTTTGCGGGCGTTTCGTGCCCTTTTCGGTCCGGCTCAGATGCGCTGGAAGCTGGAAGCGTCGCCGCCGAGAATGTCGATCAATTGAATGCCGATCAGCGCCGCGCCGAACAGCGCGACCAGAACCGCTGCGATGAACAGCAGCCGGTCCCCGACGATTTCCACCAACGGGCGAAGTTCGCGATAGTGATGCGCGATGATCTCGGACATGAGCGGTCTCCTTCGCGCGATTTGCGCTAAGAGTTCCCTACCCTGTCTTCATGACCGCATTGCGAGGCAATTGTGGCGAAATCTGGGCCGCCACCGCCGTCACGGGCCCCGGCCATTCCCCGCTCAGCAGGTCAGGTCGTTCCAGAGCCCGAAGACCATCAGCGTCAGTACCAGCGCCAGCCCGATCGACATGAAGACATTCATCAGCTGATCGGAGGGCGGCTTGCCCGTGATTGCCTCATAGAGGTGGAACATCAGATGCCCGCCATCGAGCACCGGGATCGGGAAGAGGTTCAGGAAGCCCACCGCCGTCGACAGAACCGCGATGAACCAGATGAAATCGAGCACACCCGATTTCGCAGCCGCCGCCGAGGTCTCGGCAATGCGCAGCGCGCCGGTCAGGTTACAGCTGGAAATCCGCTGCGCGATCATCGCCTGAATGCCCGAGACCGATTGCGTGATGATGCCCCAGGTCTGTCTTGCACCGCCCAGCAGCGCATCGACCGGACCGACCGATTGCGTCACCGGCTCGAACATGAACGAACCCGTCGCCCCGATCAGGAAGCGCGTCTCGAACTGCCCGTCGCCCACCGGCAGATCGGTGCGGCGCGGCGCCAGCGTCACGGAGAAGGTCTCGCCGCCATCGCCCTCGGGCCGCCAGATATCGAGCGAGACCGCCTTGCCCTCGCCCGCCTTCACCGCGTCCTGCAGATCGACGAAGCGATAGACCGGCTTGCCGTCGATCGCGGTGATCACATCGCCCGCGCGCAGCCCGGCATCATAGGCGGCAGAGCCCGGCTGAACGCCTGCAAACCGCGCCGGGAAAAGTTGCGGCCCCGTCGCGTCGGTTTTGCTGCCGTCGCGGGTCACGGTGTAATCGAGCGTCGGCCCTGCGGGCAGCTGATCGACCACATCGGAGAGCGCCTGATAATCCGGCGTAGGCTTGCCCGCCACCGCATCGATTACGTCGCCCTGCTGCAGATCGCCCGAGCCGCCGGGCAGCGCCACGACAGTCTGGATCGCGGGCGTGTCGGTCGCCTGCCCCGTCCAGAGGCTCAGCCCCGCGATCACGCAGATCGACAGGATGAAGTTGAAGACCGGCCCGGCCGCCACGGTGGCCGCGCGTGCCCAAAGCGGCGCGCCATGCATCGTGTGGCGGCGTTCCTCGGGGCTCAGATGGGCCATTTCCTCGGAATCGACCCCGGCAGAGGCCGCATTCGCATCGCCCAGAAACTTGACGTAGCCGCCAAGCGGCACGGCGGCGATCTGCCAGCGCGTGCCATGCTTGTCGACGCGGCTGATCAGCTTCGGCCCGAAGCCGAGCGAGAAGACCTCCGCCTTGATCCCGGAAATCCGCCCGATGATGTAATGGCCGTATTCATGCACCGCGACGATGATCGAGAGCGCGACGACGAAGGCCACCACGGTATAGAGCAGATTGCCGAATTGGGGCAGCAGGTCCAAAACTCAGATCCTTCCGTGTTCACAAATCGCCATCGCGCGCGCCCGCGCTTCGGCGTCGCAGCTCAGAACCATATCGAGGTCTTTTGCGGCGATTCCAAGACCCTGGTCCCGCGACATCTCGCCCAGAACCTTCTCGACCAGCGTGGCCATGTCGAGAAATCCGATCCGACCGGCGATGAACAGATCGAGCGCGACTTCCTTGGCGGCGTTGAACACGGTGCCCGCCAGACCGCCCGTCTCCATCACCTCGCGCGCCAGCCGCAGGGCGGGGAACCGCTCCAGATCCGGGGTGCGGAAATCGAGCTGTCCGATCTTCGCCAAGTCGAGCTTCTCGACCGGCAGAGGTTTACGCGCGGGCCAGTTCAGCGCATAGCCGATCGCGTGGCGCATGTCGGGCACGCCCATATGCGCCATCAGCCCGCCATCGTGGAACCCGACCAGCGAATGGACGATGCTCTGCGGATGGACGAGGACTTCGATCTGCTCCGGCGCGAAGCCGAAGAACTCTTTAGCCTCAATGACTTCCAAAGCTTTGTTAAACATCGACGCGGAGTCGATCGTGATCCGCTGGCCCATGTTCCAGTTCGGATGCGCCGAGGCCTCGGCCACCGTGGCATGGGCGAGTTTCTCCATCGGCCAGTCGCGAAACGCGCCGCCCGAGGCGGTGATGATCACCCGCTCGACCGCGGCGATATCCTCGCCGACGAGGCCTTGGAAAATCGCGGAATGCTCGCTGTCGACCGGCAGGATCGTCGCGCCATGTGCGCGCGCCTCAGCCATCAGCAAGGGGCCCGCGGTCACCAGAGATTCCTTGTTGGCCAGCGCCAGCGTCGCACCTTGCGAGAGCGCCGCAAAGCCGGGCGCGAGCCCCGCCGCGCCGACGATCCCCGACAGGACCCAATCGGCCGGACGATAGGCCGCCTCGATCAGCGCCTGCGGCCCGGCGGCCACCTCGATCCCGGTCCCGGCCAGCGCATCGCGTAGCGCGGGCAGACACTCGTCGAAGGCCGTCACGGCCAGATCGGCCTTCAGCGCCACGGCCTGCTCGGCCAGTCGCGCGACATTGCGGCCTGCGCTCAGCGCGACCACGTCGTAGGCCTCCGCCCCGCCCTGTGCCATCAGCAGATCAAAGCAGCTTTCGCCGATCGAGCCGGTCGCCCCGAAGACCGAAACCTTCCGCATCGTTCAGCCTTCCGTCAGCGGCAGGGTCATCACCTGCGAGATCAGCATCAGGAACACGACCGCGCCGGTCAGCGCGTCGAAGCGGTCCAGCACACCGCCATGGCCCGGGATCAGCGAGGAACTGTCCTTCACGCCGGTCGCGCGCTTGATCGCGCTTTCGGCGATGTCGCCCAGCTGGCCTGCAAAGGCCAGAAGCGGCGAGATCCAGATCATCGCGAGCCCGCCGCCCATCTGGGCGAAGAGAAAGCCCACCAGCGCCGCACCGACCCAGCCGCCGACCGTGCCCGACCATGTCTTCTTCGGGCTGACCTTGGGCCAGAATTTCGGCCCACCCATCGTGCGGCCCACGAAATATCCCATGATATCAGAGACAACGACCACCGCGACGATCCAGGTGATCGCGCCGAGCCCCGCGCCTTCGCGCAGTGCGACAAGCCCATAGCCCGTCAGCATGATCGCCAGCGCATAGCCCGCGCCAAGCCAGCGTCGCCCGGTGCAGATCACCGCCGCCATGATCGGCACGATCAGCAGATAGATCAGCCCATAAGGCTCATGGATGGCGAGGACGAAAGTCAGCGCAGCCGCCGCCACCAGCCCCAGACCGATCGCCTTGCCGGGACGTTCGGGGCGCAGCATCGCGGTGAGTTCCCAGATCATCAGCCCGGTGACGAGCACCGAGAGCGCCGCGAAGACCGGACCGCCCCACCAGATCGCAGCGAGGCCGATCGCGACCATCGCAAGCCCGGAGGCGAGCCGCGGGACGAGATCGCCCCATTTGCCGGACCGCGGCGTCTCCGTCACGAGGCAACCCCGCCGAAGCGCCGCTCGCGCCCGGCAAACCGATCGAGAATGTCGGACAGCTCATCCGGCGTGAAATCGGGCCAGAGCGTCGGCGTGAATTCATATTCCGAATAGGCCGCCTGCCATGGCAGGAAATTCGAGGTCCGCGTCTCGCCCGAGCTGCGGATCACCAGATCGGGGTCGGGCATGCCCGCGCTGTCGAGCCGCGACGAGATCATCGCCTCGTCCACCTCGTCGGCCGTGATCTTGCCCTCGGCGACGTCGCGCGCAATCGACTGCGCTGCGCGTTTCAGCTCGTCGCGCCCACCGTAATTGATCGCAACCGCGAGCGTCAGCTTGGAATTGCCCTTGGTGCGGGTCTCGATCGCGTCCATCGTCTCGCGCAGCAGCGGGTCGAGCGGCGTGCGATCGCCGATGAAGCGCAGCTCGACGCCCTGACGCGACAGCTCCGCCGCCTCGCGTTTGATCATCAGCCGGAACATCTTCATCAACCCGAGAACTTCCTGCGTCGAGCGCTTCCAGTTCTCCGTCGAGAAGGCGTAGATCGTCATGTAGCGGATGCCCAGATCGGGCGCGGCTTGCACGACCTTCTTGATCTGCTCGGCCCCTTTGCGGTGACCGGCAAGACGCGGCCAGCCGCGCTGGGTGGCCCACCGCCCGTTGCCATCCATGATGATCGCGACATGCAGCGGCGCCGGGGCGCCCCCCTCATGCCCCTGCGGGGTCTGGGCGATGTCGGGAATGCTAGGGGCCATCGGCAATGTGATCCTTTTCGCTCAAGACGCAGGGGGGCTGAGGCAAAAGCCTCAGACCTGCATGATCTCGGCTTGCTTGTCTTCGAGCGCCTTGTCGACCTTGGCGATATGCGCGTCGGTCATGTCCTGAACCTCGCTCTCCCAGATCTTCACGTCGTCTTCGGACATGCCGTCGGCCTTGGCCTTCTTGATCTGGTCCATGCCGTCGCGGCGCACGTTGCGGATCGCGACGCGGGCGTGCTCGGCATATTGGGCGGCGACCTTGGTCAGCTCGCGGCGGCGCTCTTCGTTGAGCTCCGGGATCGGCAGCATGATGATCGTGCCATTGGTCTGCGGGTTGATGCCCAGACCGGATTCGCGGATCGCTTTCTCGACCTTGCCGACCATCGACTTGTCCCAGACGTTGATCGTGACCATCCGCGGCTCGGGCACGTTCACGGTACCGACCTGATTGATCGGGGTCATCTGGCCATAGGCTTCGACCTGAACAGGCTCCACCATCGAGGCCGAGGCGCGGCCCGTGCGCAGCGACGCGAATTCATGCTTGAGCGAGCTCATTGCGCCATCCATGCGGCGGGCAAGGTCATCGGTGTCGATCTCGATATCGTCGGACATTGGGTATTTCCCCGTTCTTGTTGAGCCTCGGGCCGAGCTTTAGCGCAGCTCGCAGGCGAAAACTAGCATTTGTGACCGTCGCGCGGCGCTCAGCCCTGCACTTTGGTGTAGGTGCCTTCGCCTGCCAGAATGCCGCGGAAGCCACCCGGCTCGTCAAGCGAGAACACGATGATCGGCTTGTTGTTATCGCGTGCGAGCGCGATTGCCGAGGCATCCATCACGCCGAGGTTCTTTTGCAGAACTTCATCGTAGCTGACGGTGTCGTAACGCTTGGCGTCGTCGAATTTCACCGGGTCCTTGTCATAGACCCCGTCGACCTTGGTGCCCTTGAAGATCGCTTCACAGGACATCTCGTTGGCGCGCAGCGTGGCCGCCGTGTCGGTCGTGAAATAGGGGTTGCCGGTGCCGGCAGCGAAGATGCAGACCCGCTTCTTCTCGAGGTGGCGCACCGCGCGGCGGCGGATATAGGGCTCGCAGACCTGATCCATCGGAATGGCCGAGATCACGCGGGTGAAGACGCCAAGGCCTTCCAGCGCGGACTGCATCGCCAGCGCGTTCATCACCGTCGCGAGCATCCCCATGTAATCGGCCGTCGTGCGCTCCATCCCCTGAGCCGAGCCCGCAAGCCCGCGGAAGATGTTGCCGCCGCCGATCACCATGCAGATCTCGACGCCCAGATCGCGCACCGATTTCACTTCATGCGCTATACGCGAGACGGTCGGCGGATGCAGGCCATAGCCCTGATCGCCCATCAGCGCCTCACCCGAGATCTTCAGTAGCACGCGATTGTATTTGGCCGCGGGATGCGTCTCGGTGCTCATCTGATCCTCCGATGGGCTGTTGTCATTGGCGCGCAAAATGATCCAAATAGAGCCGGGGTTCAACCTCTTGCGAAAGCGTAGAGCCCCGAGCCCGCCAGAAAGCCTGCAAGAGCCGCCGATGCCGACTGCCCTGCCCGACATATCGCCGCGAACGCCCGTGCTGATCGCGGGAGCGACGGCGAGCGGAAAATCGGCGCTGGCGCTGTCGATCGCCGAGGCCGAGGGCGGCGTCGTGATCAATGCCGACGCGCTGCAAGTCTGGTCGTGCTGGCGAGTGCTGAGCGCGCGCCCCTCGCCCGAGGAAGAGGCCCGCGCGCCGCATGCGCTCTACGGTCATCTCGATCCCGGCGCCGACTATTCCGTCGGCCATTGGCTGCGCGACGTCACCCCGTATCTGGAGGCCTTTCACGCAGGCGGGCAGCGCCCGATCATCGTGGGCGGCACCGGGCTCTATTTCACCGCTCTGACGCAAGGCCTGGCGGAAATCCCTGAAACGCCACCGGAAATTCGCGCCGAGGCCGATCATCGGCGGCTCTCGGAGGGCCATGCCGGGATGCTGGAGGAACTCGACGGCGCGACCCGCGCAAAGATCGACGCGCAGAACCCGATGCGAGTGCAGCGCGCGTGGGAGGTGCTGCGTGCCACCGGTGAGGGGCTTGCCGTGTGGCAGGCCCGTACGCCGCCACCGCTCCTGCCGCTCGACACCGTGGCGCCGCTTCACCTCGATCCGGATCGCGACTGGCTGGCAGACCGCATCGACCGTCGCTTCGATCTGATGCTCGAACAGGGCGCGCTCGACGAGGTCCGCGCGGTGGAGCCGATCTGGGATCCGAACGCGCTCTGGGCGAAGGCGATCGGGGCGCCGGAATTGATCGCGCATCTGCATGGCGAGCTCGATCTGAGCGAGGCGCGAGAGCGCGCACAGGCGGCAAGTCGCCAATATGCCAAGCGGCAGCGCACTTGGTTTCGTGGCCGCATGAAGGCGTGGCACAAGATCGCGTAGACTGTGACCCTGCGGCAACTGGGCGCTTGGGCTTCTGTGGAAAATTCCTTGGTCCACGAGAGTGTTGCGGTCTATCCTCCCGCCGACATCGCCTAGGATCAATGCATCGTGAAGCTCTTCTCGACACCGCCCCTTTCGCAGCTCTCGCAGGCCAAAACCGTGAAGCCCGGCGCAGGCGGCACGCCCGGCCCGGCATTGACCGCGACCGACCTGCCGGCTCCCCCGAGCGAGCCGCGGCTGGTGCAGATCGCGCATCTCGCCAAGGGCGGGCGCTGGCGGGTCGAGGCGATGCGCGCCCATTCCGAACCCTGCCTGCTGTGGTTCTCGCGCGGGCAAGGCCGGATCACGCTGGGCGGCGTGACGCGCGGCTACGGCCCAAATAACGCGATCTTCATCCCGCCGGGCGTGATGCACGGCTTCGAGATTTCCAACCAGACCCACGGTCAGGCGCTGTTCTTCGGCCGCGACACCGACATCACTCTGCCGCCTGCCGCCCATCACCTGCGCATCCGCGAAGCTATTGCGCAGGGAGAGATCGGCTCAATCTTGGAGGCGATCCAGCGAGAGAGCGAGAGCACGCGCCCCGCCGCCGACCGCGCGCTGCGCAGCCATCTGGGTCTCTTGAGCGTCTGGCTCGAGCGACAGATCGCAAGCAACGCGAACGAGGCGATCCGCCCGAGCGCTGCGCGCCGTCTGGTCACGCGCTATGCCGTTCTGGTCGAGCGCGAGTATCGCGCGGGCACCCCGGTCGCGGATATCGCGCGCGAACTGGGCGTCACGCCCACGCATCTGTCGCGCGCCTGCCGCGATGCCTGCGGGAAATCGGCGCTGGAGCTGATGCAGGAACGGCGTCTGTATGAAGCGCGCCGCCTGCTGCGCGACACGCCTGTCCCGATCAAGGATATCGCACAGCTTCTGGGCTATCGGAGCCCGGGCTATTTCTCCCGCGCCTTTCAGGCCGGCACCGGCAGCACGCCGAACGCCTTCCGCCGCGCAAGCTGACCCGCGCCGCGACCGACCGCCTGCCCGATCTTCCCCGACCCTAGACACGAAAAAGGGCCGCGCCTTTGCAGACGCGGCCCGGGGTTTGGGGAGGTAAACCCTATCAGAAGAACCCGAGCTTGTTCGGGTTGTAGCTGACCAGCATGTTCTTGGTCTGCTGGTAGTGATCGAGCATCATCTTGTGGGTCTCGCGACCGATGCCCGATTGCTTGTACCCGCCAAAGGCCGCATGGGCCGGATAGGCGTGGTAGTTGTTGACCCAGACGCGCCCGGCCTCGATCCCGCGCCCGAAGCGATAGGCACGCGAGCCGTCACGGGTCCAGACGCCGGCGCCAAGGCCGTACATCGTGTCATTGGCGATCTCGAGCGCCTCGGCCTCGTCCTTGAAGGTCGTGACCGACACCACCGGGCCGAAGATTTCCTCCTGGAAGACCCGCATCTTGTTGTGGCCCTTCAGGATCGTCGGCTGGATGTAGAAGCCGTTCGCCAGATCGCCGTTGAAGCGTGCGGCATCACCGCCGGTCAGCACCTCGGCCCCCTCTTCGCGACCGATGCTCAGATAGGACATGATCTTGTCATGCTGCTCCTGGCTGGCCTGCGCACCGACCATCGTCTCCATCGCGCGGGGATCGCCCTGCTTGATGGCTTCGACGCGGGCGATGCAGCGCTCCATGAACTTCTCGTAGATGTCTTCCTGAATGAGCGCACGGCTCGGGCAGGTGCAGACCTCGCCCTGGTTGAAGGCAAACAGCACGAAGCCCTCGACCGCCTTGTCGAGGAAGGCATCATCTTCGGCCATCACGTCCGAGAAGAAGATGTTGGGCGATTTGCCCCCCAGTTCCAGCGTGACCGGGATCAGGTTCTCGGTTGCGGCCTGCATGATCTTGCGACCCGTCGCGGTGGAGCCGGTAAACGCGATCTTGGCGATGCGCGAGGAACTCGCGAGCGCCGCGCCGACTTCCGCGCCATAGCCGTTGACGATGTTCAGGACGCCATCGGGCAGCAGGTCGGCGATGACTTCCATCACCACGAGGATCGCTGCCGGGGTCTGCTCGGCCGGTTTCAGCACGATGCAGTTGCCCGCCGCCAGAGCCGGCGCCAGTTTCCATGCCGCCATCAGCACCGAGAAGTTCCACGGGATGATCTGGCCGACAACGCCCAGCGGCTCGTGGAAGTGATAGGCGACGGTGTCGTTGTCGATCTCCGACATCGTGCCTTCCTGGCTGCGCAGAACGCCCGCGAAATAGCGGAAATGGTCGACGGCGAGCGGAATGTCGGCCGCCGTGGTCTCGCGGATCGGCTTGCCGTTGTCCCAGGTCTCGGCGGCGGCGATCAGGTCGAGATTTTCCTCGATCCGGTCGGCGATCTTGAGAAGCACGTTCGAGCGCTCGGCAGCCGAGGTCTTGCCCCACGCGTCTTTCGCGGCATGCGCGGCGTCGAGCGCGGCTTCGATATCCTCCGCCGACGAATGGGCGACTTCGCAAACCTTACCGCCGGTGATCGGGGTGATGTTGTCGAAATACTTGCCGTTTTTCGGGGGCACGAATTTGCCGCCGATGAAGTTGTCATAACGGTCGCGGAACGGCGAAACCGAAACGCCCTTGAATTCAGGTGCCATATCGTTGGCCATTGGTCTTCCTCCCAGATTGAACGCAACCGACAGGGCTGCGCGCCATGGAGATCAGACTGCCCAACCGCGCGCCCTGCGCATAGCCGCTCTGCGCTGGTGGAATGCATCATCTGTCTCGCGCCTGAGACAGGTGCAGCCGCAGCATTGAGAATTTGCCGGGGCGCTGAGACTATCGAAGACGGCGTGTGTCGCGCGCGTCAGGAAGCGAAGTTCTGAGACGAGTCGAGATCGCGACGGCAAGTCGTTCAGGACCGCCCAAGCCGGATCAGAAACGCGCCGTCCATCCCAGCGAAACCCCCATCGCCGAACTCTGCCCCGGCTCGTAGACGAGCCCCGCACCGAGCCGACCGATCCCGGCCTTGCGCGAATAGCCGATCTGCAGGTCGGGCTGAGGGGCCGCGCTTTCGATATTCACCGAGGCTGTCGTCATCACGACCTTTTCGGAGCGCGTATTTCCGATGGCTGCGCCCACAGCGGTCGGAACGCTCATCGTCAATTTTCCCGAGGCGAGCGCGATCGGCGTCGAAACCCCGACAGAGATGCGGTCATCCCCGGTCAGAAAACCGGTCTTGCTCAGGCCAATGGCATAGGCGTTCGACCTCAGCCCGCTCCCGGATTGGAGCAAACCGTTCCCGGAGAAGCTGGAGTTGCCATTCGCTGCGGTAAGCTCGAGAGTCGTCCCGTCGCCGAGAGAGACATTCATCCCGAGCTGTACGAAATGGGTATTGCTCGAAAGCCCGCCGCCGAACGCGCCCCCCACCGAGGTGCCCAGGAAACCGCCGTCTTCGTGCAGGTTGCCGACGGTCATCGAAAGCGTGCTGGCGCCGAACCGGGCATTGAGCGAACCGGCGATATATTGCGAGGTAACATCGCCCGCGCCGCCGCCTGCCTGCGAAATCGAGGCCGACACGCCATCGCCGAGACCGATTTCGTAGTGAATCGCGGAGGCGGTGTCGAAAGATTTCAAATAAGGCGCGGCCATCGCGGCACTGTCGACCCATTTCGTTCCGGCAATCGCGGAGCTATCGCCATGCGACAGCGACAGGGTGCCGGTGCCCGCGCTGAAATTGACCGGAGCGGTCGCCCCCATCGCGAAAGTCTCGGTGGAGGCCTGCGCGGCGCGGGCGTCGGCATAGTCGGCCACGAAGCTGCTCGCCGCCACGTGATAGCCGCGATCATAGGCATCCGTGACGATCATCCGCTGATTGGAGAGTGTCGCGCGCAGGGCGCCTGCGACGCCGCGGGTTGCGCTGATCGTGCTCTGGGTGGCCGGCACGGAGGGACCGTCGAGCGAGCTGGTCGTCTCGACTTTCAGCGTTCCGGCCGGTGCCTGAGCCTGCCGGAGATTGAGCTCGCCCCAACCATAGATCGGGTCGATCCCCACCGCACCGAGATCGGTTGCGCTGTTTTCGAGGATCTGCACGATCTGCTGACCGGTGAGCTCGGGGAACTCGCTCTTGAGCACCGCAACCGCGCCGGTGACATAGGGCGTCGCCATCGAGGTCCCGCTCATATAGGCGTAATCGCTTCCAAGATCGCTCGGATAGGTCGAGAGGATATCCACGCCCGGCGCGGCGAGACAGTAATTCATCGCCTCGCCACAGCGGTTGGAAAAACTGGCGATCTGGTGGTTGCTGTCCACGGCCATGACGCCAAGTATCGAGCCTTCCATTTCCGGGAAATACTCCGGCAGGCCCGCCATCAGGCTCGGATTGGCTCCACCGTCATTGCCCGCGGCGAACACGCTGACCATGCCCGCCTTTGCCGCCGCGTCGAGCGAGTCGATGGTGGCCGACCCAAGCTGTTGGCGGATCTGGTCGGCGCTCGAAAACTGGTCGATCGTGAGCGTCTTGTTATTACCGTCGACATAGGCCCAGCTGTTGTTCATCGAGACCGCACCGGCATTGACCGAGCGCGTGACCGCATCGGCGTAGCTGCCCGCAGGCACCGAGCCTCCGACGCCTTGCAGGATCATCAGCTTGGACCCCCAGGCGATCCCCTCGATCCCCTGCCCGTTCTGCACACCGGCAACGATCCCGGCCACATGCGTGCCGTGCCCGTCGGTGTCGGTGACGTCAGAGGTGTTGTCGAAATAGCTGTAGGAGAGCGCGCCATCGATGTTGTCAGCGAGATCGGGATGGGTCACATCCGCGCCGGAGTCGTAGATCGACACGAGCGTTCCCAGCCCATAGGCCCCCTCGGCATAGCGATAGGCTGCCTCGGTCTGCGCAAGGCCGCCGCTTGCATAATACTCGTCGGTCTCGAAACTGCTGACGCTGCCGCCAGTGCCGGTATACGGCGCGTTGCCCGAGGGCGGCGGCTGGGTGTTGCTCGAGGAGCCGGATGAGCTCGAGGACCCGCCTCCTCCTCCCCCCGCAGCGGCGGCCAGCCCCACCACACCAAGGCCAAGGAGCAAGAGCATGCTGTTGGAGCCGGTCACCGATGTCGTGCTGGCCGCGGCAGTGTCCGCAGTATTTCCCGAAGTGGTATCAGGCGAACCGGGCGCGGCGGCGGGAGCCTGCGCGAGACCGTAGGAGACCGTCGTGCGACCCGCGAGCGCGATCCGTTGAGTGAGATCATGTGCATGCACCTGTGTGACGGCAAGCGAGGTCAAAGCCGTCGCCGCCAGAATACGTCCCATCGTCATCAAGATCCCTTTCGCGGAAAAATGCCTGCTTCGCGGAGGTCCGGTCTTCTTTTTGTCTGGATAGCCTCAGCGATACTGTGCTTCTCCCCTTGCTTCAACGACACTTGAGTTAAGCATCGGTTAAACGCGCTGGCATGTGTCGATAGCGACGCAGGGCGCCCTCGGAAAATTCATCAGGGCGCACTTGGAAACGCAGGAGACACGGTGCGAAATCTCAATGTTTCTTGGCCCTACTTCACGAAGTCGCAGATGGTGGGAGGTCGGATGCGCTGCGCCTCGCAAGCATGCCGGTCGCTTCGGATACACGAACAATTGAAACGTCATCGCGGCGCTCGGTCGGGTTGCATCGGCCCCTTTCGGCACAATCTGCAGCGTAGCGAGTCGCGTACCGCGGCGCGCGACGTTGAGCGAACCGCGCGCATCTATGCGAGACGAGGCGGCCAAATGACCCGCGACTGAACCGCTTTGATCTGCGCTCAACCAAGCTCCATCGTTGCGATGGCCTGCAAGGATGCCGTCGTCTTCGGAGCGGTGCCGCGATACATGCGCGCCGTCTCGAAAGCCGGGGTGAAGCCGCAGTCCGACAGACGGGCCCTGAGCATCGCGTTGCTCTCAGGCAGATCGATTGAGACGGGCGCAGTCGGAAAGCGGTGCGCCGCGGCGCGTGCCAGCCGCATTGCATCGTCACTCCGCACGGCAATGATCGGCCCGATCTTGAGCCCCTCGCGACATTGCCGCACGGTCGCGAAGCCTGTGCCATCGCTGAGCCGGACGGTCTGACGGGATGGGCCGGGCGCGAGCCAGCGGCTCAGAAAAGCGTCCCGCCGCACGCCACCTGCCCGCGCATCAAGCGCAATGAGCTGCTCGAGGTCAGCATGCTCGGCCGGCACGATGCCTGTGTCGTCTTCGCGCGAAAGCAAGCCCGTGAGCCGCAAGCTCGCGCCCTGACGTCGGAACCCGGAACGCGCGTAATTGTCCTGCTGCGCGGCCACGCCATCGAGGCCGACGCCGCGATCTCCCGCATGGCGCAGCGCATGTTGCCACAGGGCGAACCCGATGCCCTGCCCCCGGACTTCGGGCTTGCAGATATAGAGACCCAAGAAGGCGTTCTTCTCATCATGATTGACGACTGAGATCGCGGCCACAGGCGCACCATCCACCTCCGCGACGAAGAACCCTTGGGGATCGGCTGCGTAGAAAGCCTCGGCATCCGCGAGGCCGGGATTCCAGCCCTCGGCGGCGGCCCAGTCGAGCACCGTCTCCAGCTCTGACAGATCGGCATGGCGCAGGATCATGCCCCCAAGGCCTCACGCAGGCTCGCAGGGGCGGAGGTGCGGTTTCGCAAGTCGAGCGAGCTGAGGAGGTCGAGAAGGTGGTTTTTCATCAGCTCCTCCGCCAAATCGGCATCGCGTTCCGCAAAGGCGCGCATCAGGGCATGGTGGGCGTGGCTTTCGCACAGGGCCCCGCGCCGGTGCCAATAAAGCGCGATGATCAGCGAAGACCGCGCGACCAGCTGGGTGATGAATTCGGTGATCGTGGCCTGATCGGCAATCCGTGCGATCTCGAGATGGAACTGCCCCGACAGAAAGAGCGCCCGGCCCGCTTCGCCATCGTCGATCGCCGCGTGCTCTTCGTCGATATGACGTTGAAGCGCCGCGAGGTCGTCCTCGGTGATCCGCTCGGCGGCCGAGCGCGCGGTGCGCGGCTCGAGCAGAGCGCGCGCCTCGAACACCTCGCGCGCCTCGCGCACCGTGGGCTGCGCGACATAGGCCCCGCGGTTGCGCTTGAGTTCCACCAGCCGGTCATGGGCCAGCCGCTGCAGCGCGGCGCGGATGATGGTCCGCGAGACACCGTATATCTCCCCCAGCTCCTCTTCCGACAGCTTTGTGCCCGGCATCAGCCGATGCTCGTGAATCGCGAGCGCCAGATCATTGGCGATCGTATCGGGCATCGGGGCGGCGGGGAGCGGGTCGTTCATCTTGAGTTCCTTTCGTTCACACGATGCCCCGGGCGATCCGCGGAGGACAAGCTGGATCGCTTCGATTCGGATTGTATACAATGTTGTGTCGTAATTTTGCGCATGCAGAAAATTTTTCTGCTCAAATTCGAGGCAAGGTCGGATTCACGGCACCGTGAGTTCGGAAAATGATGGCGAGCGGTCCGGTTCGCACCGAAGGCTGAACCCAGATCGAAGGGAAGCGATGCGATGCGAACGGCACATGATCTCGAGCTGGTGAACCTGACGAAGCGCTACGGCGACACGGTCGCGGTGGACGCGATCAACCATGTCTTCGCGCCGGGCAGCTATGTCTGCCTGCTCGGCCCCTCGGGCTGCGGCAAGAGCTCGACGCTGCGGATGATCGCGGGCCATGAAAGCGTGAGCGAAGGCGCGATCCGCCTGAACGGCGTTGATGTCTCCGCCCTGCCCCCGGCCAAGCGCGGCACGGCGATGATGTTTCAGAACTACGCGCTCTTTCCGCACCTTTCGGTCAAGGACAATGTCGCGTTCTCGCTGCGGATGAAGGGCGTCGACAAGACCGCGCGCCATGCCAAGGCGATGGAGCTTCTCGAACTCGTCGATATGGCGCATCTCTCCGAGCGTCTTCCCACGCAGCTCTCCGGCGGGCAGCAGCAACGCGTCGCGCTGGCGCGGGCGCTGGTCACCGAACCGGAAGTGCTGCTGCTCGACGAACCGCTTTCCGCGCTCGACCCCTTCCTGCGGGTGCGGATGCGTGCCGAGCTCAAGCGGCTGCAGCGTGAGCTCGGCATCACTTTCCTTCATGTCACCCACGGGCAGGACGAAGCGCTCGCGCTCGCCGACGAGGTCGTGGTCATGAACAATGCCGTCATCGAACAGGCCGGACCCGCGCGCGAGGTCTTCAACACGCCCCGGACCGAATTCGTGGCGCGCTTCATGGGCGGTCACAACGTGGTCACGCTCGACGGGCAGCTCCATGCGATCCGTTCGGATGCGGTGCGCCTTGGCGCCGAGGGGATGCCCGCGACGGTCAGTGCGATCGAATATCAGGGCGACCGCGTCGCGGTGACGGCCCAGGCCGAGGGCCAAGAGCCGATCATCGCGCTGATGAGCGACGAGGCCTTCTATTCCAACGACATAAACCCGGGCGAGCAAGTGCGTCTTGCTTGGGATGAGGGGCGGCTGCACCGCCTCCGTGCCTGAAATCGACACTCCAACAGAGGGATAAGTGACAATGTCGAAAACCGGTTATACCCGCCGCTCGATTCTCAAAACCGGGGCGGCCGCGCTTGGCGCCTCCGCCCTGCCCGCGCCGATGATCTGGGCGCAGGAAATCAAGAACATCACGCTGCGCCAGTTCGGCACCGGCGTGTCGAACCTCAACGACGTGGCCAACAAGGTGAAGGAAGACCTTGGCTTCACGCTCGAGATGACCGCGCTCGATTCCGACGCGGTGACCCAGCGCGCGGCCACCCAGCCCGACAGCTTCGACATCGCCGATATCGAATACTGGATCTGCAAGAAGGTCTGGCCGACCGGCAACCTGCAGGCGATGGATACCTCGAAGATCAAGAATTACGACAAGATCGTCGGCATCTTCAAATCCGGCAAGCTGACGCCCGAGAGCGTGATCGCCCAAGGCACCGCGCCCTCGACCGTAGGCTTCGTCGAGGGCCCCGGCGGCACCACCTTCGCCGATCAGGAAACCGGCTGGATGACGCTGATCCCGACCATCTACAACGCCGACACGCTGGGCATCCGCCCCGACCTGATCGGTCGCCCGATCGAGAGCTGGACCGAACTTCTGAACCCCGAGTTCAAGGGCAAGGCCTCGATCCTCGACATCTCCTCGATCGGCATCATGGACATGGCCATGGTCTGCGAAGCGATGGGCGAGATCCAGTATGGCGACAAGGGCAACATGACCCGCGAAGAGATCGACAAGACCATGGCGATCTTCACCGAGGCGAAGAAGAACGGCCAGTTCCGCGCCTTCTGGAAGACCTTCGACGAGAGCGTGAACCTGATGGCCTCGGGCGAAGTGGTCATCCAGTCGATGTGGTCGCCCGCGATCACCGCGGTGAAATCGCGCGGCATCGACTGCGTCTACCAGCCCCTGAAAGAGGGCTATCGCAGCTGGGGCGGCGGTCTCGGCCTGTCCAAGTCGCTCTCGGGCATGGAGCTCGATGCGGCCTATGAGTACATCAACTGGTATCTCTCGGGCTGGGTCGGCGGCTACCTGATGCGTCAGGGCTATTACTCGGCCGTGCCGGAAACCTCGAAGGACTTCATGTCCGACAACGAGTGGGGCTACTGGTTCGAAGGCAAGCCGGCGACCGATGTGATCACCAGCCCGACCGGCGACAAGCTGGCCGAAGCCGGCGAGACCCGCGACGGCGGCTCCTTCTACGACCGAATGGGCCATGTCGCGTGCTGGAACGCCGTGATGGACGAGAACCAGTACATGGTTCGCAAGTGGAACGAGTTCATCGCCTCGTGATGACCGTGGTGGGGGGCTATCCGCCCCCCACACCCCCCGAGGATATTTGAGCCAAGTCGAAGGGCAGGATCGCGATGAAAGTGACCCGCGAGACGGTGACGGGATGGTTGCAGGCGGCACCCCTGACGGTGGTGTTGTTGGGCTTTCTGGTCGCGCCGATCATTACCATCGTGATCGTCAGCTTCTGGCAGGCGACCGAATTCTCGATCATCCCCGCCTTCAGTCTTGAGAATTACGAGTTCCTGTTCGGCTCGCCGGTGACCTACAAGGTCTTCGCCGCGACCTTCAAATACGCCTTCCTGACATGGGCGATGACGCTCGCGATCGGCTTCACGGTCGCCTATTACCTCGCCTTTCAAATCCGCAGCCAGACGATGCAGATCGCGCTGTTCCTGCTCTGCACGATCCCGTTCTGGACCTCGAACATCATCCGCATGATCTCATGGATCCCGTTCCTCGGGCGCAACGGGATTGCCAACCAGACGCTGATTTCATGGGGCGTGATCGACCAGCCGCTGGAGTGGCTGCTCTATTCCGATTTCTCGGTGATCCTCGCCTTCGTGCATCTCTACACGCTGTTCATGGTCGTGCCGATCTTCAACACGATGATGCGGATCGACCGCAACCTGATCGAGGCGGCGCGCGACAACGGTGCGAGCGGGTTCCAGACGCTGGTTCATGTGATCATCCCGCTGACCAAACCCGGCATCATGATCGGCACGATCTTCGTGCTGACGCTGGTGATGGGCGACTTCATCACCGTGCGCTTCATGTCAGGGTCGCAGCGGGCCAATGTGGGGCGGCTGATCTCCAACGACATCGCGCTGCTGCAATACCCGTCTGCGGCCGCGACGGCGGTGGTGCTGCTCTGCACCGTGCTGATCGTGATCGGAATCCTGCTGCGCTTCGTCAACATCCGCAAGGAGCTTTGAGCCATGGAGAAACGTCCGCGCAGCTTCTATGTCCTGACCGTCATCTTCGCGCTTTTCGTGCTGTTACTTTACGGGCCGACGATCACGATCGGCATCCTGAGCTTTCAGGGGCCGGAAGGCGGGCTGACCTTCCCGATGCGGGGCGTATCGCTCAACTGGTTCCACGAACTGTTCCAGCAGCAGGCCGTGGGCGATATCTGGGGCGCGTTCCGGCGGTCCTTCATGCTCGGCCTGTTGGTCATGGTGACGACGGTCGTCGTCTCGGTCATGGCGGGCCTCGCATTTCGCAAGAAATTCCCGGGCTCCGGCATCCTCTTCTACCTGACGATCGCCTCGCTGGTGATCCCCTCGATCCTGATCTCTCTGGGCGTGGGGCTGATCTTCAACCAGCTCGGATTGAAGGTGCATTGGGCAACCTCGGGTTTCGGCTCACAGCTGACATGGACGCTGCCCTTCGGCCTGCTGATCATGTTCGCCGTCTTCAACCGGTTCGACAAAAGCTTCGAGGAAGCCGCGCGCGATCAGGGCGCGAGCGCATGGCAGACGATCCGCTTCGTGGTGCTGCCGATCATCGCGCCGTCGCTCATCGGGGTGGCACTGTTCGGCTTCACGCTGAGCTATGATGAATTCGCGCGCACGCTTCTGACGGCGGGCAGCTACAACACGCTTCCGCTCGAGATATTCGGGATGACGACGAATGTGACGACGCCCGTGGTCTATGCCCTGGGCACCCTGACCACGGCGTTTTCACTGCTGATCATCGGGGCGTTCCTGATCGCCGCCTGGGTGATGGCACGGCGGCGCGCCCGGCTTGGCTCGGATGCCGGGAAAGGCGTTTGATCCCAGATGCGCATTCTGTACATCAACCCGAATTCGACGGCGTCGATGACCGATCAGATCGTGGGCATCGCGCGGGCCGCTTTGCCTGACGCCGAGATCGTCGGCTGGACGAATGCGGAGGGGCCACCCGCCATCGAGGGGCCCGAGGATGGCGCGAATGCCGTGATCGGGCTAAAGAAACTGTTGCCCGAGGCGAAGGTGCTTGGCGCCGATCTGATCGTGATCGCCTGTTTCGACGATACCGGGCTTGAGGAGCTGCGCGCCGCCGCGCATTGCCCGGTGATCGGGATCGGTCAGGCCGCCTATGTGATCGGTGCGCTGGCGTTCGGGGCGTTCTCGGTGGTAACGACCTTGCCGGTATCCGTGCCGGTCCTCGAGGAGAATATCGCGCAGTACGGGCTTGCGGGCGCGTGCATCGCGGTGCGCGCGAGTGGGATCCCGGTGCTGGCCGTCGAAGAGGGATCCGAGCCGGTCCGCGCGCGCCTCTCCGAGGAGATCGCCGCAGCCGGGAGAGAGGGCGCGCGCGCGGTCGCGATGGGATGCGCAGGCATGTCGCATCTGCGCGCCGATCTCTTCGAGAGAACCCGCGTTCCGTTGATCGACGGGGTCGTGGCCTCGGCGCATCTGGCGCGCGCGATCAGGGCGACCCTGAGTTGAGAGCAAACGTGTTCCTGAGGCTAGGCACCCTGCCCGTTCCCCTGCCGCTCAGACGCCGAGATTGAGTGCCTTGGCCTTGCGGTAGAAGGTCGCCCGCCCGATGCCGAGATCGCGCGCCGCCGCCGAGACATTGCCGCCGTTGCGGGCCAGTGCGCGGGCCATTTCGGAGCGTTGCGCCTCTTCCAGCCCGTTGCGGATGCCGTGTTCCAGCAGGTCCGACGCCGGAAGCTGGCCGATCTGGCCCGCCTCGATGCCAAGGTGCCGCCGCGCGGCGCGGGTGGCGCCGACGACCAGATCGTCGCGGTCGAGCGCCAGCAGCATCACGCCCTGCGCCCCGGTCTCGCCCGAGCCGGTCGAGAGGATGCGCGCGCCGTCATAGGAGGCGCGGAACAGGTCCGCCTCGATCCGGTGCGCCGCATCCTGCACGGTCAGCGCCACGAGCCGCGCATAGCCCTCGGTCATGTCCGAACGCGCGGAGCTGACATCGATCACCCCCGCCAGATCGCCCTGTGCGCCGAAGATGGGCGAGCCCATGCAGGTCAGCACGGTGTTGCGGGTGCGGAAATGCTGATCGCGCCAGACGGTGACGGGGCGCGCCTCGGCCACGCAGGTGCCGATGCCGTTGGTGCCCTCGACCCCTTCGGACCAGTCCGAACCGGGCGCGAGGTTCGAGGAATGAAAGTCATCGACATCGGCGTCGCGCAGACGTTCATCCAGCACCAGCCCGCCCGCATCGGACAGCAGAACCGTGCAGCCCGCATCGCCTGCCGCGCGCGACAGCCGGTCGAGCACCGGCGAGGCGATCCGCATCATCAGACCCGCCCGCTCGCGGCGCTCGCGCATCTCGGCCTGGGTCAGACGCTCGTTGCGCCCGCCGGTTTCGGGGTCGATGCGATGATGGATCATCGAGCGGCGCCAGCTGGCCGCGAACCCCGCCCGCGTGGCGGATTTCGGCGAAGAGACGACCTCGCGCACGATATCGGCATGTTGGCGCGGAACGCCTGTATGCAGTGACGGCATGCGAAAGCCTCCCTCTCTTGCGCAGCCTATGAAAGCCCAAGCAGGTTAGGCCGATTCGGACCTTACACAACGTAAATTCCCGCTGAGCGGCCCGGCACCTGTCTCGGGGGTGAGACAGTCGCGGCTCAGTCCTCCTCGTGCCGCCGCCCGCGAAATCCTTGGGCGACCACGAATTTCTCCGAGCTGTCCGAGCGCGAAGCCGGTGGTTTCACATTGGCGACCTTGGTGAAGTTTTTCTTCAGGATCGTCATCAGCCCCTGCTCCGCACCGCCTGCGAGGACCTTGGCGACGAAAGTGCCGCCCTCTTCGAGCACGTCGAAGGCGAACTCCGCCGCCGCTTCGCACAGCGTGATGATGCGCAGGTGATCGGTGTTCTGGTGCCCCGAGGACGAGGCCGCCATATCCGACATCACCACATCCGCAGACCCGCCGAGCCATTCCTTGACCTTGTCGTCGGCGCCTTCCTCGAGGAAATCGAGCACATGGATCTCGGCCCCCGGGATCGGATCGACCTCCTGCAGGTCGACGCCCAGAACGGTGCCGACCTTCTTGCCCGATTTCTCGCCCAAGGCGTTCACGCGCTTGACGGCCACCTGACACCAGCCGCCGGGCGCGCAGCCCAGATCGACCACCCGCGCGCCGGGCACGAGAAAGCGATACTTGTCGTCCAGTTCGAGGATCTTGTAGGCCGCGCGTCCGCGATAGCCCTCTTTCTTCGCGCGCTGCACGTAAGGGTCGTTGAGCTGCCGCTCGAGCCAGAGGGTCGAGGACAGCCTGCGCCCCTTCGCCGTCTTCACGCGCACGCGCAGGTCGCGCTGCCCGCGTCCGGAAGTGTTCTTGCCGCTGGGTGTCTTCGCCATCATTTCATCTCTTCTAACACGCCGTCTCCGGCCATTTGCGCATAGAGGAGCCCCTCGCGCAGGCCACGGTCGGCAATGGACATCTGGTCGGTGGGCCAGACCCGCATCAGGGCCTGCAGGATTGCAGCCCCCGACATAATCAAAGTGTGCCGGTCGCGCCCGATCCGCGGATCCGAGCGCCGCCCGGCGGGGCCGAGTTGCAGGAAGGAGCGGATCACCGCGTCGATCTCTCCCGAGGTCATCGTCAGCCCGTCGACCCGGTTGCGGTCGTAACGCTTCAGGTTGAGGTGGCAGGCCGCAACGGTGGTGACGGTGCCCGAGGTGCCGATGATCTGGAACCCGTCCTGCGGGCTGCCCGCCGCATAGGGCGTGAAGTCCGCGAGCTTCTCCTCGAAGAACCAGCTCATCAGCGCAAAGCGCGCGGCATCGTCCTCGACATCGGCGAATTGATCCTTGAGCGTCGCGACCCCCAGCGGCACCGAAATCCAGTCCACCACCCGCGCCGCCGGGTCCGGCCCGTCGGGCTGGTTGAACCCTTGCGAGAGCCGCATGATCGCGCGGGCTCGGTCGCCGGGCGGCACATCTTCGAGGTCAATCCAGACCAGCTCGGTCGAGCCGCCGCCGATATCGACCACCAGCACTTGCTCGGAATTGGGTGACACCAGCGAGGCGCAGGAGATCACGGCCAGCCGGGCCTCTTCCTCGGGCGGGATGATCTCCAGCGGCAGGCCGGTCTCGCGGCGCACATAGCGGATGAAATCGCGCGCGTTCTTGGCCCGGCGGCAGGCCTCGGTCGCCACAAGACGCATCCGGGTGACCCCGTGGGTTTCGATCTTGCGTCGGCAGATTTGCAATGCCTGAACGGTCCGCGACATCGAGCTGCGCGACAACCGGCCATAGGTTTCAAGACCTTGGCCCAGCTGGACGGCTTTTGAGAAGCTATCCACCACCTGAAACTGAGAACCCCGTGGACGGGCAATCAGCATCCGGCAACTGTTGGTGCCAAGGTCGAGAGCGGCATATAGCCCCTCGCCGGACTTGGCGGATTTGGTCGCGGGGGACTCGACCTGAGCCGGTTTCACCGCCCGCGCGGGCGATGCAGCTGTCGGGAGCGCGCCCGCCGACCGGGGACGCTTGGGCGCCATGATTACGCCCTCCGATTTGAAGTTGCTCTAAAGCTATCGGTTTGCGCCTCCCGGTTCAAGGGAGCGCGACGCGGAAGTGATAGAAGCTCCGCGCTTTTCGCGGGCCGCAACCGGGTCGCCCCGGCGCGCCCTCAGACCGCGGGCAGGATCACGGTGAAGCAGCTGCCCTCGCCCTTCTTGCTGTCGACGCGGAAGCGCCCACGGTGGCGCGCCACGATATGCTTGACGATGGCGAGCCCCAACCCGGTGCCGCCCTTCTCGCGCGAGCGGTGGGTGTCGACGCGGTAGAAGCGCTCGGTGATGCGCGGCAGATGCTGTTCGTCGATCCCCTCGCCGCGGTCGATCACATCGACGCGATAGGCTTTGCCGCGCAGCACCGGTTCATGCGCGATCGCGGAGACGCGCAGCCGCACCTCGCCGCCCTGCCCGCCATATTTGATCGCGTTCTCCACGAGGTTGGAGAAGACCTGCGTCAGCTGATCGGGATCGCCCTGCACCGGCAAAGCCCCGGTCTCGCCCTCGGAGATCAGCTTCACCTGTGCCGCCTCGGCGACGGGTTCGAGCGTCTGCGTGACCCCCTTGAGAACCAGCGCCAGATCGACCTTGGTTGTCGGGCGCATCCGTTCCTCGCCCTCGACGCGGCTCAGCGACAGAAGATCGCCCACCAGACGGTTCATCCGCGCCGCCTCGCGCTCCATGATCGACAGGAACCGATCCCGCGCCGCCGCATCGTCGCGCGCGCTTGAGCGCAGCGTCTCGATGAAGCCCATCAGCGCGGTCAGCGGCGTGCGCAACTCATGGCTGACATTGGCCACGAAATCGCGCCGCATCGCTTCGGCGGATTCGAGCGCGGTGATGTCCTCGAAGCTTGCCAGAACCGAATTCGTGGCAAGCGGCCCTTCGGGCGCGGGCGGCAGTGGAGAGAAATGCACCAGCGTGATCGTCTCGGCCTGACCGGTGGGGTGCAGCCGCAGGCGCACCGGATCGGGCCGCGCACCGCGCAGCGCCGCGCTCACCGCCGCGCCGAAACCGGGCTGGCGCAGCACCGTCACATAGGGACGCCCCAGAAACTGCGTGCCGAAAAGCCGGTTGGCGGCAAGATTGCCCTGCGCGATCCGCTCGTCGCGCCCGATCAGCAAAACCGCGCTCGGCAGCGCGTCGAGAACCTGTCCGATCGCCCCTTGGCTCATTGCCATGTCTCCCCGCCTGCCATCGCCGTCGCGGCAAGGTTTGAGCGATGCGACGCGACCTGTAAAGCCTTGCCATGCGCAAAAAACCGAACACCGCTTCGGTTCTGCAACTCACGCTTCGCGGTTAACAATCGATGGCTTGTGAAGTAGGTGGAAAAAAGCTAAACCTAGACGTGTATTTCATGGGGCCTTTCCGGGTCCTGTCACTTACACCGCGGGGGCGATGAGGTTTGCACTATTACTATGTCAAGAACCCCCCGTTCCCGTCTCGCCTTACAAGCCGTTCTCTTTCAATGTGTGAAGGCGTCTGAGACCAGCAACCTGCTGCTGGTCGACCCCGCGCGTGAGCTGCCGTCTTCGCTCAAAGAGATCTCCGGCCAGGCGATTCAGGTGCTTCAATACGACCAGATCACCGCGCAAAAGATGGTGAAGCTGCGCCCCGAACTGGTGCTGGCTCCGCTTCTGTCGGAGAGGTTCGACATTCTCGACCTCGCGAAGCGGCTCGAGGAATTCGGGTTCACCGGCAAGCTGCGAGCCTATTCCCGCCCGCTGCCCAATATCTCAGCCATCCGGCAGGAGGTGCGCGCCGCGCATCCCCAGCTCGACTTCGACATCTTCACCCTGCCGGTAGATGAGTTTCGCGACAATTAACCGATCGCTTTGAGCCCCTTCGAGAAGCGCGCAGCGTTTTCGCGGTAATGCGCGGCCGAGCCCAGCAGCGCCTGCAGCGCCTTCTCGTCGAGCTGGCGGACCACCTTGCCCGGCGCGCCCATCACGAGGCTGCCATCGGGGATTTCCTTGCCTTCGGTGATCAGCGCGCCCGCGCCGATCAGGCAGCCCTTGCCGATCTTCGCGCCGTTGAGCACCGTCGCCCCCATGCCGATCAGCGAGCCGTCCCCGATCGTGCAGCCATGCAACATCGCCTTGTGCCCGACCGTGCAATTCGCGCCGATCACCAGCGGAAAGCCCATATCGGTGTGGCAGACGACGTTTTCCTGAATATTCGAACCCGCGCCCACGCGGATTTCCTCGTTATCGCCGCGCAGCGTGGCGCCGAACCAGACCGAGGCCTCAGCCTCCAGCACCACCTTGCCGATCAGATTGGCGTCCGGCGCGACCCATGCGTCTTCGGCGATTTCGGGCGCGATCCCGTCCAGTTCGTAAATCATCTCGTCTCGAATTCCCTGTTCAGTTTTCGCACGAATTCATTCAGCCCGGTCTGACGGTCGCGGCGGCTGCGCTCGGCGGTCAGGATGGTGCGCAACTGCTCTTCGGCGCGGTCAAGATCGTCATTGACCAGAACATAGTCATATTCCGACCAATGGCTGATTTCGGCGAGCGATTTTTCCATCCGGCCGTTGATCACGGCATCGCTGTCCTGCGCACGGCTGCGCAGCCGCTCTTCCAGCGCCGCAATCGAGGGCGGCAGGATGAAGATCGAGACCACGTCCTTGCCCAGCGAGGAGTTGCGGATCTGCTGCCCGCCCTGCCAATCGACGTCGAACAGCGTATCGCGCCCCTCGCCCATCGCGGCCTCCACCGGCCCTTTCGGCGTGCCGTAGAAATTGCCGAACACCTCGGCATGTTCCAGCATGTCGCCCTGATCGACCATCTTCTCGAACTCGGCGCGGGACTTGAAGAAATACTCCACCCCGTTGCTCTCGCCCGGACGCGGATCGCGGGTCGTGGCCGAGATCGAGAAGCGCAGCGTCGGGTCCCAGGTCATCAGCCGCTTGGCCAGCGTGGATTTGCCTGCGCCCGAGGGCGAAGAAAGGATAATGAGAAGGCCGCGGCGGCTGGTATCGGGCATCGAAATTACTCTACGTTCTGAATCTGCTCGCGCAGCTGGTCGATCGCGTATTTCAACGCCAGACCGATCCGCGTCAACTCCGCATCGCCCGATTTCGAGCACAGCGTATTGGCCTCGCGGACGAATTCCTGCGCGAGAAACTCGAACTTGCGGCCCACGGGGCCGGTCTCGGCCAGAAGCGCACGCGCGGCCTCGACATGGACGCGGAGCCGCTCGATCTCTTCGGTGACATCGGCCTTGATCGCGATCAGGGCCAGCTCCTGCGCGACCCGGTCGGGATCGGCCTCGGTGGCCTCCATCACCCGCGCAAGCGCGGCCTTCAGCGTCTCTGCGGCTTTCGGGGCGCGCGCGGCAGCAGCATCAGCGGCCTCGTCGGTCAGCGCGGCGATCTCGTCGATGCGCGCGGCCAGCAAGGCGCCGGTCCGGGCGCCTTCTTCGCGGCGCATCGCGACAAAACTCTCCAGAACGGGCTCGAAACTCTCAAGCAGTGCGGCCAGCAGTGCCGCGGGATCCTCGATCGTGCCGCCCGAGTGATCGACCACTCCGCGCATCGCCATCAGATCGCTCGGCTTGAGCGGCGCCAGCGCCACGCCCTTGCGCTCGGCGGCGCGCTCGACCCTGTCGACGGCAGCAAGGGCGGCATTGAGCACGTCGGGCTCGATCCGCATCGCGGCACTGCCTGCGGCCTGCGTGAGCTTGAGGTTCAGCGTGACATTGCCCCGCGCGACGCGTTCGCCCACCGCCTTGCGCAGAGTCGGCTCCAGCCCCTCGATATCGGGCAGCCGCAGCCGCAGGTCGAACCCTTTGCCATTGACCGAGCGCAGATCCCAGCTCCAATCATGCCCCGCGCCGCTCCCCTGTCCGGCGGCAAATCCGGTCATCGAGACGGTAGCGGCGGCGGGCGCCCCCTCCGGGCGCGGCTCTGGAGCGGGTTTAACCATTTAAGAGTTTCTTTCCCCATGTGACGAAAAAATGGCCTAACTTGGCCTTGGTAAGAGTTCAGTAACGATTTCGCCCTGACGGTCAACCGCAAGGCGGCACATGCCGCCCGATCGCCGGGCGCGAGACAGCCACCCCGCGCCCGTGCCGCGCGGGACGAAGCAAGGGTGATTGAAATGGATCGCGAGACCGACAGCAACGCCGCATCCCCCGCCTCGGCCAAAGGTCGCCGGATCGGGAACGAGCTGCGCGCCTATTGGGAAGCGCTGCTGGCCGGCCGGCCGATGCCCGCGCGCGCCGATATCGATCCGCGCGGCATCGACCGCGCGCTGGAATTCGCCTTCATCCTCGAACGGGTCGCACCGGGCATGGGGCGGTTTCGTCTCGCGGGCCAGCATATTTGCGACCTGATGGGGATGGAGGTGCGCGGGATGCCCCTGACCTCGCTGTTCGCGCCCGAAGGCCGCAAGCAGATCGCCGATCTGACCGAGGCCGTCTTCGCGCGCCCCGCGATCGCCGAGGCGCAGCTGGTCTCGGAGGCCGGGATCGGCAAGCCGGGGCTGGCGGGCCATCTGGTGATGCTGCCGCTGACGGATGATTTCGGCGCGGTGACGCGGGTGCTGGGATGTTTCGTGGCAGAGCCTCTGCGCAATACGGGCGAGGCGGAAGACATCCACGATGCAGGCCGCGCCCCGCGCCGCTTCACGGTCACGGGCGCCCGGATCAAGCAGCTGGAGATGCCGCCCCAGCCCAAACCTGCCGGACGCGATTTCCGCGCCGCGCCCCAATTCGAGCAGCCCGCACCGATGCCCGCCAGTTCGGGCTTCGCCGAGGGCCAGACGCCCTACACGCCACGCCCAAAAACCCGCGCCGAGCATCTGGCAGAGATGACACCGGACGAGCGCCGCGCTATGTTCCGGGTGGTGCGTCAGGAGGGGTAGAGAAGCCCTCGCGCTGGCGCTCAGCTACAGCCCGCAACTTCCTATCACGCTTTGATTATTCTCTGCAGCGCCACACTTGAAAAAGGCCCGGACACAAAGGTCCGGGCCAATCAATCCGTTGAAACCTGCCGCAGCGCGGCGCGCGCTTATTGCGACGCGGCTTTCGCGAACTTGCGGCGGTCCTGCAGTTCCTCGGCGACGAGGAAGGCCAGTTCCAGCGACTGGCTCGCATTCAGACGCGGGTCGCAGGCGGTGTGGTAGCGCGAGGACAGATCGCCATCGGTCACGGCGCGCACGCCGCCGGTGCATTCGGTCACGTCCTTGCCGGTCATCTCGAAATGCACGCCGCCGGGGATCGTGCCCTCGGCTTTGTGGATCGCGAAGAATTCCTTCACCTCGCGCAGCACGGACTCGAACGGACGGGTCTTGAAGCCCGAGGCCGATTTGATCGTGTTGCCGTGCATCGGATCGCAGGACCAGACGACATTCGCGCCCTCGGCCTCGACCGTGCGGATCAGGCGCGGCAGGTGATCGCCGACATTGCCCGCGCCGAAGCGCGCGATCAAGGTCAGACGGCCCGCCTCGTTTTCCGGGTTCAGCTTCTCCATCAGCACCTTGAGGTCGTCCTCGGTGGTGGTGGGGCCGCATTTCAGACCGATCGGGTTCTGCACGCCGCGTGCGAATTCGACATGCGCGCCGTCGGGCTGACGGGTGCGGTCGCCGATCCAGAGCATGTGGCCGGTGCCCGCGATCGGCAGGCCGGAAGTGGAATCGATGCGGCAGAGCGCCTCTTCATATTCCAGCAGCAGCGCCTCGTGCGAGGTGTAGAAATCGACCGAAGCCAGCTCATGCGCGGTTTCCGAGGTCACGCCCGCGGCCCGCATGAAGTCCATCGCCTCCGAGATCTGATCGGCGACCTGACGATATTTCTCGGCGTCGTCGGCATCGGTGAAGCCCGCGATCCAGCTTTGTACGCGGTGGATGTCGGCGAAACCACCGGTCGAGAAGGCGCGCAGCAGGTTCAGCGACGCGGCCGCCTGCGTGTAGGCCTGCAGCATCCGGTTCGGATCGGGCAGACGCGCCTCCGAGGTGAATTCGAAGCCGTTGATGATGTCGCCGCGGTAGCTCGGCAGCTCGGTGCCGTCGATGGTCTCGGTCGGTGCCGAACGCGGCTTGGCGAACTGCCCCGCCATGCGGCCGACCTTGATGACCGGAACCTTCGCGCCCCAGGTCAGCACGACCGCCATCTGCAGCATCACCTTAAAGGTGTCGCGAATGTTATCGGCCGAGAATTCCCCGAAGGACTCGGCGCAATCGCCGCCCTGAAGCAGGAATGCCTCGCCGCGCGCGGCTTTCGCCAGCTCCGCCTTCAGCGTACGTGCCTCGCCCGCGAAGACCAGCGGCGGCATCCGCGACAGCTGTGCCTCGACAGCGTTCAGCGCCCCCTGATCGGGATAGTCGGGCATCTGAACCCGCGGTTTCGCGCGCCAGTCCGATTTGCTCCAACCCTTGCCCATCTGATCCTCCAAAAGCGTGGTCGTTTCATTCGGCGCCGCTTATAGACGGCGCGGGTCAGGGAAACAAACCCGAAATTGCATTTCCGCACGCCTGCGGGCCCCTCCGTAAGTTCCCCCTCTTGCGGCGGGCCCCAATTTCCTGTTTCGGTGATTCACCACAGATGACGGATTGACGACATGCCTGATCCCCGCCCCACCCGTCGCCCAGCCCCTTCGCAGGGGATGATCCGGATCGCCCCGGACGCGCGCCAGCGCTCGGTCGTCTTCATGCTTCTCGACCGGTTCACGATGATGGCCTTCGCCAGCGCCATCGAGCCGCTGCGCCTCGCCAACCAGGTTTCGGGCCGCACGCTTTATACGTGGAAACTGGCCTCGGAAACCGGCGAGGATGTCACCTGCTCGAACGGCACGACCTTCCGTACCGATATCGGGCTGGAGGAACTGGGCCGCGATACGATGGTGCTGGTCTGCGGCGGCATCGACGTGGCCGAGGCGGTAACCAAGCCGCTTTTGAACTGGCTCCGGCGCGAGGCGCGGCGTGGCGCGACGATCGGGGGCCTGTGCACCGGCTCTTATGCGCTGGCCCGCGCAGGGCTGCTCGACGGCAAACGCGCGACGATCCACTGGGAGAATGTCGACGCCTTCGCCGAGGATTTCCCCGATATCGAGCTGACCAAGGGCGTCTTCGTGATCGACGGCAACCGGGTAACGACGGCGGGCGGCACCGCCTCGATCGACCTGATGCTGCGGCTGATCGCCCGCGATCACGGCGAAGAACTGGCCAATACCGTCGCCGATCAGCTGATCCATTCCTCGATCCGCTCGGATCGCGACACGCAGCGGCTGTCGATTCCCACCCGGATCGGCGTGCGCCACCCCAAGCTCGCACAGGTCATCGGCCGGATGGAGCGCAATATCGAAGACCCGATCAGCCCCGCGACGCTCGCGACCGAAGTGGGCATGTCCGCGCGCCAGCTGGAGCGGCTGTTCCGTCGCTACCTCAACCGCTCGCCGAAGCGCTACTACATGGAATTGCGCCTGCAAAAGGCGCGTAACCTGTTGATGCAAACGGAAATGAGCGTGATCAACGTGGCCATGGCCTGCGGCTTTGCGAGCCCATCGCATTTCTCGAAATGCTACCGCGCGCATTACCAGACCACACCCTACCGTGAACGCGGCGCGAGCGCTGCGGGCGAAAAGGAAAGCCTGGACTCCACCGTGGATTTAGGGCCGGAAGACTCGCTCGACTGAAAATTGCGCAATCTCCCCCCGCGGCTTTCACGAATTTGCACATAACCCCAAATTGCCGTTACGTCGCATTGCGCGCACCTTGACCTTCGGGTCCGTTTTTCGCGTCATCGCCCCACTCGCGGTTCTTCACATTTGACAAACCGCGCACTAACCTCGCGCAAGAACGCGAGTTCCAACACGGGAGTGAACACATGAAAAAACTGCTTCTGGCTTCGGCTGCGATCGCGCTTGGCGCGACTGGCGCATATGCCGATGACGTGAAGATGGGCGTCCTGCTGGGCTTTACCGGCCCGCTTGAATCGCTCGCCCCGCCGATGGCGCAGGGTGCCGAGATGGCGATCAAGGAAGTCTCCGATTCCGGCAAGCTGCTGGGTGGCGACACCGTGACCGCAGTCCGCGGCGACTCGACCTGCGTCGACGCAGCAGCCGCGACCGCGGCAGGCGAAACGCTGGTCACTACCGACAAGGTCGCTGGCATCATGGGCGCAATGTGCTCGGGCGCGACCACCGCTGTCCTGCAAAACGTCGCCATGCCGAACGGCGTCGTGATGATCTCGCCCTCGGCAACCTCGCCGGCACTCTCGACGCTCGAAGATGATGGCCTGTTCTTCCGCACCGCTCCGTCGGATGCGCGTCAGGGCGAAGTCATGGCCGACGAGATCCTCGAGAAGGGCATCAAGAACGTCGCCGTGACCTACACCAACAACGACTACGGCAAGGGTCTCGCCGACAGCTTCGAGAAAGCCTACAAGGCCAAGGGCGGCAGCGTCACGATCTCGGCCGCGCACGAAGACGGCAAGGGCGACTACTCCGCTGAAGTCGCCTCGCTCGCTTCCGCAGGTGGCGACGCGCTCGTCATCGTCGGCTATATCGACCAGGGCGGCTCGGGCATCCTGCGCGGCGCACTCGACACCGGCGCCTTCGAGACCTTCGTCTTCCCCGACGGCATGGTCAGCCAGACGCTCGAAGACAATTTCGGCTCGGAAATCAACGGCTCCTTCGGCCAGCTTCCCGACTCGGCAGGCGACGGCATGAAGACCTATCTCGGCATGGCCGAGAAAGCCGGCTTCGACGGCTCGTCGGCTTATTCGGGCGGCGCCTATGACGCAGCGGCTCTGATGCTGCTGGCGATGCAGGCGGCGGATTCCACCGACCCGAAAGTCTACAAGGACAAGGTCATGGAAGTCGCGAACGGCCCCGGCGAGAAGATCTATCCCGGCGAGCTGGGCAAGGCGCTCGACCTGATCAAGGAAGGCAAGCCGGTCGACTATGAAGGCGCGACCGCCGTCAACCTGATCGGCAATGGCGAAGCCGCGGGCACCTTCCGCGAAATCGCGATCAAGGACGACAAGATCGAGACGGTGAAATACCGCTAAGCGGTCATCAGAGCTGAAGCAGCCCGGAGCGATCCGGGCTGTTTTCAATTATAAAACAACAAGATGCGGCGTGAAGCTAACGCGCCTACAACTCAGGGGACCCTATGATCCGGGTTGAAAACCTAGTCAAATCCTTCGGCGGATTCCGCGCGGTCGATGGCGCGAGCCTCGAAATCGCGACCGGCTCGATCACCGGGCTGATCGGCCCGAACGGCGCCGGCAAATCCACGCTCTTCAACGTCATCGCAGGCGTGCACGAACCCACCGCGGGCCGTGTCACGATGGATGGCGAGGACATCACCGGGCTTGCCCCGCACGAGCTGTTTCACAAGGGGCTGCTGCGCACCTTCCAGATCGCGCATGAATTCCCCTCGCTCACCGTGCGCGAGAACCTGATGATGGTGCCCACCGGTCAGGCGGGCGAAACGCTCTGGAACACATGGTTCGGGCGAAAACACATCCGCGACGAGGAAGCGGCGCTTCTGAAGAAGGCCGATGAAGTGCTTGATTTTCTGACGATTTCGCATCTCAAGGATGAGAAGGCGGGCAACCTCTCGGGCGGTCAGAAAAAGCTTCTGGAGCTGGGCCGCACGATGATGGTCGAAGCCAAGATCGTCTTCCTCGACGAGGTCGGCGCGGGCGTGAACCGGACGCTTCTGAACACGATCGGCGATGCCATCGTGCGCCTCAACAAGGAGCGCGGCTACACCTTCTGCGTGATCGAACACGACATGGATTTCATCGGCCGCCTCTGCGACCCGGTCATCGTGATGGCCGAGGGCAAGGTGCTGGCCCAGGGGTCTGCCGATCACATCATGGAAAACGAGGCCGTCATCGAGGCCTATCTCGGCACCGGGCTGAAGAACAAGGTCAAGGCCGAGGAAACGGCCGAGACCGCCGCCCATGAAGACCACGGCGCGCAGCCCGGTCTGGGTGACGAAGCCGGCAAAGGGGGTGCCCAATGAGCTATCTCAACGCCTCCAACATGACCGGCGGCTACGGCAAGGCCGACATCCTGCACGACTGCACGCTGACCGTCGAAAAGGGCGAGATCGCCGTGATCGTCGGCCCCAACGGCGCGGGCAAATCCACCGCAATGAAGGCGGTCTTCGGCATGCTCGGCCTGCGCGAAGGCAAGGTCACGCTCGACGGGCAGGACATCACCGGCCTCTCGCCCCAGGACCGCGTTAAGAAAGGTATGGGCTTCGTCCCGCAGGTGAACAACGTCTTCCCGACCATGACGGTCGAGGAAAACCTCGAGATGGGCGCCTTCATCCGCGACGACGATTTCCGGGGCACGATGGATCAGGTCTTCGATCTGTTCCCGATCCTGAAGGAAAAGCGCCGCCAGAACGCGGGCGAGCTGTCCGGCGGGCAGCGTCAGCAGGTGGCCGTGGGCCGCGCGCTGATGACCCAGCCGAAACTGCTGATGCTCGACGAGCCGACCGCGGGCGTCTCGCCCATCGTGATGGACGAGCTGTTCGATCGCATCATCGAGGTCGCCCGCAGCGGGATCTCGATCCTGATGGTCGAACAGAACGCCCGACAAGCCCTTGAGATCGCGGATAAAGGCTATGTCCTCGTGCAAGGCGCGAACAAATACACCGACACTGGCGAGGCCCTTCTGGCCGACCCGGAAGTCCGCCGCACCTTCCTGGGGGGCTGAGGAATGGAACTCATCAACGCGCTTGTCGCGGTTACCAATTACGTCATCATCCCCGCCACCGCCTATGGCGCGCAGCTTGCGCTCGGCGCACTCGGGGTCACGCTGATCTACTCGATCCTGCGGTTCTCCAACTTCGCCCATGGCGACACGATGGCCTTCGGCACCGGGGTCGTGATCCTGATCACCTGGGGTTTCCAGGCGATGGGGATCAGCTTCGGCCCGCTGCCGACCGCCCTTCTCGCCCTGCCCTTCGGCATCGCGGTCACCGCGGCGCTGATGCTTGGCACGGACAAGGTCGTTTACCAATATTACCGAAAAGTCAGGGCCGCGCCCGTGGTCATGGTCATGGTTTCGGTCGGCGTGATGTTCGTGATGAACGCGCTCACGCGCTTCCTGATCGGCGTCGACCAGATCAATTTCGACGACGGCACGCGCTTCGTCATCAACGCCCGGCAATGGCGCGACATGACGGGCCTGCACGAGCCGCTGACGCTGCGCTCGACCCAAGTTATCACCGTCGTCACCGCGATCATCACCGTGGCCGCGCTGTTCTGGTTCCTCGGCAAGACGCGCACCGGCAAATCCATGCGCGCGTTTTCCGATAACGAGGATCTGGCGCTGCTGTCGGGCATCGATCCGAACAAGGTCGTGGCCGTCACCTGGATCATCACCGGCGCGCTCGCGACCATCGCAGGCACGCTCTACGGGCTCGACAAATCGTTCAAAGCCTTCACCTATTTCCAGCTTCTGCTTCCGATCTTCGCCTCGGCCATCGTCGGCGGCATCGGCAACCCGGTGGGCGCGATCGCGGGCGGCTTCGTGATCTCCTTCTCGGAAGTGGGCCTCACCTACGCGTGGAAGAAGGTCGCGACCTATCTGGTCCCGAGCTGGGAGCCGGACGGCCTCGTCCAGCTTCTCTCCACCGACTACAAATACGCAGTCAGCTTCACGATCCTGATCCTCGTCCTGATCTTCAAGCCGACCGGCCTCTTCAAGGGGAAAATCGTATGAGCAGCAATCGTCAGGCTGGCGAGACCAGCCGTCTCCGCGCCCCCCTCTTCTTCGCCATCATGGCCGCGCTCATCCTGCTCGAGGGCTTCACCTCCGGCTGGAACTCGGCGCTCGGCATTCTCAACATGGGGCTTCTGTCGGCGATCATGGCGCTCGGCGTGAACATGCAATGGGGCTATGCGGGCCTGTTCAACGCGGGCGCGATGGGCTTCCTCGCGCTTGGCGGCCTCGCCCCGGTGCTGATCTCCATGCCGCCCACCCCCGGCGCCTTCTCGGGCGGCGGTCCGGGCATCATGGCGGCCTTCTTCGTGGCCATCGTCGCGGTTCTCGCGGCGGTCTGGATCTGGCGCAATCTGCGCGGCAAGACGCGCGGCCTCGCCGTGACCGCCGTGCTGGTCGTCGGCTTCTTCACCTATCGCTGGCTGTTTGATCCGGCGGTCGAGGTGATCGAGGCGATCAACCCCTCGGCGCAGGGCAACCTCGGCGGGCTGGGCCTGCCGACGCTGATCTCCTGGCCCGTGGGCGCAGTTCTGGCCGCAGGCGCGGCCTGGCTGGTCGGCAAGACCGCCCTCGGCCTGCGCTCGGACTATCTCGCGATCGCCACGCTCGGCATCGCAGAGATCATCGTCGCGATCCTGAAGAACGAGCAATGGCTCGACCGGGGAGTTCTGAACGTCAACGGCATCCCGCGCCCCTGGCCGGTGCCCTACGAGATCGACCTGCAGAACTCGCCCGACTTCGTCGCGCAGATGCAGGCTTGGAGCCTCGACCCGCAGCTGGGCTCCACCATCGCGGTGAAGCTGGCCTTCCTCGTTCTGTTCGTGATCGTCATCCTCGCGCTGATCTGGCTGACCGAGATGTCGCTGAAATCGCCCTGGGGCCGGATGATGCGCGCGATCCGCGACAACGAGATTTCGGCTGCGGCAATGGGCAAGAACGTCACCCGCCGCCACCTGCAGATCTTCGTGCTGGGCTCGGCGGTGATCGGGCTTGCGGGCGCGATGATGATCTCGCTCGACGGGCAGATGACGCCGACTTCCTACAACCCGCTGCGCTACACCTTCCTGATCCTCGTGATGGTGATCGTGGGCGGCTCGGGCAATAACTGGGGCTCGATCCTGGGTGGCGTGCTGATCTGGTATGTCTGGGTCAAGGCAGGCGACTGGGGCCCGGATATCATGGGCGCGCTGGCGGCACCCTTCCCCGATGGCGGGCTCAAGGATCACCTGATCCAGTCGGCCCCGCATATGCGGATGCTGGTGATGGGGATCATCCTGCTGATGGTGCTGCGCTTCAGCCCGCGCGGGCTCTTGCCGGAGAAATAAAAATGAGGGGCTCTGCCCCTCGCCCGTTCCGGGCTCACCCCGGGATATTTCTTCCAAAACGAAGACAGGACGCGCGCCCCGAAAGGAGGCGCGCGTTTTTCGTTACTCCTCGCCGCCGTCGAATTGGGCGACGCGGGCGCCCGCCTTGTTCGTGGTGACGACGCCGAGCGATTTGAGTTTGCGGTGCAGCGCCGAGCGCTCCATGCCGACGAAATTCGCGGTGCGCGAGATATTGCCCCCGAAGCGGTTGATCTGGGTGAGCAGGTATTCGCGCTCGAACAGCTCGCGCGCCTCGCGCAAAGGCAGCGTGGCGAGCGCGCCGCCCAGAACGATGCGCCCCTCATCCGCCGGGCGTTCCTGACCGGGCAGCTCGCGCGCCTCAATCGCGCCCGTGCCTTCGCCGAGGATCAGCACCCGCTCGATCACGTTGCGCAACTGGCGAACGTTGCCGGGCCAATCCATCGTCTGCATCAGCGCCGCGGCCTCTTCCGAGATCTCACGCAGCGGCAGGCCCTGGGTCTCGTTGAAGCCGCGCAGGAAATGGTCCGCCAGAAGCGGCACGTCCTCGCGCCGCTCCGACAGCGGCGGCACCTCGATCGGCACCACGTTCAGCCGGTCGTAGAGCTCCTGCCGGAAAAGACCCTCGCGGATCTGCGTCATCAGATCGCGGGTCGTCGACGAGATCACCCGCAGATCGACGCGGACCTTGTCGGCCCCGCCCACGCGCAGGAATTGCTGTTCGGTCAGCACGCGCAGGATTTTCGACTGCGTGCCGAGCGGCATCTCGGCCACCTCGTCGAAATAGATCACGCCGCCATGGGCCTGTTCCAACAGGCCCTTCTCGACGCCGCGCTCTGGTGTTTCGCGCCCGAACAGCACCTCTTCCATCCGGTCGGGCTCGATCGAAGCGGAATTCACGGTGATGAACGGCCCCGCCGCACGGGTCGAGAACTGGTGGATGTAGCGCGCGGCCATCTCCTTGCCCGAGCCCGGCTCGCCCGTCAGCATCACCCGGCCGTTCGACTTGGTCACCTTGTCGAGCTGATCCTTCAGCCGCCGGAACGCGGCCGAGTCGCCGATCATCTCGCCCGAGGACATGTCGCGGCGCTTGAGCGTCGAGTTCTCGCGCCGCAGCCGCGCCGTCTCCATCGCGCGCGAGATCACCACCATCAGCTGGTCGATGTTGAAGGGCTTCTCGATAAAGTCGTAGGCGCCCTGCTTGATCGCCGCCACCGCGATCTCGATATTGCCGTGGCCCGAGATGATGATCACCGGCACGTCCGGGTTGTCGCGCTTGACCGTCTTGAGGATGTCGATCCCGTCCATCTTGCTGTCCTTCAGCCAGATATCGAGGATCATCAGCGCCGGTTCCTGCGCGTTGATCTCGTCCATGCACTCGTTGGAATTCGCCGCGAGGCGTGTCTTGAAGCCTTCGTCGCGCAGGATGTCGGCGATCAGCTCGCGGATGTCTTTCTCGTCGTCGACGATCAGAATGTCGCTCATGTCACTTCCCCGGGGGCTTCGCCCCTCTCCTTGATGGCTCTGAGCGCTGCTCGGGCGCGTGGGAGCCTGATTTCGGCGAGCGCCCCGCGATGGGCACCCTCTGCAAAGGCGGGCGCATCGCTCAGGGTCAGCGTTCCACCATGTTCCTCAATGATCTTCTTGACGATGGGAAGGCCCAGCCCGGTGCCTTTCTCGCGCGTCGTCACGTAAGGCTCGAACAGCCGCGAGCGGTCGGGCGGCAAGCCGATCCCGTTATCCGCGATATGGATCGTCACATGCTCGGGCGCGACCTGCATATCGAGGCGAACCTCGGGCGCGAAGCCTTCTTCCACGTTGCCTTTTTCCGTATAGGACTCAATCGCTTCGCCAGCATTCTTCACAAGGTTCGTCACCGCTTGCGAGATCATCGTCGCGTCCAGCTCGACGATCACCGGCTCACTCGGGACATCCGTCACCAGCTTCGCGCCATGCAGGCTGTCTTGCTGCAGGGTCGCGGCGTCGCGCACCAGCTGCGCCAGATCGTGATCGGCGCGGTCGGGTTCCGGCATCCGGGCGAAGCGCGAGAATTCATCAACAATGCGCCGCAAGTCATTGGTTTGCCGCACAATCACGCCGGTGAGCTGATTGAGCGTTTCAAGATCTTCGCCCTCGGTCATCTTGCCGAATTTGCGCTTGATCCGCTCGGCCGAAAGCTGGATCGGCGTGAGCGGGTTCTTGATCTCATGCGCGATGCGTCGCGCCACGTCGCCCCACGCCGCCATCCGCTGCGCGGAGACCAGATCGGTCACATCCTCGAAGGCCACCACATAGCCCTCGGGCGTGCCCAGATCGTTGCGGCGCACCGCCATGCGCACCAGCAGGCTTTCCAGCCGCCCACCGCGCGAGACCCGGATTTCCTCTTGCGCGACCTCGTTAAGTCCGTCCTGCAAGCGATTGTAAAGCCCAACGAATTCCGGAACGGCGGTCGAGAGCTCGCGGGCATTGTCACGCGCACTATCAAGCGCCAGCAAGGTCATCGCCGCCCGGTTCACGAAGTCAATGCGCCCATCGGCATCCAGCCCGATCACCCCCGAAGTCACCGAAGACAGCACGGAATCGAACATCCGCCGACGCTCCTCGGTCTCGCGGTGGTTCTCGATCAGGGCCATGCGCTGACCCTTCAACTGTCCGGTCATCCGGTTGAACGCCTCGCCGAGGGTCGCGATTTCGTCGTCGCCCTCGGCCTCGATGACCCGCGCATCCAGATCGCCCGAGCCGACGCGCTCTGCCGCGGCAGCAAGCCGCCCGATGGGGCGCGACAGGCGCTCGGCGAACCACAAGCCCATCCAGAGCGCGGCGAGGATCAGGATCAGCGCAAAGCCGAAATAGAGCAGCCCGAATTCGAAAATCACCCGGCCGCGTGCGCTTTCCAATTGCTGATAGAGCGTCACCGTCTCGCGCGTTTTATCGAGCAGCGCGAGGATCTGCCCGTCTACCTTGCGCGAGATATAGAGATAGCGGTCCACAAACGCATCGAGCCGGATCAGCGCGCGCAGTTCCGAGTTCGGCCAATCCTCGATCAGCACCGTCTCGCCCTTCTGGGCCTCGACGATGTCGCGCGGAGAAGGCTCTTCGTAGTCAAAGAGATAGGAGCGATCGCCCCGCGCGACGATCCGGCCCGTGCCGTCGATCACATAGGCCTCTTTCACGCCGCGCTGGATGCCCGCCTGCCCGGTGATCAGCAATTCGCGCAGTTCGCCATCCGACATGAAGGTCGAGGCCTGCCGCCGCAGATTGAGGAAATTCGCGAGCGCCCGGCTATCCTGCACAAGATCGCGCTTATGCTCGGACTGATACGCCTCGGCGGCCTGAAGCGACGTGCCCACGACCGAGCGCACGCGATCCGAGAACCAGCCCTCGAGACCGATATTCACCGTGAGGAACGCGAAGACCGCGACGAGGATCGTCGGCACCAGCGCGATGCCCGCGAAAACGCCCGTCAGGCGCAGGGTCAGCCGCGATCCGGCGGAATGGGCGCGCCTTGCGGCGATGATCTGCACCAGCCGCATCAGGATCAGACCGGCGAGTAGCAGGAAATAAACGAAATCGGCGAGCAGGATCAGGCGCAGCGCGGTGCTGTCCGCCCCCTGTCCCAAGGGCCCTAGGACTATAAAAGTCGCAATCGCGAGCGCCGGGCCCAAAACGACCAGACCGAAGGTAAACAGGTTGCGCACCCGCTTCTGGCGGCGAAAGCGCGCCAAACGGTCCCAGCCTGAGCGATATGCCGTGCTGCCCTGCACTAATGCCCCCTCATTCCAGACCGTGGCTCGCGAATCCGTGTGAACGGAAAAGCCACAGCCCCCTGTTGCGGGTTTACATCAGTTTGCGGCGGCGTGTCACCTGAATATCCAGATCGGTGATCTTTTTACGCAACGTATTGCGGTTGATGCCGAGCAAATCGGCACATCTGGCTTGGTTGCCACCGGTCGCATCGAGCGCGATTTCGATCAGCGGCGCCTCCATTTCCTTCAAAATCCGGTCGTAGAGGCCCGGCGGCGGCAGCGTGCCGCCGTGAAGGTCGAAATAGCGCCGCAGGTGGCGCGCGATGGAGGCCGAGAGCTTCTCGCCCTCGCCGCCTTGGCGCAGCGGTTCGATCGCGGGCTGGTTGCCCAGCACGAATTCGGCCTCGGCGCGGGTGATTTCTTCCTCGGGCGAGGTCACCGCGAGACGGCGGATCGTGTTCTCCAGCTGGCGCACGTTGCCGGGCCAGGAATAGGCGCGCACGAGTTGCAGCGCCTCGGGCGTGAAGCGGCGCAGGCCCAGCCCGTCGCGCTCGGCGCGGGCGAGGAAATGCTCGGCCAGAAGCGGGATATCCTCGACCCGCTCGCGCAAGGACGGCACGTTCAGCGTCACGCCGCCCAAGCGGTAGAACAGGTCCTGACGGAACTTGCCCGCCTCCATCAGCCCCGCGAGGTCGATCTGTGTCGTCGCCATGATCCGCGGCGCGGGATCGGGCAGCGCGTCGAGCATCCGCACGATCCGCGCCTGAGTGTCGTCGTCGTAATCGCCAACCTCATCGAAGACGAGCGAGCCACCCTTGGCCTTCGCCACCAGCGCCGCCGGGCCGTCCGCGCCCTGCAGATCACCCGCCTGCGCCACCACGAAGGGCAGCGTGCGGCGATCGGAGAAATCGTGAATAGCCTTCGCGATCAGGGACTTGCCCGTGCCGCTCTCACCCGCGATCAGCACCGCGAGATCGGCATTCATCACCCGTGCGACAAGCCGGTAAAGCTCCTGCATCGCCGGGGTCCGCCCGACCAGAGGTAGATCGCCCGCATCGCCGCCACCTTCGATCTCGCGCGGGGCGGTCGGGCTGCGCCGCTTCTGCTCCAGCGCCTTTTGCGCGCGCTTCATCAGGTCCGGCAGATCGAACGGTTTGGGCAGATAGTCGTAAGCCTCGGCCTCGGCGGCCTGGATCGCGGTCATGATCGTGTTCTGCGCCGAAATCACGATGACCGGCAGGCCCGGACGCTCCTCGGAGATTTTCGGCAGCGCCTCCAGCCCGTTTCCGTCAGGCATGATCACATCCGAGATCACCAAGTCGCCTTTGCCCTCTTCGACCCAACGCATCAGCGTCACCAGCGAGGCAGTGGCATGAACCTTACAGCCCGCCCGGGTCAGGGCCTGGGTCAGAACGGTGCGGATTGTGCGATCGTCATCCGCGACAAGTACGGTGCCGTCCATGGATCAGGCCTCCTTTGGCGCAACGGGAAGTGAAATGCGAAACCGGGTCTTTCCCGGGACCGAGTCGAGCGTGACCCAGCCGTCGTGATCGTTGATGATCTTCGAGACAAGCGCGAGACCAAGTCCCGTGCCGTTCTCACGGCCCGAAACGAAGGGCTCGAAGATCTCGTTGGAAATTTCCGGCGGAATGCCGGGGCCGTCGTCGATGATCTCGATCTGCAGCGGCAGAGGCTGCCCCGATCCATCGGCGCGGCGCAGACGCAGGCTGTGTTCGTAGAAGGTACGGATCTTGATTTCTCCATTCCCTTCCGAGGCTTCTGCGGCGTTCTTCAACAGGTTCAGGAAGACTTGAGTCAATTGATCCGCATCGCCCAGCGTCGGCGGCAGCGAGGGATCGTAATCCTCCTTGATCGTCATATGCGCACCGAAGCCGACGCCTGCGGATTTGCGCGCGCGGTCGAGCACATCATGGATATTGACCGGCTTCTTCTCGGGCGCGCGGACGTTGCCGAACTGTTCCACCTGCTCGAGCAGCTTCACGATCCGGCGCGTCTCGTCGACGATTAAGTCCGTCAATTCAAGGTCTTCTCCGGACAAGTTCATGCTCAGAAGCTGGGCCGCGCCAGCGATCCCGGCAAGCGGGTTCTTGATCTCATGGGCCAGCATCTCCGCCATGCCGATGGCCGAGCGCGCCGCCGATTTCACGAGGCTCGCGCGGCCCAGCCGATCAGCCAGCTCGCGCGGCTCGATCAGCAGCAGCACCCGGTCGGGGTCTTCGCCCACGGGGGCGGCTTGCAGATTGCATTGCACCGGGGCTTTCTCGCCCGTCGTCAGCTCGACATCGTTAACGAAAAGCGAGGCGCGGTTCTTCCGAACCCGGTAGAAGATTTCTTCCAAAGGCGCGGAAATCGCGAGCCTTTCGCCGATCGCCTTACCTCTCAGCGCCTTGGCGGACAGGTTAAGGAACAGCTCGGCGGCCGGGTTCACCTCGTCGACAAGATCATCGCCATCGATCAGCAAAGCCGGGGTCGGAAGCGAGGTCCAGATAATGCCGGGGGCCGGAAGGTTCATGCGGCGCACCTTTCCCCGAAAGCGCGCTCGATCAGCGACAAGGTCGCCTCCGGCGTCTGGCTGACCATCATCTCGGCGCGCAGCGGCGCATTCGCCGCCTCGCAATACCAGCCCAGATGCTTGCGCGCGAGACGCAGCCCGAGATCACGTCCGTAGAAACTCAAGATCGCCTCGTAATGCTCTGAAATGTAATCGCAAAGCGCATTTCCGTAGGGAACCTGCGGCTTCGGCGATCCGAAGATTTCGTGCCCGATTTCAGCCAGCCGCCACGGCGCGCCCTGCGCCCCGCGACCGACCATCACACCCGCCGCGCCCGATTGCGCAAGCGCTGCGCGGGCGGAGCTCGCATCGACCACATCGCCATTGGCGATCACCGGGATCGAGACCGCGTCGACCGTCTCGGCAATCGCTTCCCAATCGGCGCTGCCCTTGTAGAACTGCATCCGCGTGCGGCCATGCACGACGATCATTTTCACGCCCGCAGCCTCGGCCCGGCGCGCGATCTCGGCTGCGTTATGCGTGTCGTCACACCAGCCCAGCCGCATCTTCAGCGTCACCGGCAGGTCGACCGCGCCCACCGTCGCCTCGATCAACCGCAGCGCATGATCGGGATCGCGCATCAGCGCCGAGCCCGACGCCCCGCCCGTCACCTTCTTGGCCGGACAGCCCATATTGATGTCGATGATCCGCGCGCCCATGTCCGCGACCATCTTCGCGGCCTCCGCCATCGGCTCGGGCTCGCGCCCGGCGAGCTGCACCGAGGTCGGCAGCTCCAGCCCCATCTCGACCCGTGCTTTCGCGCGCACCGAGGGTTTCGCAGTCAGCATCTCTCCCGACGCCACCATCTCGGACACGACGAGACCCGCGCCGAAACGCGCCACCATCCGCCGGAACGGAAGGTCGGTGATCCCGGCCATGGGCGCGAGAAAGACCGGCGGGGTCAGTGTGATGTCGTCGAGAACCAAAATCTTCGGCACGGAGGTGTCCTGTCACTCGTCTTCCTTCGAATTAGGCGTTTGACCAAAGAATCACAATTGCGTCCACCCCTTTTTAGGTGGGAAAATCAGCATCCGCCTATTTTTTAATCACCTAACTGTGGCCAGTTGTCACATCGCGCGACGTATCGCGTCCAGCGGCACCGATTGCGCAAAGCCGCGTCTTCGCCTAAGCCCTTGGGCGATCAGGGAGCCGCCATGAGCAACGCCATCATCATCGTCGCCGCCGGGCGTGGCACCCGCGCTGGCGGAGAAACCCCGAAGCAATGGCAGAGCCTCGCGGGGCAGCCGGTGCTGGCCCATACCGTTGCCGCTTTCAAAGGCATCGGGCGGATCGTGGTCGTTCTGCATCCCGAGGACATGACGCGCGGCATCGCGCAGTTTCAGGGCGAGGTCGCGCTTTGTGCGGGCGGTGCGAGCCGCGATGCCTCGGTGCGCAATGCGCTGGAGATGCTCGAGGGCTCGGGCGTCGAGAAGGTGCTGATCCATGACGGCGCCCGCCCGCTGGTGAGCCGCGCGGTGATCGACGGCGTACTCGACGCGCTCGACAACGCACAGGCCGCAGCGCCCGCCTTGCCCGTTTCGGACGCGCTCTGGACCGGCGAGAACGGTCAGGTCACCGGCACACAGGATCGCAGCGGGCTCTACCGCGCGCAGACCCCGCAGGGTTTCGATTTCGACGCGATCCTCAGCGCCCATCGCGCCCATCCGGGCGGGGCTGCCGATGACGTGGAAGTGGCCCGCGCGGCCGGTCTTTCGGTTGCGATCACGCGCGGCTCGGAAGACAATCTGAAGATCACCTACCCGGAGGATTTCGCCCGGGCCGAGAGACTGTTGGGAGACAAGATGGATATCCGTTTGGGCCATGGCTACGACGTGCACGCGTTCGAGCCGGGCGATCATGTGACGCTGTGTGGGGTCACGGTGGCGCATGACAAGAAGCTCAAGGGGCATTCCGATGCTGATGTGGGCATGCACGCGCTGACCGATGCGATCTATGGCGCGCTGGCCGAGGGCGATATCGGGCGGCATTTCCCGCCATCGGACCCGCAATGGAAAGGGGCCGCGTCGGAGATTTTCCTCGACCACGCGGTGAAACTGGCCGAGACGCGGGGCTTTCGTCTGGGCAATGCCGATGTCACGCTGATCTGCGAGCGCCCCAAGATCGGCCCGCATGCCGCCGAAATGGCGCAGGCTCTGGCGCGCATCATCGGGATCGAGCCGGGCCGGATCTCGGTCAAGGCCACCACCTCCGAGCGTCTAGGTTTCACCGGGCGCGAGGAAGGCATCGCCGCCATCGCCACCGCTACATTGATCAAGGAGTAACCCCATGCTGCGCGTCCTCAACACGGTCGGATTTGTCGGCTTGCTGAAACCCGCGCCGGGCACCTGGGGGTCGCTGGTCGCCGTTCTGGTCGGCTGGGCGATCGAGCATTACCTGGGCTTCATCCCGCTGGTGATCGCCACCATCGCGGTCACCGCGCTCGGCTTCTGGTCGGTGCGCGCGCAGCTGGGCGACAGCGCCGACGACCCTTCCGAGATCGTCATCGACGAGGTGGCGGGCCAATGGGTCGCGCTCCTCTTCCCGGCCTTCGGCTTCTGGCAGCGCGGTCTCTCCACGGGCGTCGATCTGCACATGGTCTGGCCCGGCCCGGTCGCGGCGTTCCTGCTGTTTCGGCTGTTCGACATCTGGAAGCCGTGGCTCGTGGGCCGCGCCGATCGCCGCCATGACGCGACGGGCGTGATGCTGGATGACATCTGGGCCGGGGTCTTCGCCGGGATCGTGTCGATCATCCTCGCAGGCCTCTACCACATCGTCTTTCTGGGCATGATGGGATGAGCCGCGCGTCGGACGTTCTCGACGCCTGCAAGGCGCGCGGCCTGATGGTCGCGACCGCCGAGAGCTGCACCGGAGGGATGGTCGCCGCAGCCCTTACCGATATTCCGGGATCGTCCGCGGTCGTGGAGCGCGGCTTTGTCACCTACACCAATGACGCCAAACGCGAGATGCTGGGCGTCAGCGCGGAAAGCCTCGACGCCCACGGCGCGGTCTCCGAGCCTGTCGCGCGCGAGATGGCCGAGGGCGCGCTGAGCCACTCCCACGCCCAGATCGCCGTCGCGATCACCGGCATCGCGGGCCCCGGCGGATCGGAATTCAAACCCGAGGGCCGCGTCTGTTTCGGCCTCGCGCGCGAGGGCGCCGAAACCCAAGTCGAGACGGTCGAATTCGGCGCACTCGGCCGCGACAAAGTGCGCGAAGCGGCCCGCGATCACGCGCTCGCCCTGCTGCTGTCGGCGGCGCAAGCCTGACTCCAAACCGCCCACGTCATAAGCACACGCACCCCGCACCGCCCATTTTTCGCGCAGTTACAAAAGTGACGCGCGAATAGGCGGGTTTTGCGCAAAATGTCTCTTTATTGCGCGCGGCGCTTATGGCCCCTGCCCTCCAGAGGGAATTTCGAGGAGGATTTGTCGAGATGGAAGCGGGGATGAACGCGGCCGATACCGCGTGGATCATGGTGGCGACGGCGCTGGTTTTGCTGATGACGCTGCCGGGGCTGGCGCTGTTTTACGGCGGGCTCGTGCGGGCGCGCAACGTGCTGTCGATCTTCATGCAATGTTTCTCGATTGCGGCGCTGATGAGCGTGCTGTGGCTGTTGTTCGGCTATTCGATCGCCTTCGGGGACGCCAATGGATATTGGGGCGGCTTGGGTAAATTCGCGCTGCTGGGCATCACGCCGGACACGCTGTCGGGCTCGATCCCCGAGATCGTCTTCTTCGCCTTCCAGATGACCTTCGCGATCATCACGCCCGCGCTGATCGTCGGCGCCTTCGTGGAGCGGATCAACTATGGCTTCGTGATGGTCTTCACCGGCCTTTGGATGCTGCTGATCTACGCGCCCGTCGCGCATTGGATCTGGGGCGGTGGCATCATGTCCGATGGCGGTATCTGGGGTGCGGTCGGCACCAAGGATTTCGCGGGCGGCATCGTGGTGCACGAAACCGCAGGCCTCGCGGCCCTCGTGCTGGCGCTGATGATCGGCCCGCGCGTGAAGCGCACCACGCCGCCGCATAACCCCGGCATGGTCGCGATGGGCGCAGGGCTGCTCTGGGTCGGCTGGTTCGGCTTCAACGGCGGCTCTGAACTGGCGGCAGACGGCGTGGCCGGCATGGCGATCACCGTCACCCATATCTCCGCCGCGGCCGCCTCGCTCAGCTGGGCGCTGTGGGAGCGCATCAAGTTCGGCCGCGCCTCGATGGTGGGCCTCGTGACCGGCACGATCGCGGGTCTGGCCTCGATCACCCCGGCCTCGGGCTTCGTCGGTCCGATCGAGGCGCTGGTGATCGGCTTCGCCGCCGGGATCATCTGTCAGGAATTCGTCGTGCTGATCCGCGAGAAGCTGCATGTCGACGACAGTCTCGACGTCTTCGCGGTCCACGGCGTGGGCGGCATCTTCGGCACGATTATGATCGCGGTCTTCGGACATGGCAGCTTTGTCGCCCAACTCGGCGCGCTGGCCGTCGTCGGCGTGTTCACCGTCGCGGGCAGCTGGGTTCTGGCGATGCTGGTGCGGCTGGTCTTCCCGCTTCGCGTGAGCGACGAGCACGAGACCAACGGGCTGGACCTCTCCACCCATGGCGAGCGCGCCTATGACATGAACTCCTGATCGCAGGGGTTTGACCCGAAATGGAAAAGGCCGCCCCCGAAGGGCGGCCTTTTTCGTAGAACGTAAGGCGAGATGCCCTCAGCCCTTCGGCCCATACAATTCCTCGGCGCGTTTCTCGAAGGCGCGCACGATCCGCTGCATCGCCTCGTTGAAGACGACCCCGATCACGCCCTGCAGGATCGCGTTCTTGAACTCGAAATCGACGTGGAAATCGACCTCGCAGGAGCCGTCATCGCGATCGGACATGCGCCAATGGCTGTGCATGTATTTGAACGGCCCGTCGAGATATTCGGTCTCGATATGGTGCTCCTCGGGATGCAGCACCACGCGCGAGCCGAACTTCTCGCGGAACACTTTGAACGAGATCACCAGATCGGCCAGCATCAGGATCGAGCCGTCCGGGCGTTCCTCGCGCGAGCGCACGCGGGCTGCCGAATTCCACGGCAGGAATTTCGGATAGCTCCCCACATCGGCCACCAGATCGTAGATCTGTTGCGCGCTATAGGGCATGACCCGGTTCTCGTGATGCTTAGGCATGTCTCTCCCGTTTTCTTGCGCCTCTTGATGCGCTAAAGCTAAGCCCGAGTTCAAGCCCTACAACCCGTTTCGAGGCCCGACATCATGACGCAGCGCCCCTATGTGATCGACCAGATGATTTCGGCCAAACAGATCGCGGCCCGGGTCGAGGAATTGGCCGCCGAGATCACCCGGACCTTCAAGGGCACCGACAAGCTGGTCGTGGTGGGGCTGCTGCGCGGCTCCTTCGTGTTCATCGCCGATCTGGTGCGCGAGATCGACCTGCCGGTGGAGGTCGATTTTCTCGAGGCGTCGAGCTACGGCGACGCGATGACCAGCTCGCGCGAGGTGCGCATCCTCAAGGACCTGCGCGCAGGCATCGAGGGGCGCGACGTGCTGGTGGTCGAGGATATCGTCGATACCGGCTTCACGCTGCATCACGTCATGGGCATGCTGCGTGCGCGCAAACCGGGGCGGATCGAATGCTGCGCGCTGCTCGACAAACCCTCGCGGCGCGAGGTCGATGTGCGCGCCACCTGGACCGGCTTCGAGATACCCGACGAATTCGTCGTGGGCTACGGCATCGACTTCGCGCAGCGCAATCGCAACCTGCCCTTCATCGGCAAGGTGCGCTTCACCGAGGATGCTTCGTGAATTACACGTGGCTGCTGCGCATGGCGCGGTGGGCACGCCGCCCGCCGTCGATGACGCAGGTGAAGATCGTGGCCGTCGTGGCGCTGGCCGTGATCGCGATCGTGGTGATTGAGAAGCTGGGATATTGGCCGGACTGGGCGACGGTGAACCCGCGTGCCCTGCGCGCGCCCAGACCTTAAAGTCGCGGCCTCTCTTCGGGCTTGCCAAAAATATCTCGGAAGGCTCGCAAAGCGAGCGGGGGCAGAGCCCCCGCCACGCCAGTTTTTACAGCGACGAAATGCGCAGCAGACGCGCGATCTCGCCGACGATGCCGCGGCGGAACAGCAGCACACAGGCAATGAAGGTGCCGCCGATCACGACCTGCACCCACGAGCCGATGCCCGACAGGAAGTGCTGCAGCGTGACCACGATGAACGCGCCCACGACCGGACCGAGGATCGTGCCCATGCCGCCCAAGAGCGTCATCAGGATCACCTCGCCCGACATCTGCCAATGCGCGTCCGTCAGCGAGGCGAACTGGAACACCAGCGCCTTGGTCGAGCCCGCAAGCCCGGCCAGACCCGCCGAGAGCACGAAGGCCAGCAGCTTGAAACGGTCCACGTTATAGCCCAGCGACAGCGCGCGCGGCTCGTTCTCGCGGATCGCCTGCAGCACCTGACCGAAGGGCGAATGCACGATGCGGTAGATGGCGAGGAAGCCGACGATGAAGACGGCCGCCACGAAGTAATACATCGTGATCGGATCGCTGAGGTTGAAGATGCCCAGCAGGTTGCCGCGCGGGATGCCCTGCAGGCCGTCCTCGCCCCCGGTGAAGGGCATTTGCAGCGCGAAGAAATACACGATCTGCGCGAGCGCGAGCGTGATCATCGCAAAGTAAATACCCTGCCGGCGGATCGCGAGCGAGCCCACGACCCAGCCCATCGCAGCGGCCGCGAGCGTGCCTGCAATGATGCCGAGGATCGGCGGGAAGCCCCAGACCTTCAGCACATGGCCCGCCACATAGGCCGCACCGCCGAAGAAGGCGGCATGGCCGAAGCTCAGCAGGCCGGTGAAGCCGATCAGCAGGTTGAAGGCCGCCGCAAACAGCGCAAAGCACAGCAGCTGCATCACGAAGACCGGGTAGAGGAAGAACGGGGCCACCGCGAGGAAGCCCAGCAGCACCACCCAGAACACCGCCTGCACCATGCGGCCGCGCTTATGGGTCTCGGGGCTGACGTCGTCCTGTTCGAATTCGCCGATTTCGCTCGTCGTACTTGTCGTATTGCTCATGTCTTCACCCTCACCCTTGACGTCCGAAGAGGCCCGACGGGCGCACAAGAAGCACGATCACCATCAACAGGAAGATCACCGTGTTCGCAGCGGGCGCGTAGAAGACCTTAGTCACGCCCTCGATCAGCCCCAGAGAGAAGCCGGTAATCACCGCCCCCGCAATCGAGCCCATGCCGCCGATCACGACGACCGCGAAGATCACGATGATCAGGTTCGCCCCCATCAGCGGGCTGACCGAGTAGATCGGTGCCGCCAGCACCCCTGCGAGACCCGCAAGGCCGGTGCCGAAGCCGAAGGTCAGCATCACCATCAGCGGCACATTGATCCCGAAGGCTTTCACCAGCTCGGGGTTCTCGGTGCCTGCGCGCAGCCGTGCGCCGATCCGGGTCCGCTCGATCACGAACCAGGTCACGAAACACACCACGATCGAGAAGACGATCACGAAGAGGCGGTATTTCGGGAACATCATGAAGCCGAGATTGGTCACGCCCTTCATGCTCTCCGGCATCCCCGGATAGGGCGTGCCCGACGCGTTGAAGAAGTTGATGAACAGGCCCTGCAGCACCAGCGTGATCCCAAAGGTCAGCAGCAGCGAGTAGATCGGGTCGAGCTTGTAGAGCCTGCGCAGCAGGAAGCGCTCGATCAGCATCCCGAAACAGGCCACCAGGATCGGCGCGAGGATCAGCGCCGGCCAGAAGCCGATATGCAGATCCGCCATGCCGATCCACTGACCGACATAGGAATACATGATCAGCGCGAGGAACGCGCCCAGCATATAGAGCGCGCCATGCGCGAAGTTGACCACGTTCAAGAGGCCGAAGATAACCGCGAGCCCGAGGCTCAGCATCGCGTAGAACACGCCGTTGTTTAGGCCCAGCATCCCCTGGGCAAGAATAAGTCGGATCATCGGATCCATCGGGGTTGTCCTCCCTGTCGGGTCACGGGCGCCTGAGCCCGGCCCGGTTTCTCGTTACACGCTCAGGTAATGGTTCAGCCGGTCCATCGAGGCTTCGACCTGATCGGCTTCGATCACATCGATCACCTCGCCATGTTCGATGACGTAATGGCGGTCGGCGAGCGGGGCGGCAAAGCGGAAGTTCTGCTCCACCAGAACGATCGTATAGCCGCGCGATTTCAGGTCGCGGATCACGCGGCCGAGGGTTTTCACGATCACGGGCGCAAGACCCTCGGTGATCTCGTCAAGAAGCAGCAGCCGCGAGCCGGTGCGCAGGATACGCGCGATGGCCAGCATCTGCTGTTCGCCGCCCGAAAGCCGCGTGCCCATCCGCTTGCGGACATTGGCGAGGTTCGGGAACATCTCGAAGAGTTCCTCCACCGACATGCCGCCCTCGCCCACGCTCGGCGGAAGCATCAGGTTTTCCTCGACATTGAGCGAGGCGAAGATGCCGCGCTCCTCGGGGCAGTAGCCGATCCGCGCATCGGGCGAGATCTTGTGCGTGGGTTTCGTCAGGAACTCCTCGCCATTGATCTTGATCGAGCCTTCGCGGCGATCGACCATGCCCATGATCGAGCGCAGCGTGGTCGACCGGCCTGCGCCGTTGCGGCCCAGAAGGGTGATCAGCTGCCCCTCGCCCAGTTCGAGATTGATCCCGTGCAGCACGTGGCTCTCGCCATACCATGCATGCAGGTTCTCGATTTTGAGCATCGGTTTGATCATCGTTTCGGTGCTCATGCGACCTCCTCCTGCTCATCGGCGGAGACGCCCATATAGGCCTCCATGACAGCCGGGTTCTTCGACACTTCGGAATAGGGCCCTTCGGCCAGAACTTCGCCGCGCGCCAGCACGGTGATCGTGTCGGCCAGTTCGGCCACGACGCCGAGGTTATGCTCCACCATGACGATGGTGCGCCCCTCGCGGACACGGCCGATCAGCTCGGTCACGGCGCCCACGTCCTCGGTGCCCATGCCCTGGGTCGGCTCGTCGAGCAGCATGAGTTCCGGCTCCAGCCCCAGCGTCGTTGCGATCTCCAGCGCGCGTTTGCGCCCGTAGGGCAGCTCCACCGCCTTGAGATGGGCGAACTCCTTCAGACCCACCTGATCGAGCGCCGCCACCGCCTTCGCGTCGAGATCGTGCAGCACCGATTTGGAGCGCCAGAACTGGTAGCTCACGCCCAGCGAGCGCTGCAGCGCGAGGCGCACGTTCTCCAGCGCCGTCAGGTGCGGGAACACGGCGGAAATCTGGAACGACCGCACGATGCCCATATTGGCGATCTCCGCGGGTTTGCGATTGGTGATATCGCGGTCGTTGAAGAGGATCTTGCCCGATGTGGGCGTGATGAATTTCGTCAGCAGGTTGAACATCGTCGTCTTACCCGCGCCGTTCGGGCCGATGATCGCGTGGATCGCGCCGCGCTTGATGCGCAGGTTCACGTCATTGACGGCCACGAAGCCGCCGAAACTCTTGGTCAGGTTCTTGGCCTCGAGAATGATATCGTCGCTCATGGTCTCGCTTTCGGACTGATACGCAGGCGCAGGGCGGTCGCGATGCCGCCCTGCGCCAAGGATTTGCTCAGATCACTTGTTGACCAGCTTGCAGCCGCCCGCTTCGAGCGAGGCATAGGCCTCGTTGCCCGGAATCGTGCGTGCCACGTCGGCCACATCCCACGGATCTTCGCCGCCGTCCTTCACCTTGAGCAGATACATGTCATGCTCGAGAAGGCCGTCGGGACGGATGGTGCCGCCCTTGGCGAAGAAGTCGTCGATCTTCATCTTGCCAAGCTGCTCACGCACCTTGTCGGCGTCGTCGGTGCCAGCCGCCTTGATCGCCTCGAGATAGGCCATGGTCAGCGAGTAGTCGGCTGCGTGCACGAAGGTCGGCGCTTCGCCGCCCGAGAACTTCTCGTACTCCGCTTTCCACTTCCGGCTCTCGTCATCCATGTTCCAGTACCAACCGCTGGTGAACTGGAGACCCTTGGCGACGTCGGTGCCGAGCGACTTCACGTCCGAGATCAGCACGAGCATACCAGCGAGCTGCTGGCCGCCTGCGACGATGCCGAATTCATGCGCCTGCTTGATGGCGTTGACGGTGTCCTGACCCGCATTCGCGAGACCGATCACCTTCGCGCCCGAGCTTTGCGCCTGCAGCAGATAGGAGGAGAAGTCGGTGGTTGCCAGCGGCACGTCCGAGCTGCCCACGACCGAACCGCCCAGATCCTTCACGACCGAGGACGTGTTGTCCTGCAGCGCGTGACCGAAAGCGTAGTCGGCGGTGATGAAGTACCAGCTGTCGCCGCCATTCTTCACGACGGCCGTTGCGGTGCCGACCGGCAGCGCGTGGGTGTCGTAGCCGTAGTGGATACCGTATTTCGAGCAGTTCTCGCCGGTCAGGGCCGCGGTGGCAGCGCCGGTGGCGAAGGTGATGGTCTTCTTCTCGGAGGCGAGTTGCTGCACGGCAAGCGCCACTGCCGAGTTGGTCAGGTCGGCGATCATGTCGACATGCTCTTGGTCGATCCACTCGCGAGCGGTGGCCGAACCGACATCCGCCTTGTTCTGGTGGTCGGCCGAGATCACTTCGATCGGCTTGCCGAGAACTTCGCCGCCGAAGTCGCGCACGGCCATCTTGACCGCGTCGACCGCGCCCTTACCCGAGAAACCGGTCGAATAGACGCCGGACATATCGCCCAGCACACCGATTTTCACGGAGCCGTTCGAGATCGCGTCCTGCGCCATCGCGCCGCCTGCGGCCAAGCTCAGCGCCGCGGCACTCACACCTGCGTAAATAGCTGATTTCATCAACATTCCTCCCATTGGTTGATAGATTCGGCTCCCCGGCGCGCGGCGCCATGAGAGCACACCGACGGGACGCCTTTGCGGTCCCTGCCGGAATAAGATCTTGTGTTTCTCCTCGTGCGACCGTCCCTGCTCCTCAACGCGGCCGCCAGTGAATTCAGCGTGGAAACGGGCGGACATTCAAGTGCTTGCGCCGCCGCGGTTCCCGATGACCCGATAAACTTCCTGTCAGTGCACGCACCTTAGGCAGAAACCGGCCATGTGCAAAAGGCTAGGTGGGAAAATGCACGCGACCATGCCACGTATTGCCAAACGCATGTGCGAAAATGCCCATATTACCCGTTTTTCCGACGCGGGGCCGCAAAAGGACCGTCAATGAGCTTCGATTGGGACGATCTCCGATTCTTTCTTTCGGTGGCCCGGGCCGGTCGCCTGACCGTCGCAGCCCGTGCGATGGGCACCGATCATGCCACTGTATCACGTCGGGTCAAATCTCTGGAGACCCAGCTTGGCGCGCAATTGTTCGAGCGCAGCCCGCGCGGCTATGCGCTCTCGGAACATGGCGAGCGGCTACTGGCGAAGGCCGAGCAGATCGAGAATGTCGCAGCCCGCGTGCAGGACGAATTGTCGGGCACGCTCTATGCCTTGTCCGGTACGGTGCGGATCGGCGCGCCCGATGCGTTCGGGGCGTTCTTCCTCGCGCCGCGTCTGGCGGAGTTCATCAAGGCCAATCCCGAACTGGAGGCGCAGCTGGTCGCCACGCCGCGGCTGTTCTCGCTGTCCAAACGCGAGGCGGATATCGCGATCACCCTGTCGCGGCCCGAAAAGGGGCGGCTCGTGTCACGCAAGCTCACCGAATACACGCTGCATTTCTATGCGTCCCCCGATTACCTCGCCCGCAATCCGGGGATCAACCGCAAGGAAGATCTGCTGAAGCACCCGCTGGTCGGCTATATCCCCGAGCTGATCTACACGCCGGAGCTGGATTACCTGTCGGTCACGCTGGGCGATCACACGCCGCGTCTCTCCTCGACCAACCTCTTCGCGCATAAGCATGTCGCGGAGGCCGGACACGGGATCGCGGTGCTGCCCGACTTCCTCGCCCGCCATTCGACGAAGCTGGTGCCGATCCTGCCCGACGAGATCGAGATCCGCCGCACCTTCTGGCTGGTGACCCATGAAGACCTGCACGAGATCGCCCGCGTCCGCGCCGCGATGCGCTTCATCGCCGAGGAGGTCTCCAAGAACCGTGCAGAGTTCCTGCCCCGGATCACAGCCACCAGCACCTGACCACCCGACCGCAAAGCGACCGGGCGTCGTGGCGCTGTCATTCCTGTGCGGGCATTACTGTGCGGGCTTGCGCGCGAAATCGTCGATGGTGATCCCGCCATTGGCATTCTTGTCGAGCTGGGCGAACCACTTGGCCGTGCTGGTCTGGAACTCGGCCAGCGTCACCAGCTTGTCGCCATCGGCATCGGTCGCGGCCATCGTCATGCCATCTGCCATCTTCTGCATCTGCGCGCGCTGCTGGCCCTCGTAGCCCGCCACGTCATTGGCGCGCGCCTCGTCGAAGACCGCGTGTTCCTCGGCGTCGAGCTTGCCGTCTTCATTGGCATCGAAAGAGGCAAAGACATCCGAGCGCATCTGCTCCAGCTCGGCCAGCGTGGCCGTGCCGTCGCCATCGAGATCCCAAGTGGACATGAACTGCTCGCCGGGGGTCTCTGCCTGAGCGGCGAAGGGGAGCGCGGTGAACAGCGCCGCGATCAGAATGGAGGTCTTGGTCATCTCGGATCATCTCTCTGACTTGGCCGCACCGCAGAGGGGCGACCTGTTTTCGGGTTGCCCGGAGGATGTAGACAGTGCGGCGCGTCACAGAATGTGCCAGATCGCCGCGCGGCGTTTGTGCCGCAGGCAGCTTGAGCGGCGCTCATGATCTTGGCGCGGATTATTCCGATGCACAGAGGTGGCCCAGCCCCCTGCCCGGCTGCTATCACCTGCCCCACAGTCACCGGCACGTCGCTCAGCCGCGACGGAATGTCGAAAATCCACCCTGTCCCGCGTCGGTTTCGGGCAATTCTGCGCATACGAGGAGAGATTCGCATGGCACAGATCACCTTGGTCTATTGGCGTGACATCCCGGCCCAGATCATCGCGGGCAAGGGACGGCGTGGCGTCAAAAAACCGCTGCCCGAACGGTTCGAGCAGGCGATCGACCGCGCGGCCATGAAGATCGGCGCCCGCGACAGCGACGCCTATCTGGCCGAGTGGCGCAAAGTGCCCGAGGGCGAGGAGCCCGGCGACGATGCCGAGGCGGCCGAAGCCGTGCTGGCGCGTATTCTCTCTGACTATGACGACGCGCGGTTGCGTGCGTTGATTGCCAATGACGGCTGGAACACCCAGCCCGACGCGTAAGGGAGAATAGGCGCATGGCTCTTGTGAATTTCCGCCGCGAGGCTGCGAAACCGGCCCGCCCGCCGGTCAACGGCAAGATGGTGGCTCTGCTGGAAGGTGCCTCGGTCGAGGTCATGCCGCGCACCGCCGCCAAGGTGGAAAGCTTCGCGCCTTTGTTCGCGAAGGGCTCCCGCGTCTATATCGCTCATATCGACGGCACCCCGATCGAGGAGATGCTCGCCACCGCCAAGCGTCTGCGTGACGAAGGCTTCGAGCCGATGCCGCACTTCCCCGCGCGCATCATCCGCGACGAGGCGCAGCTCAATGACTGGGTCGCGCGCTACCGTGGCGAGGCAGGTGTCGAGCAGGCGCTGCTGCTCGGTGGCGGCGTGGCCGAGCCGAAGGGCGAGTTCCACTGCGCGATGCAGATGATCGAAACCGGTGCCTTCGACGGCTTCGCCCGTCTGCACGTCGCCGGCCACCCCGAGGGCAACCGCGACATCGACCCCAATGGCGGTGAGGCCGAGGTGATGGCCGCGCTGAAGCTCAAGCAGGATTTCGCGAACCGCACCGATGCGGATATGGCGATCGCCACGCAATTCGCCTTCGAGGCCGGTCCGATCCGCGACTGGGCCAAGCGTCTGGAAGCCAACGGCATCGAAATGCCGGTCCATCTCGGCATCGCGGGCCCCGCGAAGCTGCAGACGCTCCTGAAATTCGCCATCGCCTGCGGCGTCGGCCCCTCGCTGAAAGTGCTGCAAAAGCGCGCCCGCGACGTGACCAAGCTGCTCATGCCCTTCGAGCCGACCGAATTGCTGGCCGATCTGGCCGCCGATTGCCCGTCGAATATCGAAGCCGTGCATTTCTTCCCGCTGGGCGGTATCACCGCGACAGCCAATTGGATCGCCGAACAGAGAGGCCATGAATGACCCGCACCGTCCTTGAGTCCAAAACCAAAACCGTCGTGATCGGCTTTGACGAGCCCTTCTGCGTCATCGGTGAGCGGATCAACCCCACCGGCCGCAAGAAGCTGGCAGCCGAGCTCGAGCAGGGCGATTTCTCGACCGTCGAGAAAGACGCGCTCGAGCAGGTCGCCTGCGGCGCTACGGTTCTGGACATCAACTCGGGCGCGGTGTTCTCGAACAAGATGGCCGAAGACCCGCGCTATGCGGATAACAACTTCGTCGAACCCTCGCTGATGCGCGACCTGATCAACTGCGTGCAGGGCGTGATCGACGTGCCGCTCTGCATCGACAGTTCGGTTCCGGCGGCTCTCGAGGCGGGTCTGGAAGCCGCCGAAGGCCGTCCGCTGCTGAACTCGGTCACGGGCGAGGAAGAGCGTCTGGAACTGGTTCTGCCGCTCGTGAAGAAATACAACGTGCCGGTCGTGGCGATCTCGAACGACGACACCGGGATTTCCGAAGATCCCGACGTGCGTTTCGCCGTGGCCAAGAAGATCGTCGAGCGCGCCGCCGATTTCGGCATCCCCGCGCATGACATCGTGGTCGATCCGCTGGTGATGCCGGTGGGCGCGATGGCCTCCGCGGGCCGTCAGGTCTTCACGCTGGTCAACCGCCTGCGCGACGAGCTGGGCGTGAACACCACCTGCGGCGCGTCGAACATCTCCTTCGGCCTGCCGAACCGCCACGGGATCAACGGGGCCTACCTGCCGATGGCGATCGGCGCGGGCATGACCTCCGCGATCATGAACCCGGTGCGCAATCAGGAGATGGAGGCGATCCGCGCCGCCAACCTGCTGATGAACCACGACCCGAACGGGATGGAGTGGATCCGCCTGTCGAAGACGCTCGACGCGATGAAGGAGGGCGGTCTCAGCTTTGCCGAAGCCTCGGCAGCCGCGGCCACCTCCTCGGCCGGTGGGCGTCGCGGCGGGCGTCGTCGCCGCGCCTGATCCGCCCCACCAAGACTGTCGAACGCCCGGGGCTCGCTCCGGGCGTTTCGCATTTTGCGCATCGCGCTTCTTTCGCGTTTCTTTCGGCCCGGAGTTGCGGCCCTTCCAGCGGCGATTGTTGCGAAACCGGGCACAAATCGTCCGTGGCTCCGCGACAATGGCGATCATCACCTCGCGATTCGCGGATCCGTGATCAATCCGAGCGCCCACGCACAGAAACCGTCTCACTCAGCGCTTTGCAGCCTTGGCTGTGCAGCAAACCGGCGGGATGTCGCCGCTTCAGGGCGCGCAGGCTCAAAATTCCAATTATAAGGCAAAGATTTACTGGTCGGGCTTAAACCCGTATGTGTACCTTTGCGGCAACGAACAGGGATCACACGCTGCCATGCGCTTAGCATTCAAACCGCTCAGCGCGGCCTCCCCGGCGCCAACGCGCCTCGGGACGGCACCGCGCTCAGGCCTGCTGAAAGGCGCGTCCGCCGGACGTGCTGCGGCGCGGGCGGGCACGCTTGCCGCGCTGACGATCGCGGGCGCCCTCGCCGCCTGTTCGACCAACAGCCCCGAAGTGACGACGGCCCGCGGCACGGCCCAGCTGCTCGATCTGTCCGCGACCGATCTGGCGCCGGGGCTGAAGAACGGTCCCCCGTCTGAGCGGCTCCCCGATAACAGCCATCTGGGCGCCGACTTCATGGAGCTCAGCTTCTTCCTCGAATCCGGTCGCGCCCTGCCGCGCTTCACCCGGTTCGAAGGCCCGGTCTCGATCACGCTCGCAGGCAACGCGCCGCCCGTGGCGCAGACCGAGCTTGGCCATCTGGTCCACCGGCTACAGAGCGAGGCGGGGCTGAACGTCTCGACCGAGCCGGGCAATGCCAACACGATCTCGGTGCAATTCGTACCCAAACGGCAGATGCGCCAAGAGGTTCCAAATGTCGCCTGTTTCGTGGTGCCGAACGTCGAGAGCTGGACGGATTACCGCAATTCGCATGGCGACGAGGCCAGCGATTGGGCCAAGCTGACGCGGCGCCAATCCGCCACCGTGTTCATCCCCGCCGACTCCACCCCGCAGGAAATCCGCGACTGCCTGCACGAAGAGGTCAGCCAAGCGCTGGGGCCGGTGAACGATCTCTACCGCCTGCCCGACACGGTCTGGAACGACGACAATTTCCACACCGTGCTGACCAAGTTCGACATGACGATCCTGCGCGCCTATTACGATCCGGCGCTGCATACCGGCATGAGCCCCGCCGAAGTGCGCGCGGCCCTGCCCGCAATCCTGTCGAAGATCCACCCGTCGGGCGGTTCGATGCACGCCCTGCCCGCCGATCCGACGCCGCGCGCCTATGTGAAAGCGATCACCACCGCGCTCGGTCACGGGGCGAGCGACAAGCGCCGCCGCGCCGCCGCCGAACGCGCCACGAAGATCGCCACCTCGCACGGCTGGCATGACAGCCGCGCCGCCTTCGCGTGGTTCGCGGTCGGGCGGCTGACGATGAAGACTGACCCCGAGAAAGCGGTCGAGGCCTACAAGAAAGCGGGCCGGATCTATCGCGCGACACCGGGCGCGGAAATTCAGGCCGCCCATATCGACATGCAGCTGGCGGCCTATGCGCTTGGCACGGGCCGCGCGCAGGAGGCGGTGACGCTGGTGAACCGCGCGCTGGCCTCCGATGTCTCGACCGAGAACGCCTCGCTGATGGCCACGCTCTACATGATCCGCGCCGAGGCCTATGGCCAACTGGGTGACGCGACGAAGGAACATCAGGCCCGTCTCGACATGCAGCAATGGGCGCGCTATGGCTTTGGCTCTGACGCGGCAGTGAAACGCCGCGCGAATGAGGTGGCGGCCCTCGCCAATGCGGGCGCTCGCGTGAACTGACCGCAAAAGGCGGACCGGGCGCGCCCGGACCAAGACCGTAAGGGGGCGCAGCATGTATGTTCTGGCAGGGGTCGTGATCGGGCTGATCTGGGGCGACTGGAAGGCCCGCAAACGCGGCGGCAACAAGCTCGACCGGGCGCAATATGCCGCCGTCCACGCGATCGGGCTGGCGCTGGTGGGCCTCTTCGTCACCGTGATCATCAACCGCATCTGGGCATAATCGGAGGGCGGCGATGTTCCTGCCATTCTTCGATGCTCTGCGGCGCGGCGGTGTTCCCGTCTCTCTGCGCGAATATCTGAGCTTCCTCGAAGGGCTGGCCGCGGGGCTTTGCACCTACGATATCGACGGCTTCTACTATTTCGCCCGCGCCGCGATGGTGAAGGACGAACGCTTCCTCGACCGGTTCGACCGGGCGTTCTCCGAGGCCTTCTCAGGGCTGGAGGCGATCACGCCGGACGATGTACTCAACGCCGTCGATCTGCCCGAGGAATGGCTGCGCAAACAGCTGGAGAAACACCTCACCGACGAGGAAAAAGCGCAGATCGAGGCGCTTGGCGGGTTCGACAACCTGATGGAGACGCTGAAAAAGCGGCTCGAAGAGCAGAAAGGCCGCCATCAGGGTGGCAATAAATGGATCGGAACGGGGGGCACCTCGCCCTTCGGCGCTTACGGCTACAATCCCGAAGGCGTGCGGATCGGACAAAAGGAAAGCCGCCACCAGCGCGCCGTGAAGGTCTGGGACAAGCGCGAGTTCCGCGACTTCGACGACACGGTGGAACTGGGCACGCGCAATATCAAGGTGGCGCTGAAACGCCTGCGCCAATGGGCGCGGCACGGCGCGAATGAGGAACTGGACCTGCCCGGCACCATCCGCGCCTCGGCCGAGGCGGGCTATATCGACGTAAAAACCCGGCCCGAGCGGCACAATGCGGTGAAGGTGGTTCTATTCCTCGATGTGGGCGGCTCGATGGACGCCCATGTGCAGCTGGTGGAGGAACTGTTCTCCGCGGCCAAGTCCGAGTTCAAACATCTCGAGCACTGGTATTTCCACAATTGCCTCTACGAGGGCGTCTGGAAATCGAACAAGCGCCGCTGGAACGAGGCGACGCCGACCTTGGACGTGCTGCATCGCTATGGTCCCGATTACAAATGCATTTTCGTGGGCGACGCCTCGATGTCTCCCTATGAGATCACCCATCGCGGCGGCGCCAACGAGCATTGGAACGACGAGGCGGGCCATGTCTGGCTGACCCGTGCGCGCGAGCAATGGCCCGATCACACATGGCTCAACCCGATCCCGGAACGCGGCTGGGGCTACACGCAGTCGATCCAGATCATCCGCGAGATCTTCGAGAACCGGATGCATCCGCTGACCCTCGAAGGGATCACCGCGGCGATGAAGGAACTCGGATGAACCGGCTGCGCTACCTCTGGGGGCATCACAAGATCGCCTCGTTAGGCTTCGTCCTCGCGGTCGCCCTGTCGCTGTTCTTCGGCGCGAGGTTCGTCTCTCGCGCGCTCTACTGGTCCGACCCCGCCCATCTGCATCAAAGCCCCGAGGAATGGATGACGCCGGGCTATATCGCGCGCAGCTGGCATCTGGAGATCGAAGAGGTCGACGCGATCCTCGGCATCGAGGATGGGCGTGCGCTGGTCGGCGCGGGCCGCCCGACCTTGGAACGCATCGCCAAGGCCAAGGGCGAGCCGCTGCAGGATCTAATCCGCAAACTCTCGCTCGGCCTGCCCAAGACGATCGCCGACAAAGAGGCGCAGCCACAGCAATGAGCTTCTCCGACCTCACAGATTGGCTGCTCGCGCAGGTGCCGCTTTACGGGCCGTGGCTCCTCGGCCTCACGACCTTCCTGAGCTGCCTCGCGATTCCGGCCCCCTCCTCGCTGATGATGATCGCGAGCGGAGCCTTCGTGGCCTCGGGCGATCTGGACCTCGCGACCGTCGGCGGCGCGGCCTTCACCGGCGCGGTGATCGGCGATCAGGTGGGCTTCCAGCTCGGCCGCCGGGCCGAGCGCTTCCTACCCCATCCCGACACGAAACGCGGCGCACTTGTCGCGAAAGCGATGGCCGCCCTGCGCAAACGCGGCGCGGTTACCGTCTTCTTCACCCGCTGGATGTTCTCCGCGCTCGGGCCTTGGGTGAACCTCGCAGCCGGCGCGTCCGGCTTCGCGCATCGCCGCTTCACCCTGGCCGATCTCGCGGGCGAAGCGGTCTGGGTCACCACCTATGTGGGCCTCGGCATCACTTTCGGGGCCAATCTGGACGCCGCGGCCGAGCTTGCGGGCAACGCGCTGGGGCTGCTGGGCGCGGGTGCTGCCGCCTTCGCCTTCGGCTGGTGGCTGTGGCATGCGGCCAAGCGCGCCCCCAAAGCCTCCAATCCGACGCCTGATCACGACGCTTGATCACGGGCCTGCGAGCCGCCATATCCTTCCCATGTTGTTGCGCCTTCTCCCCATCCTGCTGCTGGTCCTCTACGGCTTCGCCATGTGGCATTTCTCGACCTGGCAACTCAAACGCCAGCTGAACGGGAATTCGCGCCGGTTGCGCGACAGCAAGCTGGAGCCCTATCTCGACCGGCTCGCCGCTGCGCTCGAGGTCTCGGAAATTCCGGTCCATGTCTATCAGATCGAGCCGGTGAACGGTCTCGCCGCCCCCGATGGCCGCGTCTTCATCACCGAAGGCTTCATGCGCAAATATCGCAGCGGTGAGGTATCCCCGGAGGAACTGACCTCGGTGATCGCGCATGAGCTGGGCCATGTCGCCTTGGGCCATTCGCGCCGCCGCATGATCGACTTCTCAGGCCAGAACGCCCTGCGCGCCGTGCTGATGACGGTGCTTGGCCGCTTCATCCCCTTCATCGGCCCGTGGATCGCCAATCTGATCACCGCAGCACTGGCCGCTCGCCTCAGCCAGCGCGACGAGTTCGAGGCCGATGAGTTTGCCTCCGCCCTGATGATCAAGGCGGGCTTCGGCACCGAGCCGCAGGTCACGCTGTTCCACAAGCTCGACGCGCTGACCAAGAACGCGGGCCAGACCACGCCCGCCTGGCTGCTGACCCACCCAAAGACCGAAAAGCGCATCGCCGTCATTGAGGCGAACCAGTTGCGCTGGTCGCGCGCAGAGCACTGATTTTCCTTACTTTCGCCGCGCAGGGCCGCTAATCTGCCCGCGAGGAAGGGCAGTGAATGACAAGCGGGTCTCTAGCGCGGGTGCACAGGCGCCGGGTGTTCTACATCCCCGGCTACGACCCGATTCATCCCCGCCGCTACCGCGAGCTCTACCGCAAGGAAGGCGCAGACCAAGCCCGCATCTCGGGCTACGAGATCGCGCTGGCCCCGAAACGCGCAGGTGGCCACTATGGCTGGCACGTCACGTCGACGCAGGATGGCGCCGAGGTCGAGGCCGATGTCGAGGTGCTCGTCTGGTCCGATATCGTGCGCTCATCCATGGGCAAGTCGATCCCCGCGACCTACGCGCAACTGGTCCGCACGGCCTGGGCCTATATCGCCTCCGGCGCGCTGTTCCGACTGATGCGGCTGCGCAAAGGCCCGGTGATCGCCGCGCTCTACCCGATCGTCGCGCTGATCGTGCAGGCGCTGATCGGGATCGGCCTCGGCTGGGCCGGTGCCGCACTCGCATCGGCGCTCCTGCCCGGCTTCCCGCTCGACTGGCTCGCGGGCCTCATCCTCGCCGCCGCGATCCTAGCCCTGACCTTGCGCTGGTTCCGGGCCAAGGACGGCAAGCTCTTCGCCTATTACCTGATGCATGACTACGCCTTCACCGCCCGCTGGGGCGGCGCGAACCCGCCCGAACTCGAAGCCCGCATGGCCGAATTCGCCGCCCGCATTGAAGAGGCGATGCGCGAGGACTGGGACGAGGTGCTGATCGTCGGCCATTCCTCGGGCGCCCATCTCGCCGTCTCGATCCTCGCCGACCTGATCCGCGAAAACCGCCTCCCCCCTTCCTCTTGGCAAAAATATCCCGGGGGGAGGCCGTCAGGCCGGGGGGCAGCGCCCCCAGCGCTCGCCTTCCTCTCGCTCGGTCAGGTCGTCCCGATGGTGAGCTACCTGCCCCGCGCGACCCGCCTGCGCGCCGATCTCGCCTACCTCTCCACCCGGCCCGAGCTGTTCTGGCTCGACGTCACCGCGCCGGGCGATGGCTGCGCCTTCGCGCTCTGCGATCCGGTCGCGGTCTCGGGCGTGGCACCAGAGGGCCAGATCCACCCGCTGGTGATCTCCGCCGCCTTCACCCAAACGCTGAGCCCCGAGCGCTGGCGCACCCTCCGCTGGCGCTTCTTCCGGCTGCATTTCCAGTATCTGTGCGCCTTCGACCGGCCCGGAGATTACGACTATTTCCGCCTCACCGCCGGACCGCTGGCGCTGGCCGAGCGCTTCCACGGTCGCGCCCCGTCGCAAAGCCGGATCACGACGCCCGCGAACCGGTTCACGAGCGTCACATGAGCCAGCCGTCCCGCGTGCCCCCGAAACCGACGCCGCGCCCGGATCGCGTCTCGCTCTGGCGCTATTTCCGGCTGTTCAAGTCCGACATCCTCTCGGCCCAGCCCGCGCGTCTCTACCGCGCGTGGATGGCGGAGTTCCGCACGCCGTTCTTCAGTTCCTATATGTGCAACGACCCCGATCTGGTCGATCTGGTGCTCAACAAACGCCCGCTGGATTTCCCGAAATCGGACCGCGTGCGCGAGGGGCTGAAACCGCTTCTGCGCGAGAGTGTCTTCATCACCAATGGCGAACAATGGCAGCGCCAGCGCCGGATCATCGATCCGGCCTTCGAGGGCGGCAAACTGCGCGAGACCTTCCCCGCGATGTGGGCGGCGGGTGAGGATTGCGTCGATCGGTTGAATATGAAGACCGACGCCGAACCGTTTGATATTGAAACGGAAACCTCTCACGTCGCCGCCGATATCATCTTCCGCACCCTGTTCTCGATCCCGATCGAGGATGCGACCGCCAGCGCCGTGTTCGCCGCTTTCAAGCGCCATCAACGCGCCTCTCCGGTGGTCAATCTCGGTGCGCTGCTGCCGCTGCCGCGGTGGTTTCCGCGGTTCCATGCGCGCGAGACGAAACGCACCGCGGCCCGTATCCGCGCGCTGATCGAACGGCTGACGACAGAGCGCGCCGCCCGGATCGCCGCCGGCAACGCGCCCGACGATCTGGCGACCAAGATCATGACCACCGCCGATCCCGAAACCGGCGAGACCTTCGACACGGCCGAGATGGTCGATCAGGTCGCGATCTTCTTCCTCGCGGGCCACGAGACCTCCGCCTCGGCGCTGGCATGGGCGCTCTATCTGCTCGCGACGCATCCCGAATGGCAGGATCGGTTGGCCGAAGAAGCCGATACCGCGCTGGCGGAAAACCAAGACTTTTCCGTGCTTTCCAAGCTGAAGTTGAACCGCGCCACGTTCCGCGAAGCGATGCGGCTTTATCCGCCCGTGCCGATGTTCGTGCGCGAGGCGACCTGCCCGGAAACCTTCCGCAAGCGCGACGTCAAACCGGGCAGCCAGGTGGTGATCTCACCTTGGCACCTGCATCGCCACGAGCGGCTCTGGGACAATCCCGACGGGTTCGACCCGAGCCGCTGGGAGACCGAGAACGGCAAGACCTGCCAGCGCCGCGCCTATATCCCGTTCTCCTCGGGCGCGCGGGTCTGTCCCGGCGCAAGCTTCGCAATGGCGGAGGGGCCGCTTGTGCTGGCAATGCTGCTGCGGGCGTTTCGGTTCGAGGCTGTCGAGGGGCGCGAACCGGTCCCTGTCGCGCATCTGACGGTACGCGGAAAGGACGGGATTTGGCTCAGAATTTCAAAGCGTTGAGGGGGCTCTGCCCCCGTCGCCGGAGGGCGACAATCCTAAGAGAAAGAGGGGGCTCTGCCCCCGCTGGCCCTGCCAGCCCCCCGGGATATTTCGGCCAAGCCGAAGGGATCAATCGCGCACGACCAGATCGGCGGCGCGGCTCTCGCGCGTGATGGTGCGACCATTGGGCAGGTCGTTTTCCTCGACGCGGCGGCGCGTCTCGGCCAGATCACAGCCCTGATCGCGCCAGCGTTGGGTCAGCCGCTCGCGCAGCACCTCTTCTGGCAGGTCGATGCGGATCGTGAGATCGAAGAGCGGGTAGAGATCGCTCCAACCGGGCCGCGTCAGCAGCAGGTAATTGCCTTCGACGATCAGATATTTCGCCGATCCCGGCACGCTTGCGCCGCCCGGGACGGTGGCGTCCAGATCGCGGTCGAAGGTCGGCACGGGCTCGTCCTGACGGCTCGATTTCAGGCGCGCAAGAAGCTGCGAAAAACCTTCCGTATCAAAGGTTTCCGGCGCGCCTTTCACGTTGCGCAGGCCGCGCGCGTCGAGCCAGTCATTGTCGCGGTGAAACCCGTCCATCGCGACGATAGCCGATTGCGTCCCGAGCGCCTCGGCCAGCTCATGCGCAAGATGCGACTTGCCCGCACCGGGGCCGCCGACCAGCCCGATCAGCAGCCGCTCGCCCGGAAGCTGGCGGATATGCGAGGCCAAATCGGCGCGCGGCACCTGCAGCTCGCTCTCCATGAAGGCCCCGTGATCGCCCATCGGGCCGTCGCTATCGCCGAGCCAATCCGGCATCACGACATCGCCTTGATGAACCGTCCCAAAGCTGCGGCCGGGTCGGCTTCGCGCCAGACCTCGTCGCCGAAGGCGAACCAGTCGGTGACGGGGGCGAATTTCGTGACGAGCTCTTCGGTGAGCGCACCTTCGGCCACCACCGGCACTTCGATCACTTCCGACCACCAGGCGAACAGCTCGTGTTCGGCCGGCTCCGCCGTGCCCAGATTGGTCTCGCCGATCGGGCCGAAACAGACATAGTCGGCCCCCGCCTCGCCCGCGTTCATCCCCTCGTGGCGGGAATTGCCGCAGTAGCTGCCGACGATCGCGTCGTCGCCAAGTTCCTTGCGGCCGTAGCGGATCTGCTTCGCGCCGTCGGTGAAATGCACCCCGTCGAGCCCGTGGCGCTCCACGAGAGCGACATGGGATTCGATCACCAGCGCCACGTCGCGGGCATGGGCCACTTCGCGCATCGCATCGGCGATCCGACCGATCTCGTATTCGTCGCGGCTAGCCAGCGACAGCCGGATGCAGGCGATGTCATGCGCATCGAGCACCGAGGCCAGTATCGGCGCGAATTCCTCGGCGTCGAAAGCGGGCGGCGTGATCAGGTAAATCTGCGGGCGGTCTTCGGCCATGGGCAGGCTCCTTTGCGGGTCTTGGCCGCCTATTAACGCAAGCGGCGCGGCCTTGCCAGTGCCAGCTTGCGCGACTAGGAGAGGCGCGAAAGGACCGCCCATGCCCAATACGCCCGAAATTCCCGATCCCGCCCAGCCCGCCTTCATCCTCGTGCGTCCGCAGATGGGCGAGAATATCGGGGCGGCGGCGCGCGCGATGCTGAACTTCTCGCTGCGCAAGATGCGGCTGGTGGAGCCGCGCGACGGCTGGCCCAACCCGAAAGCGGTGGCGATGGCCTCGGGGGCGGCTGGTCAGGTGCTCGATTTCGCGGGCGTCTATGACAGCGTGGCGGAGGCGGTGGCCGATTGCGATTACGTCTTCGCCACCACCGCGCGGGGCCGTGAATTGCCCAAACCGATCTACACGCCCGAGGCGGCGATGGAGGAGGCGAGGAAGCGCATCGTTGCGGGCCAGAAGGTCGGCGTGCTGTTCGGGCCCGAGCGGACGGGGCTGGAAAATGACGACATCCTGCGCGCCAATGCGATCATCACCGTGCCGGTGAACCCGGAATTCTTCTCGCTCAACCTCGCGCAGGCGGTGCTCCTGTCGGCCTATGAGTATTCGCGCCATACGCTCGACTCGGTGCCGGTCGATCCGGGGCTTGCGGGCCATGATCCGGCAAGCGCGGTCGAGGTCGAGAAGCTGGGCGATCACTTCGAGCAGCGGCTCGAGGAGGCGGGCTTCTTCCACCCGCCCGCGAAAGCGCCGATGATGAAGCGCAACCTGCGCAACATGTGGACGCGTTTCGCGATGACGCGCTCGGAGGTGCAGACGCTGCACGGCGCTCTGCGACAAATTCTCCGCCCGCGCGACTGACGCTTGGTCAAAGACGCCGCTTGCGCCATCTTGGCAGCATGTGGCGCGTGATCCGGGTCTCAGTATTGGCACTTCTGGCGGGTGGGCTTTTGGGTCTGCTCGCGCTGTTGTGGTTCTACCCGGTACTGGCGGCGGGGCTGTGCCCGCGCTGTTTCGGGATGGACCGGGCCGCGCCGGGCATTTTCGTCGAACATGAGATGAGCCGCGCAGAGCGGCGCGATCTGGTCGAGACGGTCGATGCGGCGCGCGACACCGTCGCCCAATTCTACCCGACGCGCGAAGCCCATACCCGCATTCTCGCCTGCACGAGCGATGCCTGCGACAGGCGCCTTGGCGGACGGGGCGCTGCGGCGGTGACCTATTCGCTCGGGGCCTGGGCGGTGGTGCGCGTCGCCCCGCGCGGGCTGACCGAGACGATCCTTGCGCATGAGTTGACCCATACCGAGACCCATGCCCGGCTGGGCGTGTTGGGACAGGTGCGCGGTCGTATGCCCGCGTGGTTCGACGAGGGGCTCTCGGTGCTGGTCTCGAACGATCCGCGCTATCTGGGACCGGGCTCGGGCATCGAGCGCTGTCAGGCGCTGCCGCGCGCCGACCTGCCCAGCTCGCCTTTCGACTGGGCGCCGCAGGCCGGGCGCGACAACGGGCTTTATGCCGAGGCTGCCTGCGCCGTGCTGATCTGGGAGGCGCATCAGGGCGGGCCGGAGGCCATCCTGGCGCGGCTGGAAGACGGGCGCAGCTTTCCCTGAAACGCAGCCATGCGCGCGGCTTGCGCGGATTGCCCTTGACCTGAGGCCGTGTGAGCAGAAAAAGGGGCCATGGCACAGGCAAATCTTCATATCGACCTCGACGCAGTGGTCAGCAATTGGCGCGCTCTCGATGCGCAATCGGGCGCGGCGACGCGCACGGCGGCGGTGGTGAAAGCCGACAGCTACGGCTTGGGCGCAGGGCGCGTGGCCCCGGCTTTGTATCAGGCGGGGGCGCGGGACTTCTTCGTCGCGCTGGCCGAAGAAGGCGCGCGGTTGCGCCCGCATCTGGGCGAGGACGCGCGGATCTTCATTCTCGGCGGTCATATGGCGGGCGATGCGGGTTTCCTGCGCGACGCGCGGCTGATCCCGATGCTGAACTCCGCCGAACAGGCGCAGCGGCATCTGCAGGCGATCCCCGAGAGCCCGGTGGGCGTGCAGCTCGATACCGGGATGAACCGGCTCGGGATGGAGGCGGCCGAGTGGCAGGCCACCGCCCCGCAGCTGATGGAGCGCGGGATCGAATTGGTGATGAGCCACCTCGCCTGTTCCGACGAGCCCGAGCACGAGATGAACGCCAAGCAGCTGACCGAATTCAAACGGATGACCGACGGGATGGGGCTGAGCCGCTCGCTCGCGGCGACGGGCGGCATCCTGTTGGGCCCCGATTATCATTTCGACGTGACGCGGCCCGGCATCGGCCTCTACGGCGGCCGCCCCTTCGAGGCGGCGCGCCACGTGGCGACCCTGTCGCTGCCGGTGATCCAGACCCGTGTGGTCCAGCCCGGCGAGACCGTGGGCTACGGCAACACCTGGACCGCCGAGCGCGAGACCAAAATCGCGACGCTCTCGGCGGGCTATGCCGACGGGATCCACCGCGTGCTGTCGAACATCACCGCGCTTTACGCAGACGACACGCCCTGTCCGCTGCGGGGCCGCGTCTCGATGGACCTGCTGACGGTGGATGTGACCGATCTCGACACGGTGCCCGACACGCTCGATCTGCTGGGGCCGCATCAGGGCGTCGATACGCTGGCCGATCTGGCGGGCACGATCGGCTATGAGATCCTGACCTCGCTCGGCCCCCGCTATGCCCGGAATTACGCGGAGCCCACCGCATGAATGCAGCGGCGCTCAGCCGACCGCTGGCCGCGCTGGGGCGGGCCACGCTCGCGCTGATGGCGGCGACGGGGCGGCTGTCGCTCTTTGTGGGCGAGACGCTGAGCCACCTGCTGCGTCCACCCTTCTACCTGCGCGAGTTCTGGCTCGCGTGCCTCAATATCGGCTGGCTGTCGCTGCCGGTCGTGGGGATGACGGCGCTGTTCACCGGCGCCGCGCTCGCGCTGCAGATCTACGCGGGCGGCGCGCGCTTCTCGGCCGAACAGGTCGTGCCCTCGATCACCGCAATCGGCATGGTGCGCGAGCTGGGCCCGGTTCTGGGCGGTTTGATGGTGGCCGCGCGCGTGGCCTCATCCATCGCGGCCGAGATCGGCACGATGAAAGTGACCGAGCAGATCGACGCGCTCACCACGCTCTCGACCAATCCGATGAAATATCTCACCGTGCCGCGCGTGCTGGCCGCGACGCTTTGCGTGCCGATGCTGGTCGGCGTGGGCGACGTGATCGGGATCATGGGCGGCTGGATGGTCGGCGTGAACCGCCTCGGCTTCAACTCGGCCACCTATCTCAAGAACACATGGGACTTCCTTGAATTCTGGGACGTGGGATCGGGCCTCGTGAAAGGGGCGGCCTTCGGTTTCATCGTGGCCACGATGGGCTGCTATCACGGGATGAATTCGGGCCGCGGCGCGCAGGGCGTGGGCCGGGCCACGAAATCGGCGGTGGTCGCCGCCTCGGTCGCGATCCTCGCCGCGAATTACGTGCTGACGGAGGCCTTCTTCTCGGCATGATCACCCTCGACGGCATAACGCGGAGTTTCGGATCGAAACACGTCCTGCGCGGCGTCAATCTGGTGGTGCCGACGGGGCAATCCACCGTCATCATCGGCGGCTCGGGCACCGGCAAATCGGTGCTGCTGAAATGCATCCTCGGGCTGATCGAACCCGATGGCGGCAAGATCACCCTCGACGGGGTCGACGTCCATGAGGGCGAGCGCGATGCGTTTCTCGCCCGCTTCGGGATGCTGTTTCAGGGCGGCGCGCTGTTCGACAGCTTTTCCGTCTGGGAAAACGTGGCGTTCCGCTTGCTGCGCGGCGCGCTGAAGCGGCCCAAGGCGGAGGCGCGCGAGATCGCGGTGGAGAAGCTGCGCCGCGTGGGTCTCTCGCCGGACGTAGCCGACCTGTATCCGGCGGAACTGTCGGGCGGGATGCAGAAACGCGTGGGGCTTGCCCGCGCCATTGCCGCGGAGCCCGAGATCATCTTCTTCGACGAACCCACGACCGGGCTCGACCCGATCATGGCGGGCGTCATCAACGAGCTGATCCGCGAGATCGTGACCGAGATGGGCGCGACCGCGATGACGATCACCCATGACATGTCCTCGGTCCGGGCGATTGCCGACCGCGTTGCGATGCTTCATGCGGGCAAAATTCGCTGGGAAGGTCCGATCGCGGAAATGGACGAAACTTCAGACCCTTACGTCCAGCAGTTCATCCATGGACGTGCCGAAGGGCCGATCGAAACGCTTCGTTAACACACAGGCTGCGGAACCAAGCGAATTTCCGCGCATTCTCCCCAAGTGCTTGATCCGCCAACGAGACTCGATCTCGGACCGGAACGGGCCGCTATCTTCAATATGGGAACCGGGGGGAGGTCACATCATGCAAACCGAACAGGTAGGAAGCGCCAATCTAGACCGTTTCAACGCGGCGATTGGCCAAACGCTCACCGTCACTGTCGTAGTCACCGCGCTTGCCGCCATCGGCGCGGTCGCAGCCGCGTCGCTCGGCCTGATGCCCTGGCTCAGCCTCGAGGCGCAATTCGGCGAAACCGCCCTGCCCGATTTCGGTGTCTGGCTGCAGGTGGGCGCGGCCTTGCTGGCGCTGATTCTGTTGCTCTATCTGCCCTCCTGCTCGCGCGTGTCGAAGCTCGAAGGCAGCCATCGCCGCTTTCATGTCGGCATGGATGACGTGGCCCGCGCCTATCGCAGCGCCCACGATTCCGATCGCGCGGGCGCCTTCGCACTCTCGGGCGAATTCGACGCGGTGCGCGAGCGCATCACTCATCTGCGCCAGCATCCCGATCTGGGCGGGCTGGAGCCCGAACTTCTGGAACTGGCCGCGCAGATGAGCCTGCAATCGCGCGATCTCGCCGAGGTCTATTCCGCCGAGAAAGTCAAACGCGCCCGCGCCTTCCTCGAACAGCGCCAGCAAGAGGCCGAGACCTTGAGCGATCAGATTTCTGTCGCCCGCCGGACCTGCTCGGAGCTGCGCGAATGGTTGACCGATGTCGAGACCGAAGAGCGCGAGGTCAGTGCCGAGTTCAGCCTGCTGGAGCGCGACCTGCGTGACATCCTGCCGCTGCTGGGCTACGAAATCGAAGACGGCCCGCAGCCCAACGTGGTGCCGATCGCGAAGAAAGAATCCAAGTCGTAACGGGGCCTGAGCGCCCCTTGGGGTGAGCTCCGGCCGATGCTGAAATACGCCAATCTGGCGCTCTTGCTACTCTTCCCCCTCGCCTGGGCCGCGCCGCTTCTGCGCGCGGGGCTGTTGCCCTTCTTCGGGCTGGAGGAGATTTCGGTGCTCAGTGGGTTGCAGACGTTGTGGCGGACGGATGTGTTCCTCGCCCTGCTCGTCAGCTTCCTCGCGCTCTTTGCCCCCTATCTGAAGGTGATCGGCGTCGCGCTGATCCAGTTCGATCTGGCCGCGCCGCGCCTGCTGCCCGCGCTCAATATCCTCGGCAAGCTGGCGATGGCCGACATCTTCCTGATCGCGATCTATATCGTGGTGGCGAAGGGCGTGGGCGTCGGGCGGCTCGAGACGGCCTGGGGGCTGTACCTGTTTACTGGATGCGTCGCGGCCTCTTTCGCGATCTCGCATCTGGAAATGAAAAAGGCGCCGCGAGGGTGATCCCCCGGGCGCCTTTCGCGTCCTTTCAGCCGATCAATGGACCGAGACCGGGTCCAGATCGTTCTGCCGGGCCAGCGAGAAGGCCAGCTTGCGGTCCTTCACCAGCGCGAGCCGTTCGCCATCGCTGTCATGCACCGCATAGAGGTGATCGACATCGTCCAGCTCGGCCCGGATTTCCTCGGGCAGATCGACGACCGCCACTTCGCGGACATAGACGATGGGATGCTCGGCATTATCGCCGAAATCATATTCCGTATTCATTGCGCGTTTCCTTTCCTGCCTGTTCATTTCCGCTCGATCGGGATGGTCTGCACGATCGTCTCGGGCGGGGCCCGGTTCAGATCGACATGTAGTAGACCGTTCTCGATCGTCGCGGCTGCGACCTCGACCCCTTCTGCGAGCACAAAGCTGCGCTGAAAGGCCCGTGCGGCGATCCCGCGATGTAGGAACAGGCGTTCGCTGTCCTCTTCGCTTTGACGGCCGCGGATCACGAGTGCCCGGTCTTCGAGCGTGATCGCGAGGTCTTCCTCGCGGAAGCCTGCCACTGCGAGCGTGATGCGGAACGCATCCTCGCCGCGTTGTTCGATGTTATACGGCGGATAGGCATCCGATCCCTTGGCGGTGCGTTCCACCAGCCGTTCCAACTGGTCGAAGCCCAGCAGGTAGGGATGTGCGCCAAAACTCAGTTTCGTCATTCGGCAAGCCCTTGATCAAGCGACGTTGCAAGTTCGGGCCCCGATCTTCGGCAGCCCACTGATCAAATATGGGCGGCGTGGAAGCCCCCTGCAAGACCCCGCCGACCATTTACGCTGCTGGCAAATTTTCTCCTAAGTCGTTCGAAACCTGTTATATTGACCCTCCCACCTGACCGCCTTGGCCGAGTCGGGCGGATGATCTTTTGCGCAACCAGAACCGGACGATACGGATATGAACGCCCATCTCGAGATGGATCATGAAGAAGTGCTGCGGGTAAAACTGGAAGTGCTGCGCCGCGAACACCGCGATCTGGACGAGGCGATCCTGGCGCTCACGCAGGCCGTGCATTCCGATCAGCTGCGCCTTGTGCGGCTGAAAAAGCAAAAGCTGGCCCTGAAAGACGAGATCGCGCGGATCGAAGACCAGCTCACCCCCGACATCATCGCCTGAACCCGACCTCCGACCAATCCGATCGGCGCCTGCGCGCCTCCGGGGCTTGCCGCGACGGCACAGATTCCTATAGTGCGCGCTCCATCTGCAAAGGGGGCGTCATGAGCGTGAAAGTGGGAATCATCATGGGCAGCCAGTCCGACTGGTCCACGATGAAAGAGGCGGCGGAAATTCTCGACGAACTCGGTGTGGAATACGAGGCGAAGATCGTCTCGGCCCATCGCACTCCCGACAGGCTCTGGTCGTATGGCAAGACGGCCGTGGAACGCGGCCTGCACGTCATCATCGCAGGCGCTGGCGGTGCCGCACACCTGCCGGGCATGATGGCCTCGAAGACCCGCGTGCCGGTGATCGGCGTGCCGGTGCAGACCCGGGCGCTCTCGGGCGTCGACAGCCTCTATTCCATCGTGCAGATGCCCAAGGGCTTCCCGGTCGCGACCATGGCGATCGGGGCTGCGGGCGCGGCTAATGCCGGTCTCATGGCGGCGGGGATCTTGGCCGTGTCGGATGCGGATCTGGCGAAGCGGCTCGACGACTGGCGCGAGAAGCTCTCGGCCTCGATCAAGGAGGAGCCGGAAGATGAGTGAGCCCCTGCCCTATGGATCGGTGATCGGTATCCTCGGCGGCGGTCAGCTGGGTCGGATGCTTTCGGTCGCGGCCTCGCGTCTGGGCTACAAGACCCATATCTTCGAGCCGGGCGCGAACCCGCCCGCAGGCGACGTGGCCCATGCGGTGACGACTGCACCTTACGAGGACGAGGCCGCGCTGCGCGCCTTTGCCGAGGCGGTGGACGTCATCACCTATGAATTCGAGAACGTGCCGACCTCGGCGCTCGATCTTCTGGAAAGCCTCAAGCCGATCCGCCCGAACCGCAAGGCGCTGGCCGTCAGCCAAGACCGTCTGGTCGAGAAGGCCTTCCTCAACGATCTGGGCCTCGCCACCGCGCCTTTCGCCGCCGTGGACGATCTCGAGGACCTGCAGGAGGCAATTGCCGAGATCGGCTGCCCCGCGATCCTGAAGACCCGCCGTTTCGGCTATGACGGCAAGGGTCAGGTGGTGATCAACGCGCCCGAAGAGGCCGCCGCCGCGCTGGAGGATATGAAGGGCGCGCCCGCGATCCTTGAAGGCTTCGTGGAGTTCTTCAAGGAGATCTCCGTGATCGGCGCGCGCGCCGAGGATGGCGCGATCTCCTGCTTCGATCCGGGCCAGAATAAGCATGAGGGCGGCATCCTGCGCACAACGCTGGTGCCCGCCGCGATCACCGACAACCAGCGCACCGATGCGGTTCTGCTGGCGGCCAAGATCCTGAACAAGCTCGATTATGTCGGCGTGATGGGGGTCGAGCTTTTCGTCACCCGCGACGCGCTGATCGTGAACGAGATCGCGCCCCGCGTGCACAATTCCGGCCACTGGACGCAGGCGGGCTGCGCAGTCGATCAGTTTGAGCAGCATATCCGCGCCGTCACCGGCTGGCCGCTGGGCGATGGCTCGCGCCATTGCGATGTCGAGATGGAGAACCTGATCGGCGACGACATGGACCGGGTGCCGGGACTGGCGAAGCTCGCGCGGTATCAGGTGCATCTCTACGGCAAGTCCGAGGTGAAGCCCGGTCGCAAGATGGGCCATGTGAACCACATCCTGTAAGTGAAAAAGGCGCCCATCGCGGGCGCCTTTTTCTTAGCTCAGATCATTTCGCGGACCAATTGAAGCGCGTGCCCCACGGGTCGGCCACGCTGTCACCATAGGCCTCGCGGAAGGCGGCGAGCGGCTCTGCGTCCGCCTTCAGCCCCACCTCGACCAGACCGGTCGCGGGCTGGTGACGTTCCCTGGCGCCACGGCTGTTCCAGACATTGGTGGCGAGGTGGTGGTGATAGCCGCCCCAGCCGTGGAAATTCGCCCCCGGATAGCGGGCCATCACATCCGCACCGAGCGTCTCGGCATAGAACGGCTCCGCCGGGTCGAGCGCGCCCACCTGAAGGTGAACGTGGCCGATCACCGTGCCTTTCGGCGCACCGCGCCACGGGCCACGGGCCTCTGCCATCACGTCGCGCAGGTCGATCGGATCGGTCACCATCGCGATCATCCCATCCTTGCGCGGCCAGTCCTCACGGGCGCGGTCACGGTAGATCTCGATGCCATTGCCCTCGGGGTCGTGCAGGTAGACCGCCTCGCTGACGAGGTGATCGGACGCCCCGTCGAGCCGGATGCCGGTCTCTGCGGCGTGGTTCAGCCACGCGCCCAGATCGGCCCGCTCGGGCAGCAGGAAGGCGGTGTGAAACAGTCCCGCTTCCGACCGGCTCGATTTACGCGCCGATGTGTCGGCCTTGAGGATCACGAGCACCTTGCCGTCGACGCCGTAGCGCGCCTCGGTTGCGTCGCCCGAGATCCGCTCCAGCCCGAGCACGCTCTCGTAGAACGCACCCACCGCCGGGAGGTCATGCACCACGAGGGTCACATGGCCGATTTCGACATTTGCATCACTGGTAGCCATCGTCTCCTCCTGTCACTTCAGTTTGGTCGGGCGCAGCGCATAGAGGCCGTCACCCAGAGCCGCGAGCGCGAATTGCACGATGGCCCACATCACCGGATATTCCCAGCCGCCGCCCTGGTTCGAGAAGCTGAAGCCATTGCCCCAATGCGCCGTGAAGGCCGCGCCGAGCAGGATGAAGCCGAGCCCGAAGGATACGATCCGCGCATAGATGCCGGTGATCAAGGCGATACCGCCGAGAATTTCTGCCGCCATCGTGAGGATGCCGAGCCAGCCGGGCAGGCCCAGCGATTCAAAGAAGCCCATCGTGCCGGCCGGGGTGAAGACGAACAGCTTCGTCAGCCCGTGGACGAGGAACAAAGCGCCGGTCAGAAGGCGCAGGACGAGGATGCCGTAGGGGGCGAGTTTGGTGTCGATCATGGTCTGTCTCCTGTAGCCGCACTCTCTGTGCGGTGTGTTCGCGTTACAGCGAGGAAATTAGCCATTCCGTTAGCGAATAAAATGGATATTATCAGGAATGACTTTTACCATTTTGTTCTGAATAGCGATGGACATCACCGAACAACTCCGCGCCTTTGTCGCGACCGCCCGCGCGGGCTCTTTCACCGCAGGGGCGGAGCAGCTGGGCATCTCCAACCGGCTCGCCTCGAAATACGTGGCCGAACTGGAGGACCGTCTGGGCACGCGCCTTCTGCAACGCACGACGCGGCGGATCGGGCTGACGCCCGCGGGCGAGCGTCTGCTGGCCGAGGCGCCAAGCGTTCTCGACGGGCTCGACGATCTTCTGGGAGCGGTGTCGGAACAATCGCGCGGATTTTCCGGTGTGCTCCGGATCTCCGCGCCGGTCACCTTCGGCGAGGTCTATCTGGCCGAAATGCTCGCACGCTTCGCCGCCCCCCACCCCGATCTGGTGATCGACCTGACGCTCTCGGATGCGGCGACCGATCTGGCCGCCGAGGGGATCGACCTCGCCTTTCGTATCGGACAGCTGCGCGATCAGGCCCTGCGGGCGCGCAAGCTGGGTGAGATCGGGATGCGCGTCGTGGCCTCTCCCGCCTATCTCGAACGTGCGGGCCGCCCGGCCCAGATCGCCGATCTGGCCGATCACCGCTGTATCCACGACACCAATCACAGCGCGATCCCGCATTGGCGCTATCGCGCGGGCGGAGACATCGCCACCCTGCCCGTTCCGGCGCAGATCCGCGTGAATAGCGGGCGCGCCGCCTGCGAACTGGCGCTGGCGGGGCATGGCATCACCTATGGGCCGGACTTCGTGCTGGAGCCGGAGATCGCGGCGGGGCGGCTGGTCTCGCTGTTTCCGCCCGAGACGCTGCTGCGCATCCCGCTTCATGCGGTCTATCTCGACGGGCCGCGCCTGCCGCGCAAGCTGCGCGCGCTGATCGATTTCGCCTATGAGGATACGCGCGCCCTCCGGGCCTGAGCGCTCAGCCCTTGGCCACCGCCGTCACGCTTTGCTTCGTCGCCGTATCTTCGCGCTGCGCCGCCTCGGCGCGCTGATCCATCATGTCCTCGACGAAAAGGCTCAGAAGCGCACCGCGCCCGTTCACCCCCGCCTTGCGGTAGATCGCGGCGCTTTGCGCCTTGGCGGTGCCCTCGGACGTCTCGCGGAGCGCCGCGATCTCCGCCGTGCTCAGCCCCTTGATCGCAAAAAGCGCGACCTCGCGCTCTGCCGCCGTGAGGCCCCAGTCGGAGAAGCGCTCTTCCAGCAGGTCTTCGAAGGCCGAGGTCGCCCGGCGTAGACGCGCCTTCGCCCGTGCGCCTTCTCGCAGCGCCCCTGCGAGGGCGAACGCGCCGAGGGCGAGGCCCAGAACAAGGCCGATCGCGGCCCCGAGTTCGAGGATTTCACGGTTCTGCCAGCTGATCGGCGCGGGATAGAGGCCGAAGACCGACAGCAGGATATCGGAAATGAAAAACAGCGCGCAGACCGCCTGGAAAAGCAAGATCGCCCCGACAAGCACCGCACGGCGCAGCCGCGACGTCATAGCGCCGCTCCCGCCGGTCGGTCCGAGGCGTCAATCATCGTCGCTTTCCCCGCCGCCATCGTCTCCGCCACCGCTGTCGCCGCCGCCGCCACCGCTACTGTCGCTGTCGCTGCTGTCATGGCTTCCGCCATCGTCGCTGCCCGACGCGCTGCTGCTATCGTCCGAGGAGTCGTCGGAGGAGTCGCTATCGGAGGTCGTCGTTGTGCGGTCGGAGGTGGAGGTCGCGGAATAGCTCCCCGAGGCGGTGCCGCCCAGAGGGCTATTGTTCAGGATCGGCGTACGGCTGGAGCGGGACAGGTCGCGCAGAATCTCGCCGCTGCGCGGATCGAGGACGATTTCGCGCTCGACGCCTTTGCGGGTGCCGGTGATGCGCACGCGGCCCAGCAAGGTCCGGTGCACGTCGATATTCTGGTAGCCGTAGGATTTGAGCTGCCGGGTGACCGCTTCGCTCGCGGTTTCGGCCCGCGCGAGCCCTGGCGCCACGGGCACGCTCAGCGCGCCGATCAACGCGGCTATCGCCAGATCTCTGCGCAGTCTCATCGGCAAAACTCCCCCCGCGCGCGAACGCGGCATTTCAGAGGATTATGCCCGGCGCACATGGCACCGGGCAAGTCCGTTCGGATCAGTCGTCGTCGCCACCGTCGTCGCCGCCGCTGTCATGCGACCCGCCGCCGTCGGAACCACTGTCATGCGAACCGCCATCGTCAGAGCCGCTCTCATGCGAGCCGCCGTCATCCGAGCTGTGATCGGAATCGGACGTGGTGTGGTCGTCGTCGTGGCTGTCATCCATGTGATCGTCGCTGCCCGAATGGTCGTCGCCGTGATCGTCCATATGGTCGTCGTCGCTGCCGTCGTAGAAATCTTCCGACTGCTGACGGACGCTGACGCCCTGCGTCATGTCATAGCCGGCGCGCGTCCGCGACATTTCCTGCTTCTGGATCTTGCCGGTGGCGCGGTCGTAGACCACTTCGATCTTGGTGCCGTTCGGGTTGTAACCCTCGGCCTTCACCTGGGTCGGGCCGACCTTGATCTCGACATTGGTGAAGCCGTTGGCCTGCAGATCGGCAGCGATACCGTCCGTGGACACTTCAGCCTGTGCCATATGCGCCGAGACCGCGAGAGCCGCCAGCGCGGCGAGGGTGGATTTCATTTTCATCTTCTATCTCCTCCGGAACAATTGTCCGCCGCGGGCTGCGACGTCGGAGCAAAGGGTCAGCGGACAACGCCCGCCGGTCCATTGCCAATTGGGTTATGGAGGAGCAATAAACCTCAGGTTGTACGCCGTAAACCTGAGTTTATGCGTCCATATCGAAGCCGAGATGCTTCGCGACCGCGAAAATGTCCTTATCGCCGCGCCCGCACATGTTCATCACGATGATATGGTCCTTGGGCAGGTCAGGCGCAATCTTCATCACATGGGCCAGCGCGTGCGAGGGCTCGAGCGCGGGGATGATCCCTTCGAGACGGCAGGAGAACTGGAACGCCTCCAGCGCCTCCTTGTCGGTTATGTTCACATATTCCGCGCGGCCGGTGTCGTGCAGCCAGCTATGCTCGGGACCGATGCCCGGATAATCGAGCCCCGCCGAAATCGAATGCCCTTCGAGGATCTGCCCATCCTCGTCCTGCAGCAAATAGGTTCGGTTGCCATGCAGCACGCCCGGACGCCCGCCGGTGAGCGAGGCGCAGTGTTCCATCTTCTCGTCGACGCCGTGACCGCCAGCCTCGACCCCGATGATGCGCACGGATTTGTCGTCGAGGAACGGATGGAACAGGCCCATCGCGTTCGAGCCGCCACCGATCGCCGCGATCACGGTATCGGGCAGACGCCCCTCGCCTTCCTGCTCTTCAAGCTGCCAGCGCACTTCCTTGCCGATGATCGACTGAAAGTCGCGGACCATCGCCGGATAGGGATGCGGCCCAGCGACCGTGCCGATGCAATAGAACGTGTCGCGCACATTGGTCACCCAGTCGCGCAGCGCATCGTTCATCGCATCTTTCAGCGTGCCACGGCCCGATTTCACCGGGACGACTTCGGCGCCCAGCAGGCGCATCCGGAAGACGTTGGGCGCCTGGCGCTCGACGTCCGTGGCGCCCATATAGACTACGCATTTGAGGCCGAATTTCGCGCAGACGGTCGCGGTGGCCACGCCATGCTGGCCCGCGCCGGTCTCGGCGATGATCCGGGTCTTGCCCATGCGCCGCGCCAGCAGGATCTGCCCCAGCACGTTGTTGATCTTATGCGCGCCGGTGTGGTTCAGCTCGTCGCGCTTGAGATAGATTTTCGCGCCGCCCAGCTCTTCGGTGATGCGGGGCGCGAAATACAGAGGCGACGGACGACCGACATAGTGCTTCCAGAGGTCGTCCATCTCCGCCCAGAAATCGGGATCGGTCTTGGCCTTCTCGTATTCCTCTTCGAGCGAGAGGATCAGCGGCATCAGCGTCTCGGACACGAAGCGGCCACCGAAAATGCCGAACCGCCCATTCTCGTCGGGCACATTCATGAAGGAATTGATCAGATCGTCAGCCATGGCACACCTCGCGCTTGTCGTGAGGATCGGTCTAGCGTCAAAGCGAGACGAGATAAATCCCCGCCCCGGCTTCTGGCTAAAAATACTCGATTGCGCGGGGCCCCGCTACGCCCCGTCACTTCCCTGACGGGCAGCATGAACGAAAGCGCGGATTTTCTCGGGGTCCTTGACGCCCGGCGCGCTCTCCACGCCCGAGGAGACATCGACCTGCCGCGCGCCGGTCAGCAGGATCGCCTCGGCCACGTTCTCCGGCGTCAGCCCGCCGGCCAGCATCCACGGCTTTTCCCAGGTGCGCCCGGCGATCAGCCGCCAGTCGAAGGAAAGCCCGTTACCGCCCGGAAGCTCCGCCTCTTTCGGCGGCTTGGCGTCGAGCAGTATCTGATCGGCCACCGCCTCATACTCCGCGATCTTCGGCAGATCGGCGGCATCGGCCACGCCCACGGCTTTCATCACCGGCAGGCCGAACTTGGCGCGGATTTCCGTCACGCGCTCAGGCGTCTCCGAACCGTGAAGCTGGAGCATATCGAGCGGCACGGCATCCGTGATCTCGGTGAGCAGCTCATCCGAGGGGTTCACCACCAGGCCGACTTTGGCGATGCCGGGCTCGACCTCCTGGGCCAGCGCGCGCGCCTCGGCGATTTCCAGATGGCGCGGGGATTTGGCGAAGAAGACGAAGCCCACATAGCGCGCGCCCGCCTCGACGGCGGCGGCGATATCCTCGGCCTTGCGCAGCCCGCAAATCTTGACGCGGGCGAGACCCTGCGCATTGCGGTCTATGGCAACGGTCGGCATCTCAGCGCGAGGGCTGTTCGAGCAGCGCCAGCACGTCGTCCTTCGGGCCGGTCTTGTCGTGGCGCAGCGTCTGAACTTCAGCTTCGAGCTTGCGCGCCTTGCGGTCCGACTGGCGGGCATTGCGGCGCAGACGCGACTCGCGCGCCCATTCCCAGACGAAGCCGATCAGCAGACCCAGCAGAACGCCCGCGAGGATCACGAGGAACAACGGCACCTGAACCGCCCAGTCCCAGCCAAGGAAGCCGCCCGCCTCGAGCGGCAGCACCCGCAGCGTGACGATTTGACGATTGGCCAGCGCCAGCCCGATCAGGACCACGGCGAGCAGACCGAGAAACAGCAGCCGAAGCGCTCGAATCATTAGCTCTTATTCCTCTTTCCCGTTCAGCCGGTCGCGCAGCAGCTTACCGGTCTTGAAGAAGGGTACGTGTTTTTCCTCGACCTCAACCGCCTCGCCGGTGCGCGGGTTCCGCCCGGTGCGCGCGTCGCGCTTCTTGACGGAAAAGGCCCCGAACCCACGAAGCTCGACGCGGTCGCCCGAGGCCAGCGCCTCGGTGATCTCGTCGAAGATCGTATTTACGATTTTTTCGACATCCCGCTGGTAGAGATGCGGATTCTCCTCGGCAATCTTGGTGATCAACTCAGAGCGGATCATCTTGTTATCTCCCCCCACGGGCTTGGCCGGGTGTCCCCCGGCTCTTACATGCGTCATTTCGTAATTATAGGACCAATCGTTGCAACGCGGAACAGCAAAGACCCGGAAAATCCACGTAAAATCGAGCCCCTAGCGGTCTGCCGCCGACGGAAGCGCCTTCGCAAACGCAGAAATTCAGCGCTTCGCCCGCCCACGCGTCACCCGTTGCGCGAATCGTCGTCGCAGATCGCCAAGCTTTTGCGGAACGAAAAAGGCCCCGCCAAACGGCGGGGCCTTTCGTTGAGCCAAGCGGCTCGATCTCTTATTGGTCGCCCTTGAGCGCGGCACCCAGGATGTCGCCCAGCGACGCACCCGAGTCCGACGAACCGTACTGTTCCACGGCTTCTTTCTCTTCAGCGATCTCACGCGCCTTGATCGACACACCCAGCTTACGGGTCTTGGAGTCGACGTTGGTCACGCGGACATCGACGTGATCGCCAACCTGGAAGCGCTCGGGGCGCTGGTCGGCACGATCGCGGGCGAGGTCCGAACGGCGGATGAACGACTTCATGCCGTTGTATTCCACCTCGACGCCACCGTCTTCGATCGCGGTCACGGTCACGGTCACGATCGAACCACGCTTCACGCCGTCAACGGCATCGGAGAACGTGTCGGCGTCGAGCGCCTTGATCGAGAGCGAGATACGCTCCTTGTCGGTGTCCACTTCGGTGACAGCGGCCTTGACCATGTCGCCTTTGCGGTAGTCCTGGATCGCATCCTCGCCACGCTGTTCCCAGCTGAGGTCCGAGAGGTGCACCATGCCGTCGATGTCGTTCTCGAGGCCAACGAACAGACCGAACTCGGTGATGTTCTTGACTTCGCCTTCGATGACGGTGCCGACCGGATGCGTCTCTGCGAAGACTTCCCACGGGTTGCGCATGGTCTGCTTGAGGCCAAGCGAGACGCGGCGCTTCGCGGTGTCGATCTCGAGGACCATGACGTCGACTTCCTGGCTCGTCGAAACGATCTTGCCGGGGTGGACGTTCTTCTTGGTCCAGGACATCTCGGACACGTGCACGAGACCTTCGACACCCGGCTCCAGCTCGACGAACGCGCCGTAGTCGGTGATGTTGGTCACGCGGCCGGTGTGGACCGAACCCAGAGCGAACTTCGACTCGACCGAGTCCCACGGATCCGACTGCAGCTGCTTCATGCCGAGCGAGATGCGGTGGGTTTCCTTGTTGATCTTGACGACCTGGACCTTGACGGTCTCGCCGATCGACAGGATCTCGGACGGGTGATTCACGCGGCGCCATGCCATGTCGGTGACGTGCAGCAGACCGTCGACGCCGCCCAGATCAACGAACGCACCGTATTCGGTGATGTTCTTGACCACACCATCGACGACCTGACCTTCGGAGAGGTTGGCGATGACTTCGGCGCGCTGTTCGGCGCGGCTCTCTTCGAGGATCGCACGACGCGAGACAACGATGTTGCCACGACGACGGTCCATCTTGAGGATTTGGAACGGCTGCTTGAGACCCATGAGCGGGCCAGCGTCGCGCACCGGGCGCACGTCCACTTGCGAGCCGGGCAGGAACGCGACAGCGCCGCCCAGATCAACGGTGAAGCCACCTTTGACGCGACCGAAGATGGCGCCTTCGACGCGCTCTTCTTTGGCGTAAGCTGCTTCGAGACGATCCCATGCCTCTTCGCGGCGGGCTTTCTCACGCGAGATAACGGCTTCGCCGCGAGCGTTCTCGACACGGTCGAGATACACTTCGACTTCGTCGCCGACTTCGATCTGCGGAGCCTCGCCGGGGTTGGCGAATTCTTTGAGTTCGACGCGGCCTTCCATTTTGTAGCCGACATCGATGATGGCCTGGCCCGCTTCGATGGCGATGACCTTACCTTTAACAACCGAACCTTCGTTCGGGGTGTCGATTTCGAGGCTCTCGTTCAGAAGGGCTTCGAATTCGTCCATGGTTGCATTTTGCGACATGCGTTCAGATTTTCCTTTTCATCTTCGGTTTTCTGGCCTTGCGGTTGGCTCCGCCGGTCTTTCGTTGGAATGTCCGTGCTGCAATAGCATACGGGTCGGGTGAGTCCCAACCTGTCTCAGACCGCGCCCATATAGGCGCGATCAGCCAGTATCGCAAGCATTTATTGCGTCATAGGCAGGGCGCGAGCGCCTTTCGCTCAGCCTCGGCTCGCGGTTGCGAGAGCGGCTTTGACGTCGCCCAGCATCCAGGTCGAAAGGGGCTCTGCGCTGGCGGGATAGGTCGCGATCACCGAGCCGTCGCGGCCCAGTAGCACCTTGTTGAAGTTCCAGCTCGGCTCGAACCCCTCGGTTTCGCGCATCCAGCGATAGAACGGATGCGCCTGCGGCCCCTTCACCTTGGCGAGCTGCGCCATCGGCAATTCGGCCCCGAAGGTCAGCGCGCAATAGCGCTTGGCTTCCTCGGCACTGGAGAGTTCCTGCCGGAAATCGTTCGACGGCACGGTGAGGATCACCAGACCCTCGCGGCCATAGGTCTCCGACATTTCCTGCAACTCGGTGAATTGCGGGGCGAAGCCGCATTTCGAAGCGGTGTTGACCACCAGCACGACCTTGCCGCGGAAATCGGCGAGCGAGACCGTCTCGCCCTCCACCAGATCGAAGGACAGGTCCCCCGGCACCGGCATCGCGGACCGGGCTTTCACCGCGATCGGTTCAGGCGTCGCCGCCGGGCCGTCGGCGCGTGCCGGAGCGGTCGCAAAGGACACGCATGACAGCATGCAGGCCAAAATCAGGGACAAGCGCATCGGTCCACCCTCGAAATACATCCACCAATACCCAACGCGAGAGTCGGGAAAAAAGTTCACCACTTCGTGAAGATATATTTCACGCGCCCCTTTTCTTCAATCGCAAATGCGGTCGACGCGGCGGTATTTCGGCTCCGGGAACTCCGGTATTTCCATTGGGTCACGGGGCTTTACGCCGGGGCGCACCGCCTCCGGCGCGGTGTTCACGCTGTCGAAATCGAGCGCGAGGCGCTGACAGATTCCAAGACTTTTCTGGCCGATATCGCCGAGATCGCGCAGATCGATCAGATGCCCACCCTTCCGCGCGTAGCCCGTGACCCCGAAATCGAGCGGCGGGTCGAGGCGTAGCCTTTCCGTCTCGGGGCCGAACAGCGCAGCGCCGCCCTCCCAGTCTTCCGCAGGCCCGAGCGCCACCTGCACCTCGAACCGTCCCGGCGGCACCAGCAGGCGAAAGAATTCACCGCCCTGCGCATAGGCGCCCATCACGTCCTGCCCGGTCTTGGCATCGCGCAGCACGATATAGAGATCGCGATCAGGGGCGGATTTGATCTGCAGCGGCAAGGTGCGCGGCAGGTCGGTCTCGCTCCACAACAGCCCCTGCGGGCGCCCCTCGGCGGTGGCCTGTGAGGCAAGAACCAGTGAGAGGAGAACCCAGCGTAGCATCCCCGCCCCCTAGTCCAGATCGCCCGCGCGGCGGGCCTCGATCTGATCGGCGGCGCGCGCGACCGCCTCTTCGATGCTCAGCTCGGACGTGTCGATCACCAGCGCATCCACCGCCGGGCGCAGCGGGCTGTCGGCGCGGCCCATGTCGCGGGCGTCGCGCTCGCGCACCTGCTCCAGCACGTCGGCCTCATCGCCGCCGAGCTCGAGCCAGCGCCGATGCGCGCGCACCTCCGGTGAGGCGGTCACGAACAGCTTCACCTCCGCCTGCGGGCAGATCACCGTGCCGATATCGCGCCCGTCGAGCACCGCACCGCCCTCGCGCGCCGCGAAGTCGCGCTGAAACGCCACCAATGCCGCGCGCACCTCGGGGATCGCGGCCACGATCGAGGCCGCCTGCCCCGCTTCCATCGTGCGCAGATCGTCGCGCTCCAGATCCTCGGGGCAAAGCGCCTTGGCCGCAGCGATGGGCTCCAGCCCCTCGGTCTCGGATTTCATGCCAACCGCGCGATAGAGCGCACCCGTATCGAGATGCGCCAGCCCGAACCGCTCGGCCACGGCCCGACTGATCGTCCCTTTGCCCGCAGCGGCGGGGCCATCGATGGCTACTGTGAATTTCATCGTTTCATCCGCAAATAAACTGCCCGCAGGATCAATAGCGCCAGGGCCGTCAGGCTCAAAGAGACTGCGACGCTCTTCAGAAGCGTCCATCTGCTCGCGAAGGCGATCATGTCATCCGTTACCGTGCCGGTCCGCAACAATGCGGCAACGGCATGATTTTCGAGATAGTCAAACACAGCACCAAGAGCCGCTAGGATCGACAACACCACGGCAAGCCAGCCCTTTGCAAGGGCACGAAACGCGACAATCAGCGTCACCGCCTCCAGGGCCGGAAAGACAAGATCGAGCCGCTGCTGAACCGAGAGGTAATACTGTCGCGCCGGAGCATCGAGCGCATCGAGGAACGCCCGGGCCTGCGCAGCACTGTAGCCGCCCGGACGCATATCGAACGGCGCCAGACCGCCCGCCGCATCCCGAAGATGCGGCAAGGTAACGAGCGTCATCGCAAGATAGACCGCCCCCGTCAGGGCCGCGAGCAGGACAAAGGCGACCTGCGCCCGGCTCACCGGTCCGCCCGGACGATCTCCGCGCCAAGCCCGGCCATCAGGTCCTCGAAGATCGGGAAAGATGTGGCAATGGGCGAGCCGTCATCGACCGAGACCGGCTGTTGCGCGGCCATGCCCAGAACCATGAAGCTCATCGCGATCCGGTGGTCGAGATGGGTCACCGCCGTGCCGCCACCGGGCACGCCCTCGGGGCCGCAGCCATGCACGATCAGCGTGTCCTCGTCTTCCTCGATCTTGATGCCGTTGGCCTCCAGCCCGCGCGCCATCGCGTCGATCCGGTCGCTTTCCTTCACGCGCAGCTCATGCACGCCGGGCATCCGGGTCACGCCTTCGGCAAAGGCCGCGACGACCGAGAGCACCGGATATTCGTCGATCTGCGCCGAGGCGCGCTCGGCGGGCACATCGATCCCGTGCAGCTTGGAATAGCGCACGCGCAGATCGGCCACCGGCTCGCCGCCCTCTACGCGCTCGTTCTCGAAGGTCAGATCGGCGCCCATCTCGCGCAGCGTGATGAAGATCCCGTTGCGCGTCGGGTTCTGGCTGACGCCCGGCACCACGATCTCCGAACCCGGTACGATCAGCGCAGCACAGACCGGGAAAGCGGCCGAAGACGGGTCGCGCGGCACGGCGACCTCCTGGGCTTTGAGTTCCGGCTGGCCCTGTAGCGTGATCACATGGCCCTGCTCGGTCACCTCGGTGGTGATCTCGGCGCCGAAGCCGCGCAGCATCCGTTCGGTATGATCGCGGGTCGGAGTCTTCTCGATCACGACGGTCTGACCGGGCGCGTTCAGACCCGCCAGCAGCACCGCCGATTTCACCTGCGCCGAGGCCATCGGCGTCGCGTAGCGCACGGGCGCGGGGCTCGGCGCGCCGAGGATGGTCATCGGCAGACGCCCGCCATGACGTCCGAAGGCCTGCGCCCCGAACAGCCGGATCGGGTCGGTCACGCGGCCCATTGGGCGTTTGCGCAAGCTACCGTCGCCGGTGAAGGTCGCAACGATCGGCGAGGTCGCCATCGCGCCCATGATCAGACGCACGCCGGTGCCGGAATTGCCGCAATCGATGACGTCTTCGGGCTCGGCGAATCCACCCACGCCCACGCCATGCACCGACCAGCTGCCCGGACCGTGCTGCGTGACCTCGGCCCCGAAGGCACGCATCGCCTTGGCCGTGTCGAGCACGTCTTCGCCTTCGAGCAGGCCGGTGATCTTCGTCTCGCCCACCGAGAGCGCGCCAAGGATCAGCGCGCGGTGGCTGATCGACTTGTCGCCGGGAACCTCCGCCGTGCCCTTGAGGGGCCCGCATTTGCGCGAAGTCATTTTGATCGGAGTGCCGTGGCCGGACATAGTGCCTCCCTTATTTCAACGCGCCCCTGTTAGCGCGATCTGGCGGGAGGCGGAAGGGCTCAGATCCGCCGATAGGTCAGGTAATGCGGCTTGCGGCCCTCACGCAGCGCTTTCTGTTCGTAGCGCGTCGAGAGCCAGTCCGCCCACGGCGTATCCCAATCGCCCGAAACCGGCTGCGGATCGTCGAAATCGAACGCGGCTGGCACGTCGAACAGAGGCTCGAATCCGGCTTGCGGCACTTCCTCGACGGTCTGGCGGACGTAATCGGGGATGTCGGTCGCCACGCGGAATTCCGATCCCGGTTTCAGCGCGCGGTGCAGCGGCTCGAGATGCTCCTGCGTCACGAAGCGCCTGCGGTGGTGCTTCGATTTCGGCCACGGGTCGGGATAGAGGAGAAACGCCTTCGAGATCGAACCCGCGGGCAGCACGTCCATCAGGTCGCGCGCATCGCCGGGATGGACCGCGACGTTCGCGATCTTCTCGCGCCGCAGCTTGCCCAGAAGCATTGCGACGCCATTCACGAAAGGCTCGCAGCCGATGAACTCCACCTCCGGATAGGTCTGCGCCATATGCGCCAGATGCTCGCCCCCGCCGAAGCCCACTTCGAGCCAGACCGGCTTGCCCTTGAACCGCGCCTCCATGTCGAGCGGTTCGCGGTCGGGGTTCACGTCCCAACCGACGGGACCGGGCAGACGGCCCGGAAGGTCCTCGCGCAGATATTCCTTCTGCGCCTTGTTCAGCGTCTTGCCGTGGCGGCGACCGTAGAAGTTGCGCCAGGGCTGTTCGGGGGTGTCATTCTCGCTCATGGGAGGGGCCTCTAGCCGCGTCGCTCGAAAGGTTCAAGCCTTCTGAATGAGGAACAGCCCGAGGCACATGAAGCCGATCCCCGCCCCGCGCAGCAGGGTGATGGGCCGCACGAGCGCCCCGAACAGGCCGAACTGGTCGATCGCGGCGGCCGAGATCATCTGTCCGAGCAGCACGAAGAACACCGCATTGCCGACCCCGAACCGCGGCGCGATGAAGGTGATCGAGAGCACGTAGAAGGCGATCAGAACGCCTGCGAGAAACAGGTATTTCGGCTGATCGGGGATGCGCGCGAAGCTCGAGGGCCCTGTCGTGACCGCGACGGCCAGAACCGCGCCCAGAAGCGCCACGGAGAACAGTACCACCGCCGCCACCGCGGGCGAGCCGATGCGGCTGCCAAGCTGGGCGTTGAGTGCGGCGAGGACCGGAATGCCGATCCCGGCAGCAAGCATGATCGCGGCATAGCGCAGGGCGTCGGGCATGGTCTTTCTCCTCCGGTTTTCGGCGGAGAGTGGCGCGGAAGGGCTGGGGGTGCAAGGTGGATCGCAAAGCGCTAGTTCTGTTCGTTTTTGCGCATATTCTGTAATTTTATCGGTATTCCAAATTTTTACGCACAATGTAGACCCTGTCGCCATCGCCTCCGGTTCCATCAGACGACGACACAAAGGATAGATTCCATGACGAAACTCACCGACCTCGCGGCCCCGCTCGGCCGCCTCCTCCTCGCCCAGATCTTCATCATCGCGGGCTTTCAAAAAATCACCGGCTATGCCGGGACCCAAGGCTACATGGAAGCGATGGGCGTGCCCGGCGCGCTTCTGCCGCTCGTGATCCTGACCGAACTGGGCGGCGGCATCGCATTGCTGCTCGGTTGGAAGACGCGGATCGTAGCCTTCCTGCTCGCGGGCTTCAGCCTCATCTCCGGCTTCCTGTTCCACTACGTCCCGAGCCTCGGCATAACTGGCATGGAAGCGCAGGGCCAGATGATCAACTTCATGAAGAACATCTCGATCGCGGGCGGCATGCTGATGATCGTGGCGCAGGGCGCGGGCAAATGGTCGCTCGATGCCCGTGAAAACACCCAGCACACCGGCCGGGTCACCGCGTAAGCGACAACGCCCGAGGCGACCAGCCAAGGGCAGCGCCCCACCCTCCGAAAAACGGAAAAGGCCCCGCCGATGCGGGGCCTTTCTCATTGCAAGATCAACTCAGCCGCGGCCGCGATAAGGCGGCACGCCCTGATCGGGGATCCACATATCCTCGGGCTTCGGCGCGCTTTGCCAGAAGACGTCGATCGGGATGCCGCCGCGCGGGTACCAATAGGCGCCGATGCGCAGCCATTCGGGCTCCAGCAGATCGCGCAGACGCTGCCCGATCATCACCGAGCAATCCTCGTGGAACGCCCCGTGATTGCGGAACGCGCCGAGGAAGAGCTTCAGAGATTTGCTCTCCACCAGCCAGTCGCGCGGGACGTAATCGATCATGATATGCGCGAAATCAGGCTGGCCGGTCAGCGGGCAAAGCGAGGTGAATTCGGGGGCTGTGAACCGCACGAGATAGCGCTCGCCTTTGCGCGGCTGGGGCACGCGCTCCAGCACGGCCTCGTCGGGCGTTTGCGGCAGGTCGGTCGATTGGCCCAGCTGGGTCAGGCCGGAGGTATCGGTGCTCATGGGATGGTCTTTCCGTCGAGAAGCGTTCGCGCGGCACTAAGGCCACGCAGGCCCGCCGTCAAATCAAACCTCGCTGCGCCGTTTCGAACGAATGGCCCGGGCGGCTAGCCCGGGCCGCGCCCGACCCTCCCCATGGGAGGGCGCTTTGGCGATGATAGCGCGGGCTCTAACTTCGTTCGGGGCTTCCGAGATAAAGCGCCAAGCCTCAAGCGGAGGAAAGCGCCCACCCAAGGGTCGGACGCGCCCCTCACGCAATAGAAAACGGGCAGCGGTTTCCCCCTGCCCGTCGCACATTCCAGAAAAGCACGCCTTACACGGACTTCTTCAGCGCCTCGACCAAATCGGTCTTCTCCCACGAGAAGCCGCCATCGGCCTCGGGCGCGCGGCCGAAATGACCATACGCCGCAGTGCGTTCGTAGATCGGCTTGCACAGATCGAGCGTGTCGCGGATGCCTTTCGGCGTCAGGTCCATCACCTGCGCCACGGCCTTTTCGATCACCTCGTCAGGCACTTCGCCGGTGCCGAACGTGTCGACATAGATCGACAGCGGTTTCGCCACGCCAATCGCGTAGGACACCTGGATCACGCATTTGCGCGCCATGCCTGCCGCGACCACGTTCTTCGCCAGATAGCGCGCTGCATAGGCCGCCGAGCGGTCCACCTTGGTCGGGTCCTTGCCCGAGAACGCGCCGCCGCCATGCGGGGCCGAGCCGCCATAGGTGTCCACGATGATCTTGCGCCCGGTGAGGCCCGCATCGCCATCCGGACCGCCGATCACGAAGGTGCCGGTCGGGTTCACCCACCATTCGGTCTCCGGCGTGATCCAGCCCTCGGGCAGTGTCTCGCGGATATAGGGTTCGACGATGGCGCGGATGTCATCCGAGGTCTGATGCTCATGCGCGTGCTGGGTCGAAAGCACGATCTGGCTGACGCCGACGGGGCGGCCATTCTCATAGCGCACAGACAGCTGAGATTTCGCATCGGGGCGCAGCTCGGGTTCGGCGCCCGATTTGCGCGCCTCGGCGAGACGGCGCAGGATCGCGTGCGAGTAATGGATCGGTGCAGGCATCAGTTCGGGCGTCTCGTCGGAGGCGAAACCGAACATGATCCCCTGATCGCCAGCCCCGTCCTTGTCGACGCCCTGCGAGATATGGGCTGATTGCGGGTGCAGGAAATTCGCGACTTTCAGCGTCGCCCAGTGAAACTCGTCCTGCTCGTAGCCGATATCCTTGACGCATTCGCGCACGATCTTGTCGATGCCTTCGAGATATTCGGCGAGCTTGGTTTTGTCGGCCAGACCGACCTCGCCGCCGACCACGACCTGATTGGTCGTCGCGAAGGTCTCGCAGGCCACCCGCGCGTTGGGCTCTGCGGCCAGGAAAGTATCGAGAACGGCATCCGAAATCCGGTCACAGACCTTATCGGGATGCCCCTCCGAAACGGATTCGGAGGTGAAGACGTAATTCGCGCGTGCCATTGAAGGGTGCTCCGTTGTTGATATCCCCACCCCGTCAGGAAGCCGTTGGGGTGGTTCGGCTTTCTAGCTAGGAGCGCCTGCCGGTCGGGTCAATCGAAATACGCGCAAAGATTGAAAGAAGCGCTAAGGCTGCAACAATCAGCGCGATGAACGGAGCGTCACCCAGCTTGGAATAGAGCGTCGGCGGCAGGCTCGGCGGCAGTTCGACGTCGAGTTTGCCCATCTTGTCCAACCCGAGACTCGCCGTGATCCGCCCCTTCGCGTCGATCATCGCAGTGACGCCGGTATTGGCGTCGCGCGCAAGCGGCAGGCCCTGTTCGATCGCGCGCAGCCGCGCCTGCGCGAAATGCTGATAGGGCCCGCTGAGCGTGCCGAACCACGCGTCATTCGTGACCTGCAAGATCCAGTCGGGCCGCTGCGCGAAGCCGCGCAGGTCCTGCGGGAAGATCGCCTCGTAGCAAATGAGCGGCGCAACATGGCCGAGCTTGCCCAAGTTCAGCAGCTTCTCCCCCGGCCCGGACGAATAGCCGTTGCCGACCTGTGCGGCGAAGGCGGTGATCCCGATTTTCGCCAGCGCATCGCCGAAGGGCATGTATTCGCCGAAGGGCACGAGGTGGGATTTGTCGTAAAGCGCCTCGATCCGGTCATCGGGCGTGATGACGGCCAGCGAATTGAAATAGCGGCTGCCTTCACTGCGCTGCACCCCCATCGCGAGCGGGATCCCACCCGCCGCCTCGGTCGACATCTCCAGCCCGCCCATCGGACGGTCGAGCAGGAAAGGCACCGCAGTTTCAGGCCAGACGATCAGGTCGGGTTTCGGCTGGCCGGGTGCAGGATCGGCTTTCGTCAGGTCCAGCAGCCGCTGGAAGAACTTCATCCGGTATTCCGGCAGCCATTTCAGGTTCTGCGGCGCGTTGGGCTGTACAAGCCGCAGGGTGATCGGCTCAGCCCTCGGCGCCACCGGCGCATTGAGCCGCGCTACCCCGCCAAGCCACAGCCCGACCAGCACGACCAGCGCCGCGCCCACGATCCCGAAGGCGGCAGGCATCCGCATCCCGCGCGTCATCGCGGGTGCCGCCGCGATCAGCATCGTGATCAGGCTCAGCCCCAGCGGACCGACAAAGGCCGCCGCTTGCGCGACGGGCGAGCCGATCCAGATATGGCCGACCAGCACCCATGGAAATCCGGTGAAGACGTAAGAGCGCAGCGCATCCGAGGCCGCCATGCCAAGCGCGATCCCGAGCGCACGCGAGCGCGGCCCCTGCCCCGCATAGGCCCCGAGCCCGTAGCCGATCGCCCAGAAGACGCCCATACCCGCGGCCATCAGGACCAGCGCAAACGGCGCCATCCAGCCATAGACATCGGCCTCGACCATGAAAGGCTCGACGATCCAGAACATCGCGGCCAGCGCATAGCCGAAGCCGGTGGCGAACCCGATCCAGATCGTGGAGGCTCGCCAGCGTTCGGCGGAGGCGAACCAGACGGACGCCGCCAGCGCGGGCAGCGCGATCCACCACAGACCCAGCGGGGCTTGCCCGGCGGCGAACAGCACACCGAAAAGCGCTGCCAGAGCCAAACTCTGCCAGCGCGGGCGCAACGGTGCGCGGAAGCCGTCTCGGAGGGTCGCGATCATGGGCGCGTCATAGCCCGCTCACTCGGCGGGCGCCACTCCCGGAAGACGCACGCGCAGACGTTTGATCCGGCGCGGATCGGCATCGACCACCTCGTATTCGACGCCGTTCTCGGTCACCACGACCTCGCCACGGGCGGGCACCCGGCCAAGCTGCATGAAGACCAGACCGCCCATCGAATCAATCTCGTCATCGGCCTCCTCGTCAGAGAGCCGCATCCCGATCTGCGCTTCGAACTCGTTGACCGGCGCGCGGGCTTGCACGACCCATTGGCCAGGCTTTTCCTCGCGCCAATAGGCGTCATCGGCCTCGTCATGCTCGTCCTCGATCTCGCCGATCACCTGTTCGATCAGATCCTCGAGCGTGAGCAAGCCGTCGACCCCGCCATATTCGTCGATCACCAGCGCCATATGGGTGCGCTGCACCTGCATCTTCTGCAGAAGCACACCGATCGGCATCGACGGCGGCACATAGAGCAGCGGACGGATCAGCTTGCGCAGCGAGAACCGGCCATTGCCCGATCCGAACCCGTATTCCAGCGCCAGATCCTTCAGGTGAACAAGGCCCAGCGGCGTATCGAGCGTTTCCTTGAAGACCGGCAGGCGCGAATAGCCGTGCTGGCGGAACTTCTCCACCAGCTCGTCGCGGGTGATGGAGACCGGAACGGCCTCGATCTCGACTTTGGGAATGGCAACATCGCCCACCCGCATCTTGCGCAGGTTTCCCAGCCCCAGCGGCGCTGGCGCGGGTTTGGGCGGCATTTCTACCTGTGGGGCCTCTTCTTCCATGGGGCGTTGCCCGAAGAAGCGGCTGAGCAACCCGCGCGAAGCGGGCTCCGAAGACTGACCGGGTTCTGCGTTTTCCGAACTACCGGTATTGGCGGAGGTAACTCCGTCGGCGACCTGTCCCATTGTTCCTTTCCGAAAGATGACGCGGCGTTGCGTCTAGTCTTACACATATGGGTTACGAATTCCTACGCTTTCAAGAAGGCGGATTTCGATTTGTTCCATAACTTGCGCATCTTCGTCGCGAATATGGTCATAGCCCAACAGATGCAGCACCGCATGGATGAGCAAATGCAGCGTGTGATCTTCGACGGATTTGCCTTGTTCTTCAGCCTCTCGGGCGCAGGTTTCATAGGCAATCGCGAGGTCGCCGAGCTCGATTTCGCCGAAGACATCAGGCGCGGGCGGTTCGGGATGCGCACCGGGGTCCTCCGCGCCGCGCTCCTCGGCGGGCCAGCTGAGTACGTTCGTCGGCTTCGCCTTGTCGCGATATTCGCCGTTCAGTTCTGCGATGCGGGCGTCGTCACAGGCGAGAACCGATAGGCGGCAGAGCTCGGCTTCGACCCCGCGATCCTCCAGCACCAGCGTTGCGGCGCGGGTGATCAGGTCTTCCAGCCCCACAGTCTCCCAGCGGGCGTCTTCGATCTCGAGATCAATTTCCATCGGTCATTCCGCCCTCAGCCCCAAGCGTCAGATCGCCGACCTGCTGCCCGGCCTTGTCATAGACCAGCACTTGCCCCCCATCGGTCACCACCACGGTATAGTTGCGCGCGAAGGTCACGGCCTCTGCCTGCGCGCCCTCGGGCAGCGTGATAGCGGCGGGTAGTTGCGGCAGCGGATTGGGTTGCTGCAAGCGGATGACAAGCAGCGCCACGATCGCTACAAGCCCGACGATCATCACCGCCGCAAGCGTGGTCACCAGTATCTTGAGAAAGCGAAGATCGGGTGGCAGCGTGGTGGCAGGCTCTTCGTCAGGCAGGTCGGACATGAATAAGGAAATCCTCAGCATCGAGATCGGACCCGGCATGGGTCCCCGCCTTGATAAGGCCTTGGCGGCGGCTGTGCCAGAGGAAGCGGCGCTCTCGCGCTCGCGTCTGGCGAAACTGATCGCGGAGGGCTCGGTCAGCCGCGAGGGTGTGGCCGTGACCGATCAGAAAACCAAGGTCGCCGAGGGCGAGGTCTATCAGATCGCGCTGGAGCCGCCGAAAGAGGTCGAGACGGTGGCGCAGGACATTCCGCTCGAAGTGCTGTGGGAGGACGACGACCTGATCGTCGTGAACAAGCCCGCGGGCATGGTCACTCACCCCGCGCCGGGCACGCCCGAAGGCACGCTCGTGAACGCGCTGCTGCACCATTTCGGCGGCAATCTCTCAGGTATCGGCGGCGAGGCGCGCCCCGGCATCGTGCACCGCATCGACAAGGACACCTCGGGGCTGCTGGTCGTCGCGAAATCGGACCGGGCGCATCACGGGCTGGCTGCGCAATTCGAGGCGCATACGGTGCATCGCCATTACCGCGCGCTCTGCCATGGCGTGCCGCAGGCCTCCGATCCGCGTCTGCGCGGGCTTAAGGGCGTCAGCTTCGAGCAAGGCGGCGTGCTGAAGATCGTCACCCAGCTCGCGCGTCACAAGACCGACCGGCAGAAGCAAGCGGTGGTCGCCAATGGCGGCCGTCACGCCGTCACCCGCGCCCGGACGATCGAGGATTTCAACGGCACGGCGGCGCTGATCGATTGCTGGCTGGAGACCGGGCGCACGCACCAGATCCGCGTCCACATGGCCTATGCGGGCCACGGGCTGATCGGCGACCAGACCTATGGCGGCAAGCGCAAGATCTCGGAAAAAGCGGTGGGCGCTGCGGCGGCAGAGGCCGTGCGTGCCTTCCCGCGTCAGGCGCTCCATGCGGCGACTTTGGGCTTCATCCATCCGGTCACCGAGGAGGAGCTGTCCTTCGAGGCGCCCCTGCCCGATGACATGACCGCGCTGATCGACGCATTGCGTGCGGCCTCCGCGCCCCCAACCGGCGGCACGGGCCCGTGAACGTCTGGTGGGCCGAGCTTCTGACGCTGCTGATTCACTTCGGCTCTCAGGTGCTCGCGCTGTTGCGGGTGCTCACCCGTCCCGACAAACCGCCTGCGGTGCGCGCAAGCTGGACCGTCCTGATCCTGTCGGTGCCGTTTCTCGGCGTCATCCTCTACATCCTGATCGGCGAGACGCGGCTCAACCAGCGCATCGCGCGCAAGCTTCAGGCGACGGTGGACGCCCTGCCCGCCCCCGATCCGGTCGAGCCTGAAGACCTCGAGGCCGTCACGCCGGAATATCGCGCGGCTTTTGCACGTGCCGCCGCCATCAACGGCTATGCGCCCAGCACCGGCGATGCGATCACCTTCCTGCCCGACCCGTCCGACCAGCTCGAACCGCTAATCGCCGATATCGACGCTGCCACCCAGAGCGTGCACCTGATCACCTATATCTGGCTGAGCGATCTGACCGGCATCGCCATGGCCGAAGCGCTGACCCGCGCGGCGGAGCGCGGCGTGAAAGTGCGCGTCCTCGTCGACGGGCTGGGCGCGCGCGGCTTCATCAAGTCGCGGCACTGGAAGGCGATGAAGAAGGCCGGCGTGAAGACCGCCATCGCCTTTTCCTTCCGCTGGCCGCTTTTCAAGCTCGCGACGATGCGGATTGATCTGCGCAATCACCGCAAGCTCGCCGTGATCGACGGGCATGTGGCCTATGCCGGCTCGCGCAACATTGCCGACCCGGAATTCCGCATCAAGGCGCGCTTCGCCCCCTGGACGGATGTGATGCTGCGGATCGAGGGGCCGCTCGCCGCCCAGCATCAGCATATTTTCGCGACCGATTGGGTGACTCATAGCCGCGAGGAAATCTCGGACCTCGTGCTCCCGACCCCCGCCGCACCGACCGCGCGCCCGGGTACGGCGGTCGCCTTCGCGACGGGGCCGATGCTGGACACGCGCGGGGTGCCGGATGTGTTCCTTGCGGTGATCGGGGCCGCGCGCGAGACGCTGACGCTCTCGACCCCCTATTTCGTGCCAGGCGAGGAGATCGCCTCGGCGCTGCGCGCCGCCAAGCGCCGGGGCGTGCGGGTGCAGGTGATCGTGCCAAGGCGCAACGACTCGCGCTTCGTCGCCCATGCCGCGCGCAGCTTCTATCCGGTGCTGGCCGAGGCGGGCGTCGAAATCTGGGAGCATGGGCCGGGCCTGTTGCACGCCAAGACGCTGCTGGCCGATGGCCGCGTGGCGATCCTCGGCTCGGCCAATCTCGACCGCCGCAGCTTCGAGCTGAATTACGAGAATTGCGTGCTGATCGAGGATCACGAACTGGGGCTCGCACTTGGCGAACGCCAGCGTCACTGGATCGCGCAGGCCCGCCGGATCGGCCCGGAGCGCATCGCGGAATGGCCCCTTCACTGGAAAATCATCAACAATCTGATGTCGGTCCTCGCCCCGATCTTGTGAGGCGTCAGATGTTTTTTTACACAATCGCGACGGAAATCCCGTTACGATACGTTGATCTTTCTATGCGACTGCGTCAGGGCGGCTTTCGGTGAACCAATCGCCACTGCCCTGCGTTTCTTGAAAGAACGGGGAGATATCCCCATATTGAGCAGCCGCCAAAAGGGAGACATGGGAGACGATGACGAGCTATACAAACCTTCCGGCCCCGAGTCCTGAGCAGGGGCTGAACCGCTATCTTCAGGAAATCCGGAAGTTCCCGCTTCTGGAGCCGGAACAAGAATACATGCTGGCCAAGCGTTGGGCCGATCATCAGGATACCGAGGCCGCGCACCAAATGGTGACCTCGCACCTGCGTCTCGCCGCGAAGATCGCGATGGGCTATCGCGGCTATGGCCTGCCGCAGGCCGAGGTGATCTCGGAGGCCAATGTCGGTCTGATGCAGGCTGTGAAGCGCTTCGATCCCGAAAAGGGTTTCCGCCTCGCGACCTACGCGATGTGGTGGATTCGCGCCGCGATCCAGGAATACATCCTGCGCTCGTGGAGCCTCGTGAAACTGGGCACCACCTCGGCGCAGAAGAAGCTGTTCTTCAACCTGCGCAAGGCGAAGTCCAAGATCGGCGCTTATGAAGACGGCGATATGCGCCCCGAGAACGTCAAACAGATCGCGACCGATCTGAACGTGACCGAGGAAGAAGTGATCTCGATGAACCGGCGCATGTCGGGCTCGGACGCTTCGCTGAACGCGCAGATCGGCGCCGGTGACGAAGGCGGGGCCGCGCAGTGGCAGGATTGGCTCGAAGACGAGGATGCCGATCAGGCCGAGGCTTACGCCGAGACCGAAGAGATGGAAGCCCGTCGCGAGATGCTGATGGACGCGATGGACGTCCTCAACGATCGCGAGAAGGACATCCTGATGCAGCGCCGCCTGCGCGACGACCCGGTCACGCTGGAGGAGCTTTCGGGCGTCTATGACGTCTCGCGCGAGCGTATCCGCCAGATCGAGGTCCGCGCCTTCGAGAAGCTGCAAAAGCGCATGACCGAATTGGCACGCGAAAAAGGTATGAACGTGCCCGACTGACGCGCGACTGGTAACGAGTGTCGAAGTATCTCGCCGTTCCCAACTGGGGGCGGCGATTTTCTTTGCGCCGCGCCGCTCGCTATCGCCGCGCCCGCGTCATGTGCCGCAATTGGTAAAGGAAAACGACGGAGGCCATGCAGGTGAGCGCCAGCCAGACCGCGCCTGATTGCGCATGATAGACCACGCCCTCCTCCGGATCGAAGCAGCGCCCCATTTCGTTGAAGCAGCTCCGCCAGCGAAAATATTGCGCGTAATAGGCATAGCCGAAGGCAAGCGTCAGCCCGAGGCTGAGAAGCATAGTGATCACTCGCATCTCCGACGCCCCCTTCCGTTTCGACGCAGCGTAGCGATGCGGGACACCCGGTCAACGCGCCCCCGTTGCACCCGGTCCTGATTGCGCTACCATCGCGGCGAGAAAGGGAGGCTATCACATGACCGTTTTGAACTGGGGCATTCTGGGGGCTGCGAAATTCGCGCGCGAACATATGGGCCGGGCGATCCACGCCGCTGAGGGCGCACGGCTGGCGGCGCTCGCGACGTCGAGCCCCGAAAAAGCCGACCCGTTCAAGGCCTTCGCGCCCGATCTTAAAGTCCATGACAGCTATGACGCGCTGCTCGCCGACCCCGAGATCGACGTGGTCTATATCCCGCTGCCCAACACCCTCCATGTCGAATGGACGAAGAAGGCGCTGGCGGCGGGCAAACATGTGCTGACGGAGAAGCCGATCTCGATGAAGGCCGAGGAGATCGACGGGCTGATCGCAGCGCGCGACGCCGCCGGCAAATTCGCGACCGAGGCCTATATGATCGTGCATCACCCGCAATGGCAGCAGGTGCGCGACTGGCTCGACGCGGGCGCGATCGGCGAGCTGCGTCACGCCGATGTGGCCTTCACCTTCAACAACCCCGACCCCACCAATATCCGCAACAAGCCGGAGATGGGCGGCGGCTCGATCCCCGATATCGGCGTCTATGCCTATTCCTGCGTGCGCTTCGCCGCGCGGGCCGAACCGGGCGATCTGCGCGCCGTCATCCATCGCGAGAACGATGTCGACACCTTCGCACAGGTGACCGGCGAGATGATCGGCGACAAGGGCCGCTTCACCTATGGCGCGATGACCTCCACCCGGCTGCATCCGCGTCAGGAGGCGGTGTTTCAGGGCTCCGAGGGGCTCATCCGCCTCACCTGCCCATTCAACGCGAATGTTTTCGATCAGGCCGAAGTCACCCTGATCCGCAAGGGCAAACCGGACGCGGTGATCCGCTATCCGGGCGTGAATCAATACGTGATCCAGGTGGAGGCCTTCGTGCGCCATGTCACCGAGGGCGCCCCCTATATATGGACGCTCGAGGACGCGCGCGGTACGCAGGCGATGATCGACAAGGTGTTCGCCAGCGAACAGGGATGATGCGATCGCGCCTTGGGAACAAAGCACGCCTGACGGTGTTCAGGATGAATGAAATCACATAGTTCCCAAAGTAACGATCAGAACCAGTCCGACGACGAGAGCGCGAAATCCTCGAACGCCGTGCGCGAAAGGCATGAAAAGCGTTCGGTGATGCAGGCTTCGCGCCTGTCGGCGCGGCTGATCTATGCCGTGATCCGTCATGACGGCGACGAGGAGCTGAACCGCCCGCTGATCTCGCTCGTGTGGTCAGGTCTCGCGGCGGGCATCCTCATCAGCCTGTCGGTGATCGCGCAGGCGAGCCTGCACGCCCGTCTGCCCGACGAGGATTGGCGAATTCTGGTCGAGTCGCTTGGCTATTCGGCCGGGTTCATGGTGGTGATCTTCGGGCGGATGCAGCTGTTCACCGAGAACACGATCACGACCGTGCTGCCGGTGGTGGCGGATCGCTCGCTGACCTGCCTGCTGAAGATGCTGCGGCTCTGGGCGATCGTGCTGGCTTCCAACGTGCTGGGCTGCGCGATCGCCTCGGGCTTCCTGAGCATCCCGCATGTCATCCCCGACGAGATGACCGACAGCCTACTTGCAGTGGCGCGTCACGCGACCGATGGCGATATGGGGCAGAACTTCTACCGCGCGATGCCTGCAGGGATCATCATTGCGGCCGTTGTGTGGATCATGCCCGCAGCGCAGGGCAGCTCTTTCCTCGTGATCCTCGCGATGACATGGCTGCTCGCCGCCTCGGGCTCGGCCCACGTCATCGCCGGCTCGGTCGAGGCGGGGCTGCTGGTCTGGGCAGGCCAGATGAGCCTTGCCGAAGCGTTCAGCCGGTTCTTCCTGCCGGTGCTGGCGGGCAATGTCGCGGGCGGCACGGCGGTCTTCACGCTGCTCACATGGGGTCAGGTGAAGAACGAGGTGACGGGCGAACAGGACGAGGCAGAGACCGCGTCCGACCGATAAGCGAGCGCCGCCGGGCGCGCCTCAGCGCAGCTTCGGCGGCTTGCTCGGGTCCATGCCGGGGGCCGAACCGGGGACGATCTCCTGCACCTCTTCCTCTTCCGGCTCGGGCACATGCAGCACGAGGCCTTTGTCCAGCAGAAGCTGCGCGGCCTTTTCCTCGGGCTCGAGGAAAGTCACGTCCAGCTCCCCCGCATCGAGCCCGGAGAAGGTCAGCGCCTCGCCCATCGCCTTGGCGATCCCGGCGCGGAAATGCTCATGCGCGCCTATCACCGCGAGCACATGGCCCCGGTGGCCGTCCTCATAGGTCACGCCGCCCAGCACGGCGGCCTGCGCGATGCCAGCGAGCTGATGCAGCTTCGCCTCGAACGCGGGCAGCAGCAGCGCGATCACCGCAGGCGACAGGCCCGGAGCGGTGAATTCCACCGGGCGACCCTGCGCCTCGGACGGCGTATGCGCGAGCGTCTCGGTCAGCCAGTCGAGCGCCTCGGGCGGCAGAAGCATCGCCGATTCCGCCACCGAGAGATTGACGCCCAGCCCGATATTCTCGCCCACCAGATGCTGCGCGATCACCCGGCCCGGCAGCGCCGCATAGGGCTGCGGGCCGTCGGCGAATTCGCCCAGACGATCCTCGGTGTCGAAGACGAGGACGAAATCGCCCTCTTCGGTGGAGAACACCTGCGGCTTGATGTTTTCGTCCTCGGGTTCTTCCTCGAGAAGCAGGAAAAGCTCGGCATCGGCGAGACGGTCGAACACGGCGAGGCGCTTGGCCTCGTTCTCGGGTTCGGCTTCCATCGCGGCATGGGCGCGGTCATAGGGGGTCATGTCAACTCCTTCACCCGCGCGCGCAGGACCGGCAGCAGGTCGGCCTCGAACCACGGGTTTTTCTTCAGCCATCCCGTATTGCGCCAGGACGGATGAGGCAAGGGGAAGAGGCGCGGCGCGTGGTCTCGCCACCCCATCACGGTCTGGGTCACGTTGCGCGTGCCCAGATGCCAGCGCTGCGCGGCACCGCCCACCAGAAGCGTCAGATCGACCGGACCGATCTCGGCCATGACACGGTCGCGCCACGTCTCGGCGCAGATCAAAGGCGGCGGCAAATCCGAGCCCTTCGCGTCATAGCCCGGAAAGCAGAATGCCATCGGCGCGATCGCGATGCGGGCCGTGTCGTAGAAGGTCTCGCGGTCCACGCCCATCCAGTCGCGCAGACGGTCCCCCGAGCGGTCATTGAACGGCACGCCCGTCTCATGCACCCGAAGCCCCGGCGCCTGCCCCACGATCAGCACTCGCGCCCCCGCCCCGAACCACGCGACGGGTCGCGGAGAATGCCCCGTGGCCGTCGCCCGGAACCGCGCCGCGCAGATGCGACAGGCCCGGATGTCCTCTTGCACGGGTCGGGTCATAGTTTCCTCTCTGGTGTCAATGTGTTCCTCGTTGCATAACCCTCCTCCAAGTGAACATAATCCTGCCCAAATCCAAGGTTAGGTGGGTTCTCAGCCTGCGCCCCCCGTGATTTAGTGGCGAGACGCGTATAATTGGAGACCCGGACCGAGAGCTTATGATCGTATTCGAGAACGTCTCCAAATCCTTCTGGACCGGCAAGCAGCGCAAGGTGATCCTCGAACGCGCCAGCTTCCGTGTGGAATTGGGCCATAGCCTCGGCATTCTCGCGCCCAACGGCACCGGAAAAACTACGATCATCAACATGATGGCGGGGCTCGAAAAGCCCGACGAGGGCGACATTCGCCGCTCGAGCCGCGTGTCCTTCCCGCTGGGCTTCATGGGCGGCGTCGTCTCGAAACACTCGGCACGCGAGAACGCCCGCTTCATCGCGCGGCTCTACGGGCTCGACCCCGACTATGTCGAAGCCTTCTCACGCTGGCTGACTGGCATCGCGGAATATTTCGACCAGCCCGTGGGCACCTACAGTTCGGGGATGCGCGCGCGGTTCACGTTTTCCCTGCTTCTGGCGCTGGAATTCGACATTTACCTGATCGACGAGGGGATGCCCTCGACCACCGATGTGGAATTCAACCGCAAGGCAGGCTCGATCCTGCGCGACCGGCTGCGCGATTCCACCGTGGTCGTGGTCTCGCACCAGCCCGCCACGATCGAGAAATTCTGCAATCGCGCGGCGGTGCTGCGCGACGGCCAACTTTATCAGTTCGACACTCTGGAAGAAGCGAAGCGGTTGTATGACTACCAGTCCTAAGGCCCCGAAATTCCGTATCCGCCGCGATGGTCCGGTGATCACGGGGAGCGATGGCTCGCTGCAACTGGGGGCTATGCCGCTGCAATCGGGCGCGGGTTACGCCGCCTCCGAGCCTGCCACGCCGCGCGCTTCCAACGCCTCCGCCGCCTCCGCTGCGCAAAGCGCGCCTTCCTCGGAGGCGCCGCAGCCGCAACGACAGCGCAAGCCGCAACCGCAACGCCAGCCGGACGATCCGTCCAACCTGTTCGAGCCGCAGGATGACGGGTTCGGCGATCAGAAATTCCCGACCGCAGGCCAGACCGGCGCAGATGTGATCGATGCGGGCCAGCGGACCCCCGAGGAAGAAATCGACGCGATCCGCGCCGAGGGGCTGACGGGCCGCCAGTTGCGCCTCGCGCGCCGCATGGCCCAGAAACACGGCGTTCAGGCCAGTTCCGATTTCGAGGCCGTGCTGCTCCTGCGCCGCCGCGGGATCGACCCGTTCGACCGCTCGAATATCGTGGCGCTGGTGAAACCCGGCGAGGCGGAAGCGACCTCGCGGGCGCTGGCGCGCACCGATGGGCCGGGCGCCGATACCCGCGTGAACCTGCCGCAGACGATCAAGCAGGGTCAGGTCCCCTCCACCGAGGTAATGAACGCGGACCGCCGCGCCGCCGAGATCCTGCGCATCCAGCGCGACATCGCCAAACGCCGCCGCCGCAAGCTGATGCTGCTGGGCGCGCGGCTGGGCTTCTTCGTGGTGCTGCCGACGCTGATGGCCGCCTATTACTACTTCGCGATGGCCACGCCGATGTATGCGACGAAATCGGCCTTCGTGATCCAGAAAGCCGAAGGGATGGGCAATTCCGGGCTGGGCTCGCTGTTCTCGGGCACGCAGCTCGCCACCAATCAGGACTCGGTGACGGTGCAATCCTATCTGCAATCGCGCGATGCGATGAAGCGACTCGACCGCGATCAGGGGTTCAAGAAGATCTTCGAGGACCAGAGCATCGACCCGCTGCAGCGGCTGCCGGAAAACGCGACCGACGAGCAGGCCTACCGGCTCTATTCCAAGATGGTGCAGATCGGCTACGACCCCTCCGAGGGCATCGTGAAGATGGAAGTGGTCGCCCCCGATCCGGCGAAATCGCAGAAATTCTCCGAGTCGCTGATCTCCTATGCCGAACAGCAGGTGGACCAGTTGACTTCGCGGCTGCGCGACGACCAGATGAAGGGCGCGCGCGAAAGCTATGAGGATGCCGAGGCCAAGGTCTTCGCGGCGCAATCCAAGGTGCAGCAGCTGCAGGAAAAGGTCGGCGTGCTCGATCCCGTCAGCGAGAATTCGATGGTGATGGGTCAGGTCGCCAATCTGGAAAACCAGTTGCAGCAGAAACGTCTCGAACTGGGGCAGCTGCTCGACAATCCGCGGCCCAATCAGGCGCGGGTCGCGGGCGTGCAGGGCGATATCAAGCGCATTCAGGCGCTTCTCGACACCACGCGCAGCCAGCTGACGACCGCACGGCAATCCACGGGGGGCGAGTCGCTCGCCGCTGTCACCGGCCAGCTGCAGATCGCTCAGGGCGAGTTGCAGACCCGGCAGATGCTGCTGTCGGCGGCCGCCCAGCAGATGGAAACCGCCCGGATCGAGGCCAACAAGCAGGTGCGCTATCTGGAGATGGGCGTGCGCCCCGTCGCCCCGGACGAGCCCACCTATCCGCGCGCTTTCGAGAACACGCTGTTGGCTTTCCTGATCTTCTCGGGCATCTATCTGATGCTGTCGCTCACAGCTTCGGTCCTGCGCGAGCAGGTCTCGAGCTGACCCCTGAGCGGCCCGTCACGAGGCTGCGGAGTGAGATATGAAAGACGTGAAAATTGGCGGGCTGACCGTCTCGAACGACCGCCCGCTCACGGTGATCGCGGGGCCCTGCCAGCTGGAAAGCCGCGACCATGCGATGATGATCGCGAAGGAAATGGCCCGCGCCTGCGATCAGGCGGGCGCACAGTTCATCTTCAAGGCGAGCTACGACAAGGCCAACCGCACCAGCCTCAAGGGCAAGCGCGGCCTCGGCATCGACGCGGGGCTGAAGATCCTCGAAGAGGTGCGCGCCGAGATCGGCTGCCCGGTGCTGACCGACATCCACGATGCTGAACAGGCCCGCATCGCGGGCGCCGTGGTCGACGTGATCCAGATCCCAGCCTTCCTGTGCCGCCAGACCGATCTGCTGCTGGCCGCGGGCGAGACCGGCTGCGTCGTGAACATCAAGAAGGGCCAGTTCCTCGCGCCGTGGGACATGCCGAACGTGGCCGACAAGGTCGCCTCGACGGGCAACGAGAATATCCTGCTGACCGAGCGCGGCACGTCGTTCGGTTACAACACGCTGGTCGCCGATATGCGCGGCCTGCCCGAGATGGCCAAGACCGGCTACCCGGTGATCATGGATGCGACCCATTCGGTGCAGCAACCCGGCGGACAGGGCGGCTCCTCGGGCGGTCAGCGCGAATTCGCGCCGGTGATGGCGCGCGCTGCCGTCAGCCTCGGGATTGCGGGGGTGTTCATCGAGACCCACGAGGCGCCCGATACCGCGCCGTCCGACGGGCCGAACATGATCCCGCTGAACCAGATGCCGAAGCTCGTTCAGACGCTGATGGAGTTCGACCGGATCGCCAAGGACGACCCGATCCGGCTGTAAGCGCCCATAGAAAAGGGCACGCGAGAGACCCGCGCGCCCTGCCCTGTTCTTTGCGATCGGATCAGGCGTCGGCCACGACCTCGGCGCGCTGCTTGCCTAGACCTTCGATCTCCAGTTCCACCACGTCGCCCGGATGCAGGAAGCGCGGCGTCTCCATCCCCATCGCGACGCCCGGCGGGGTGCCGGTCGAGATCACGTCGCCCGGATGCAGCGTCATGAACTGGCTGAGGTAGCTCACCAATTTCTTCACACCGAAGACCATCGTCTCGGTCGAGCCGTTCTGCATCACCTCGCCATTCACGCTCAGCTTCATCGCCAGCTTCTGCGGATCGGCCACGGAGTCGCGGGTCACCAGATACGGACCGAGCGGGCCGAAGCTGTCGCAGCTCTTGCCCTTGGTCCACTGGCCCGCGCGATCCTTTTGATAGCTGCGCTCGGAGACGTCATTGGCGAGCACGAACCCCGCGACGTAATCCATCGCGTCCTCTTCCGAGACATATTTCGCGGGCTTGCCGATCACGATGCCCAGCTCGACCTCCCAGTCGGTCTGCTCGGAGCCGCGCGGCAGCACGATCGGGTCGTTCGGGCCCTGGATCGCGGAGGTGGCCTTCATGAAGATCAGCGGCTCGGGCGGCACCTGCGAACCGGATTCCGCGGCGTGATCGGCATAGTTCAACCCGATGCAGATCATCTTGCCGATCCCGGCCACCGGCGCGCCCAGGCGCGTGCCTTCCGGCACGACAGGCAGCTCCGACGCATCGAGCGAGCCGATCGCGGCCAGCCCGTCATCGGAAAGCACCGCGCCCCCGATATCGGCAACCTGCCCCGACAGGTCGCGGATCACGCCCTGATCGTCGATCAACCCCGGTTTCTCGGCCCCGATCAGCCCATGACGCAGAAGTTTCATGTGATGTCCTCCTTCATTTTGGCGGCATCAAGCCCGCGCAGCGGCGAAGATGCAAGGGCGTCAGCGGACATGCAGGATGAAAATCCCGAGCAGAACCATGAGCGCGATCGCCAGCGCGAAGAGCAGAAGATCGGGCCAGTTGGTGCCTTTTTCGTCCGGCGCTTCCTCGGCGTCGATCAGGGCGCGCAGCATCCGCATCCGCACGAAAGCGAGGATCACAACCACCCCGCCGCTCAGCACCATCGCGAGATCGGACCAGCCGGGAATATCCGCTCGGGTCAGCTTGGCGGCCGTCAGCCCGACGCCGACAATCGCGATGGCCGTGCGCAGCCAGGCCAGAAAGGTCCGTTCATTCGCGGCGTGGTCCTTGAAATTCTCCTTCGTGGCCACTGTGATCCCTGCCTTTCCATCGCCCCCGTCGCGGCGCGCCGTGGGCGGGTCCGAGAGGCCGCCCTTGTCGCCGTTCCTGCACCAGAATCGCGCCGAGGCCCCGCCCGGTTCCCGGGCCCCGCAAATCGGCACGCCGCCCTTCCCCTTGGAACTTCGGCCCACGCTTCAACCCGTCTCACGGCAAACGTGAGGCACGGATCACGCATTCGTTGCCCCGATCAGCACCGCGGGAGCACATTGCGAGTGCCCCAACGACGGCTTTCCGCGTTAAAAATAAGGCATGCCCGGACGCGTGCGCTTTCCGCGCAGGAACGCATGCCGCAGGGTCCGTTCAACCAAATTCATCATCGCGTGAGATGAGGTGGTCGCGCCCCCGTGACTGCATCATCCTTAGCGTTCGCGAACATACGGCCCCGCGCCACATGGTCGTGATCGTCCCTGCGCGGGCGTCGGTGCGTCCGACATCTGCAAACATCTGCATGTTTGGAACTGATCACGCTGCCGTGCATTGCTCGTGAAAGAGACATGAAAACAAACCGACCAACCGGGCTAAAGGGAGAATGGAACAGTGACGAGCATCCACGCGTCGCACCGGCTCGGCCCGGGTCAAGTCTGACACCGGAGCCAGCCTATGCAAATCACCGAAACGCTCGGCCTGCTGCTCGCGCTCAGCTTCGTCATCTCGCTTCTGGCGTTGACGATCCTGATCTGGGCGATCGCGAACAAGCAGGTCCACACGCCAGACGCCGATGACGCGCGGACCATTTTCGAGCCCGGCGAGGGCGCGGATATCGACTATCCCGACAAGCCCCACCATTTCGACACCGCCCGCAGCGGCATCGATGCGAACTCTTCCAGCGTCGTGATGTGGCTCATCGCGGCGGCGGTGTTCTGGCTGATCTACGGCTCGCTGCACGGGCTGGCCGCCTCGCTCGAACTCCACCTGCCCGACCTGATGTCGGGGTCCGCGCAGATGACCTTCGGGCGGATGCGCACGGTCCACCTGAACTCCGTCGCCTATGGCTGGGCGAGCCAGGGCGGGCTTGCGGCCGTGTGCTGGATCATCCCTCGCATCTTCCGCACCAACCTGCGCATGACGGGCCTTCTGAAAGTCGGGATCGTGCTGTGGAATATCGGTCTGGCGGCTGGCGTTCTGGCCATCGCGAACGGCTGGACCGACGGTCTCGAATGGCTCGAGATCCCGTGGCAGATCGACATCATCCTCGCCGCCGGCGCGGCGTGCTTCGTGGCCCCGCTGATCGCGACCGCGAAGAACCGCAACGTCCATCACATCTATGTCTCGGGCTGGTACTTCCTTGCAGGCGTGCTGTGGTTCCCGGTGCTGTTCATCGTCGCGAACATCCCCGGCGTCCATCACGGCGTCGAGCAGGCCACGATGAACTGGTGGTATGCCCATAACGTGCTGGGCCTGTGGCTGACGCCGCTGGGCGTGGGCACGGCCTATTACTTCATCCCGAAAATCATCGGCAAACCGGTCTATTCCTACGCGCTGTCGCTGGTGGGCTTCTGGGCGCTGGCGCTGTTCTACAGCCAGGTCGGCATCCACCACCTGATCGGCGGCCCCGTCCCCACCTGGCTGGTGACGCTCTCGGTCGTGCACTCCGTGATGATGTTCGTCCCCGTCATCGCGGTGGCGATCAACCAGCACGTCACGGTGGCGAGCAACCTCTGGGCGCTCAAGGAGTCGATGCCGCTGCGCTTCATCTCCTTCGGGGCGGTGATGTATACGCTGGCCTCGTTCCAGGGCTCGATCGAGGCACTGCGCTCGGTCAACACGATCACCCACTTCACCCATTACACGGTGGCGCACGCGCATCTGGGCGCCTATGCCTTCGTGTCGCTGGTGCTGATGGGCGCGATCTACCAGATCGTGCCGCGCGCAACGGGCAAATACTGGCCCTTCCCGCGCATGATCGCATGGCATTTCTGGCTGAACGTGATCGGCTTCGCCGTCTACTTCTTCTCGCTGACCATCGGCGGCATCCTGCAGGGCCTCGCCCAGCTCGATGCGACCAAGCCCTTCGCCGACAGCGTGATCCTGCTCAAGCCCTATCTCGAAGGCCGCTCGCTCGGCGGCGGGCTGATGACGCTGGGCCACGTGCTGCTGGCGATCAACCTCATCGCAATCGGCTTCGCCAAGAAGACCCGTGAGACCGAAACCGAAAACATGGTGGCTGCAGAATGAACCGCTATCTTCCTCTCGCAATCACGGCGCTGGCGATCCTTGCGCTCGCGACCCTGTTCCTGGTGATCGCGCCGGGCATGCAGATCAGCGCGCAAGGCCCGTCGCAGGGGCTCAAACCCTACACCGAGGCCGAGGCGCGCGGACGTGCCGTCTATGTCTCGATGGGCTGCCTCTATTGCCACTCGCAGCAGCCGCGCTCGCTGGCGCAGGCCCCCGATGCCGAACGTGGCTGGGGCCGCGCCTCGGTCGCGGGCGATTACGCCTATGACGACCCCCACCAGCTGGGCACGATGCGCACCGGGCCGGACCTGATGGATATCGGCGACCGCCTGCCCTCGCAGGCCTGGCAGCTGACCCACCTCTACCAGCCACGCGCCATCGCGAGCTGGTCGATCATGCCCGCCTACCCCTACCTCTTCGAGCATAAGGACAAGGCCGGGCCCGACGATGTGGTGGTCAAGCTGCCCGCGCAATACGCGCCGAAATCCGGAGTGATCGTGGCCAAGCAGGATGCGCTCGACCTCGTGACCTATCTGCAGGGCATGAAGCGCCAATACGCCCCGCCGAAGGACGGCCTGCGCGACAATGGCTACGCGCTGATCGCCGAAAAGCAACGCGACGCGACCGATGCCACCACGGCCTCGAACTGAGACCAGGGAGACAAGAATGACCGACAAGAAACCCGATCCCCGGCGTCCCGACGAAACCTTCGAGCCGTTCGAGGAAACCCGCCGCATCCCGTGGCCCGTCTATTCGATCGCGATCGCCCTCGCGATCTGGGGGGTGATCATGCTGGTCCAGACCAGCACCGCCGTTCAGGTTGCCGACAAGACGCAAGAAGAGGTGGCCAAGGAGGATAGCACCAAGCTCGCTCAGGCCGCGGCCCCCGATCTGGATGCGGGCAAGACGCTGTTTGCCGACAATTGCGCCACCTGCCACGGCGATGCGGGCGAAGGCGTGGCCGGCGCCTTCCCTCCGCTGCACGGCTCGGATGTCGTGAAGCTGGGCGGCGCAAAAGCCGTCACCCATATCGTGATGCGCGGCATCGGCGGCAAGCTCAACGTCAATGGCGACGGCTATGAAGGCCAGATGCCCGCCTTCGGCTCGGTACTCAGCGACACCGAGATTTCCGAAATCGCGTCCTATGTCGCGACCGGGCTCAACGACGACGCCAAGACGATCAGCGCCCCCGAGGTGGCCGATATCCGCAAGGTCGCCGGTGACAAAGATCCGTTCGATGGCGGGGCCGGGCTTGCCGGGCTGATCAACGACCTGCCCGCGCAGCCGAACTCGGAAGCGGCCGATCAGGGCGCCGATTCCGAGCGTGTCGCCCAGCTCGTGGGCAAAGGCACCGACACCGTCTGGGCCTGCGCAAGCTGCCACGGCGACAAGGGCGAAGGCATCGAGACCGTGCCGCGTCTGGCGGGCCTTCCGGCGCCCTATCTGGCCAAGCAGCTGCATGACTTCCAGAGAGGCACCCGGTTCAACGACTCGATGGCCTATGTCGCGAAGGGTCTCAGCGATCGCGAGATCGGCGAGCTCGCCAATTACTACGCGAGCATGAGCAGCCCCTCGGGCGCGAAACCGTCGCTGCAGGGCGATCTCAAGCGCGGCGCGCAACTCGCCAAACAGGGCGACTGGTCGATCGGTGTTCCGGCCTGCTTCACCTGTCACGGGCCCTCGGGCGTCGGCGTCGCGCCGAACTTCCCCGGGATCGCCGCGCAACAACCCAGCTACGTCGCGCATCAGCTCGCGATGTGGGCAGGCGGCGCGCGCCATAACTCGCCGCTCGGCCTGATGGCAGGGATCGGCAAGGCCCTGAACGACTCCGATCGCCGCGCCGTGGCCGATTACCTCGCCTCGCTCGCCCCGATGCCGGCGATGGACAAAACCGAACTGGCCGCGATGGAGAGCAACATCCCGGTCCGTGAAGGAGTGGATCAATGAGTAACAAGCACCCGTCCGATATCCCTCCGCGCGGGGAGACCAAATCCTCCCGCGGGCAAACCGTGCTGCGGGCGATCCTCGCGGTGGGCGGCGGCCTCGTGCTGGTAGTGCTGGGCTCGCTCCTCGTCGATTTCGGCCTCGCCCCCAGCTGGCTGACAGGCGCCACCCGCGACCAGAGCGAAGCCGAGACCGCCGCGGCGCAAAGCGGCGGCGACGGCAAGCAGGCCGCGCTGTTCCAGCCGCCTGCGGAAAGCACCATCCCCGATGACGATTTCGGCAAATCGGTGCGCCGCGGCATGGCGATCTTCAACGATACCGGCACCAACGCCCACGACTATGTTGGCAACGATCTGTCCTGTTCGAACTGCCACCTCGATGCGGGCCGTCAGGCCTATTCCGCGCCGATGTGGGCCGCCTACCCGGTCTATCCGAAATATCGCGGCAAGAACAAAATGGTGAATACCATGGAGGACCGCATCAAGGGCTGCTTCACCTATTCGATGAACGCGCAAGGCTCGCCCTCGGGTGGCCCGCCGCCCTATGGCTCGGATGTCTATCGCGACCTGCAGGCCTATTTCTTCTGGATGTCCAAGGGGCTGCCCACGGGCGAGAAACCGGAAGGCGCAGGCTTCGGCAAGATCGACAAGCCCGCGCAAGAGCCCTCGCGCCAGCGCGGCGAAGAGGTCTTCGCTCAAAACTGCGCGGTCTGCCACGGCGCCGACGGTCAGGGCCAGAAGGACATCAACGGCAAGGTCGTCTTCCCGCCGCTCTGGGGGCCGCACAGCTTCAACTGGGGGGCTGGCATGCACAAGGTCGACGCCGCCGCTGCCTTCATCAAGCACAACATGCCGCTTTCGGAGCCGAACAAGCTCAGCGTGCAGGAAGCCTGGGACGTGGCCGCCTTCGTCGACAGCCATCCGCGCCCGAACGACCCGCGCCAGATTGGCGACGTGACGGTGAAGGACGCCTTCGACAAATGGCACCACAAGCACCAGGGCTTCTACGGCAAGGAAGTCGATGGGGAGCTGATGGGTCCGGGCTACCCGTCCGGCGACCAGGCCTCCGTGCCCGCGCAAAACGAAAACTCGGGCGGCTAAGCCTTTCCCTTAGACGACCCGATCGGGCCGGCGCAGCGATGCGCCGGCCCATTTTTTTGCGCCCCTCTCATCGCTCCGTGCGCTTGCCTTTGGCGGCCTGCGCTGCAATATGTATGGCGGAACATATCGAAGGAGGCCCCATGTCCCTGCCCCGCATCCTCGCCCTTGCGCTGATCCCGGCGAGCCTCGCGCTGCCCGCCCGCGCAGATGACGTCACGATCTTTGCCGCCGCCTCGATGAAGACCGCGCTCGATCAGGTGGCGAAAGGCTGGGAAGCCAAGACCGGCGATGTGGCGCATATCTCCTACGCGGGCTCAGGCGCGCTGGCCCGTCAGATCGCCGCCGGGGCACCGGCCGACATCTACATCTCCGCCAATCCCGGCTGGATGGAGACGGTCGCGAAGACAGGCCGCATCGAGACGCAAGCGGACCTGCTGGCCAACCACCTCGTGCTGATCGCGCACGACCCGAAGGCGCAATCGGTAAAGATCTCGCCGGATCTGGATTTCGATGAACTTTTGAATGGCGGCAAGCTCGCAATGTCGCTGGTGAACGCGGTGCCCGCAGGCCAATACGGCAAGGCGGCGCTGGAGCATTACGGCCTCTGGACCAAGGTCGAACCCGAGGTCGCGCAGGCCGATAACGTGCGCGCGACGCTTGCGATGGTGGCGCTTGGCGCAGCGCCCTACGGCATCACCTACGCGACCGATGCCGTGGCCGAGCCGCGCGTGCATGTCGTGGCGACCTTCCCCGCGGACAGTCACCCGCCGATCCGCTACCCTGCGGCCCGTCTTGCCGACAGCGACGCAGCCAAAAGCTTCTATGCCGAGCTGAAATCCGACGCGGCGGCGAAAATCTTCCACGACCAAGGCTTCGAGACGCTGGAATGAGCTGGCTGTCGCCCTCCGACTGGCAAGCGGTTGTCCTGTCGCTGAAAGTGGCGGGCTGGGCGACTCTGTTGTCGCTACCGCCGGGCCTGTTCGTGGCCTATGCGCTGGCGCGCTGGCGCTTTCCGGGACGCAGCCTCGTCAACGGCCTGGTGCATCTGCCGCTGATCCTGCCGCCCGTCGTCACCGGCTATCTGCTGCTGATCGGCTTCGCGCCGAACGGGATAATCGGGGCGGCGCTGGCGAGGATCGGGATCACGGTCGCCTTCTCGTGGCGCGGCGCGGCGCTGGCCGCCGGGATCATGGCCTTCCCGCTGATGGTGCGAGCGATCCGGCTCGCGATCGAGGCGGTGGACCCGAAGCTGGAACAGGCGGCCTCCACCCTCGGGGCCTCACGCATCGCCAGTTTCGCAACGATCACCCTGCCCCTGATCCTGCCCGGCATCCTTGCCGGCAGCATCACCGCCTTCGCCAAGGCGATGGGCGAATTCGGCGCGACGATCACATTCGTATCGAACATTCCCGGCCAGACCCAGACCCTGCCGCTCGCGATCTATTCGCAATTGCAGGTGCCGGGCGGCGAGGCGGATGCCGCGCGGCTGGTGGTGATCTCGGTCACGCTGGCGCTTGGCGCGCTGTTGGTCTCGGAGTGGCTGGCGCGACGGATCGCGGCGCGGATCGCGGGGCATAACTGATGCTGGAAATCTCGCTCAGCCATCGCCTGCCCGCGCTCGATCTGGACGTCAATTTCACCGCGCCCGAAGGCGTCACCGCGCTGTTCGGCCCGTCCGGCGCGGGCAAGACGACGGTGGTGAACGCGGTCGCCGGGCTGCTGCGTCCCGACCGGGGGCGGATCGTGGTGAATGGCGAGGTGCTGCTCGATACCGAGGCCGGCATCTGCCTGCCGCCCCACAAGCGCCGTATCGGCTATGTCTTCCAAGACGCCCGGCTTTTCCCGCATCTCAGCGTGAAATCGAACCTGCTCTACGGGCAGCGCTTCAACACCTCCAAGACCGCGCCGGAGTTCGACCGCATCATCGAGATGCTCGGCCTCGGCGCACTGCTGGAGCGCCGTCCGGCCGCACTTTCGGGCGGAGAGAAGAGCCGTGTGGCGCTCGGTCGTGCGATCCTGTCAAACCCGCGCATGCTGCTGATGGACGAGCCGCTGGCCGCGCTCGATGCCGCACGGAAGGCGGAAATTCTGCCCTATATCGAGCGGTTACGGGACGAAGTTAAACTGCCCATCCTCTATGTCAGCCACGCCCCCGCCGAGGTCGCGCGGCTTGCGACCTCGATCGCGCTGATCGAGACCGGACGCCTGCGCGGCTTCGGCCCGGCGCGCGAAATCCTGTCCGACCCGAAGCTCGCCCCGGCGCTCGGGCAACGCGAAGCGGGCGCGGTGATCTCGGGTCGGGTTCAGGCGCAGGAGGCCGATGGGCTCGCCCGGATCGAGACCGCAGGCGGGCCGGTGCTGCTGCCCTATCCGGCGGGCCAGCCCGGCCAATCGCTGCGGCTGCGCATCCATGCGGGCGACGTGACACTGGCGGTCGGGCACCCCGAGGGGCTGTCCGCGCTCAATATCCTGCCTGTCACGGTCGCGGAGCTGCGCCCCGCGGGTCCGCCCAGCGTCTACGTGCGCCTGAAGATAGGTGACGAGCATCTGCTGGCCCGGCTCACCACCCGCTCGGTCGAGGCACTTCGCCTGACCGAGGGGATGGCGTGCCACGCGATCATCAAGGCGATGTCGGTGGCCTCCGAGGATGTGGGCTAGCGGGGTTTACCCCGCCAGCAGCGCCGCATTGCCGCCTGCCGCGGTGGTGTCGACGCACAGATGCCGCTCGTGGAGGACATCGGCCTTCTGCACCGCGCCGGTGGTCAGCGTCAGGATCGGCCCTTCGCGCTTGGCAAGCGCCTTGACGAGCGCGCGCGTGTCGTGGCCCCACCAGATGGCGCCCGCGATATCCTCAAGCGTCTCAAGCACTTCCGGGGCGATCTTGCCATCGGCACCGACGGCCACACCGCCCAGCTTCTCGACCGCCTTGATCTGCGCGACCTGCGCAGCCTCGCCCGGGCCGAGGCACAGGATCGGCCCGCGCGGATAGCGGCGCAGCGTGTTCGCCTCGCCCGTCGGCCCCGGCAGTTCCAGCGCCTCGATCGGCTCGCTTGCCTCGGCCTTCGCCGCCGCTTTCGCGAGCTTTTTGCGCAGCGCATCGAGATCGGCCTTGTGGCCCCATTCGCCATTCTTCGACGACGCCTCGGGCGCCATCGCGAAGCGCGTGAGATACAGCGGACCGCCCGCTTTCGGCCCCGTGCCCGACAAACCTTCACCGCCGAAGGGCTGCGAGCCCACGACCGCGCCGATCTGGTTGCGGTTGACGTAGAGGTTGCCGACATGCAGCGCGTCCGAGACCTCCTGCACGCGGTTGTCGATCCGGCTGTGCAGACCGGCGGTCAGCCCGTAACCGGTGGCGTTGATCGCGGCGAACACCTTCTCGATATCCTCGGCGCGATAGGTCGCGATATGCAGCACCGGGCCGAAGACCTCACGCTCCAGCGCCTCGATGCCGGAGACCTTCACCAGCGTCGGCGCGATGAAATGCCCCTTGGACGGCGCGTCGAGCTTGTGCAGCACGCGGCCCTCTTTCTCAGCTTGCGCGATGTAGGCGGCGATGTCTTCCTGCGCCTCGCCGTCGATCACCGGGCCGACATCGGTCGACAGATACCACGGATCGCCCAGCGACAGCTCGTCCATCGCGCCTTTGATCATCGAGATCAGCCCCTCGGCCACGTCTTCCTGCACATAGAGGCAGCGCAGCGCCGAGCAGCGCTGACCCGCCGACTGGAAGGCCGAGGCGATGATGTCGCGCGTCGCCTGTTCGGGCAGCGCGGTCGAGTCCACGATCATCGCGTTCAGACCGCCGGTCTCCGCGATCAGCGGTGCGGTCGGATCGAGATTGTCGGCCATCGACCGGCGGATCATCTTCGCCGTCTCGGTCGAGCCGGTGAAGGCGATGCCCGCGATCTTCGGGTTGGACGACAGGGCCGCGCCCACCGTCTCGCCCTGACCGGGCAGGAGTTGCAGCACGTCGCGCGGCACGCCCGCCTCATGCATCAGGCGCACGGCGATTGCGGCGACGAGCGGGGTCTGCTCGGCCGGTTTCGCGATCACGCCATTGCCCGCAGCCAGCGCCGCCGAGATCTGCCCGGTGAAGATCGCCAGCGGGAAGTTCCACGGGCTGATCGCCGCGAAGATCCCGCGCGCGGTCGGGTCGATCTCTTCGGCCTGCGCCGAGTAGTAATGCAGGAAGTCGACCGCCTCGCGCAATTCACCCACGGAGTCGAGCTGGCTCTTGCCCGCCTCTTTCGCGAGCACCGCGAAGAAGGGTCCGAAGTTTTCCTCGTAAAGCTCCGCCACGCGACGCAGCACGGCGGCGCGCTCAGCGACCGGGGCAGTCCAAGGGCGTGCGGCGTCGATCGCGGCCGCGACACAGGCCTCGTCGGCCTCGGTGACCTTGGCCACTTCTTCACCCGTCGAGGGGTTGATGACGGCCACGGCCTGCCCCGTCGCCTCGCCCGCCACCAGCGGACCCGCATCCGGGATCGCGACATTGCGGGCGGCGTCGATGCGCGCCAGCGTGCCCTCGTCGGTCAGATCGAAGCCCATGGAATTCTCGCGGGACTCTGCGAACACCTCCGAGGGGAGCTTGAGCATCGCCGAGCGTTCGGCATTCGCTAGCTGCACGAACGGGTCTTCCGCGATGGTCTCGGGGGCCACGTCCTCGTCGACGATCTGGTGCACGAAGGAGGAGTTCGCGCCGTTCTCCAGCAGGCGGCGCACCAGATAGGCCAGCAGGTCGCGATGCGCGCCGACGGGGGCGTAGATGCGGCAGCGGGTGCCTTCCTCGCGGTGGACGATCTCGTGCAGACGCTCGCCCATGCCATGCAGGCGCTGGAACTCGTAGGGACGGCCCTCGGCCATCTCGAGGATCGCCGCGACCGAATGAGCGTTATGGGTGGCGAATTGCGGATAGATGCGGTCGGTGTAGCTGAACAGCTTGCGCGCATTGGCAAGGTAGCTGACATCGGTCGCCGCCTTCGTGGTGAATAGCGGGAAGTCCGGCAGGCCTTCGACCTGCGCGAGCTTCATCTCGGTGTCCCAATAGGCGCCCTTCACCAGACGCACCATGATCTTGCGGTCGAGCTTTTCGGCCAAAGCGCCCAGCCAGTCGATCACGAGGCTCGCACGCTTGCCGTAAGCCTGAACGACGACGCCGAACCCGTCCCAGCCGGCCAGCTCGGGGTCCGACAGCACTTCCTTGATGATCTTGAGCGAGATCACCAGACGGTCCTGCTCTTCGGCGTCGATATTGAGGCCCATGTTCCCGGCCTTCGCGGCCTTCGCGAGATCCTTGAGCACCGGCACGATCTCGGCCATGGCGCGCTCTTCCTTGGCGACCTCGTAGCGCGGATGCAGCGCCGAGAGCTTGACCGAAATACCGGGGTTTTCGGCCACGGGGCGGTCCTTGCAGACCTTCGCGATGGCGGCGATCGCGTCGGCGTAATCCTTCGCATAGCGCTTGGCGTCGCGCGCGGTGCGGGCGGCCTCGCCCAGCATGTCGTAGCTGTAGGTATAGCCGCGATCTTCGAGCTTTTTGGCGCGGCTCAGCGCGTCCTTGATCGTCTCGCCGAGGACGAACTGGCGGCCCATCTCCTTCATCGCGCGGCTGACGGCGGCGCGGATCACCGGTTCGCCCAGACGGCGCACGGCCCCACGCAGCACGCCTGCCATGCCGGGCTTTTCGTCTTCGAGCACGCGGCCCGTCAGCATCAGCGCCCAGGTCGAGGCGTTGACCATCGAGGACGACGCCGTGCCCATATGCTTGCCCCAGTCAGACGGTGCGATCTTGTCTTCGATCAGCGCGTCGATCGTCTCGGCATCGGGCACGCGCAGCATCGCTTCGGCCAGACACATCAGCGCCACGCCTTCTTGCGTAGACAGGCCATATTCCGCGAGGAAATGCTCCATCAGCGTCGGTTTGGCTTCGGTCCGGATCCGGCGCACGAGCTTCGCCGCGCGGGCAGAGATCTGCGTGCGATCACTCTCGCTCAGTTCGGCCTGGCCCTTCAGGCGCTCAAGAAGTGCGGCTTCATCGGCGAATTTCGCCTGCGTTGTGAACTGATCGAACGTGTCGCCCATGCGATCCTCCCTTAAATCTGATTGTCCGATATTATGCGATTTCCCCTAGGCGATTGGCTCAAAGATTTGCTAAGCGATGGTCTCTAAGACTTATTTTTGGAGACTCCGCAGCCCATGAGTGAAGAGATCGATGCGATCGACAGGCGAATCCTCAACGAGCTTATCGCCGATGCACGCCTCCCCGTGGCTGAGATAGCGCGCAGGGTCGGCTTGTCGAAGACGCCGGTAGCCGCGCGCATACGCCAGATGGAGGAAACCGGGCTCATCAAAGGCTACCGGGCGATGATCTCGCCGATCAAGCTGGGGCTGACCCATGTGACCTATATCGAGCTGAAATTGAGCGATACGCGCGAGACCGCGCTGAAGGCGTTCAACGCCGCGGTGCGCGCGATCCCCGAGGTCGAAGAGTGCTACATGATCGCGGGCGGTTTCGACTATCTGGTGAAGATCCGCGCCCGCGACATGGCCGATTACCGGCGGATCATGTCGGAAGAGCTGTCCACCCTGCCCCACGTCCATTCGTCCTCGAGCTATGTCGCGATGGAGACCGTTGTGGAGGCGAGCGCGCCGCCGCTGGAGTAAAGCAACGCAGGGCAGCGCCCGATCGCCGGGCGGGCGTTCCTCGCCATGTGGTCTGCACTTAATCGCGGCCAAATCCGGATGACCTCGATCCGCGCGCTTAGCCCCCCAAGCGCCCGCCCGAGGGGGCGGTCGGGCGCTGCCCGGGCCGCTTCGCGGCTGTTCCGGGCAGAGGCTCCACTTGGCGCGGGGAGCGATCAGCCCCGGGCTGCGCCCGTCCGGCCTTCGCGATGCTCAGGCGTTCGCCGGGGCGTCCTTCCACTGGAAGGCCGCTTTCTCCCGGCTCACCCCTCCCCACGGGAGGGCGCATTGGCGATGCCAGCGCGGGCCCACGCGTCATTCGGGCTTGAGAGATAAAGCGCCCAGCCACACACCGATCAAAGCGCCCGCCCAAGGCTCGGGCGCGTCCCTCAGCGCAATAGAAAAAGGCGGCAGGTCTCCCCGCCGCCTCTCATTCCGATCAGACCGAACTCACTCGCCCTGTTTCTTGATCCGCCCGTCGAGCTTGGGCGCAACCGTGCCCTTGTTCTCGACATAGGTCATCACGTCATTGGCCATCAGGTTGCCGTTGCCCGCGTTCACGATGACCTTGCCACCACCAAGCGCGCCATACCCATCGCCGCCGCCCAGCATGTAATCGTTGGTCGCGACCTTGTAGACCTTGTCCTTGTCGAGAGGCTGACCGCCCACCTCGACCGAGACCACGCGCGATCCCGCAGGCGCGCTCGGATCATAGACCACGCTCATGCCCGAGATCTGCGGGAAGCGGCCCGCGCCGTTCTCGACCTGGCTGAAGCCGTTCTCCAGCGCGCTCAACAGCTGCGAGCCGGGGATCTCGGTCACCACCGTCTTATTGCCGAAGGGCAGCTCGGTCAGCACGTCCTTGCGCGTGATCTTGTGGCCCGCGTCATAGGTCGTGTCACCCCGGATGCCGCCGCCATTGATCAGCGTGACATCGGCCTTCGTCGCATCGCGCAGCGCATCGGCGATCAGATCGCCCATCGTGCTCTCCTGCGAGCGCACGACATTGCGCCGCGAGTCCAGCTCGGTTTCCGACGTGCCGATCTGCTGCCCGAGATTGTCGTCGAGCTGCTTTTTGAACCCGTTGACCAGATCCATCGATTCCGGATCCGGCGTGACATTCGCGGTGTCGATCCAGCGGAAATTCGGGGTCCAGCTGATCTTGCGCTTGCCGTCTTTCTCCGAGATGTCGACGGTCAGATCGAGCGGCTGCAGATAGCGCGCGTCGATCGAGGTCTCCACGTAAGCCGTGATCCCGTCATAGAACATCGCGTTGAGGTGGTCGTCGCCGGACATGATCACGTCGAAATCCTGGCTCGCGATCAGCTTGCGGTCGTTGGACTGGTCGGTCTGCACGACGCCGATCACCAGATCCGCGCCGTCCTCGCGGGCCTTCTTGGCGGCCGCGATTGCGGTGTCAACGGTGGGCTGGAATTTCAGATCGCCCGAATTGGCGACCTCGGGCGTGGTGTCTTGGGCCACCGGCACCAGCGCGACCTTGAGGCCTGCGATCTCCTTCATCATCACGCCGCCAAGCCCCTGAATGGGCGAGCCGTCAGCTTGCGTGATGTTGATCGCGGCCCAGGGGTATTTCGAGCCTTCCATCTTCTTCTCGAAATTCTCAGGCCCGAAATCGAACTCATGGTTGCCCGGCACCGCGATGTCGAAGGGCACGATATTGGTCAGGTCGATCGTGTTCTGGCCTTCGTCGATCCCCGACAGAAGCGAGGGCGAGAGCATGTCGCCATCGAAGACATAGAGCGTGTTGGGATTGTCCGCCCGCTCCTTCTTGGCGACCGCGTTGAGCCGCGCGAAACCGCCACGCTCGCCATCGCCGTCGAAATTGTAAATATCGCCGACCCCGAGGATCGTGAGCTTCACCGTCTCGGCCTGAATGGGCCCGGCGGCCAGAAGCCCGGTCGAGGCGGCGCCCAGCATGAGGGCAGCCAGACGGCGCTTGAAATCGGACATTTCGGTCTCCCTGCGGAATAAACTTTTTTCATAGACCCCGAGCGGCCGCAGTTATCGGCGCGCCGAGGCGTGAGAGAAAGATTAGCCGCACTCTGCCACGGCGCAAACCGATAGTCAGATGACCTTGCGTTCTCGTGATAGGCAGCGCCTGTTTTCGCGTCACTTCGCGGGCGAAGGAAGATCGCGGAGGCGACCTGCCGCCCCCGTAAGACCAAGCCCCGTAAGACCAAGCCCCGTCAGACCAAGCCCTGTCAGACTAAAGTGCCCGCCAAACGTGCGAACAGCGCATGCGCCGATGGCTCGTCGATCAGGTCGACCGTGAATTGCGCGAAGGTCAGGCCGGTCTCGGGCGCGCTCGCGAACATGATGCGTACATCGTCCCCCGCCTCCGTGATCGTGTCGAGCTGGCCGCCGAACACGGTGGTGTAATTTCCGGCGAACCCGGCCATCAAATTCTCCAGCGCCTTGGCACAGGCCACGATCTCGTCCGACGACCCTTTGACGGGCCGCAGGATCCGATCACTCGGGCCGATCCGCCCGGCAAGCTGCAACCCCTCGGGCAACTCGATGCCCAGCCTGAGCCGCGTGGTGGCCAGCAGCAGCGGGCTGTCCTGCTTGGTTTCCATCTCGGCTTCGGTTTCGGGCATGACGGGCCCGGTGACATTCGGCCCCGGCTCACGAACGGGCTCACGCTCCGCGTCGCGGCCCGGCTTGGACGAACGCGTGACGCGTCTCGGCGACACTTCGGGCGTGCGGTCGACAGGATGCGGGTCCGGCCGGAACTCGGGCTCCGCCCCGGGCGGCGCGACGGGCGCGCCGGAATTTGCCGGTTGCGAAGCCCGTTTACCCACGCTGCGCGAGCGGAACGGCAGCACCGCGCCCCCATGTTCGGAGAGCAGCGGCGACGGCGCGTCATGGGTGCCGATCGCCAGATCCGCCTCTGTCTCGGGATCGAGCGTATCGAGCCCGGCCACCGCGCGCCCCGTCATAGCCCCAAGCGCCGCGATCAGCGCCGCACCGCCGCTGCGCTGGAAGGCTTCATCCAATGTCTCGGCCTCGCGCAAAAGATCGCGCGACCCGTACAGGAAGGCGACCCGCGAGAAATAGGCCGCCGACTCGCGCTGAACCCGGGCCTTCAGCTTCGCCCGGTCGGTGTCGTTGCGCAGCTTGTCGCCGCGCGAAATCGCCAGCAGGCAATCCGACGGGCGCGCCGGCCCGAGCCGCTCGATCATCGTCTTCTCGGTCAGCCGCCAGGCCTGCGAAGCGATCGTCACCCAGATCATCACGTCGCAGGTCGCGATCAGGCCGATCTGCTCTTCGTTCACGTCTTCGGGGCGGCTCAGAGGCACTTCGACGAACTCGAACCCCTGCAGATGCGGCTGCGCGGAATAGACGTAAATCTCGGACGGCACGGCCCAGCCTTCTTCGACCTCCGCCGCGTCGATCTCGCGCCCCGTCGCGTCGCGCATCACCACGCCCGGCGTCGCCCGGTAGCGCGCGACGACCGTCGGACGCTCGGTCCGGCCCAGATTGTCGCCGATGCTGCGCGCGCGCAAAATCGCGTTCAGCACGGTGGACTTGCCGGAATTGACCTCGCCGCAAATCGCCACCCGAAGGGGCGCGCGATGGGGATCGGGCGGCGCGTCCTCGCGGTTGAGCTCTTGCTTGAAAATCATTGCCCTTTCGCCCTTACGCTGCGCGCGTCGCGGGTTTGCGGCGCGGCATCATGGTGCTGCTGACCGCGCTCTCGATCGCCCCGAGATTGATCAGACGCCGTTCGAGCACTTCCAACTTGCTCTGGATCCGGGACGCCAGTCGGCTTTGCATCTGCGGATCACGGGCCAGCCGTTCCAACTCGGCCCGCTCCTGCTTGAGCTGCAAGGTCCGCTCGCGCACGATCATCTCCATCATCCGCACCATCACCCGCAGCCGCGACCCGCCTGCGCTGGCGCGTTCCACCAGCGCCTCGCCATAGGCCTGCAGGATCTTCTCGACCGCCGGACGCAGTTCTTCGGCCGCCACGATCCGCAACCCGTCGAGGGTCTTCTCGATATTCACGGTCGGACCGCGCCAGAAGGCCCAGCCCCGCTCCAGCGCGAAGTTGATGCGCAGCGCACGCCGGGTCAGCGTCAGCGTCGAGGTGAAAGTGTCATGCGGCATATCCGACAGGTCGATCTCTTCGCTGGGATCGTCGAACCGGTCCGCGACCGTGGTGCGGCAGGCATGGATCGCATTGTCGAGCAGCACGTCGATGGCCGCACGCGAGCGGGCGTAGCTCTTCGTCACCTCGCGTTCGAGCGCGATCTGCAGCGCGGTCGTGTCGGTCTCGAAGCTGCGCGGCGGACGACCGTCGCGGATCCGGTTGGTGCGCAGGACATCCTCGAACCGGTCGCGCTGGCTCAGGACGAAATCCTCGATGCTCTTGTTGAGCCGCGTCTCCAGCGCCGACCAGCCGCGGTTGAGCACCGCTTCGATCTGATGCTCGGCGCTCTCGACATGGTTTTCGAGCGCGCCGCGCAACGCCTCCGTCGCCGCGATCTCGCCGCTCATTTCCTCGATCGCAGCCTCCGCCACGTCCGAACGGATGCTCTCGATCTGCATCTGCAGCGTGTCGCGTTCGCGGCGGGCAACGAATTGCATCCCCGACAGCTCCGCGCGCAGATCGCCGCGCAGCTGAGCGAGCTGCTGACGCCCCACCCCGCCATCGATGACGGCAGAGAGCACATGCTTGACCTCTTCGACGCCCGAGGCCAGCAACAGCCGGTCGATCGGATCCTCCGGCACGCGGCCGAAGCGCGAATACAGGTATTGCGCCAGCTCCATCGAATCCATCTCGGCGCGCGCCCAGGCGGCTTCCTCGTCGGAGCGCTGCGTCAGATCGGCGAGATAGGCGCTGCCCGCAACGATCTTGAAGTCGATATCGGGGATCGCCGCACGCAGACGGCGCGACACATCGGCGATCACGCGCGGCACTTCGACCGCGTAATCGTCGAGCTCGTCGATCCGATTGAGGAAGATCAGCACATCCTTGTCGTCCTGCTTGGCGAGAATGCGGATCAGGGCGAGGTCGACATCGGTCAGCGGCTGATGCGCCGAGAGCACCATGATGAACACGTCCGAGCGGTCGAGCGAACGACAGGTGAACTCGTCGCGCACGAGGAACGGGTCGTTCACGCCGGGCGTGTCGGTGATGATCGTGGGCACCTGAAACTCGGGCAAGCGCATGTAGATATTGGCGCTTTTCGTGAGCGCCGCATAGCGGCCAAGCGCCTCGCGCTCCAACCCGTCATCCGCGCCGGGCCCTGCGCAGACATAGCGTTGCAGCAAATCGGGTGCGAGGAAGTCATAGTCGTGATGCTGGCCCAGCAGCATCTGGTAATGCTTGCCGAGACGTCGCTGGGCGCGGCGGCGCATCTGCTCGGACTGCTCGCGCAGAATGTCGGTATCGAACCCCGGCAGCAGCTCCTCGGTCAGCTTGCGGATGCGCGTGCCGCCATTGATGATCTCGTCCCAATCGGCCTCCGAGAAGAACTCGAACCGCGCCCCCGTCACCGGGTCTTCGGGCAGGTTGATGCGCATATTGGTCACGACAGAGGTCCACGGATTCACGTCCGAGGGCAGGAAGTCATGCTGGTGCAGGAAGGCGTTGAGGAAGGTCGATTTGCCCGCCTTCACCTGCCCGATAACCGCCACACGCGCCGCCCAGTCATGCAGCCGCAAGCGCAGATCGCGGATGCGCGGACGGGCGCTGCGTTCGACGGAGGCCTCGATCCGGTCGAGCGCGCCGTTGAGAAAGTCGAGTTCCTTACGCAGTTGCGGGGCAATCTTCATGGCTTGGTCCTCTTGCTCGCGTAGGCTGGCTCGAATTCGGTCGGGGTTTCGGCATCCAGCCGATCAAGCAGATGTTCGACATGGGCGAGAACATCCGCGGCATCTGTGAAGGCGTAGCCCGCCGTGAGCTCCTCCCACAGCGCGCGGGCCGGGCCCGGCATCGGGGCGGACTCGGCAGGCGGATAGTCGGGCAGCGGCGAGTCGAGGATCAGCGGCTCGGCATCCGTCACCTCCGGCAGCTCCGCCGCTTCCGCCTTGATCAGACGCGCTGAGCGCAGACGGCGCGGCTTCACCGGCGTGCGTGGTTTCGGGAAAGCGATCACGTCGCGCTCGCCCACGAATTTCGCGACGATCTCGTTGGCCGCCCCTGTCGGCTGATCGATCTGCCCGACCAGCCGCTCGATCTCGCGCGCGATCTGCGCCACGTCCGAAGGCTCGGTCAGCGCGGCCAGACGGATCGTCGGGAAGACCTCCCCCGCCTCGCGCTCGACCCGGCGCATCAGCCGCGCGCGGGTGCGTTCGTCGGGCAGACGGTCGCCATGGGTCACGACCAGCATCGGCTGTTCCAGCAGCGCCTCGGGCATCTCGTCCCAGACCGCCTTCTCGCTTTGCCGCCACGCTTGCGTCGCGTTGGTGCACCAGATCACCAGATCGGCATAGCGCAGCATCCGCTGCCAGCTTTCCATCGGCATGTTCGGGTCCGACGAACCGGGCGTGTCGATGATGTCGATCCGGTCGAGGATCGGCGCGTTATGGGCGATCACGCAATAGCGCGCCTTCTCCAGATTGAGCTGCGCCAGATCGGAGAGCGGGCGCGCGACATCTTCCTTGTCGATCCAGAGTTGCGCCCGGTCCCCGCCGCGCACCAGCCAGATCGGCGGCAGCGCGGTCGCGGTGACATGCGAGGGCAGCACTTTCTCGCCCAGCAACCCGTTGATGAGACTGGTCTTCCCGGCCGAAAACTCGCCCGCGACCAGCACCCGCAGCTTGCGCGGCTTCGGAGTGGCCTGCGGAGCCTGCGCTTTCGACAGGTCCGGCAAGTCGGGGCGTTCACGTTTGCGCAGCGAGTTCATGCCGAGAGCCTTTCCTTATTGTGACCGGACGCGCCCGACAGGCAGCGCTCGCGCACCGCTTTGCAGAACTGCCCCTGATCGAAGGCGAAGCGCTCCACGATCTCGCGGCTGCGCGCGATGGCGGGGTCGAAATACTCGGTCATCAGATCTTCGATCAGCGGCGTGGTTTCCGCGATGATCACCTCGCGGTAGCGCGCCTGCGCCGCCCCCTTGCGATTGAAGCGCCAATAGCGCCGCCACCATGCGCCCTGCATATCCAGCGTAATCATCCGCGCCAGCACAGTGGGCGCGCGATGTTGCGGCTGTTCGGGGAAGCGGCTGACATCGGCCTCGCGGATCACGCCGAACTCGGCGGCGAGGAAAGTGTCGATCCCGTCGCTGACCATATCGAGCGCAGATTCCCCCTTGCGCCGCAGCCGCGCGCAATTCGACGCAAAAGCCGTCTTCATTGCCATGCGCAGCGCGGTCGGGTCATGGGTCCACGCGCCGATCTCGCCATAGGTGTCGATATGCGATTGCAGCGCTTCGAGCGCCGAGGCCACGAATTGCTCCTGCGCGCGGTCGAGCCGCTCGCGCAGCTCCGCGCGCAGCCCCGCCGCCTCGTTATTGAAGGCAGAGACCGCCTCTTCCTCGATCTCGGCGAGGCGGAACATCAGTTTGGATTCGCTGAGAATGGTGGACGGATCGGCCACGCGGGCAACGCTATCGACGGTCTCGGCGCGCTCGATGATGCGCTCCAGCTCGTCCTGCACATCGCCCAGCACGGCCTGCCCCGGCCCGTCGACGATGCGGGTGACGACGGCCTGCATCAGTGCGCCGATCCCGGAGGCTTCCATCGCGCGCTGGCGCAGTTCGGTCTCGCTGGTAGGCGTGGTGCCGGTCGTCTTCTCCAGCGCAGCACGGCTGGCGGGCGCCATCTCACTCACATCGCCCATCGCGCAATTGGCCCAGTAGCCCGAGCCGAACAGAATCTCGATCTCCTCGCCCAGCCCCATCCGGCCCAGCGTCTTGCGGATCGAGTTGCGGATCGCGGTCTGCGCCCCACGCGGGTCTTCCAGCTCGTCGATGCGGTTGACGAAGATCACCACCTCGCGCGCGTCGATCGCGCAGATGATGCGCAAAAGCGCCAGATCCATCGTGGTCAGCGCCTGATGGGCCGAGAGCACTACGATACAGGCGCGGCTGTCGCCGATCGCGTTCAGCGTGATCTGTTCGCGCATCATGAACGTGTCGTTCACACCCGGCGTGTCGCGCAGGCACAGCCCCCGCGGCAGATGCGGCAGATCGAGATAGAGATCGGCGGACTTCGTCAGATCGGCGTAGGTGCCCTCACTGGCCCCCTCGGCCAGATCGTCGGGATCGCCGTAGCAGATATATTGATCGAGCACCGCCTTATCGAGCGTCGGGAACGCGCGGCTGGTGCCCAGAAGTTCCTCGAATTGTTCGCCCAAACGCGCCTCGGTCGCATCGCGCATCGCGGTGACCTGTTTGCGCACGCTCTCGGCTTCGGTCTCGAAGCCCGCGCGGTTGGCCATCTCGCCCAGACGCCCGCCCGTCGCCACAAGCCGATCCCATTCGTGGCGGTCGAAGAAGCGAAACAGCGCGCGCGTGTCCATCGGGCGGTGGCGCGCGTTCAGATGCAGCGCCGTGATCACCGAGGTCCACGGGTTCACATCCGAGGGCAGCATCCCCGGCTTGCCGATCAACGCGTTGAGAAGGGTGCTTTTTCCCGCTTTGACCTGGCCGATGACGCTGACGGTCGGCTCGAATGCGTCGATCATCTCGAGAACGGTGTCGAGCTGATCCTCGACAAAGCCGAGATCGGCGTCCGAGACGTCTTTTACGGCCTGTTCAAGCTGGTCGAGCGTCTCCCAGTAAGAATTGAGCGCCTCGAAACCACGGCGATGCCAATCAAAGATGGAATTCGCTTCATACACGAGGGAGCTCTCCTTTTCCGCAGGGGCGATGCGGATTTTTGGGTGACACACGGCCCGGCACGCCCATGCCGACCGCGACCACCAATGTTACAGGGACGGCGCGCGCCCCCTTCTTGGCGACGCACCGGCTGGGTCGGTTCGTGCTTAAAGTTCTCTTGCCCAGTCATGTCCGAAATGCGGCAGAAATTATGGCAGACCGACCATAATTGCCGTTCTCAGTGCAGTTGGCCCTCCCGGCTACGATGCGAAATTGCGTTTGTTCTCTTTGCTTTGCTGAGGATTCTGCAATTGCATGACGCAGAGGAAGTCTCGTTTCGGCCCTATTTCCATGACTCTTCACGAATTTGTGAGTGTTTCCGACTGCGCCTATATCACGGGCGTTTTAATCGGATTGTTTACAACTCAAGCGTGCAAAGCGCCCTGTCATCAAAGCTTCACTTGATCCGACTCTCTTATTTCGTAAAACCTCGAAATATGGATCAGATGACACCTCAGCGGCTCACCGTGCTGGGCCATGCGCAACGCCTTGCGATCTTCCGGCTCCTGATGCGCCGGTATCCCGACCGGCTGCCCGCCGGCGAGATCGGCGCGGCGCTGGAGCTGAAACCCTCGACGCTCTCGGCCTATCTGGCCGCGCTGAGCGAAGTCGGGCTGATCGGTCAGACGCGGGCGGGCACCTCGCTGCGCTACGGGATCGAGATGGAGACCGTGCGCAGCCTCTTCGACGCGCTGCTGATCGACTGCTGTCAGGGCCGCCCCGATATCTGCTCCCCTCTCGCGCAACCCGATCCAAGTGGAGACCCTGCGATGACGCGATCTGCGGCGGGCCGGAAATTCAACGTGCTTTTCATCTGCACCGGCAACTCGGCGCGCTCCATCCTTGCCGAGACGATCCTGCGGGCGCGGGCCGGTGACCGCTTCAACGCCTATTCCGCCGGAACCAAGCCCTATTCCGAGCTGAACCCTTTCGCGATGCAGGTGCTGCGCGACAAGGGCCATGATGTCACCCCCCTGCGGGCCAAGACCATTGCGGAGTTTCAGGGCGAGGACGCGCCCCCGCTCGATTTCGTCTTCACCGTCTGCGATCTCGCCGCGAACGAGGAATGCCCGCCCTGGCCCGGCCAGCCGATCAGCGGCCATTGGGGGATGGCGGACCCGGTGAAGGCCACCGGCACCGAGGTCGAGCGCGCGCTCGCCTTCCAGCAGGCCTATGGAGCGCTCCTCCGCCGGGTAGAGGCCTTCGCCGCCCTGCCGCTCACAACGCTCGACCGCATCGCGCTGCAATCCGCTGTCGATGACATCGGCCGCAACTGAAGGACTGACCATGACCACCTACGCCCTCAATGGCCTCGGCCGCATCGGGAAACTCGCCCTGAAGCCGCTTCTGGAGTGCGGCGCGAAGATCGCATGGATCAACGACGCGGTGGGCGATGCGGCGATGCAGGCGCATCTGCTGGAATTCGACTCCGTTCATGGCCGCTGGGACGCGGAGTTCTCGAGCGACGAGAGCAGCGTCACCATCGACGGCACCCGCCTGCCCTTCATCGGCACGCGCAACATCGAAGACCTGCCGCTCGACGGGGTCGACGTGGTGATCGACTGCACTGGCGTCTTCAAATCCGAAGCCGCGCTCGCCCCCTATTTCGCCGCTGGCGTGAAGAAGGTCGTTGTCTCGGCCCCGGTGAAAGACGGCCCGACCGCGAATATCGTCTATGGCGTGAACAATGACGCCTACGATCCGGCTGCGCATAGCATCGTGACAGCGGCGAGCTGCACCACGAACTGCCTCGCCCCGGTGGTAAAGGTCATCCACGAAAATCTGCGGATCAAACACGGCGCGATCACCACGATCCATGACGTGACCAACACCCAGACCATCGTGGACCGCCCCGCAAAAGACCTGCGCCGGGCGCGTTCGGCGCTCAATTCGCTGATCCCGACCACGACCGGCTCGGCCACCGCGATCACGCTGATCTATCCCGAACTGAAGGGGCGGCTGAACGGCCATGCCGTGCGCGTGCCGCTGCTCAACGCATCGCTCACCGATTGCGTCTTCGAGGTGGAGCGCGAAACGACCGCCGAAGAGGTCAACGCGCTGTTCAAATCCGCCGCGGAGGGCGATCTGACCGGTATTCTCGGCTACGAGACGCGCCCGCTCGTGTCCTCGGATTACACCAACGATATCCGCTCTTCGATCATCGACGCGCCTTCGACGATGGTGGTGAACGGCACGCAGGTGAAGGTCTATGCGTGGTATGACAACGAGATGGGCTATGCCTACCGACTGGCCGATGTCGCGCTGATGGTGGGGGCGTCGCTGTGACCGACAACCCCGCCAGCCGCCCCGAAGGCTTCTCCGCCTATATCGCGGTGACGGCGGCCTATTGGGCCTTCATGCTCACCGATGGCGCGCTCAGGATGCTGGTGCTGCTGCATTTCCACACGCTGGGCTTCTCGCCGGTGCAGCTGGCCTACCTGTTCATCCTCTACGAAGTCGCGGGAATGGTGACAAACCTCTCGGCGGGCTGGATCGCGGCGCGGTTCGGGCTGGTCTCGACGCTTTATGCGGGGCTGTCGCTGCAGGTCGTGGCGCTGATCGCGCTGGCGCAGCTGAACCCGTCCTGGGCGATCGGGGCCTCGGTCGCCTATGTGATGGTGGTTCAGGGCCTCAGCGGGGTCGCGAAGGACCTTGCCAAGATGTCCTCGAAATCGGCGGTGAAGCTGCTGGCACCCACCGGCAAGGGCGGGCTGTTCAAATGGGTCGCGGTGCTGACCGGATCGAAGAACGCGGTGAAGGGCGTGGGCTTCCTGCTCGGCGCGGTGCTGCTGGCCGCGCTCGGTTTCGATTACGCGGTGGTCGCGATGGCGGTGGTGCTGGCGCTGATCCTCGCCGCGATCGTCGTGGCGATGCCGCCGGGCCTGCCGCGCGGGCGCAAAGGCGCGAAATTCTCGGAAGTCTTCTCGAAATCGGCCAATGTGAACTGGCTCTCCGCGGCGCGGGTCTTCCTGTTCGGCGCGCGCGACGTCTGGTTCGTCGTCGGTATCCCGATCTATTTCTACGCGGTCCTTTCGGACGGCACACACGCGGGCGACCGCGCGGCCTTCTTCCTCGTGGGCACGTTCATGGCGCTTTGGATCATTCTTTACGGCGCGGTGCAGGCCACCGCCCCGCACATCCTGAAAGCCCAATCCCGCCCCGAAAGCGACCTGATCGGCGCCGCGCGGCACTGGGCGCTGGCGCTGCTCGCCGTGCCTGCCCTTCTCAGCGCCGCCGTGCTGATCGACCCGACGCCGTCGCTGTGGCTCAGCACCGTGTTGGTCGTGGGCCTGCTGGCCTTCGGCGCGATCTTCGCGGTGAATTCCTCGCTCCACTCCTATCTCATCCTCGCCTTCACGCAGGCCGAGCGGGTGACGATGGATGTGGGCTTCTACTATATGGCCAATGCGGGCGGGCGGCTGATCGGCACCCTGCTGTCGGGACTGAGCTACCAGATGGGCGGGCTGCCCGCCGTGATGATCACCGCGACGGTGATGGTGGGTTTGAGCGCGCTGGCGGCGGGGCGGCTTGCGCCCGAGACACCCCTCACGAGCCCGTGAGCGGAGATGGACATTCCCGGCTCTGCGCGCTTTGGTAACGCGCGGAGGAGAGCGGCCCCCGCGCCGCTCGCAAAATGGGAGGAGAGCCGGTGCTGTCACGCGGCAAGGATTACGCGGCCACGCGGGCTGCGTTTCGATGGGACATACCCGAACGCTACAATATCGGCGTCGACACCTGCGACAAATGGGCCGCGCGCGAGCCTGACCGCATCGCGCTGATCGAGGTCGAAGAGGATGGTTACGGCGCGGTGCGCGAGACCAGTTTCGGCGCGTTGCGCGAGGCGTCCAACCGCTTCGCCAATGTACTGGCGGCTATGGGCGTGGGCGGCGATGGGCGTGAGACCGGCGACCGGGTGGCGATCCTGCTGCCGCAACGCCGCGAGACCGCCATCGCCCATATCGCGGCCTTCAAGGCGGGCTGCGTCTCGCTGCCGCTGTTTACCTTGTTCGGCCCCGAGGCGCTGCTCCACCGGCTGCGCGACAGCGGCGCGCGGGTGCTTGTGACGGACCCGGCGAGCTACGAGGTGATCGCGGCGATCCGCTCCGAATTGCCCGATCTGCAGACCGTTTTCGTCACCGATGGCGGCGGGACCGGCACGGAAGGCGTGGCAGATTTCAACGCGGCCCTTTCCGAGGCCTCGCCCGACTTCACCCCCGTCGATACCAGCGCCGAGACCCCCGGCGTGCTGATCTACACCTCGGGCACCACGGGCAATCCGAAGGGTGCGCTGCATGCCCACCGGGTGCTGCTGGGCCACCTGCCCGGCGTCGAGATGAGCCATGATTTTCTGCCGCAGGCGGGCGACCGCATCTGGACACCCGCCGATTGGGCATGGATCGGCGGGCTCTTGGATGTGCTGCTTCCGGCGCTGCATCACGGCGTGCCGGTCGTGGCCTGCCGTTTCCGCAAGTTCTCGGCGCAGGCGGCCGCCGATCTGATCCGGCGGCTGAGCGTGCGCAATGCCTTCCTGCCGCCCACCGCGCTGAAGATGATGAAGGCCGATCCCGAGAGCCTGACGTGGAGCCTCGATATGCGCTCGGTCGCCTCGGGGGGTGAACCGCTCGGCGCGCAGCTCCTCGACTGGGGGCGCAAGGCGCTTGGCGTCACGATCAACGAATTCTACGGCCAGACCGAATGCAACATGGTCGTGTCGTCCGCCGCGAGCCTTGATGCGCCCGAACCCGGCGCGATGGGCTGGCCGGTGCCGGGCCATGAGGTCGCGATCGTCGACAGCCAGACAGGCCAGGTTCTGCCCGACGGCACCGAAGGCGCGATTGCGGTGCGCGCGCCCGACCCGGTGATGTTTCTGGGCTATTTCAACCAGCCCGACGCGACCGAGGCGAAATTCGTGACCGGCCTCGACGGGCGCTGGCTGCTGACCGGCGACCGGGGCATCACCGGCGACGGCGGGCGGCTGCGCTTCAAGGGGCGCGACGACGACATCATCTCGACCGGCGGCTACCGCGTCGGCCCCGCCGAGATCGAGGATTGCCTGATCTCGCATCCGGCGGTGCAGATGGCGGGCGTCGTGGGCCAGCCAGATCCGCTGCGCGGCGAGATCGTCGCGGCTTTCGTCACGCTGTGTCCCGGCCACACCGATACCGAGGCGCTGCGCGAAGACCTTGCCGCCCATGTCCGCGCGCGGCTTGCGAAATACGAATATCCCCGCGCGATCTACGTGATCGACGACATGCCCGTGACCACCACCGGCAAGATCATCCGCAACGCGCTACGCGCCCGCCTACCCAAGGAGCCCGCCCTATGAGCCCCGTCCTGTTCGAGACCCGCGGCAATATCGCGATCATCACCCTCAACCGCCCCGAGCGGCGCAACGCGATCAATGCCGAGGCTGGCCACGCTCTGGCAGAGGCGGTGGCCCGTCTGGAAGCGGATGACGCGCTGCAGATCGGCATCCTGCGCGGCGAAGGCGCGGTGTTCTGCGCAGGGATGGACCTCGCCGCTTTCACCGAAGGTAAGGTCGAGGAGTTACTATTTGCTGAAGGCGGTTTCGGAGGCCTGACGGAATCCCACCGCAGCAAGCCGATCATCGCCGCGTGCCATGGCGCCGCGCTCGCAGGCGGGTTCGAACTCGCCTTGGGCTGCGACATGATCGTCGCCGAAGACGGCTGCCGCTTCGGCCTGCCAGAGGTGCTGCGCGGGCTGGTGGCGGGCGCGGGCGGCGCGCTGCGGCTGGCGAGCTTGATCCCCCCGGCCCGGGCGCGCGAATTGCTGCTGACCGGGCGGCTGTTCGACACCGCCGAGGCGTGGGATCTGGGCCTGATCGCCCGGCGCGCCGAGGCCGGGCAAGCGTTTGACGCGGCGCTGGCGCTGGCCGAGGAGGTCGCGAAGAACGCGCCCTTGGCCCTGCGCGAGACCCTGCGCCTGTCGCGCGAGATCGAGCGCCGCGCGGTCGACCCGCTTTGGGAGGAGAACGCGCGGACCTTGAAAGCCGTGATGGCGAGCGAGGACGCCGCCGAGGGCGCGCGGGCTTTCCTGGAGAAACGCGCGCCGGAGTGGTCGGGGAGATAAGGGACGCGCCCGAACCTCGGGCGGGCGCGTTGATGCGCTTGTGGCTTGGCGGTTTATCTCTCAAGCCCGCATGTCGGTGATGCTCGCGATGACATCGCCAATGCGCCCTCCCGGCGGGAGGCTCGGGCGCGGCCCGGGCTGGTCGCCCGGGCCAAGGTATGGGCTGCAACCTCCGCACAAAACGAAAAGGCCCGAGGCGCATCGCCTCGGGCCCATTTCCTAACTCCAAGCGGCTCTAAGGCGCCGCCCTGCCCTCAGCTCTCCGCAGCCAAGAACGCCTTCCGGCGCTCGACCCGCTCGCGGATCTTCTCGACATCGGCGATCGGCGTCGCGGCCAGCAGGGTCTTGGTATATTCGTGCTGCGGATTGGCGAAGATCTGATCGCGCGAGGCGTATTCCACCACCTCGCCCGCATTCATCACCATCACATCATCCGCGAAATAACGCACGACCGAGAGGTCGTGGCTCACGAAGATATAGGACAGGTCGAACTCGTCCTGCAGGTCTTTGAGCAGGTTCAGCACCTGCGCCTGCACCGACAGATCGAGCGCCGAGACCGGCTCGTCCAGCACGAGGATCTGCGGGTTCAGCATCAGCGCGCGGGCAATCGCGATCCGCTGGCGCTGACCGCCCGAGAACATGTGCGGGTAGCGGTTGTAGTGCTGCCGCTCGAGGCCAACCTTCTCCAGCATCTCCTCGGCGCGCTTGCGGCGCTCCTTGGCGGGGATGTCGGTGTTGATGATCAGCGGCTCGGTCAGAACCTCGCCCACCTTCTGACGCGGGTTGAGCGACGAATAAGGGTTCTGGAAGACGATCTGAACCTTGGCGCGCAGCGCGGAGGTCACCTTGGTTTCCTTGATGTCGATCTTCTCACCCTGAATATACAGATCGCCCGAATTGGCCGGGTCGATCAGCGTCAGGATGCGCGCCAGCGTGGACTTGCCACAGCCGGATTCGCCGACGATGGCCAGCGTCTTGCCCTGCTCGAGCGAGAAGGAGATGCCATGCAGCGCCCGGATCGTCTTCGCCCCGCGCAGGAACCCGCCCGAGACGATGTAGTCGCGCGTGATGTCGCGCCCTTCGAGGATCACACTCATTGCACGCCCTCCCAGCCATCGGCGACGGTCAGCAGACGATCCCCGGTCGCGTTTTCCGGCAGCGCGGCCAGAAGCGCGCGCGTATAGGGATGCTGCGGGTTCTCGAAGAGTGAGAGCACGTCCGCCTCCTCCAGTTTGCGGCCCTTGAACTGGACCGAGACGCGGTCGGCGGTCTCGGCCACGACGCCCATGTCATGGGTGATCATGATCAGCCCCATGCCGTATTCCTCCTGCAGGCTCATCAGCAGATCGAGGATCTGCTTCTGGATCGTCACGTCGAGCGCGGTGGTCGGCTCGTCGGCGATCAGCAGGCGCGGCTTGCAGGCGATGGCCATCGCGATCATCACGCGCTGACACTGCCCGCCCGAGAGTTGGTGCGGGTAGCTGTTCAGCCGCCGCTCGGGATCGGGGATGCCCACCTGCTCGAACAGCTCCAGCGCGCGTTTGCGGGCATGCTTGCCCTTCAGTCCGAGGTGACGCGTCAGCACTTCCTCGACCTGATAACCGCAGGTGAAGGAGGGGTTGAGCGAGGAGATCGGCTCCTGAAAGATCATCGAGATTTCTTTCCCGATGATCTGGCGACGTTCGCGGCCCGACATTTTCAGCATGTCGCGCCCGTCATAGGTGATCTCGTCGGCGGTGATCGTCGCGGTGGGCGGCAAAAGCCCCATCACCGCGAGCATCGAGACCGATTTGCCCGAGCCGGATTCGCCCACGATGGCGAGCACTTCGCGGCCCGAGACTTCGACATCGATCCCGTCCACGGCGCGGAACGCGCCCTGAGCGGTGTCGAATTCGACGGTGAGATTGCGGATTTTCAGCAAGGACATTGGCTTAGCTCCGCTTCAGTTTCGGATCGAGCGCGTCGCGAAGGCCGTCGCCCATCAGGTTGATCGCCAGCACGGTCACGAGGATCGCGAGACCCGGGAAGGTTACGACCCACCACGCGCGCAGGATGAACTCGCGCGCTTCCGACAGCATCGTGCCCCATTCCGGGGTCGGCGGCTGCGCGCCCATGCCGAGGAAGCCAAGCGCCGCCACGTCGAGGATCGCGTTCGAGAAGCTCAGCGTGCCCTGCACGATCAGCGGCGCGAGGCAGTTCGGCAGCACCGTGCGGAACATGAGGCGCATATGGCCCGCGCCCGCGACCTGTGCGGCCATGACGTAATCGCGGTTTTTCTCCGACAGCACGGCCGCGCGGGTCAGGCGCGCGAAATGCGGCTGATAGACGATGGCGATGGCGATCATCGCGTTGATCAGCCCCGGGCCGAGCACTGCCACGAAGACGAGTGCCAAGAGCAGCGACGGGAAGGCGAGGATGATATCCATCACCCGCATGATCACGGTATCGACCCAGCCGCCGAACCAACCGGCGAGCAGGCCGAGGATCACCCCCACGGAGAGCGCGAGCAGCACGACCATCACGCCGATGAACAGCGAGAAGCGCGCGCCGAACAGCAGGCGCGAGAGGATATCGCGCCCGACCGCATCGGTGCCCATCAGGAAGGTGCCGTTGGCATCATGCGTCAGCGGCGTCGCCAGAAGCGCGTCGCGGAACTGCGTGTCGGGATCGAAGGGCGAGATCAGCGGTGCCGCAATCGCGGCCAGCGCGATCAGGGCGAACACCACCAGACCGATCACGGCCCCTCGGTTTTCTTTGAAATAGAACCAGAACTCGGCGAATTGCGCGCGGCGCGTGCCGGCCGGAATATCGGTTTCGGTCACTTCGGACATGTCACTCACCTATGCCGGATACGCGGGTTAATCAGACCGTAGAGCAGGTCCACGATCAGGTTCACGAACATCACGATCAGCGCGATCATCAACAGACCGCCCTGCACGGAGGGGTAGTCGCGCCGCGAGATCGAATCGACCATCCATTTGCCGATGCCCGGCCAGGAGAAGATCGTCTCGGTCAGGATTGCGCCCGCCATCAGCATGCCGACCTGCAGGCCGATCGTGGTGATCACCGGGATCATCGCATTGCGCAGCGCGTGGACGCCCACGACGCGGCGCGGCGGCATCCCCTTGGCGCGCGCGGTGCGCACGTAATCCTCGCCCAGCACTTCGAGCATCGCCGAACGGGTCTGGCGCGCGATCACCGCGAGTGGGATTGTGGCGAGCACGACCGCAGGCAGGATCAGGTGGCTCAGCGCCGAGGTCAGCGCGCCGGATTGCCCCGACATCAGCGCGTCCCAGATCATGAAGCCCGTGCCGTTGGGGAAGTAATACATCAGCGAGATGCGTCCCGAGACCGGCGTCCATTGCAGGATGCCCGAGAACAGGATGATCAACAGCAGGCCCCACCAGAAGATCGGCATCGAATAGCCCACCAGCGCCGTGCCCATCGTCGCCTGATCGAACCACGAGCCGCGCTTGATCGCGGCCAGCACGCCGATCGGCACGCCGATCACGACGGCGAGGAACATCGCGCAGACGCCCAGCTCCAGCGTGGCCGGGAACAGCGCGAAGAACTCGCCCAGCACCGGCTTGTGGGTCACGAGGCTGTCGCCGAGATTGCCATGGGCGAGTTGCCAGATGAAATCGAGATATTGCTGCCAGAGCGGGCGGTCGAAGCCGAGCTGATGCGCCAGCTCGGCATGGCGTTCGGGGCTAAGCCCGCGCTCGCCTGCCATCAGCAGCACCGGGTCCCCGGGCAGCACCCGAACGAACCCGAAGGCCACGATCGTGATGCCGATCAGCGTGGGGATCAGCCAGAGGATCTTGCCGATTATGAAACGTAACATGTCACCGGTCCTGTTTGCGGTTCTCTTCGGAACCTGTGGGGAGCCCTTGCCCGCCGCACCCAGTTGCGCCAGCGGTCATCGGTCTCCGATGTTTGGCCCCTAAAAGTATTGCGAGGCGCCCGGTCTCCCGGACGCCCCAATCACGCGGGTATTCTCAGGATCACTCCGAGATGTCCACCCCGTAGAAGTCGTGACCGCCCAGCGGGCTCATCACGTAGCCGCTGACTTTGGTCGACATCGGCATGAACACGGTCGAGTGGGCGATGGTGTCCCACGGCGCCTGCTCTTTGAAGACTTCCTGAGCCTGCTCATAGAGCTTCGTGCGCTCGGCCTGATCGCTCGATTGACGCGCCTTGGTGATCAGATCGTCGAATTTCTGATCGCACCAGAAGGCACGGTTCGCACCGCTTTCAGCCGCCGAGCAGCCCAGAAGAACCGCGAGGAAGTTATCCGGGTCGCCGTTGTCGCCGGTCCAGCCGAGGATCACCGCACCGTCACGGGTCGGATCTTTCGACTTCTTCAGATACTCGCCCCATTCGTAGGAGACGATGTTCGCGGTGACGCCGACCTTGGCGAGATCCGATTGCATCAGTTCCGCGGTGCGGCGTGCGTTCGGCATGTAGGGCCGCTGCACGGGCATCGCCCAGATGTTCATCTCGAGATCTTTGACGCCAGCCTCGTCGAGCATTTTCTTAGCCTGCTCAGGATCGTAGGCGTCGTCCTTGATGTCCTTGTTATAGGACCACATGGTCGGCGGGATCGGGTTCTTGGCAACCTGGCCAGCGCCCTGGAAGACCGCGTCGATGATCGCGTCCTTGTTGATCGCCATGTTCAGCGCCTTGCGGACTTCCGGCTTGTCGAACGGCGCCTGCGTGGTGTTGTAGGCGAGGTAAGCCACGTTCAGACCGGGCTGCTCGTCGACCTTGATGTTCGAGTCGTCCTTGAGCGCCTGAATGTCGGCCGGCGACGGGTACGGCATGATCTGGCATTCGCCCGCCTGCAGCTTCTGCATGCGCACCGCCGGATCGGGGGTGATCGCGAAGATCAGATCGTCGACCGGGGTCTTGCCCTTGAAGTAGTCCGGGTTCGCTTTGTAGCGGATCACGGCGTCCTTCTGGTAAGCCACGAAGGAGAACGGACCGGTGCCGACCGGCACGTTGTTGATGTCAGCCTTGCGGTCTTCGCCGGCGAGCTTGTCGGCATATTCCTTCGACATGATCGACGCGAAGTCCATCGCGAGGTCGGCAAGGAACGGCGCGTTCGGCTCGGACAGGGTGAACTTCACCGTGTAATCGTCGACTTTCTCGATCGATTTGATGATCGTCGGCATGTCCATGCCGGCATAGTATTCATAGGAAACGCCCGGCGCGTAAGCGTAATAGGGGTTGTCCTTGTTGCCCTGACGGTCGAACGAGAAAATCACGTCATCGGCGTTGAAATCACGGCTCGGGGTGAAGCCCTCGACCGAGTGGAATTTCACGCCCTTGCGCAGGTTGAACGTGTAGGTCAGGCCGTCGTCGGACACGTCCCAGCTTTCTGCGAGGCCCGGTTCGATCTCGGTCGTGCCCGGCTTGAATTCGACCAGCTGGTCGTAGACCGGGTGCGACGAGGCGTCGAACGTCGTGCCCGAGGTGTAGGGCGCGGGATCAAAGCCTTCCGGCGAGGCTTCCGAGCAATAAACGAGCGTCTTGGCGCCGGCTCCGCCTGCGGTCATCATCACCGCGGCAGCCCCCGCCAAAAGCATCGAGCGAATGGTCATGGTCTGTCCTTCCTGTTGGTTGGTCTTTTCGTGAGTGCTGCCGCCCCCTCCGGTCGCACAGCCGCGACATCGTGGGACGGTTCAAACACAAACTGGTGAGGAGTAAATCGTGCTTTGATCACGTGGTCAATGAATGCCGCGACGTCGCGGGTCACGAGCCAGTGAAGCTTTCGTGCGAATCCTTCGGCGCGCCGCACGATGGCGCGCCGGGGTTGCGCAGGCTCAATCGAGCGGGATCACATCCACCGCCTGCGCGCTTTGCTGACCGCCCGCGCCGCGCATCGCCCCGCGCAAAGGCGGCACGTCGTCATAATCGCGCCCGTAGCCGACGGTGATGTAATCCTCGCCCGCATATTGATTGTTGGTCGGGTCGAACTCGACCCAGCCCGTCTCGGCGCCCGCCCAGGCGCGTACCCAGGCATGCATCGCATCCGCGCCTTCCAGACGGGGTTGGCCGGGCGGCGGATAGGTGCGCAGAAAGCCCGAGACATAGCCCGCCGGGATCCCCACCCCGCGCAGGCAGGAGATCATGATATGGCTGAAATCCTGACAGACCCCGTGGCGGTTCGCGAAGGCCTCGGCTGCGGGGGTGTTCACATCGGTCGCGCCCGCATCGAAGCGCATCTCACGATGCAACGCGCGGCCCACCGCCTCGATCGCGCCGCGCGCTGTCTGGCCCGGCTGCAACTGTGCCTGAGCGAACTCCGTCATCTCTTTCGTCGGTGCCGCGCGCCGCGAGGCCGCGAGAAAATGATGCGGCGCGTTGGGCGCGAGGCTGCGGAACTGGGTGATCTCCTGCGCCAGCTCTTCGCGCGGCGAGGACAGGTCCAGTCCCGGCTCCGCGAGCCCCCGGTCAATCTTGGCGGTGAGGGTCACGCCGATCTCGGCGATCGGCGCGTGCCAGACCGCCGAGGTCATCGTATTGCCGAAGAAATCGCGCGAGTCGTGGCGCTCATCGGGCGGCGGATCGAAGCTGAGCAGTCGCGACGTGACCGTTTGCATCCCCGCAATGTCCGAAGGCAGCACCCGCAGCAGCGTCCGCGCATGATCGGAGGGCGCGTTATACCGGTAGCTCAGCTTTAACTTCACCTCGTAACGCATTCGCTTACCTCAGATATTTCTGCGACACGAGATCGGAGAGCCGGAACAGGTCCGACCGGATCTGCTGCAACATCTGGGGCGTGACCTCCTCGGGTTCGATCACCGAGAGCTGGGTGCGCAACGGCATCAGCGCGCGCAGCAGATCGCCCGGACGCCCGGCCACCTCGGCCTCGGGAAGCTCATCAAGAAGCCCCTTCAACCGATTGAGATGAAACAGAATTGCGCGCGGGTTGGCAGCGTCGAGCACCAGCAGGTCCAGCACCGTCTCCAGATTGGTGCGCACCCGGTAGCGGCGCTGGTGGGTGATGACGCTGTCGGCCACCTCCACCGCCAGATCGAGCGCACCTTCCGGCGCATCCTCGGCAGTGAAACGGATCAGCAGCGCGGCAATCCCGTCGGCGCGCTCCAGCGCCCGACCGATCGACAGGAAGCGCCAGCCCTCGAAGCGATACATGTTCTCATGCACGAGACCGGAGAAGCCGGTGATCTTGCGCAAAAGCACCCCCATCGCGCGCGCCGTGTCGTCGCCGGGGCGCGCTGTGCTCACCATCCCGCGGGCGGTCTTCGACAGGTCCTTCAGCGCGAGCCACCCATCGGTCGAGAAGCGGTCACGCACTTTCGACGCACAGGCCTGCGCCGCATCGAGCCGCTGCAAAAGTGCATCCGGCACGGGTTGCGAGATATCGAACCCATGCGCGCCGAGGAACTCCGCCAGACGGGCCAACCGCTCGTCTTCCGGACTGCCTGTCGCGGCGAGGCGCAGGTGATAGGCGCGGATCACCCGGATCGAGTCTTCGCAGCGCTCGATATAGCGGCCGAGCCAGTAGAGGTTGTCGGCGGCGCGCGCAGGCAGCGTGCCGGGGATCTTGCGGCGGAAAGTGCCAGTCTGGCGCGGTGCCATGCTCGCCGAGGGCACCGGCTTGTCGGAGACGATCCAGACATCGGCGACGGCCCCGCCCTGCTGCATCGACAGCGCGGTCGCGTCGCCCTCCGGCCCGATCCGGGCATAGCCGCCCTTCATGAACTGCCAGCCCTGCGGCGTGCGCGCGGCAAACACCCGCACCGTCATCGGACAGGGCCGGACCGAGCCGCCCCCCTGCCCGTCGTCATGCCATGCGGGCGTCGTGGACAGCGTCACCGCCTCCTGGCCCACCAGATGCCGACCCTCGGCCTCCAGCCAATCCGCGATCGGCGCCTCCGCGCCCGAGCGGAACTGCCCGCCCAGCGCGGTCGCGGCATCCAGATCGAAGGGCAGGTTCACCGCCATCGCAGGGCCGATCATCATGTTCTCGGCATTGGCGCGTACATGGGCGCGCTCGGATGCGCCGCCGCACCACCATGTCGCGATATTGGGCATCGCGAGCGGCTGTCCGGTCAGCACTCGCGAAATCTTGGGTAGGAAGGCCATCAGCGCGCGGGTCTCCAGCACGCCCGCGCCCAGCGCGTTGACCATTGCGAGATTGCCCTCGCGCACCGCCTCCATTAGCCCCGGCGTGCCGATCTGGGTGTCGGGGTCCATCTCCAGCGGATCGACGAAACCCGCATCCATCCGCCGCCAGAGCGCGCCCAAGGGTTGCGGCCCCTCGATCGTGCGCACCATCGCCTCGCCATTCTGCACCAGCAGATCCTCGCCTTCGAGAAGCGACAGGCCGAGGTAGCGCGCGATATAGGTATGCTCATAGTAGCTGTCATTGGCCGGGCCCGGCGTCAGGATCGCGGCGCGGCGCATATCTCCCTCGCCCCGCCCCGCAAGCGTCTCCAGCGCGGCGCGGAAATCGCCAAAGAAGGTGGCGAGCTTATGGATATGATCGCGCGGGAAGCTCTCGGGGAAGATGCGCCCCGTGGCCATCCGGTTCTCCAGCGCAAAACCCGCCCCCGAGGGCGCCTGTGTGCGATCCCCCAGCACGAACCACGACCCGTCCGGTGAGCGCCCGATCTCGAAGGCGAGGAAATGCAGGTAATTCCCCCCCTTGGGCTCCACCCCCACCATGGGGCGCATCCAATGCGCGTTGCCTGCGATCAGCTCGGGCGGCAGGTGCCCGTTCGAGACGAGATTTCCCGGCCCGTAGAGGTCGGCCATCACCGCCTCCAGCAGATCGGCGCGCTGTGCCAGCCCCTCGCAGATACCCGACCACTCGCTTTCATGCAGGACGACGGGAATATGGCTCAGCGGCCATTCGCGTTCGGCCAGAACGTCATTGGAATATTGCCGGTAATAGACGCCCGCGTCCCTCAGGTACTGATTGGCGCGCTCGAAGCGCTGCGGGATTTCCCCGGGTTCGAGCTGCAGGAACTTCTCCACGAAGGGCCGCCAGACGCGCCGCATCGCACCGGAGCGTTCGAACAGCTCGTCGGCCACGCCCGGCACGGGCGCATAGCCCGCCAGAAGCGGGTGCTGTTCGAGCGGGCTCGCAGCGTCGGACGTGTTGGGGCTTTGCATCGGGTCTCCGTTAGGCTCGGATCAACTCAGCCCGACAGGACGTCGCAGGTCAAGCGTCAGGGGAAACTCCGGGTGGGGGGTCTCCGGTTCCGGGCGATAGGCCCCCGGCGTGTGACCGTGCCCCTCGAAGCGTGCCAATCGGCGGGCTTCCGCCTCGTTGCCGTTCACCGGGAAGGTATCGTAGTTGCGTCCCCCCGGGTGAGCGACGTGATAGACACAGCCCCCGATCGCCCTGCCCGTCCAGTCGTCATAGATGTCGAAGGTCAGCGGCGCATTGACCGGCAGCGTCGGATGCAGCGCCTCTGCGGGTTGCCACGCCTTGAAGCGTACCCCGGCGACCGAGACACCGCTTTCCTGCGTGCGCGCCAACGGCACGGGACGACGGTTGCACATCACCTTGTAGCGGTCCTGATGGAGCGAGGTCATCTTCACCTGCAAACGCTCGACCGAGCTGTCGGTATAGCGCACCGTGCCGCCAATGGCGCCGGTCTCTCCCAGCACATGCCACGGCTCGAGCGCCTGACGGATCTCGAGATGCACGCCTTCGGCCTCGATCTGACCGCAGAAGGGGAAGCGGAACTCCGATTGCGCCTCGAACCATTGCGGATCGAGATCGAAGCCGTGGCGACGCAGGTCGGCGAGAAGATCGGTGAAATCCTCCCAGAGGTAATGCGGCAGCATGAAGCGGTCATGCAGCACCGTCCCCCAGCGCACCGAACGCCCCTCTACCGGCGCATTCCAGCACCGCGCGATGATGGCGCGCAGCAGGAGTTGTTGCGCGAGCGACATGCGCGGGTCCGGCGGCATCTCGAAGCCGCGGAACTCGACGAGGCCGAGGCGACCGGTGGGCCCATCGGGCGAATACATCTTGTCGATGCAGATTTCGGCCCGGTGGGTGTTGCCCGTCACATCGGTCAGCATGTTGCGCAGAAGCCGGTCCACCAGCCACGGCGGCGGCACATTGCCTGCCTCGGGCGGATGGATCTGGCTCAGTGCGATTTCCAACTCGTAGAGCGTATCGTGGCGCGCCTCGTCAATCCGGGGCGCCTGCGAGGTCGGGCCGATGAAGAGGCCCGAGAACAGGTAGGACAGCGACGGATGCCGCTGCCAGATCAGGATCAGCGACTTCAGCAGATCGGGGCGACGCAGGAAGGGGCTGTCGAGGAGCGTCTCCCCGCCGACCACGACATGGTTGCCGCCCCCCGTACCGGTATGGCGCCCGTCGATCATGAACTTGTCGGCGCCCAGCCGTGACTGGCGGGCCTCTTCATAGATCGCCTCGGTGGTACCGACGCAATCCTCCCAGCTATGGGCGGGATGGATATTCACCTCGATCACGCCGGGATCGGGCGCGACCCGGATCACGTTGAGGCGCGGATCATGCGGCGGAGCGTAGCCTTCGATATGGATCGGCAGCCCCATCGCCTTGGCGCTTTCCTCGGCGGCGGCGATCAGCTCTAGGTAATCCTCCAGATCCTCGGTCGGCGGCATGAAGACGCAGAGCCGCCCATCGCGCGGTTCGACCGAGATCGCGGTGCGCACGACGCCGTCGATGGTATCGAGATCCTGCTCGACGATCCGCTGCCCCGGCTCGGCCGATTGCGCCTCGGAGACGGGTTGGCTGTGTTCCTCCGTGGGCTTGTCGACCAGCCCCTTCTCGGCAGCCTTTTCCATCTCGGCATGGAAGTCGGGCAAATCGCCTTTGGGCAGCGAGGTGTCGGTGACGTAGTGATAGGGATATTGCGCGGGCGGCACATAGGGCAACGCACCCAGCGGCAGGCGGAACCCGGCAGGACTGTCCCCGGGGATCAGGAACAGCTTGCCGCGCCGGGTCTTCCACTTCTCCGAGCGCCAGCGATGGCCGGGCTGCGCCTTGGCCTGCCAGCGTTGCACCGGCAGGATATAGCCCGTCGGCGTCTCCAGCCCGCGATTGAAGACCCGCGCGAAACGCGCGCGATCCTCGGGGTTCTTCAGCTTGCTGTCTTCGGGCGTGACATTGGCGGGGAGATTTCCCTCTTTCAGCATCCATTCGGCCGGGTCTTCATAGGCGGGCTGGGCGTGCTCGGGCTCGATGCCCAAATGCTCGGCGATGCCGCGCATCAAGGTACCGGCCTCCTCCGGCCCCGCGCCGGTCTTGTCGCCCTCCTTGGCGATCAGATCCTCGTCGCGCCAGATCGGCTTGCCGTCGCGCCGCCAATAGAGCGAGAAGGTCCAGCGCGGCAGGCTCTCACCCGGATACCATTTGCCCTGCCCGTAATGCAGAAAACCGCCCGGCGCGAAGCGATCCCGCAGCCGCCGGATCAGCTCATCGGCCAGCGCGCGCTTTTGCGGGCCGACGGCGGCGGTGTTCCACTCGTCGCTCTCGAAGTCGTCGATGGAGACGAAGGTCGGTTCGCCCCCCATCGTCAGGCGCACATCGCCCGCCTTCAGGCTCTCATCCACCTTGCGCCCCAGCGCATTGAGCCGGTCCCATGCCTCGTCGGAAAACGGCTTGGTGATGCGCGGATGTTCGGCCACGCGGTCCACCGTCATGTCGAAGGCGAAACTCACCTCCGGGCTGCCGACCGAGGAGAAGCCCCCCGAGATCGGGGCGGCATTGCGGAAATGAGGTGTGGCCGCCAGCGGGATATGGCTCTCGCCGGTCAGCAGGCCCGAGGTCGGGTCCAGACCGATCCAGCCCGCGCCGGGGATGAACACCTCGCACCACGCATGCAGGTCGGTGAAGTCGTGATCGGTGCCAGATGGCCCGTCGAGCGCCTCAAGATCGGGTTTCAGCTGGATCAGGTAGCCCGACACGAACCGCGCCGCGAACCCCAGATGGCGCAGCACCTGCACCAGCAGCCACGAGCTGTCCCGGCACGACCCCGACCCGATCTCCAAGGTTTCCTCGGGCGTCTGTACGCCGGGGTCCATGCGGATCGTGTAATCCACCACCTTCGAGATATGCGCATTCAGCGCGACGAGGAAATTGACCGTGCCTTTGATCGTGTAGTCGATCTCGCCGATGAACTGCGCCAGACGCGGGCCTTCCGGCTCGGGGGTGCGGTAGATCGACAGGTCGTCACGCAGCTCCTCGGGATAGTCGAAGGGCCATTCCTCGGCGAACTCCTCGGTGAAGAAGTCGAACGGGTTGTAGACGGTCATGTCCGCCGTCAGGTCCACCTCGATCTTCAGCTCGGTCACCGGCTCGGGGAAGACGAAGCGCGCGAGCCAGTTGCCATAGGGGTCCTGCTGGTGATTCACGAAATGCCCGCCGGGCGAGACCCTCAGCGAATGTGAGATCACCCGGGTGCGCGAATGCGGCGCAGGCCGCAGGCGAATGATCTGCGGGCCGAGCGTCACCGGGCGGTCATAGGTGTAATGGGTCAGGTGATAAATGCTGGCATGGATCGCCATAAGTCTCGCTCCTGCAATAGGTCTTCGCGATTTCACGATGACGGAGGCGGCGCTCCGGTAAAAGCCGCAATTTCAAAAAATGCGCCCTGCCCCTGCCCATTGGTCAATCGAACGCCCAAAAAGCGGGCAGGCAGGCAGCGGCAAAATATTTCCGATCAATTCACTCAGGCATTGACGCGTTCGTGAGCGACCGCTACCTCTTCGCTCACGAAAACGCGAATGGAGACTTCAATGACCCGGACCCTCGCCCTCGCCCTGATGGGCACGGCCCTCGCCACGCCGACGCTTGCGGATGTGAACATCTACTCCCACCGTCAGCCCGAACTGATCCAGCCCGTGCTCGACGCCTTCACCGAAGAGACCGGGATCGCGGTGAACATCGCCTATGTCGAGAAAGGCATGGTCGAGCGCCTGAAAGCCGAAGGCGACCGCTCCCCCGCCGATCTGGTGCTGACCGTCGACATCGCGCGGCTGAGCGAAGTGGTGAATGCGGACGTGACGCAGGCGGTCGAGGACCCGGCGCTGCAAGACGCGATCCCGGCCGAATTCCGCGACCCGCAGAACCACTGGTTCGGCCTGACCTCGCGCGCCCGCATCGTCTATGCCTCGAAAGAGCGCGTGGCCGATGGCGAAGTGACGACCTATGAAGACCTCGCCTCCGATAAATGGAAGGGCCGCATCTGCACCCGCTCCTTCACCTCGGATTACAACGTCGCGCTGACCTCGGCCTATCTCGCCCATCACGGCGAAGAGGCGACCAAGGAATGGCTCGAAGGGCTGAAGGCGAACCTCGCCAAGACCCCCGAAGGTAACGACCGCAGCCAGGTGAAGTCGATCTGGGCAGGCGAATGCGACATCTCGCTGGGCAACACCTATTACATGGGTCAGATGCTCGCCGATCCCGAGCAGGCGCAATGGGCCAATTCCGTGCGCATCACCTTCCCGGTTTTCGAGGAAGGCGGCACCCATATGAACGTCTCGGGCATGGCGATGACCAAATCCGCGCCGAACCGCGAGGACGCGCTCAAGCTGATGGAATTCCTCGTCTCGGATGAGGCGCAGGAAATCTACGCCCAGACCAACCACGAATTCCCGATCAAGCCGGGCGTTGCGCGCTCCGAACTGGTGCAAAGCTGGGGCGAATTCACGCCGGACACGCTGGACCTCGCGAAACTGGCCGAGCTGCGTCCGACCGCGCTGAAGCTGATCGACGAGGTCGATCTCGACGGCTGATCGCGCTCCCGCATCAAAAACACAGAAAGCGGCGTCCAGCGGGCGCCGCTTTTCTCATTGTCCGGAATTGGAGCGCAACCGCAGCGGTTACTGGGCCGCGATCTGCAGCGCCTCGTCGGGGCCGATGCGCACGCCGTCGATAGCGGCCATCTGTTCCAGATCCTGCTCGTAGCGACGCTGCAGCGAGGCCCGGTCGAGCGGATCGAACTCGGCGATCGGCGTGCCTTGCGGCTGCTGGTGATGGAACCGCGCCAGACGGCGTTTCTGTTTCGGCCCGATCACGACGCCCGAATGGTGCAGGCGCTGCATCATCGCGATCACCGTATCGGCATGGGCGGTCTCAGCATCGGGCGCGGGATCGAGCGAGGCGCCCGGCACCAGCGCGGCCATCGCCTCGCCGATCTTCGAGCCATGCGGCAACACGATGATTTCGCGCGGGTTGAGACCGGCTTTCAGATCGCGCACCACGTTCACCCAGCGGCGCGGACGCGCCATCAGGCGCGGCGTCAACTCTGCGAAGGGCTTGAGCGGACGGCGCGCGGCGAGATCACGCCAGAGCGCCGGGTAATAGTCTTCATAGCTCGGTGCGTAGAGCACCACGCGCCCGACCGAACCGCTCAGAGCCTCGCGGAACCGCTCGGCCCGTTCCTGAGCCCGGGCGAAGAGGTGATAGAGCCCCGCCGCCGCATCGCCGATCAATTGCGAATCGAGATGGACACGCCCGCCAGCAGCAGCCCCGATCACCGCCGGACCATAGCCTGCGCGGGCCAATGCGTCCTGCCCACAGCCAAGCGTGCGTGCCATCTGGCCACTCATTCCACCCGAAGCGGGCGCTGCGATGAAGATGTGATGCTGGTTCATGTCTGGGTGTCCTTCCCTGCAGATAGTGGTCTAGAGACCGAATGTGGCCAAATGTGGCCGCCCGCAGGAAAGCTTCGCGGCGAACACACGCATAGGTAATGTCGATTTGGTGTGCCCGAGGGTCACCCCTCCCCATATCTGGACATCGCCGCGACACCACGCCAAGGTCGCGCCGGACCCGCGAAGGAGGCGAAAATGGCGCGCAAGATCATCATCGATACCGATCCCGGACAGGATGACGCGGTGGCGATCCTGCTGGCGCTGGCCAGCCCCGACCTCGAAGTTCTGGGCATCACCTGCGTCGCCGGAAACGTCCCGCTGCCGCTGACGTCCAAGAACGCGCGCGTGGTCTGCGAACTGGCCGGGCGGACGGATGTGCCGGTCTATGCGGGCTGCGACCGGCCGCTCGCGCGAGACCTGGTCACGGCGGAATATGTCCACGGCAAGACCGGGCTCGACGGGATCGAACTGCCCGAGCCTCAGATGCCGCTGCAGGACCAACACGCGGTCGACTTCCTGATCGAGACGCTGCGCGCCCATCCCGCCGGCAGCATCACGCTCTGCCCGCTGGGCCCGCTCACTAATATCGCGACCGCCTTGCGCCGCGCCCCCGACATCGCCGAGAAGGTCGCCGAGATCGTGCTAATGGGCGGCGCCTATTTCGAAGTGGGCAACACCACGCCCGCCGCCGAATTCAATATCCATGTCGATCCGCAAGCCGCCGAGATCGTGTTCAAATCGGGCGTGCCGCTCGTGGTGATGCCGCTCGACGTGACGCATAAGGCGCTCACCACCCGCGCCCGCGTCGAGGCGTTCCGCAATCTCGGCACCCGCGTCGGCCACGCGGTCGCCAGCTGGACCGATTTCTTCGAGCGCTTCGACATGGCAAAATACGGCTCCGAGGGCGCGCCGCTGCACGACCCCTGCGTGATCGCCTATCTGCTCAAGCCCGACCTGTTCACCGGACGGCATATCAATGTCGAGATCGAGACCACGTCCGAGCTGACCATGGGCATGACCGTCGCCGACTGGTGGCGCGTGACCGACCGTGCGCCGAATGCGATGTTCATGGGCGATCTGGATGCGGACGGGTTCTACACGCTGCTGACCGAGCGGATCGCGCGGCTGTAACGCGCAGGGGGCTCTGCCCCCCGTCGCCGTAGGGCGACAAACTTAAGGGAGAGGGGGCGCTGCCCCCGCTTCGCTGACGCGAAGCCCCCCGGGATATTTGGGCCAAGCCGAAAGCGGCAGCCTGCGCAAGAGAAAGGGGGCCGAAGCCCCCTTGCCCGGTTTACTTGTCTTCCACCGTCGCCTTGACGATGTAATCGGGGTCATCGACCACGCCGTTGCGCGCCTCGTCGCCCTTCTTGATCTTGTCGACCACATCCATGCCGCTCACGACATGGCCCACGACGGTATATTGCCCGTCGAGATGGGGTGCGGGGGCGAACATGATGAAGAACTGCGAATTGGCCGAGTTCGGATCGGCGGAGCGGGCCATGCCCACGATGCCGCGCTGGAAGGAGATGTTCGAGAATTCCGCCGGAAGGTCGGGCAGATCGGAGCCGCCCATACCGGCCATCGACGTATCTCCGCCCTTCTTGCCGAATTGCACATCGCCCGTCTGGGCCATGAAGCCGTCGATCACGCGGTGGAAGACGACATCGTCGTATTTGCCTTCCTTGGCGAGCGTCATCAGCCGTTCGGCGGATTTCGGGGCCTTGTCGGTGAGCAGGTCGATCACGACCTTGCCCTCGGTCTGACCGCCGATCTGCAGGACGAGCTTCGGCCCGCCGGTATCGGCCACGCCCGAGCTGTCTTGCGCGAAGGCAGCGGGCGCTGCGACGACGAGGCTTGCGGCGGCGGCGAGAACGGTGCGGCGCAGGATATTACGCATCGGCGGCCACCTTCACCGAGATCATCCGGTCGGGGTTCTGCGGCGGCTCGCCGCGCGCGATCTTGTCGACATTGTCCATCCCTTCGATCACGCGGCCGTAGACCGTGTATTGACCGTTGAGGAAATGGTTGTCCTTGAAGTTGATGAAGAACTGCGAATTGGCCGAGTTCGGGTTCTGCGAGCGCGCCGCCCCGAGCGTCCCGCGATCATGCGGCAGCTTCGAGAATTCCGCCGGAAGGTCGGGATATTGCGAGCCGCCCGTGCCCGCGCGGCCCGGATTGTAGTCCTTTTCCATATTCGCGTTCGCGACATCGCCGGTCTGGGCCATGAAGCCCTCGATCACGCGGTGGAAGGCCACGTTGTCATAGGCGCCGTCGCGGGCGAGTTGCTTCATGCGCTCGGCATGTTTCGGGGCGACGTCGCTGAGAAGCTCGATCACGACCGGCCCGTCCTTGAGCTCGATGATGATCGTGTTCTCTGGATCCTTGATATCGGCCATTGGGTCCTCCGTTGAAAATTTGGGCCGACCATAGGAGCGAGGCCCTTGCGCGGCAAGGACAAAGCGCCGCAGTTCGGTCAGCCGTGTTGACGCGACCCATCGCCGCAGGCATGAAGAACGCAAGCTGCGGGAGCGGGCCACATTCACGATGGTCCCCTGCGCCGATAGGGAGAGTGATTTCATGGCTTGGAAAACCCTCGACGAGGTCGATCTGGACGGCAAGGTCGTGCTGGTGCGCGTGGATATCAACGTGCCCGTGGAGAACGGAAAAGTGACCGATGCCACGCGCATCGAGAAGATCGTGCCAACCGTGCAGGACATCATGTCGAAGGGCGGCAAGCCGGTGCTGCTGGCGCATTTCGGTCGCCCCAAGGGTCAGGTCGTGCCCGAGATGAGCCTCGAGCCGCTGGTGCCCGCGCTGGAGAAGGCCTTCGGCTTCCCGGTGAAATTCGCCAAGGACTGCGTCGGCGGCCCCGCGAAGGAAGCCGTGGGCGCGCTGCAGAAAGGCGAAGTCCTGCTGCTGGAGAATACCCGTTTCCACGCAGGCGAAGAGAAGAACGATCCGATGCTGGCCGCCGAGATGGGCGCGCTCGGCGAGGTCTACGTCAACGACGCCTTCTCGGCGGCGCACCGCGCGCACGCTTCGACCGAAGGCATCGCGAAAATCCTGCCCGCAGCCGCCGGTCGCCTGATGGAAGCCGAGCTGAAGGCGCTCGAGGCGGCCCTCGGTGACCCCGAGCGCCCCGTGACGGCGGTCGTGGGCGGCGCGAAGGTCTCGACCAAGCTCGACCTGCTGGGCAATCTGGTGGCCAAGGTCGATCACCTGATCATCGGCGGCGGCATGGCGAACACTTTCCTTGTGGCGCAGGGCATCGATGTCGGCAAATCGCTGGCCGAGCGCGACATGGCGGGCACGGCGAAAGAGATCATGGAGAAGGCCAAGGATGCGGGCTGCAAGATCCACCTGCCCGTCGACGTGGTCGTGGCGCGCGAGTTCAAGGCGGGCGCCGAGAACGAGACCGTGGCCAATGACGCCTGCCCGGCGGATGCGATGATCCTCGACGCCGGTCCGAAATCGGTCGAGGAGATCACGAAGGTCTTCGAGAACTCGCGCACGCTGATCTGGAACGGCCCGCTCGGCGCGTTCGAGATTGCGCCCTTCGATGCGGCGACCAATGCGGCGGCGGCGAAAGCAGCCGAACTGACCCGCGACGAGAAGCTGATCTCGGTCGCAGGCGGTGGCGATACGGTCGCGGCGCTCAACAAGGCCGATGCGGCGAAGGATTTCTCCTATATCTCGACCGCGGGCGGCGCCTTCCTCGAGTGGATGGAAGGCAAGGTCCTGCCGGGCGTCGCGGCACTCGACCAGCAAAGCTGAGCTTCGCGCCCTGTGACAGGGCGCAGAGACGGATCGGGCCGGGGCTGCGAGAGCGCCCCGGCCCTTTTCATTTGCGCGTCTTTTCGCGGCGCAGGACGGCGCGCGGCGGCGAGGTCACGCCAAAATTCACGCCATTTCGCGATGTTAGCGTCACCAGCGTTGCATCGCCTCGGCGCGGAAACTATCCCTTCAGACGACCCAATATCCCGCAGGAGGAATTCCCATGTCCAACGCCAAGCAGACCGAACAGATGCGCGAGGGCAACGGCTTCATTGCAGCCCTCGACCAATCGGGCGGCTCCACCCCCAAGGCGCTGCGGCTCTACGGGATCGAGGAAGACGCCTATAACGGCGAAGAGGAAATGTTCGACCTGATCCACCAGATGCGTGCGCGGATCATCAAATCCCCCGCCTTCACCGGCGAGAAAGTTGTCGGCGCGATCCTGTTCGAGCAGACGATGGATCGCGAGATCGACGGCACGCCCACTGCCACCTATCTTTGGGAAAAGCGCGGCGTCGTGCCCTTCCTGAAAATCGACAAGGGGTTGGAGGCCGAAGAGAACGGCGTGCAGCTAATGAAGCCGATCCCGAACCTCGACGATCTGCTGTCGCGCGCGGTCAAGGCGGGCATCTTCGGCACCAAGGAGCGTTCGGTGATCTCGGCGGCCAATGTCGGCGGCATCAAGGCGATCGTCGATCAGCAGTTCGAGCTGGGCATGCAGGTGCTGAGCCACGGGCTCGTGCCGATCCTCGAGCCGGAAGTGACGATCTCGATTGCTGACAAGGACGAGGCCGAGCAGATGCTGCTGGCCGAGATCCTCAGCCATCTCGATACGGTGCCCGAGGGCAAGCAGGTGATGCTGAAGCTTTCGCTGCCGACCGAACCGAACCGTTACAAGCCGCTGGTCGATCACCCGAAGGTGCTGAAGGTCGTGGCGCTCTCGGGCGGCTACTCGCGCGACGAGGCGAATGAGAAGCTGGCCAAGAACACCGGCATGATCGCGTCGTTCTCGCGTGCGCTGACGGAGGGCCTCTCGGCCCAGCAGTCGGACGAGGCGTTCAACGCGATGCTGGAGGAGGCGATCACCTCGATCCACGCAGCCTCGGTGGCGGGGTAAGATCGGTTAACCGATCAGGGGGCTCTGCCCCCACTCCCTGCGGGTGTTCCCCCGGGATATTTGAACCAAGCCGAAGCGGGGCGTCGGGAGGCGGCCCGCTTTTTGCATCGCACGCGACCTTGCGGCGTCGCGCCGGGACACGCTAAAGCTGAACATCCCAGACAGGAAAGGTGCAGGCTCCGTGCAACGACATGTCGTTCTGTTTCGTCGCATGGCGCGGCCGCTCGCGCAGCGTGGCTCGGCCTATATGCGGGCCGAGCAGCTGGTCGAGTTGCTGAGACCCCATCTCGATCCGGGGATCACTCTGTCTGTACGTCCGTTCCATGCGCTCGTGATGCCGCCGATTGCGATGCGCGCCGTGGCGCGCAGCATTCCGCGCGGCTCGCTGTGTATCTTCGTGAAATCGGCCGCGAAACACCTGACGCGCGCACATCTGGCCCCGCTGCGCAAACGCGGGATCACCGTCGCGCAGGATGTGGTCGACATGAAGCTGCGCCATGTGCGGCCCGAATTGTTCGACCTGCTGATTGCGGCCTCGCTGCGCGGCCAACGGGCGCTGCGCGACCTTTGCGCGGACAAGGGACTGTCCTGCCCGGTCGAGCTGCTGCATCACCATTTCGACCCACGCCTGCAAGCGCTGACGCTGCCCGAGCGACCCGGTTTCTCCTGCGGCTATATCGGGCGACCGGACAATGCGATGATCCCCGAGGCGATCCGCGCCAAGGTTGAGACGGTCGATATCTCGGTGGTCGAGGATTTTGAACGCGCCCTGCCCCGGATCGGGAGATTCGCGCTGCATTACGGTGTGCGCCCCGAGAGCCAGACCGCGCATGGCGTCAATCGCGGCTACAAACCGTTTACGAAGGGCTTCACCGCCGCGGCCTGCAACGCGAATATCCTCGTCAATCGCGATGTCGATGATGCGGTGGAGATGCTCGGTGCGGATTATCCGTTTCTGACCGACCCGACCCCCGAGAGCATCACCGAGACATTCCGGCTGGCACAGGACAGCTATGGCGGGCCGCTCTGGCGTGACGCGCTGGACCGGATGGAGGCGATGCGCGCGACGGTCGAACCGGCCGCCCTCGCGCGGCAGTTAACCGAAATTATTACCCGCGCCGCCCCGCTGGGCTGAGAGCGCGTCAAAATACGCCACCGCCTTGCGATCCTCGACCGGCGCGCGTTCGATCTCGGCCACTTTTTCCAGCACGCGTTTGCGATACCCTTCGGCGCCGCCGAAATTGATCGGGCCGCGGGAGAGTTTGGTCTCCAGCTCGGCTTTCGACAGCAGATAGTAGTGGTTCAGCTGCAGCGGGCTCGAGGTGAAGAACGCCGCCTGCTTGCGCGCGCGGTTTGACACCACCTGCCCCGCCGTGTTGGCGGTGCGGTCGCCCATATCCACGGTCTCGAAACTATGCACGCCCACCGCCGAGACGCGAGACGGATCCACGATGCATTTGAAGCGCAGCAGATCGCTGTCGCGGGCGTAGGGAACCGGCGCGCGGTCGGTGAAGGCGCGCGTCACCCAGCCGTCGGGGCGCGTCTCGTGGCCCGCATGGCCGAACATGTGCCAGGGCAGCGAGATGTTGGAGTGATCGCCATGCTGCGTGATCGCTTCCATCAGGTTCAGTCCGGGATCGGGGACGAGGAATTCGTCGATATCGATGAAGGCCATGCGCTCGAAATCGGCGCCGAAGGTGGTGACCGCATGGGCATATGCCCCGACCTGCTGCGAGATGCGGCGGTGCGTCGCCGGATCGTAGCCCGCCATACGCCAGGGGGTCACGGTGACGGACGTCGCGAAGGGCGACGCGGCGATCTTGGCCAGCGTGTCGTCAGTGCATCCATTGTCATAGAGAAAGACGTGGCGCGCCCCGGCCGCCGTATGAAATTCCAGCCATTCGAGGATGTAGTCGCCCACGTTCTTCACGATGGCGACGAGGGCCAGCCCCTCGCGCCCTTCGGCTGCGGGCGGCGCGGTGATCCCGAAGAGCCGCATCTTCTTCGACCCGATCGCCTTGATGAACCCGGAGATACTCACAAACACACCTTTCCTACTTCGAAACCTGCCTAGCCAGATGCGCGCGCCGGGGCAAGTCCGCGCGCATGCGGGCGACCGAATGCGAGAAGGACCGCACGATGCACAACCCGGTGCGCAACGGCATACGAAATCTTTGCAGAATTGATCATCCGGGGGATTCCAATGACGAATCACATGTGACATGATTCGAGACACAGGGCCCGTCAGAGGCCGTGGCGCGGGTCTGGGGGACAGGCATGCGACCAGCGAAGAAGCGAGGCAGTACAATGGTGATGAGACGCCCCACGATCGGGCCTCTGATTTTCGTGACCGTGGCGGTGGTGCTGGGCGCCTATTTCGCCTTTGCCGCCGTGCAGGGGCGTTACGGCATTCTCAGCCGCGTGCAGATCGAAGCGGAGATCGACGCCAAGCGCGCCGAGCGCGATGCGCTGCGCGCCAAGGTCGACCGGATGGCCAACCTGACCCATCGCCTCTCCGACGATTACCTCGATCTGGACCTCCTCGACAGCCGGGCGCGCGAAGTGCTGGGCGCGATGCGCTCGGACGAGATCGTGATCCGCTGAGAGGCTTACAGGCCTGCCCATTTTCGCGGCACAAACATCGCTCGAAAACCGCCTCACCGGCCCTAGTTGAAACGTGAGCGCCATTCCTGCCCTGCGATACCGCAGGGTCATTGCCTTCGGCCCGGCATTGCTGTAAGGAATGGTTTAACGCTAAACTATTCCGGCCAAGGGAGGTCTGACCAATGGCAGCACGGAAAGGCTCGGCGAGCGGCGCCAAAGCGGGCGCGAATGTCTCGGCCGAGGAACTCAAGCAATATTACCATGACATGCTGCTGATCCGGCGCTTCGAAGAGAAGGCGGGTCAGCTTTACGGCATGGGTCTGATCGGCGGCTTCTGCCACCTTTATATCGGGCAGGAAGCGGTGGTCGTGGGCCTCGAGGCTGCGGCGAAGGAAGGCGACAAGCGCGTCACCTCCTATCGCGATCACGGGCACATGCTCGCCTGCGGGATGGACCCGAAAGGCGTGATGGCCGAGCTCACGGGCCGCGATGGCGGTTACTCGAAGGGTAAGGGCGGCTCGATGCACATGTTCTCGAAAGAGAAGCATTTCTACGGCGGCCACGGCATCGTCGCGGCGCAGGTGCCGATCGGCGCGGGCCTCGCCTTCGCGGATAAATACAAGGGCAACGACAACGTCACCTTCACCTATTTCGGCGACGGCGCGGCGAACCAGGGTCAGGTCGCAGAGACCTACAACATGGCGCAGCTCTGGGACCTTCCGGTCGTCTTCGTGATCGAGAACAACCAATATGCGATGGGCACCAGCGTGAAGCGCGCGACCAAGTCGCCCGACTTCTACGAGCGCGGCATCGCCTATGGCATCGCGGGCGAAGAAGTCGACGGGATGGACGTGCTGGCGGTGAAACAGGCCGGCGAGAAGGCCGTCGCGCACTGCCGCTCGGGCAAGGGCCCCTACATCCTCGAGATCAAGACCTATCGCTATCGCGGCCACTCGATGTCGGACCCGGCGAAATACCGGACCCGCGAAGAGGTGCAGAAGATGCGCGAAGAGCGCGACGCGATCGAGCATATCCGCCAGCTTCTGCTGACCGGCAAGCACGCGACCGAGGACGAGCTCAAGCAGGTCGACAAGGATATCAAGGCGATCGTCAACGGCGCCGCCGATTTCGCCAAGGAGAGCCCCGAGCCCTCCGCGGATGAACTTTACACCGACATCTATACCGATGTCGCGCCGCAGAACGCCTGAGGGGGGAAAGACAGATGGCAACCAAGATTCTGATGCCCGCGCTCTCGCCCACGATGGAAGAGGGCACGCTGGCGAAATGGCTCAAAAAAGAGGGCGACGAGATTTCGGCCGGTGACATCATCGCCGAGATCGAGACCGACAAGGCCACGATGGAATTCGAAGCGGTCGACGAAGGCACGCTGGGCAAAATCCTCGTCGCGGAAGGCACTTCCGGCGTGAAGGTCAACGACCCGATCGCGGTGATGCTGGAAGAAGGCGAAGACGCCTCCGCCGCCGAAGAGGCCGAAGCGCCGAGCACCGGTTCCGATGCGGCTGAGAGCGACGAGAGCGACGAACCCGCGAAAGCCCCCGCTCAGGCGAAATCCTCGGACGACGATATGCCCAAGCCCGACACCACGCCGGACTGGCCCGAAGGCACGCCGATGAAGACGCAGACCGTCCGCGAGGCGCTGCGCGATGCGATGGCCGAAGAGATGCGTTCCGACGACAGCGTGTTCGTGATGGGCGAGGAAGTCGCCGAATACCAAGGCGCCTACAAGGTCACGCAAGGGCTGCTCGACGAGTTCGGCGACCGCCGCGTGATCGACACCCCGATCACCGAGCATGGCTTCGCCGGTCTCGGCGTCGGTGCGGCCTTCGGTGGCCTGCGCCCGATCGTCGAATTCATGACCTTCAACTTCGCCATGCAGGCGATGGACCAGATCATCAACTCGGCGGCGAAGACGCTGTACATGTCGGGCGGCCAGATGGGCGCACCGATGGTGTTCCGCGGTCCGAACGGCGCGGCCGCCCGCGTGGCAGCCCAGCACAGCCAGGATTACGGCGCATGGTATGCCAGCGTTCCGGGCCTGAAAGTCGTGCAGCCCTATTCGGCAGCCGATGCGAAAGGTCTGCTGAAATCGGCGATCCGCGATCCGAACCCGGTGATCTTCCTCGAAAATGAGATCCTTTACGGGCGTTCGTTCGAGGTGCCGGATCTGGAGGACTTCACCATCCCCTTCGGCAAGGCGAAAATCTGGCGCGAAGGCGCGGATGTCACCATCGTCAGCTGGGGCATCGGCATGAGCCACGCTCTGGAAGCGGCGGACAAGCTCGAGAAAGAGGGCATCGACGCTGAAGTGATCGACCTGCGCACCCTGCGCCCGGTGGATTACGACACGGTGCTCGCCTCGGTGCGCAAGACCAACCGCTGCGTGACCGTCGAGGAAGGCTTCCCCGTGGCAAGCTTCGGCAACCACCTGTCGGCCGTGATCATGGAGCGCGCCTTCGACTGGCTCGACGCGCCGGTGATCAACTGCACCGGCAAGGACGTGCCCATGCCCTACGCGGCGAACCTCGAGAAAATGGCGCTCGTGACCTCGGACGAGGTCGTCGATGCGGTCAAAAAAGTCACCTACCGGTAAGGGGATAGCGCAATGGCAACCCAGATTTTGATGCCCGCCCTGTCGCCCACGATGGAGGAAGGCACGCTCGCGAAATGGCTCGTGAAAGAGGGGGACGAAGTCTCCTCTGGCGACATCATCGCGGAGATCGAGACCGACAAGGCCACGATGGAATTCGAGGCCGTGGATGAAGGCGTGATCGGCAAGATCCTCGTCTCGGAAGGCACCTCCGGCGTGAAGGTCAACGACCCGATCGCCGTGCTGCTGGAAGAGGGCGAGGATGCCTCCGCCGTGGACGAGGCCGAGAGCCCCGTTCCCGGGGAAGCACAAGCCGAAGCCGCCGAAGATGCGAAAGAGACCAAGGACGCCGACAACGCGCCCGCCGAGAAAAGTGGATCGAAGTCGGCCCCGAGCGCCGCGCCGAAGACCGAAAAAGCGCCCGCCGCGCCGCAGGATGCGGATGGCAAGCGCGTCTTCGCCTCGCCGCTCGCACGCCGCATCGCCGCCGACAAGGGCGTCGATCTGGCCGCGCTCAAAGGCTCGGGCCCGAAAGGTCGTATCGTGAAGGCCGATGTCGAAGCCGCCGAAGGTGGCAAGGCAGCCCCGGCCAAGGCGGACGCTCCGAAAGCGGAGGCTGCGGCCCCTGCCCCGGCAGCGGCATCCGTCTCCTCCTCGACCATCGCGAAGATGTATGAGGGTCGCGAATACGAGGAGATCGAGCTTAACGGGATGCGCAAGACCATCGCCGCGCGTCTCACCGAGGCCAAGCAGACGATCCCGCATTTCTATCTGCGCCGTTCGGTCAAACTCGACGCGCTGATGAAATTCCGCTCGCAGCTCAACAAGCAGCTCGAGGGGCGCGGCGTGAAGCTGTCGGTCAACGACTTCATCATCAAGGCCTGCGCGCTGGCGCTGCAATCGGTGCCGGATGCGAATGCCGTCTGGGCCGGTGACAAGGTGTTCAAGCTGAAGCCCTCGGACGTGGCCGTCGCGGTCGCGATCGAAGGCGGGCTGTTCACCCCGGTGCTGAAGGATGCGGAGATGAAGTCGCTCTCGACGCTGTCCGCGGAGATGAAGGACCTCGCCACCCGTGCGCGCGACCGCAAGCTCGCGCCGCATGAATATCAGGGCGGCAGCTTCGCGATCTCCAATCTCGGCATGTTCGGGATCGAGAATTTCGACGCGGTCATCAACCCACCCCATGGCGCGATCCTCGCTGTCGGCGCGGGCATCAAGCAACCGGTCGTGAATGCCGAAGGCGAGATCGAAGTGGCGACCGTCATGTCGATGACGCTCTCGGTCGATCACCGCGTGATCGACGGCGCGCTCGGCGCGGAGCTGATGAAGGCGATCTGCGAGAACCTCGAGAACCCGATGCTGATGCTGGCCTGATCGGGCCGTACAGTCTGAAACGCAGGAAAGGGGGGCGCTGCCCCCCTTTTCGCGTTCGCGAATTCACCCCCCGGGATATTTCCACCAAGGGGAAGACCCATGCGCGAGGTCATTCGTGCGAACTGGAAACCGACGGCAAAACACAAAAAAAAGCGGGGCCGAAGCCCCGCCTGTCTATTCCATGTGAGACATGCTCACTTGCTGTGCAAAAGCTGATCCATCTCGCGCGCGGGACGGTCGCAGCCCGCCTCGCCCACGATCTTCGCGGGAACCCCGGCGACGGTCTTGCAGCACGGCACGTCTTCCAGCACCACCGAGCCCGCCGCGATCCGGCTGTAATCGCCGACATGGATATTGCCGAGCACTTTCGCACCCGCCCCGATCAGCACGCCATTGCCGATCTTCGGGTGACGCTCTTCGTCTTCCTTGCCGGTCCCGCCAAGCGTCACCGAATGCAGCATCGAGACATTGTCGCCCACGACAGCCGTTTCCCCGATCACGATCGAATGGGCGTGGTCCATCATGATACCGCGCCCGATCCTCGCGCCGGGATGGATGTCCACGCCGAACAGTTCGGAGGTACGCATCTGCACGAAATACGCCATGTCGCGGCGCCCGTTCGTGAACAGCCAGTGCGCGATCCGGTAGCTTTGCAGCGCCTGAAACCCCTTGAAGAACAACAGCGGCTGGATCAGCCGGTGGCAGGCCGGGTCGCGCTCGTGCACGGCCACCAGATCGGCCCGCGCCGCCTGCCCCAAGGCGGGATCGGCAGCGAAAGCTTCCTCGGCGATCTCACGCAGAAGCTGCTCGCTCATCTCGGCCGAGGCCAGTTTCATCGAGAAACGATAGGCCAGCGCCCGTTCGAGCGTCGGATGATGCAAGAGCCCGGCATGAATCAAGGACCCCAGAAGCGGCTCGTCACGCACCGCAGCCCGCGCCTCGTCGCAAATCTGCGTCCAGACCGGATCGACGGTTGCAACCTTGGCCATCTGCTTGTTCATCGGATTACTCCCTCTTCGCGCGCAAGAACTTAACACATAGGCTTTCCGGCGAATAGAGGAAGGGGCGTTTCGTCATTTCGCTTAAGGGGCTGTCGCGTCAAGCGCCACGCGGCCATCCCCGCACAGACATAGCCCAGCGCCTGCAGATAGCGCGGATCGCCCGGCCCCGCCTTCGCCCGAGGCAGGCCCAACGCCATGCTCAGGACCGAGCCGTTCCCCCAGTGCGGATGCGCGCGGCGGAATCGCTTGCAATAGAGGTCCGCCGCGTGAACCCGATCGAGGAGTCGCAGAAGCTGGTCCGGACGCTGCTCATCGGGCCAAAGCATCACCACCCGCGCGAGCGCCATCAGATCGCCGTCCAGCACCGCGCGCATCTCACCCGGTCCAGGTCAGCCGTGCTGGCAACCCCGGCCCGAAGACATCCGATATCTGCGCCACCTCGAAGCTCGGCGCGCCGATCATCCCGTCTTCCTTGCGCTCTGCCGCGCCATAAGTCCAATCCGGTGCGCTTACGACAACCTCGCGCCGGATCGCCTGCCCCTCAAACACCCGCACCCGATAGCGCTCCGACACCTCGCCCAAAGGCACGTCCAGCGCCTCCCAGTCGTCGCCCCCGATCCGCGTCCGCCGCACCCAACTCAGCCGCAGATCCCCGCCCAGCGACTGCGCGCACAAATGACAAGGCGACAAGGGCCGCAGCCCGATGCCCGCAAAGGCTTGAACCGTATGAATATAGGAGGGATCATCATAGCCACGACCGGCAGGCCCCACCCGGTAGTGACGCGCCTGATTTCGCGCCGAGGGCGACACCTCGATCTGGCGCGGCGTCCCGTCGAGCAGCACGACCACCGAGCCTTCCGGCCAAGCATCGGGCATGAGCGCATCGCTCCCCGCCTGCCCGCGCAAGCGCAACGAGACGTCCCAGACGCCCGGCTCGACCGGCTCGGCGGTCCGGAACTGGAACACCTCCCAGCGATCCGACGAGCCATCCCCGATCGCCATCGCGTTGAGCCCCGCCAGCACGCCCTCTTCGCTCGCGCTTTCCAGGGCCCCCGACAACATCTTCACGCGCAAGCTCGGCCCGCGATCCCAGAGCCCGCTCTGCGCACGCGACAAGATCGTTTGGGTCACCCCAATCGCAGCTTGGGTTTCGACCTTGGCATTCAGCGCATAGCCCGCATCCTCCAGCGCCGAATACAGCGCGGCCGCTCCCGGCCAAGGGCTCGACGTGACTGCCAGATGCGGCGCGTAAGCGTCTTCCGCGCCTGTCAACAACGGCAAATCAAGGAATACTGGTGTGACCGGCACAGGCGGCGTGAAGCTCTCGATCCGCGCAACCTCGTCGGTCTCTTCCGAGGCCTCATAGATTCCCGGCTCGACCCGGACCGCCTCCACACGGATCGCCTCCGCACGCTCCATCCGGTCGATCCGGTAGCGCCGCGCGCCCTCCTCGGTCTGCAGCAGCACGACATTCCCCGGCCCTAGCCACCCCATCGACGGCGGAAGCGTGAACTGCGCCGTATCGCGCGCCACCCGCGCCTCCGAGAGCCAGCGGTTCACGACACGCATTCCCTCCGCCCGCGTCAGCGCCAGGGGCGCCTCGCTCGCAGAGGCGGGGCCGTTTTCCTCGTCGGGGAAAATCGCCTCCACGGCGCGGGCCTCGAAGCTACCATCGGCCTCGACATAGGCCAGTCGTACGCGCCCCGCGATCTCCGCCTCCGGCGCACGGCGCGTCTCAAGGCTCTGATCGTCGCCATCCAGCGCCAGCAGCGGAGGCGCCACCTCCGCATCGACCGACGCATCACGCATCCGGAACACCAACTCCCCGTCGCGCTCCACCGCATCGAAACCGTAGATCAGGCTCAGCGACTGCAGCGCACCGCGCGGTGTGATCCCCCCGGGCATCGCATATCCGCGCACCACCCCATGCAACGCGCTCACATCGAACACCTCGACCCCCGCGAGCGCACAAATCTCGCCCACGACATGCGCCAGAGGCTGTGCTGTCGCCCGCCCCGAGATCCAATGCCCCCGCGCGTAGTTCGCCGCGTCGTCCCATACCTCCGGCAGACCGGGAAATTGCGGATAGGGTCGGACATCCCACGCCCAGACATGGGCGCGCGCCATATCCACCATCGTCCCGCCGTAATATTCCGAGAGCGGATTGTTGGCCGCATCCCCCCAATATTCGGTCATCGCCCGCAGATATTGCATCTGGATGTAATCATCGCGCCGCCAATCCGAGTAATGCGGCAGCGCGCTTTCCGAGCTTTTCGGATCGAGGAACTTGTTCGGCTCGTTCGTCCCCTTGTCGATGGCCGCACAACCCATTTCATCGACCCAGGCCGCGTCGAATTGCGGCCCCCGCAGCGCCTCGGGCTCATAGGCCGAGAAGGCCTGCGCGGTCGCCCCGTTCGGCCAGACGAGCCGCCGTCTTCCCGCTTCCCAGTCGGGCCTGCGGTCGGGCGGAGAGCAGGCCAATATCCCGCTCTCCCCCATCACCATCACATCACGCACCTGATCGAAGGTCTCGCCGACCAGCGCCACGCGCCGCGCCTTTCCGGGGTCGAGCGGGCGTGCGCCTTCCACCTGCGCACGCACCCACTCGGCCCCGGCCCGCGTCTTGCCCGCGCCGCGTCCGCCCATGATCACCCAGGACTTCCAATCCCCTTCGGGCGGAAGCTGATGATCCAACGCCCAGAACTCGAAGATCCAGGGCAGCGCGAGCAATGCATTGTCGTCGAGCCCATCCAGAAACGCCTCGACGCTCTCAGGCGTCGCGGAGGCGAGCCAGGCGGCGCCCGATTTCAGCTCTGGCGGCATCGAAGTCGAGCGCGCCATCGCGTCCGGCGGCGACACCTGCCAGCTGTCTGCGGAGTTTCTCGACACGCGATCGTTCCTCCATCACCAAATGAAAAGCGGTGCGGAGGTCCTTGACCGCCTGCACCGCCGCTTTCGCCTCGGATATGTCGCCACGCCGCACCCCCTGCAGCGCCTGCGCCAGCTCCTCGGCCACGTCCCGATAGAGCGCTTCGGTCTGATCCAGAAGATCGACCGGCGCCCCCGCCTCGTTCACTTTGTTGTCTTGCATCACTGACGAACCCACCCGTTCCAAGTTGGTCCGTTCGAGAGACATGAAAAAACGCCGTCGGGTTTCCCCGCGGCGCTTGCCCACTTCTCCTAGCATGCCAAATCTCTACCCGAGAGCGTTCGCAAAGTCAAGCTCTAAATTCTGGGTTGTGCACTCCAGTCAAAAAAGAACCCCGGCGAAAACCGGGGTTCTTTCTGAGTTATCAGTTGCTTGACGCATCTTCCTGACGCTGTTTCTCGATCTCGCGCCACTTCGCCACGTTCTTGTTATGCTCCTCGATCGTGCTCGAGAACGCATGTCCGCCGGAGCCATCGGCCACGAAGAACAGGTAGTCGGTCGAATCGGGATGCAGCGCCGCCTCGATGGCCGCCTTGCCCGGATTCGCGATCGGTCCGGGCGGCAACCCGTCGATGACATAGGTGTTGTAGGGCGTGGCCTTGCGCAGCTCGGACTGGCGCAGACCGCGGCCCAGCACCCCTTTGCCTTCGGTCACGCCGTAGATCACCGTCGGGTCGGTCTGCAACCGCATCCCCTTCTCGAGGCGGTTGATGAAGACGCTCGCGACTTCCGGGCGCTCTTGCGGCACACCGGTTTCCTTCTCGACGATCGACGCCATGGTCAGCGCCTGCTGCGGATCGTCATAGGGCAGCCCCTCTGCGCGTCCGTCCCAAGCGTCGGCGAGGATTTTCGACTGGCGATCTGCCATCAAACCGATCAGCGCCTGCCGGTCGGCCCCGCGCGTCACCTCGTAGCTGTCAGGTGCGAGCGTGCCTTCGCCCGGCACCCCGTCGATCTTGCCGGACAGGAAGCTCGCTTCCTGCAGCCCCTGCACGATCTGCCAGCTGGTCACACCGTCGACCACCGTCACGCGGGTGCGGACATCGGCACGGTCGGCCTTGTCCTCGAACCCTTCGGGCGGCTTCTCGCTCTCGGGATTGTACTCCGCGACCTTCTGGTAATCGCCCGTGGTCGGGTCCAGCTCGCGCAGCAGCACTTCGTTGCCGTTCACCCCGATCCGGAACACCAGTTCCGACCCGCAGGTCGACGGACCACCGGAGGTGATCTGACCGACGATGGACTGCATCGAGGCGTTCGGCTCGATCAGGTAGGAGCCGAATTTCAGCTTGTCGGCCTTTTCCTCGTACTGCGCGCCCGTGCGGAACAGATAGGAGGACGAGATCGCCCCCTTGTCTTTCAGAGTAGACGACACGCCCTGCAGGCTTTCGCCCGGCGCGACGCGCAGGCACATCGCCTCGGCCAGCGGGCCGGGTTCGACATATTGGTTCTTCGCCCAGGCGACCAACCCGCCAAGCGCGACGAGAATGACGATCAGCAGCGTCAGGAAATTCGAGACGATGTTACGCCACATCAGCTATCCACCTTGCCCATCACGAGGCTCGCATTGGTGCCACCGAAGCCGAAGCTGTTGGACAGCGCGACGTCGATCTTGCGCTTGACCGCGGTCTTCGGCGCGAGGTCGATCACGGCCTCTTCCGGCGGATTTTCCAGATTCAGCGTCGGCGGTGCGATCTGGTCGCGGATCGCGAGGATCGAGAAGATCGCCTCCACCGCACCGGCAGCGCCCAGCAGGTGGCCGACCGAGGACTTGGTCGAGCTCATCGTGGCTTTGCTCGCCGCGTCGCCCAGCAGGCGCTGCACCGCGCCCAGTTCGATCACGTCGGCCATGGTCGAAGTGCCATGCGCGTTGATGTAATCCACTTGATCGGGGTTCAGATCGGCCCGCTCCAGCGCGGCTTTCATCGCGCGGAAGCCGCCATCGCCATCCTCGGACGGCGCGGTGATGTGATAGGCGTCGCCCGACAGGCCATAGCCCAGCACCTCGGCATAGATCTTCGCGCCGCGCGCCTTGGCGTGCTCATATTCCTCAAGCACGACGCAGCCCGCGCCCTCGCCCATCACGAACCCGTCGCGATCGGCATCCCACGGACGGCTCGCAGCTTCCGGCTCGTTGCCGCGCTTCGTGGACAGCGCCTTGCAGGCGTTGAAGCCTGCGATGCCAATCTCCGAGATCGGGCTTTCCGCGCCGCCTGCAACCATCACATCGGCATCGCCGAGCATGATCAGACGCGCCGCATCGCCAATGGCATGCGCGCCGGTCGAACAGGCGGTGACGACCGCATGGTTCGGCCCCTTGAAGCCGAAGCGGATCGAGACCTGCCCCGAGACGAGGTTGATCAGCGCGCCCGGAATGAAGAACGGGCTGACGCGGCGCACGCCCTTTTCCTTGATCAGAACGGCCGTATCCGCGATCGAGCTGAGGCCGCCGATCCCCGAGCCGATCATCACGCCGGTGCGCAGACGGCTTTCCTCGTCCTGCGGCTCCCAGCCGGAATCCTTCACCGCCTGCGTCGCCGCCGTCATCCCGTAGAGGATGAAATCGTCGACCTTGCGCTGCTCTTTCGGCTCCATCCAGTCATCGGCATTGAACGTGCCGTCGGACCCGTCACCCAGCGGAATCTCGCAGGCGTATTTCGTGGTCACATTGGACGCATCGAAGCGCGAGATCGTCCCCGCCCCCGATTGTCCCGCGATAAGCCGCGACCAGGTCTCCTCGACGCCGCAAGCCAGCGGCGTGACCATTCCCAGACCCGTGACTACTACCCGACGCATGCCCGACCTCTTTCTCAGCCAAATATCTTGGCAGACCTGATACACGGGGGCGCGCAAAGGCGCAATCATAACCCATTGCGACAAGCGGGTTGTCGTTCAGGACAGAACTGCGCGCGAGGGCGCTAGCGCATCGGCGCGCGAACCGGTTCAGGCTGCCGGGCCGGACGCTTCGGCGCAGCCAGCGGCGCCCGCCCGGTGGTCAGGGGTGGCAACGCCTGCGCGGTACAGCGCATCTGAGCGGTGGGCGGCGCCAGCAACACCCGGTCGCGCCCGCCATTCTTCGCCGCGTAGAGCGCCCCGTCGGCGCGCGCATAGAGGCTCCGCAGCTCCTCGCCGCGCTCCCATTCGGCCACCCCGATCGAGACAGTGACCTGCAGCGCCGCGCCGTACTGATCCTCGAAACGCAGCCCCGCCACACAGGCGCGCAGCCGCTCCGCCACTTCGAGCGCCTCGACCAGCCCTGCCCCCGGCAGGATCACCGCGAATTCCTCGCCGCCGACCCGCGCCATCGTATCCTCCAGCCGCAGCTGCGCCCGCATCGCCCGCGCCGTGCGGCGCAGAACGCGATCGCCCAGAGAATGCCCGCCCAGATCGTTGATCTGCTTGAAATGGTCGAGGTCGATCATCAGCGCCGTGAAAGGCACCTGCTCGCGCATCCCCTGCGTGAAATACTGCGCGAAACGCCGCCCGAGCATCTCCCGGTTGAACAGCCCCGTCAGCCCGTCGCGCATCGCCCGGTTCACCAGTTCCCGCTCGGCCTTGCGCCGCGCATGATCCACCCGCTCCAGCGATACTGCCATCAGGATGATCAGCCCGATATTCACCCCCACGATGGTCGCGACCAGCAACAGCAGCTCCGCGCGCACCTGACTCCCCTGATCGCTGAGCAGGTAGAACGTGCCCAGCAGGAAGGGCGCGACGACCCCCAGAAGCATCTGCGCCCGTGCCTGCCGCCCCGAGGCATGCTCGTTGAGCAGCACCCGCATCACCCCACGATCGCTGCGGCAGATGAGCCCCGCATAGGCGAGACACATGATCGCCAGCGCCGCCCCGATCGACACGCCCTCCGCCAGCCGACTGGTCGCGATACTGTGCGACAGCAGGTACATCAAAGCCCCGCCGAACACCGTCAGATAGGCAATCGTTCCAAACAGATAAGCGCCCGCCTCCAGCGCGAAGAACCCCGCCGCGGTGATCGCCAAGAGCGCGGCCGCGCCTTCCCCGATCGCCCCCGCTCCGCTCAGGTCATAGACCTCCGCAACGTTCGAGAACAGGCACAGCAACAGCGTTCCCGCCGCCAGCCCGCGCGCCACATTCGGTGCCTCGCGCCGGAACGCGATCGCCCCCGCCATCGCCAGAATGGCCAGCGCCGTCCACGCGCCCATCGCGTTCCACGACGTGATCGCGCGAACGACCATATCCTCGCCCGACAGCGCGGTGGCTACCTGCGCCAGCAGAGCCAACCCCGCAAGCGCGGCGGCGAAAACCAAAAGAGGACGGATCAGAACCCGAGCCCGGCGAAACACAGACATAACGTGACCTCAACTGCGCGGGCAGAAGGGCATTTTATATAAGCACCCGCGACCTCTCCAAGGGACGCCTAATTCGTTAACGAAGGGTTAACAGCCACGCGGACGCGATTGCACTTTCGGTCAAGTCTTCGCGAATTGCACAGAATTTTCATCCGGATAGCGCATCAACACTTCATGCCGCGGCGGCCCGTGTTCCAGCGTGGAGTGGATCAACGCCACCTGCGCGGGCGCGAAAGCGGGCAGCTTCACAGCGCCTTGCGCCGCCATGAGTCGCCCCAGCCGCAACAAATCCCCCGGGGATGCGCGCTTGCCGAACCGCGCCAGCGTCACATGCGGGCGAAACCGTCGCCGCGGCAGGTCGATCTCCGCCAGACGCGCAGCGCTCATCACCGCGCGGTGCCAGCGATCGAGGTTCGGATCGGAATGCACGCCCAGCACCAGCGCCTCCGGACGTGCGGAACTACCGAAAATCTCCAGCCCCGCCAGCACCACTTCCGGCCCGGGCGCCCAGTCGATGGCCCGCAGCCCCTCGTCCAGCGCCTCGAGCTGGCCGGCGTCGATCTCGTCGAGAAAGGCCAGCGTCAGATGCAGGTTCTCGGGCTGCACGATCCGGCCCGCACCTAAGACCTGCTGCAACCGCTCGATGGCCTCGACATGCGCCTCGGGCAGCTCGATCGCGACGAAACTCCGCATCTTCCCTCCCCCGAACGCAGGCGCACGCGCTTTACGCAAAAGAAAAGCGGCGCTCCGGTTCCCCGAAGCGCCGCCCTTAACTCTCTCTCAGCGTCAGCCGTAGAAGGCTTACTGCGCTTCCGAGATGAATTTCACCGCATCGCCGACGGTCTGAATGTTCTCGGCGGCGTCATCGGGGATCTCGATGCCGAACTCTTCTTCGAAGGCCATGACCAGCTCGACCGTGTCGAGGCTGTCCGCACCGAGGTCGTCGATGAACGAGGCGCTCTCAGTGACCTTGTCCTCTTCCACGCCGAGATGCTCCACGACGATCTTCTTCACGCGATCAGCGATGTCGCTCATGTCAATTCCTCAAAGTTTATAGGGCCTAGCCCGTTCATGCTTGCTCGAATACGAGCGTCTCAACCCGCGCGCCCCGGGTCAACCCGAAGACCGCAATTCAGAGCCGTGGCTTTTACGCCCGGCCCGTCTGCAGCGCTCTTAGCGATTGCCGTGGCCCATGGCAAGACGTTTCTCTATCCTATCAAAGGCCTTCGTGCCCTAGGGTCACAAAGACGTCAGGCCATCGTCCCGCCACCATTGACGTGCAGCACCGCACCGGTGACGTAGCCCGCCTCGGGACTTGCGATGTAGCGCACCGCGGCCGCGATTTCTTCCGGCGTGCCCATGCGCCCGGCCGGGATACCCGACAGGATCGCGTCCTTCTGAGCCTCGGTGAGCTTTTCCGTCATCGGCGTCTCGATGAAGCCCGGCGCCACGCAGTTCACCGTCACGCCGCGCGTCGCGACTTCCTGCGCGAGCGATTTCGACGCGCCGACAAGACCCGCCTTGGCGGCCGCATAGTTCACCTGACCGGGATTGCCGGTCTGCCCGACAACGGAGGTGATGTTGATGATCCGGCCCCAACGCGCTTTCATCATCGGGCGAAGAACCGCACGCATCAGGCGGAACGCCGCCGTCAGGTTCACGTCGATCACCGATTGCCAATCCTCGTCCGACATCCGCATCGTCAGCTGGTCCCGCGTGATGCCGGCATTGTTCACGAGAATGTCGAGACCACCCATCGCCTCGATCGCCGCTTTCGGCAGCGCCTCGACCGATTCCGGATCGCTCAGATTCGCCGGGCAGACATACGCGCCCTCGCCCAGCTCGGTAGCCAGTGCCTCGAGCGGCTCGACCCGCGTGCCCGACAGTGCCACCGACGCACCGCCCGCATGGAGGGCCCGCGCGATTTCGGCGCCGATCCCGCCAGAAGCCCCGGTGACAAGCGCGCGTTTGCCTTTCAGATCGAACATCATGCTACCTCTTATCTAAGTTGGCGCTCTCTTAGCAGCGAAAGCGCCGTTAGGGAACTCTAAGTGCTACACGCCATAGTTGCGCACGTCGGGGCGACAGCCCATCGCGATCACAAACGTATGAAAAAGCCGACCAATTCGCTTTCGAACCGGTCGGCCTAAGCTTCTTCTCGATGGAAATATCCCAGGGGGTCCGGGGGAAGATCCCCCGGCGCAGCCCTCAGCCTTTCAGCGCGGCGATATCCTCCGGCGTGCCGACCGCGCGGCAGGTCACCTCTTTCGCGATCCGGCGGATCATGCCCGAAAGCGCCTTGCCCGCGCCGATTTCCCAGATCTCGTCGACGCCCTGACCGGCCATCCACGCCACGCTCTCGCGCCAGCGCACCGAGCCCGTGACCTGCTCGACCAGCAGCTCGCGGATCAGGGCCGGGTCGCTCACCGCTTCGGCGCGCACATTGGCGACCAGCGGCACGACCGGCGCCTTGATCTCGACGCCCGCCAGAGCGGCGTCCATCGCATCCGCGGCAGGCTGCATCAGCGCGCAGTGGAACGGGGCGGAGACCGGCAGCATCACGGCGCGCTTCGCGCCCGCTTCCTTGGCGAGCACGGTTGCGCGCTCGACCGCCGCCTTGTCGCCCGAGATCACGACCTGGCTCGGATCGTTGTCGTTCGCCGCCTGACAGACCTCGCCCTGCGCCGCCTCGGCTGCGACTTTCGAAGCGGCCTCGAAATCGAGGCCGAGGATCGCGGCCATCGCGCCCACGCCTACCGGCACAGCCGATTGCATCGCATCGCCGCGCACGCGCAGCAGGCGCGCGGTGTCGGCCAGGCTCAGCGAACCCGCCGCACAAAGCGCCGAATATTCGCCCAGCGAGTGACCCGCGACATAGGCCGCGTCAGTCACCGCATAGCCCTCGGCCTCCAGCGCGCGCAGGGCTGCGATCGAGGTCGCCATCAGCGCGGGCTGCGCGTTGGCGGTCAGCGTCAGCTCGTCCTGCTCGCCTTCCCAGATGAGCGTGCTCAGCTTTTGCCCGAGCGCCTCATCGACCTCTTCGAACACCGCTTTCGACGCGGGATAGGCGTCGGTCAATGCCTTGCCCATGCCGATGACCTGTGCGCCCTGACCGGGGAATACGAATGCGCGGCTCATGCCTGATCCTCCTGATTGATCTTTGGTTTCCCTTAGCGAGAAGGGCGCGGCGGGGCAAGTTTCGCTAAGCCTTGCCGATGATCCGCGCCGGGTTACCCGCGACCGTGGCACCGGCAGGCACATCGCGCGTCACGACAGCCCCCGCACCGATCAACGCGCCATCGCCCACCGTAATCCCCGGCAGGATGATCGCACCGCCGCCAATCCAGACATCTTCGCCGATCCGCACGGGCCGTCCGAATTCCAGCCCCGTCCTGCGCGCCTCCGGATCGCGCGGATGATCGGCGGTCAGGATCTGCACCTTCGGCCCGATCTGTGTGCGATCGCCGATCGTGACCGCAACCACATCGAGAATGACACAGTCGTAATTCAGGAAAACCCCGGCCCCGAGCCGGATATTGCTGCCGTAATCGCAATGAAATGGCGGGCGAATGCGCGCGCCCTGCCCCACGTCCGCGAACAGCTCCGTCAGCAGCGCGTGGCACTCTTCGGCACTATGCGCGACGGTGGCGTTGAACCGATCCATCCACGCAGCGGCCCGCGCCATATCGGCTTCGATCTCCGGGCCCTCGGCGCGATACAATTCGCCCGCCAGCATCTTATCCTTCTCAGAGCGCATGATCCCTCCCCGCCATCTCGCCGGACGATCCTGCCCCAGCCGCGCGCAAAGAAAAAGGGGCGCTAGATGCGCCCCTTCTGCTCAGTCCAGTTCGAGATGCGCGACCCCGTCGGAGCGCCGCCCGATCGAACGCCCATCCGCACCGATGGTCGCGCGCACGCGCCGCCGCATCGAGGAAAAGACGGGGCTTTCAACCACATCGACCGGCTCGTCCAGCGCGATCTCGATGTCGTAATGGGTCGCGCCCTTGCGGCGCAGCGCATGGACGCGCCCGCTCACCGGATGGCCCAGATAGCGCCCGCGCACCGCGTCACCCAAGGCATAGCCCTTCGCTTGCGCTGCCGGTTCGGCACGTCGCAGCGCCGCCACCATCGTGTTCCAATCCGCATGACCCGCCGCCTGCGCGGTCAGCTCATAGGCTTTCGACAGCGCAACGGGATTGCCCGCGCGCGCCATCGCCTCGCTCAACCGGCGCGCCTGCGCCTTCACGTCTTTCACTGTGTTCACAGTCATTGTCTCGTCTCCACGGGGATGATCCACCGCTTCGGGGCCCGCATTGCCGAAGAGCCCCCGAAAGAATGGAGAGCGATCGTGAACCGGATTTCACCAAGGGTCACACCCCGCGGGCGGCAGGCATCCGGCAGCCAAGGCCCGACAGATGGGCGGCGCAGGTGCGTCTGTCAAGTGGCGGGGCCTTACCCCGCGTCGGGCGATGCGAAAGCGCCATATCTCAGGCCCCAAAGCGAAAGGGGCGCCCAAACGGACGCCCCTTCCCATCACTGTCCCTCTCCCGTTTAGCAGGAGTAGTAGTACTTGTATTCCACCGGGTGGGGGGTGTGCTCGAACGCGTACACTTCTTCCCACTTCAGTGCGATGTAGCCCTCGATCTGGTCCTTGGTGAACACGTCACCGGCCAGCAGGAACTCGTGATCGGCTTCCAGCGTCTCGAGCGCTTCACGCAGCGAGGCGCAAACGGTCGGGATCGAGGCCAGTTCTTCCGGCGGCAGATCGTAGAGGTCCTTGTCCGAGGACGGGCCCGGATCGATCTTGTTCTTGATGCCGTCGAGACCAGCCATCAGCAGAGCCGAGAAGCACAGGTAGGGGTTCGCCGACGGATCGGGGAAACGGGCTTCGACGCGCTTTGCCTTGGGGGATTCAGCCCACGGAATACGGACACAACCCGAGCGGTTGCGAGCCGAATACGCGCGCAGAACCGGAGCCTCGAAGCCCGGGATCAGACGCTTGTAGGAGTTGGTCGACGGGTTGGTGAAGGCGTTGAGCGACTTCGCGTGCTTCAGGATACCGCCGATGAAATACAGCGCTTCCTGCGACAGGTCGGCGTATTTGTCGCCTGCGAAGAGCGGCTTGCCGTCTTTCCAGATCGACATGTTCACGTGCATGCCGGTGCCGTTGTCGCCCGCGATCGGCTTCGGCATGAAGGTCGCCGATTTGCCATAGGCGTGCGCCACGTTGTGGATCACGTATTTGTACTTCTGGATGTCGTCGGCCTGCTTGGTCAGCGTCCCGAAGATCAGGCCCAGCTCGTGCTGGCACGAGGCCACTTCGTGGTGGTGCTTGTCGACCTTCATGCCCATGCGCTTCATGGTCGAGAGCATTTCCGAACGCAGGTCCTGCGCGTCATCCACCGGGTTGACCGGGAAGTAGCCGCCCTTGACGCCCGGACGATGGCCCATGTTGCCCATCTCGTAATCGGTGTCGGTGTTCCAGGCCGCGTCGAGCGCGTCGACCTCGTAGGAGACCTTGTTCATCGAGACCGAGAACTTCACGTCGTCGAAGAGGAAGAATTCCGCTTCCGGACCGAAGAAGGCCGAGTCACCGATGCCCGAGGCGACGAGATAGGCTTCGGCCTTCTCGGCGGTGCCGCGCGGGTCGCGGGCATAGGGTTCGCCGGTGTCGGGCTCGACCACGGTGCAGTGCACGCACATGGTTTTCTCGGCGTAGAAGGGGTCGATATAGACCGAGGACGCGTCCGGGATCAGTTTCATGTCGGACTGATCGATCGACTTCCAGCCCGCGATCGAGGAGCCGTCGAACATGAAGCCTTCTTCGAAGAAATCTTCGTCGACCTCGGTATGCATCAGCGTCACGTGCTGCAGCTTGCCGCGCGGATCGGTGAAGCGAACGTCGACGTATTCGACGTCTTCGTCCTTCATCAGTTTGAGAGCGTCCTTGATGCTCATGTCACATTACCCTTTCGTTGAGCTTGGGTTATCCCCGGACCCGCAACGAGGCCCGGCGGGAATGGCGGAAGTTACAGCGCGTCGTCGCCCGACTCGCCGGTGCGGATACGGATCGCCTGCTCCATCGGAGAGACGAAGATCTTGCCGTCGCCGATCTTCTCGGTGCGCGCGGCATTCGTGATCGCTTCGATGGCGGCGTCGACGAGGTCGTCGGGCAGCACCATCTCGATCTTCACCTTGGGCAGGAAATCCACGACATATTCGGCGCCGCGATAAAGCTCGGTATGGCCCTTCTGGCGCCCGAACCCTTTCACCTCGATCACCGAAAGGCCCTGAATACCAACTTCCTGAAGTGCTTCTTTCACTTCATCGAGTTTGAAGGGCTTGATGATCGCCTCCACCTTTTTCATGCCGCCGACTCCTCCGTCAGGTCTTCGTTCCGACCCCCTCAGACCACTTTCCCAAAGCCCCCGCAATCGGCTAGGCTGGACGGGAGCGAAAAGGGGATCGGAATTCCGAAAGCCGCGCCCGCAATTCGTGCAAGTAGCACAAAAAAGCAGCAGTTTGAAAACGATTCCTTTGAAGACCCGAGGACCATGCCCGAAATCCTGACCGCGAGCCAAATGCGCCAATGCGAACGCGCCGAGATCGAGAGCGGCGCGGTGACAGGCCTTGAATTGATGGAGCGCGCCGGTGAAAGCGTCGTCACGGCGATCTTCTCGCGCTGGCCCGATCCGGGGCCCTCGCAGGCGGTGGTTTTGTGCGGTCCGGGCAATAATGGCGGCGACGGCTATGTGATCGCACGGCTTCTGGCCGAGCGCGGCTGGATCATCGCCTGCTACGCCTATGGCGACCCGACCCGCCTGCCCCCCGATGCGCAGACCAATCACGACCGCTGGGTGCAGATCGGCGCGGTCCTGCCCTGGGACGATGCCGCGATCGAGGACCGGATCGACGATATGGAGGGCGGGCTGGTGATCGACGCGCTGTTCGGCACCGGCCTGACCCGTCCGATGCCCGACGACACCGCGAAGACATGGCGCGGGATTTATCCGCGGCGCTTTTCCAATCCCTCGGGACCGCGCCCGCGCTTTGTCGCGGTCGATATTCCCAGCGGGATTTCCTCGGATAGCGGGCGCAATCTCGGGGGCGCTTTCCCGGCCGATCTGACCGTCAGCTTCCACCGTGCGAAATGCGGCCATTACCTCGACCCCTCGGACGGGCCCGACGCGCCCGGCGGCGGTGCGTCGATGCGCGGTCATCTGGTCGTGACCGATATCGGCCTGCCGCAGGATGCGAGTGCGGGAGCCGCACAGCTGATCGACCGCCCGTCGAATTTCCTGATGAAGCAGGCGGGCCACAAATACAGCCACGGCCATGCGCTGGTCCTGTCGGGCGGCGCGGGCAAAGGTGGGGCCGCGCGGATGGCGGCGCGCGCGGCGCTCAGGATCGGCGCGGGGCTGGTGACGCTCGCCTGCCCGCCAAAGGCGCTGGCCGAGAACGCCGCCCATCTCGACGCGATCATGCTGAACGCCCTGCCCGACGCCTACAGTTTGCGCGGGATGCTGGGCGACGAGCGGCTAAACGCGCTCTGCCTCGGCCCCGGCCTGGGCATGGCCCGCGCGCAAGAGATGGTGCCGGCGGCGCTTTGGGGCAAACGCGCGACGGTGCTCGATGCCGATGCGCTCAGCGCCTTTGCCGACGATCCGAGCGTGCTCTTCGGCCAGCTTCATGAGGCCTGCGTGATGACCCCGCATCCGGGCGAATTCAAACGGCTGTTCCCCGATCTGGCCGAGAAGCTCTCGGGCGACGATCCAAGCTATTCCAAACTGGACGCAACCCGCGAAGCCGCGGCGCGCGCGGGCTGCACGGTGCTGCTCAAAGGGGCCGACACCGCGATTGCGGACCCCGACGGGCGCGTGGCGCTGCATTCGGCGACGCAGGACCGCGCAGCGCCTTGGCTTGCGACCGCGGGCGCAGGCGATGTGCTGGCGGGGTTGATCGCGGGGCTGCTTGCGCGCGGCTTCACCCCCTTCGACGCCGCGACCTCCGCCGCATGGCTCCATGTCGAGGCCGCGCGCGGCTTCGGTCCCGGCCTGATCGCCGAGGACCTGCCCGAAGCGGTCCCGCAGGTGCTGCGCGCGCTGATGGCGCAGAGCTGACACCACCTGCGCGCCCGGCTGCCCGCGCAGCTTTTTCGACCTGTCTCGCGCAAAATTGACATCAATCAATGATGCCCCTCACCGCGTCGTGAAAATGAACCCGGGGATACGCAACTTTGGGGTATTGGCGTGGGACTTTCTTCTTCGGGCGCGCGGTCGGAAATGCGGCGCGCTTTTTCCGGGAGCCGGGGGCTGATCGGCTCGGCTGTTCTGTTCAGCTTTTTCACCAATCTTCTGCTTCTGACCGGGCCGCTTTTCATGCTGCAGGTCTATGACCGGGTGATCGGTTCGCGCTCGGAAGAGACGCTGGTCGCGCTGTTCGGTCTCGTGGTGTTCCTCTACCTTTTCTACACCATTCTGGAATTCGTCCGCGCCCGCGTGATGGCGCGGGTCGGCGCACGGCTTCACGCCAATCTCTCCGACCGGGTCTTCCGCGCCTCGCTGGAGCGCGCAGCGCTGGGGCGCACCGACAAGGGCGCGAGCGCGTTGCAGGACCTCGATGCGGTGAAAACCGTCTTCGCCTCGCCGGTGCTGCTGTCGCTGCTGGACATTCCGTGGACGCCGGTCTTCGCCGCCGCGATCTTCATCTTCCACCCGCTTCTGGGCTGGCTGGCGCTGGCGGGCGGCGCGCTTTTGATCGTGACCTCGCTGCTCAACCACTGGCTCACCCAGACCCGCCTGACCGAGGCGCAGGGCACCTCTTTCGCGGGCAACCAGATCGCGCGTCAGGTCGAGGACGGGGCCGATTACCTCTGGGCGCAGGGCATGGGAGAGACCATGCGCGCGCGCTGGCAGGACACCCAGACCGAAGGCCAGCGCAAGATGCTGCGCGCGGCCGATTGGACCGGCGCGTTCGGCGCATTTTCCAAGGGCTTCCGGATGCTGCTGCAATCGGCGGTGCTGGCCGTAGGCGCCTATCTGGTGCTGCAACATGAGATGACGGCCGGCGCGATCATCGCGGGCTCGGTCCTGCTGGGCCGCGCGCTGGCCCCGGTCGAGCAGGTGCTGGGCCAATGGACGCTGCTGCACCGCGCGCGCAACGGCTGGGCCGCGCTGCGGGCGTTTCTGGGCTCCGTGCCCGAGGCGCGTAAGCCGACCGAACTGCCCGCCCCGACGGGCGATCTGTCGGTGCGCGGCGTCTCGGTCTCGCGCAGGCGCGGCGAGCGTCCGATCCTGTATAACGTGAGCTTCGATGTCGCGCCGGGTGAAGCCATCGGCGTGATCGGCAAGAGCGGCTCGGGCAAGACGACGCTGGCGCGGGCGCTTGTGGGCCTCGTCTCCCCCACCGCGGGCGAAGTGCGCCTCGCCGCCGCCAAGCTCGACCAATACAGCCCCGAGCGGCTGGGCCAGTTCATTGGCTACCTGCCGCAGGTGGTGAAGACCTTCGACGGCACCATCGCCGAGAACATCGCGCAGATGGCCCAATCGCCGGATGCCGAGCGGGTCGTGGCCGCCGCCAAGAAAGCGCATATCCACGAGATCATCCTGCAACTGCCCAAGGGCTATGACACCCATATCAGCGCGCGCGACGCGCAGCTCTCGGGCGGCCAGCGTCAGCGGCTGGGTCTGGCCCGTGCGCTCTACAACGATCCGGTGCTTTTGGTGCTCGACGAGCCGAACTCGGCGCTCGATTCTGAGGGCTCCGAGGCGCTGAACGCCGTGGTGAAGGCGATGACCGAGGACGGCAAATCGGTCGTGCTGATGACCCACCGCACCAATGCGATCAAAGCCTGCTCGCGCCTCGTGATCCTCGAAAGCGGTCAGATCACCGCGCAGGGGCCGCGCGACGAGGTCATCCAGTCGATGATCAAGAACGCGCAGGACGTGCAACGGATTCTGACGATGAGGGCCGAGAAATGAGCAAATCCTCCGATTTCGCAAATAGCCGACTTCTGCTCGCCGCAGGCTTCGGCGCGATCACCCTCCTCGTCGGCGGCATGGGCGCCTGGAGCGTCGGCGCGAAGATCAACGGCGCGGTCGTGTCCCGCGGCGTGGTCAAGGTCGAGAGCGAACGGCAGGTGATCCAGCACCCCGACGGTGGCGTCGTGGGTGAAATCCTCGCCCATAACGGCGATCAGGTGCATGCAGGCGACGTGCTACTGCGACTCGACGGGACCTTCCTGCGCTCGGAACTTGCGATCGTGCAGGCGCAGCTTCTGGAGATCGCGGTGCGCAAGGCCCGGCTGGCCGCCGAGCGCGACGATCTGACAAAGGTCGATTTCACGGTCCTGCCCGACTTCCCGATGCTCGATCCCGAGCAGGTCGCCCAGCAACGCGAGGGCCAGAGCAACCTCTTTGCCGCGCGTCAGGCGACGATGGCCAAGAAGATCAACCAGCTGCGCGAGCAACAGCAGCAGATCGAAAAGCAGATCGAAGGCGTCGAGGCGCAGCGCGTCTCGCTGATGGAGCAGCTCGACCTCGTGTCGCAGGAGCTGAAGGACAAGCAGAGCCTCTACGAGCGCAAGCTGATGGAAGCCTCGCGCGTGCTCGCCACCCAGCGCGAACACGCCAAGCTGACCGGCGAAATCGGGCGGCTGAACTCGGTCATCGCGGAGGCCCGCGTGCGGATTTCGTCGCTCGAGATCGAAGTGGTGGGCCTGTCCGAGGATCGCCGCGAAGCCGCGATCACCCAGCTGCGCGACCTGCAATATAACGAGATTTCGTTGGTCGAACGCGAGACCACCCTGCGCGAGAAGCTCGCACGGCTCGACGTGCGCGCGCCGGTCGATGGCGTGGTGTTCGGCTCGCAGGTCTTCGCGCTGCAATCGGTCATTCAGCCGGCCCAGCCGATGATGTTCCTCGTGCCGAGCGATCAGCCGCTTTATGTCTCGGTCCGCGTCGATCCGACGAGCATCGATCAGGTCTATTCCGGCCAGCAGGTCTCGCTGCAATTCTCGACCTTCAATCGCCGCACCACGCCCGCGATCCCGGCCGAGGTGCTGCGGGTCTCGCCCGACGTGCAGACCGACGAGGCGAACCGCGAGACCTATTACGAGGCGACGGTGGAGCCCGATCCAGAGGCGCTGGCCGCCCTGCCCGAGGTCAAGCTGATGCCCGGCATGCCGGTCGAGGCCTTCCTCAAGACCGACGCGCGCACGCCGCTGTCCTACCTGACCCAACCGCTGACGATCTATTTCAACCGCGCCTTCCGGGGGGAATGAGGGGGGCCGCTTCAAGCAGCATCACGAACGATCAAGATGAACGGCCCGGCGGATACCTCGCCGGGCCGTTTTCGTGATCGGGAACAGGTTACTGCGCCGAGATAGCCGAATGAAAAAGGCCCGACGGATCGCTCCGCCGGGCCTTTCCCGTACCACTGATGAAAGTGGGGTCGATGCTTAGGGTTGCTGGGTCGCGATGAACACACCGGGATCGGGCTGCGGAATGAGAGCAATCGTCGTCGTGGTATCGCCCGCGATCGTGTTCACGCCATTGTCGCCGTCGTAGAAATGCCCGGTCATGCCAATGACGGTTGCGTAGGTCGTCCCGCCATTATCCAGATCCCCGCTCAGCTGGCCCGCAAACTCCTGCTCGCCAGCCAAGTTGGTCGAGATGGGCACATTCGGCATTGCCATCGTTCCCGAATAGGCCCCATCGGTCTCATGTTGGAAGTTCGCTGCCGAGCCGCTGATCTGCGGCGTGCCCAGATCTGCGGTCAGGGTGAGTTCCCCTATCAACTCACCGCCATTGGCCGAGCCCGACACATAGCCGGTATAGGTGCCCGAACCATTCGCGGGCAACGTGGTTCGAGCAGTGGCGGTGGGATCAATCGTGCCGGTGTTAGTGTCGATGACACCCGTATCCTGAGCCATCTGCTGCGCCTCGGAGAGGAGCGTCGCGTAGTCCCTGACGGCGGGCGTCGAGCTGCTGCTGCCACCGCCGCCACAGCCTGCGAGACCCGCGACTGCACCAGCCAGAACGAGATATTTTACTTGGTTTTTCATAATTTTAGTCCTTTTAGTTCAATCAGCTGGCTAGGCTCAGACGATCAATGCGTTGTCGGGGATGAATACGTCAGGTTCGGCGTTGAAGTCTGCCACGTCCACGCCGCGGAGGATCATGTAGTCATCCCCTGCGGTGAGAAGCGTCCCGATCGACCCGTAGGCGGAAACCGCAACATCGCCTTCGACAAAGCCGGAGAGCTGGATCGAGTCGACGCCGAGGTCGAAGTCGTAGACCATGTCGACATTCGTGCCGTCCGCGAAGACGAACGTGTCCGCGCCGACCCCGCCGTAGAGCAGGTCGAACCCTGCCCCGCCGTCGATCGTGTCGTCACCCGACAGGCCGTAGATCGTATCGTTCCCGGCGAGACCGAGGATCGTATCGTCCCCGAGCGTCCCCGTCAGATGATCGTTGCCGCTGGTGCCTTCGATCGGCACCTCGGAGACCGGCGCGTCGCCCGCACCCGGGTTGGCCAGAAGGAAGTCTTCCTCCATGACGAGGCCCTGGCTCGGCCCGAGATCGCCCGCCACGTCGGTCAGCGTCGCGATCAGAACCGGGTCGGCACCGGCTTCGGCACCATCCGTGTCGAGGTAGATTTCAAGATCGGTCCCGTTCACCACTTGCGAGATGTTGTCGGCGAAATTCGTGTCCGAGACACCCAGACCGATCAGGCCGATCGCATCGGTGCCGACTTCGAAATCGCTGATCGTGCTCGCGGTCAGCGGCACACCCTCCACCGAGGAGCCGTAGCTGAGGACGAAGAGATCCGTGCCCGCACCGCCCGTGAAGGCGTTCGCGCCGATCCCGACAAGGAAATCATTCCCGTCCGTGCCGACGACATCAGCCCCGACCGCGTAGGGCGTGACCAGCTCGTAATCCATCAGCAGCTCGGCGCTGTAGATCGTCGCGGGTTTGATATCGCCCTTGATGTAGACCGCCATATCGAAGCCGTCGGAATAGTTCATCCCGTTGACCGACACCTCGCCGGGCTTGTCCTGCCAGCCCGAGCTGACCGAGAGCGGCTGGGCGGGATAGCCCCAATCGAGCAGGTTGATCACCGTCTGGGTCTCTGCGCCGACCTCGTATTTCACCTCGTCATTGGTGGGAGGCGGCTCGTCGCTCGGGTCGATCGGGATCACCACCGAGGGCAGATCCTGCCCATATTTGTCGGTCTTCAGACGCCAGCGCGGACCGCTATCGGCATATTCGGTGCCATCTTCGTTCAGCACCGGCTCAAAGGGCTCGCGGTCCATCGTGGTGTACCACGCGTTGGTGAAGCCCGCCGCCCCATCCTCGGCCCCGATCGTCGCGAGATCGCTCGCTGCCCATTGCTGCGCCAGAAGATCGTCGCGCAGGATCGTGCCCGCCTCGTAGAGCGTGCCATCCCCCGCATAGTAGTCATCGGCGGTGATCCAGACCTCACGGGCACCCTGCCCGTCAAGGTTGTAGTCCGGCACGATGATATATTCCGGCAACGTGCCGATCGCGGCCTCGTTCTCGAAATCCTCGGGACGGATCTGGTCGTTGGGGTTGTTGGTGATCGTGTGATGCACGACCAGCTCGGCCTCGGTCACGTGGTAGATGTTACGCAGCGAGGTGTAGGGGTTGTACTCGCTCCACTCGTCGGGCAGGTCCATCGTCGCTTCAAGACGCACGTCATTGGGCTTCTTGATCGTGTTACCCCAGCGATAGAGCAGCTTTCCGTCATCCTTCAGCGTCACCGAGTAGTCGCTGCTGACCGCGATATTGCTGTCGATCTCGGTCTCGTTGGCAGAGAGGATATCCTTGATGTCGACCTTGCCGTCACCATTGGTGTCGGTGATCGTAATGCCTTCATATTCTCCCTCAAGTAGGCCGCGCACCGACTTCCCATCATACTCACCGCCGACGATGAAAAGCTCGTCGTCGAGCGGATAGAGCGCCTCGGTATCCCCCGGGAAACGCTGGTCCGACAGGATGTTCTGCATCACGACGTAATGCTCGGTCGAGGCCTTCACCGTGTTGCCGCCCAGACCCGCGAGCCAAGTGCCGTAGACGGCGGGCGTCTTGAACGTGTCGGTGGGTGAATCCGAGATCACGAGACCAAGCTGATTGCCCTCGGAGTCGTAGATATCGCCCGCCCAACCCTCGGCATAGTCGCCATCGAGCTCTTTCTGCTCGGCATTCTGGAAATCACTGACGTAATAGCCGAATTCACTGTCGATCGGATAAAGCGTCACCCCCTCCTTGGTGATCTTGGTATCCTCGGGATCGTTCGGATCGTCGACGGTATCAAAGACCGCCTGCGGGTCTTCGGAGTTCCCGACCGTCATCCCGTCGAAGGTCACCGTGATATCCGCCGTGCTGAAAACATGCGACGAGCGGAACATCGGGTCCGTGTTCAGCGGTTCGTCCCAATCGTCGACGTTACTCGGGTCAATTTGTGTCGCCATATCTGCGTCCCCTCTATCCATATGAGCGAACCGATGACCCCTCAGGCACCTGCCCTCCCGTCATCCGCCGCGTCCCCACGTCAAATGGCGTCCAGTCAGGAAATAGAGACTTATGCCTCTGATTTCACTGCGAATTTACCGTCAGCCACGGCTCACATTCCCGTGAGAACTTCGTGATTCGCATTGATGTGTGTCAACGAAATCGAGAGGAGATGGGCAGCGTGGCCACTTAGTCGCAGAAATCGCAATATTTACAGATGAAAGCCCCGAACCGGGGCGCGAGGTCAGAAATTCGACCGCAGTCCGAGCCGCAATTTCACCTGCGAGCTGTCGTAGAAATCGACATTGGAGCGGGTCTCTTCGCCCTCCAGCCGCAGGGTCGGCGAGATGCCGTAGAACTCGAGCTTCGGGAACCCGAATTGCAGCGCCAGCCGCCCGCGCGTGTCGCGCCGTGCGCCGGGCCCGTAAAGCGTCGCATCATAATCGCGTCGCTCCAGTTCCAGCGCCGCGCCGACGGTGACGGTCCCGGCCAGCGGCTTGGCGAAATCGTAAGACACGCCCGCAAGCATCGCCCGATGATCGATCTCGACCGCCTCCGAGGACGCGTCGCGCAGGGCAAAGGACAGCCCTAGCCGATCCCCTCCCTCAAGCCGCCGGTGATGGCTCAGGCTCGCGGTGACCACATTCGCCGAGTTGCGGAAATTGTCGAGGCGCAACTGCCGTTCGCCAGAGAGCGTCACCTGCGTCAGCGAACGCCGCGGATCACCCCACTGCGCTCTGCCCGAAACCCGCAGATAGTTGCTCAGATCGTCGCCGCCATACCAGTTCCTGCCCGCGAGAAGATCGAGGCGATAGCGCAACGGCGCATCGGCCGGGCTGAGCGCCTGCCCCACCGTCGCCTCGACCGCGCTGAACGCGTAATCCGAGCCACGCGCATCGGGCACCGAGTCCTTCGCATCGCCCGACAGGACCACCTGTTTGGTGTAGATCTGCGCCCCGAAACTCGCGGGCAACTCCCCAAACCCTGCGAATTTGTAGCGCGCCTTCAGCGACAACGAAATCTCATAGCCCGACAGCGCCTTCGCATCGGGATTGAGCGTGAAGTCGATACCGCCGATATCGACCGTATCGGCCAAACTGCCATTGTTGACATTGCTCGACGCGCCCGCGTCGAAAGCTACGGAGAAGCTCCACGGATTGGCCGCGGACAGGACGCGATAGTCCCGCACGCTCGACGCGCGCACCGCATCACTGGGCGCCATTTCGATCGCGCGGCGTTGCCAGAGCTGGGCTGCGAACGGATGCCCGAGATCGTAGCTCGCCGCCGCCATCTCGACCGCGCTGACATATTTTTCCTGCTGCGTCCGGGCCTGCGCATTGGCGCGGGTCGCCGCCGCCTTCGCGCCTGCCGCGTCGCCCTGCCCCCGCAGCGCCCGCGCCAGCACGACAAGCGCGCCCACATCGTCTGGATTGCGCGCCAAGCGCGCGCGCGCCGCTGCCTCCGCCGCGGGCCAATCGCCCGACCGCAGCACCTGCAACAGCGCCGCGTCGGTGATAGCGTCAGCGACGGGAGCCTCCGCGACCGCGGGACCGGGCCCCAAGACAAGCAGCAGGGCCATCGCCCCGCCGCACAGAAAACGCCAGGCGCGCCGCAGTTTGCGCCCGTCGATATGGCCTTCGGTCATTGTCACCCCTCTGAGGTCGCGCGCCCCAGACAATGCGGGCGGCGAGATGCATCAGCCCCTCGCCGCCCGTGTCAGATTATTGCGACGCTTGCTCGCGCGAACGATCTTGCGTGTTCGTGTTGGTGTGCGTACCCGAGGTGTCCGTGGTGTCCGTCGAAGTGCCCGCCGGGGCCATCATAGCCTCATCGGTCATGTCGGACGCTGCCGGACCGGTCATCGTCTCGCAGCCAGCCAGAGCCGCAGTCACGCCAAGAATGATAAGCAGGTTTTTCATCTGTCTCTCCTTTGTTGCAAGATATTTTACCGTGACTGTTCAGCGTGATTCTTTGATGCCGATCAACGTGCTACCTGTGCCGCGCGATTTTTCCTGCAACTTCATGATGAGAGGCGCAGAAAAGAGCGGCACAATCCCGGCTTTTCGACCTCGTAGCTCTCGCATCCCGGTCTGACCCGGACTAGAATCCTTCCTGCGACAGGGAGAGGAGACGCATGAACGAGCATCCGAAATCCGGACAGCCGGTCGAGATCGAGGGCGTGGTGGCGCAGGGCAAATTGCAGCGCCTGCTCGACGTACTCCCGGAGGATTTGCGCAGCGAGATGATGCCGCTCTGGCAAAGCATTCGCTTTTCGCCGGGCGATGTGCTGATCGAAGACGGCGAGGTCGCTGACCGGATCGGCTTCGTGACCGACGGGTTTCTCGCCATGTCGAAAACCCTGCAGGACCGGCACCGCCACATCATCGGGCTGATCACGCCGTCGGACATGTTCGGGCGCGCCTTCAACGGCCCCTCCGGCTACCGGATCGAGGCGCTCAGCGACGGGGCGGTTCTGACCTGCGACCGGCAGAAATTCGAAGCGATCATCGCCCGCTCGCATGAGGCGGAGCGGCTGTTCCTGCTGAGCATTCTCGACGAGCTCGACGCCGCGCGCGAGTGGGTGATGGTCTTGGGAAGCTCGAAAGTCGTCGAGCGGCTCGCCTCGCTCCTGATCATCCTGAGCCGCCACAAATACCGGACCCTCGAAGGCACTGCGCATGCGCCCATCCAGCTGAACCTGCATATCCATATCAAGCGGGTCGATATAGCGCATCTTCTGGGCACCTCGCCGGAATCGCTGAGCCGGGCGTTTCACCAGCTCGAGCGCACGGGCGCGATCCGGATCGTCACGCCTTACGATGTCGAGCTCGCCAATCTGGAGAGGCTCATCGAAATCTCGGGAAATTCGCTGGAGATGCGCGACGAGTGAGCGCGCTCAGTGGTGCAGGATCTCCTCCAGGCCTTCGGACAGGGCCTCGAGGTCGTTCAGGCGGAATTGCCTAGCGTTCAGGATATCGATCAGCCCGTCTTTCTGGAACTGATGCAGCGAGCGGCTGACCGTCTCCTGCGTCGTGGCGATGAGATCGGCGATGTCCTGACGCGGCAGCAGCATCGTCAACACGCCACCCCCGTCAGGCAGGGCTTTCCAAGGCATGATACTGGGCGCCAGCAGCAGCAGCGCGCGCAGTCGGCTCGCAGGTCCATAGGCGCCCAGTAGCAAGCTCAACCGCCGCGCTTTCTCGGTCCAGTTTTCCGCCTGATGACATAGCGCGCGGCGCAATTCGGGCTCCTGCTCGATCAGCTGAGCGAAATTGGCCGCCTCGAACAGGCAAAGTCTGGTGTCGATCACGGCTTCGATCGCGGTGTCCCGCGTGCCCCGGATGATCTGACCGATGCTGTCGCCCGGAACGACGAGCCCGGTGATCTTGCGACGCCCCGCGAGCGAATGGCTCTGCATCCGCAACATGCCGCTCTGAACCAGCGCGATGTGGTGGCAGGTGACATCTTCCTCGCACAGCCGGTCATTGGCCGCGACGGAGATCGCGCGCGCCCGTTGCGCGACACGGGCGACGGTTCGATCCGAGAGGGATCCGCAAACGCCATGGTTACGTCCAGCGCAACCCGCGCAATGCAAGATCGCCTCTGCATTTCGCAAAGGTGCCGTCATCAAAATCTCCGAACAGATTTAACCACGCGTTTCGCAGCGAAACTGCGTACTCGTCCCCTAGTGCATAATAAGACTATGCAAATGACATATCATCCTGTCAACACAAGCGCGTGACCAGGTACCTTTATGTCAAATCACTATCGCAGATGTGACGAGACGACGTCTCGCAACCCTCTGAGACTTATGAAAATTGTCGGGAATTCCGCGTCGATCAGGCGTCGACGCTTGCCACTGCAGCCGCCATTTCCACACCATCGACATAGATCACCTCGGGCGTCTCGAATTCCAGCACGAAGAGCCGCGCGCGGCCCTGACCGAGCGTGACATAGTGGCCGTCGACGACAGATTGCGCGGGCAGAAGCGCCTCGCGCTTGCCGTAGATCACCTGCACCCGCCAGTCGCGCATCATCAGCTGCGCCCCCTGCGCGATCAGCAGCGGCGCCCCGGGCCGGTCATGGCCAAGCGCGCCGGGCGAGATCCGGATCAGCGCGCCCACATAATCGCCCGCCCGCAACGCCTTGAGCTTGCATGTCCCGCTGCGCGTCACGATCCGGTCGCCGGGTTCGAGAAACTCGATCGGGATAGCCCCGTCGAGCGTGTAGACCCGCGCCCCGGCGGCGATCCCTGCGCTGAGATCCGGCTTGGGCCTGCGCGCCTCTGGCGGCGATGCCCGCTCGGTCACATTCGGACCGACCGCGCCCGGAAGGCTGTGGCGTGGATTGGATTCGATGATCTGGCGGAGCATGGCCATGCCATCCCCCCGCCCTGGTGCCTGTCCCATGGCGATACCTGCTCTTGCCTACTCGTAACTTCGGCGTCTGACGCGCCTTTGGATAAAGGCTAACCCTCACCATCGCGTTAAGACGAGCAAAATCGCATCTTCCTCTTTCCGAGCTCGCAGGCTGTTGCTATTACGCCCCTGATGCGGGTGTGGCGGAATTGGTAGACGCACCAGATTTAGGTTCTGGCGCCTTTGGCGTGGGGGTTCGAGTCCCTTCACCCGCACCACTCCCCACTTGCGGAATATCACAAGATACCCTCGCCTTATCACGCGAGCGTGCTAATTTCGGATGGCTGCGCGGGCCTGCTACGCCCCCGCTTTGGTGACCGAAAGCGTGGGAGGCGTGATGGTCGAAGGCCCGCAAATGCCGCCCCGGCGGCCTGTCGAAGACGCGCCGGAGTTCGGCTCGCGCTCCCCCAATTCCAGCCACGCGCTCAGCCGCAACGCGATTGCGGCCGATCCGAATTTCTTCGCCACACAGAAGGCGGTGGCGACGATGCTGCTCGACGTGCAGGCGCAGACGCCGCGGATTGCGCGGCACATGGCCTCGCATCGGCGCTGGCTCGTCAGCCAGACCAGTTTCGCGCTGGCGATGCGGGCGAAGACGGAGCCGGACGCTCCGGAACTGACGCCGGGCCGGCTTCTCGCGGCGCTGACGCCCCATGTCGAGATCAACCGCAAGACTTTGAGCCAGTATCTGGGCGAGATGGAGGTGCATGGCCTGCTCGCCCCGCCCTCCGAGCCCAAGGGCGACCGGCGCTTGCGGCCCGTCACCACCACGCTCATGGCCGAACAGGGGATGCGGCGCTGGTGCGAGGGGCATCTGCATTGCCTCGATATGCTCGACGGCGGCGCTCGGCTGGCAGCGGCGCGCAACGATCCCGATCTTCCCTTCGCGATGCAGCGGCACATGGTCGAGATCATCCGCGCCGATCCCGAATGGTGCGCGCCTCCGCCCTCGATGGCGCATTTCCTCGGCTCCGACACTGGCGGCATCCTGCTCCATGCGCTGATCCGCATGCTCATCGACCTGCACGAGACCGACGGGCGCATCTATCTCGAACCGGTCAGCATCGCCGCGCTGGCCGAGCAATTCCTGATCTCGGTCTCGAAGATCAAGCGCATGGTCCAGAAGGCCGAAGAGGCGGGCAATCTTGGGTGGGAATTGCCGCGCAGGCGGGGCCGGCTCTGGCTCTCGCCCGGGTTCGTGCGCGACCACTTCCGCAGGCAGGCGGTGAAGTTCGAATGTGTCGAACGCGGCTGGCGCGCCGTCGCGTGAGGACGAGAGGGCGGTTTTCCGGGCGCAACACGGGCCGCAAAGACGCGATCTGTCCGAAAATGACCGCTGAGTTTCAAACACTTCCGGCTTAGAGTGGACCTTCAGGGATGATCGTGACGTCTTCGCTTGGGCTCCGCAAACAAGGGGGCGGATCCGCCGAAGCGGAGAGAGATCACGACAACGCGCCCGTTGGGCGCAATCCCGGATTCGCGGCCGGGGCGACCATTGTGGGGTGGTGCGTCCCGGCTGCAACTTTCCTCCCGATCCGCCGCAGCCGCGCCCTGCACTTACCGCCGCCGCGTAAGTGCCCGCCCTGCCCGCTCCCGATCCTGTGTTCCCGGCATCTCCTCGCACGCGCCCGCCCGCGCGCGTATTTCACCGCCCGGAGGCCGCCCCGCAGCCCCTTTTCGCCTTGCCACCATGGCTGAGGCTCAATAGAAGGACGCCTGAAATTCGAGAACCGGCCGCGATCCGCGCGGCGCCCAGAGACAAAGGACAAACCATGCAGGTCACCGAGACCCAGAACGACGGCCTCAAGCGCGGCTACGAGATCACCATCACCGCCAAGGAACTCGACGAGAAGGTCACCGCGAAGCTTTCCGAAGCGCAGCCCGAGATCGAGATGAAGGGCTTCCGCAAGGGTAAGGTTCCGATGGCGATGCTGCGCAAGCAATTCGGCCCGCGCATCCTCGGCGAAGCGATGCAGGAATCGGTCGACGGCGCGATGAGCGAGCATTTCGAGAAGACCGGCGACCGCCCCGCGATGCAGCCGAAGATCGAGATGAAGGACGGCGAGAACTGGAAAGAGGGTGACGACGTGATCGTGACCGTCGAGTACGAAGCGCTGCCGGAGATCCCGGAAGTCGATCTGTCGGGCGTCAAGCTCGAGCGTCTGGTCGTGAAGGCCAATGAGGGCGAAGTGAACGAAGCGCTGGAAAGCCTCGCCGCGACCGCCAAGAACTTCGAGACCAAAGAAGGCAAGGCCGAGAACGGCGATCAAGTCGTGATCGACTTCGAAGGCTTCGTCGACGGTGAAGCGTTCGAAGGCGGCAAGGGCGAAGGCTACCCGCTGGAAGTCGGTTCGGGCTCGTTCATCCCGGGCTTCGAAGAGCAGCTCGTCGGCGCGAAAGCCGGTGACGACGTCGAAGTGACCGTGACCTTCCCGACCGAATACGGTGCGGAGCATCTTGCGGGCAAGGAAGCGCTGTTCAAGTGCAAGGTCCACGAAGTGAAGGCGCCGAAGGCTGCCGAGATCGACGACGAGATGGCCAAGCAGTTCGGCGCCGAAGACCTCGCCGCGCTGAAAGCGCAGGTCGCAGAGCGTCTGGAAGCTGAATACCAGGGCGCTGCGCGTCAGGTGATGAAGCGTGGCCTGCTCGACCAGCTCGACGATCAGGTGAAGTTCGACCTGCCCCCCTCGCTCGTGGAAGCCGAGGCCAAGCAGATCGCGCACCAGCTCTATCACGAAGAGAACCCGGACGATCACGGCCATGACCACGGCGAGATCGAGACCACCGACGAGCACAACACCCTCGCCGAGCGCCGCGTGCGCCTTGGCCTGCTGCTCGCCGAAATCGGTCGCAAGCAGGAGATCGAGGTCTCCGACGCCGAGATGACCCAGGCGATCATGAACCAGGCACGTCAGTACCCGGGTCAGGAGCGCGCCTTCTTCGAATTCGTGCAGCAGAACCCGCAGATGCAGCAGCAGCTGCGCGCGCCGCTCTTCGAAGACAAGGTCGTCGATTACATCGCTGGCGAAGCCAAGGTGGACGACAAGGAAGTCACCAAGGAAGAGCTGCAGAAAGAGATCGAGAAGCTCGACGAGCTGTGATCTTCGGGCACTCCGCCCAGTAATAGCGAAGGCCGCCTCTCGGGGCGGCCTTTTGCGTTCGCGGATGGCACGTGGCGCGGGGCGCGCCCGCCGCCATTCTCTTCCCGTCTCACTCCGCGGTCGGTACTTTCAGGAATTTCGCGTTCGGGATCAGCGAGGGCAGATCGGTCGCGGTCGCCACCTCGCGCAGCTTCTGGGCTGCACGATCCACCTGCAGGGACGCCGTGCGATCCGCCGCCGGATTGGCCGGTGCGACCCGGTCGTAGATCGCCGTGCGCAGCACCTCGCCCGCCGATGCGAGCCGGTCGCGCGCGCCTTCGGGATCATGCAGGTACAGAAGCCCGCCCGTCACGAGGATCGTGTGGGTCAGCGCGAAGTGCAGGATCGAAAACAGCCGCATGGCAGGGCCTCGTCAGGGTTGCTTGCCCGGACAGGATTCCCTGTAAAAACGGCGATTTTGAGGCCCGTTTCGCGCGCCCTGCCGCGCTCAGCGCTTGCGCGAGGGCGCAGGCGCGACCGCATCGGCCACCACGGCGTTGCGCGCGCCCAAGGGACGCGGGTCTCCGATGGTGCTGTCCTGCGCGGTCTGATGCTCGGCCTCGGAATTGATTTCGGCCCCCAAAAGCACCGCCGTCGTCGAGAGCCAGATCCACATCATCAGCACGACCACCGCGCCGATCGAGCCATAGGTGCTCGAGTAATTCGCGAAGTTCGAGGTGTAGAAAGAGAAGCCCGCCGAGACGATCAGCAGCAGGATGGAAGCCGCAATCGCCCCCGGCACGACCCAGATCCAACGCGGCGCGTTGCGTGCGGGCGCGTAGCGATAGAGCAGCATCAGCATCCCCACCAGAACCAGCGCCATCACCGGCCAGCGCCCCCAGCGCAGCACCGCATCCAGCGCCCCGCCCATCGGGATGTAATCGAGCATCACGGGCAGCACGGCGGCTACGAGGATCAGCGCGCAGACCATGACAATCCCGGTGATCGTCATGCCCAGCCCAAAAGCGTTGAGCTGCACGAAGCTGCGCCGTTCTTTCTCGCCATAGGCCACGTTGAGCGCGCCGATCATCGCCTTCGCGCCCCCATTGGCCGACCAGAGCGCCAGAAGGACGCCGAAGATCGAGGCTAGGCCGAGCGCGTTGGAACTCGACCCGATCAACTGCTCCAACTGGTTTCGGATCAGCGTCAGCGCCTCGGGCGGAATGACGTTCTTGAGCGCATCGAGGTCCTGCAGCATGGTCTGGCGATCCGCGAAAATGCCGTAGATCGAGACGGTGGCGGTCAGGGCCGGGAACAGGGCGAGCAGCGCGTAGAAGGTCACGCCCGCGGCGACGGCCAGCACGCGGTCCTCGTCGATCTGACCGTAAGCGCGCTTGGCGATGGCCTTCCAGCCTGCGCGGGGGATATCGAACGGGCTTTCCGCCTGACGTCCCAGCGCGCGGTCGGCGGGCCGGTCATAGCGGTCGGTGCGGGTCGCGGGGACATGACGGGCGCTGCGGCCTTCCGTGGGCCCGTGGATCGCGGCCTGCCGATCGTCCTGATAGCGCCGCCACATGAGATAGGCGCCGAAGCCCAGAAGCCCCGCCTGCACGAGCCGGTCGCGTCGGCTCGATGCGTCATCGCGTGGGCCCTGCCCCGATCGTTTCGTCATGCATGTCCCCTGTTTTCAAAGCCCTGAGGGCCATTTAGGGGCCAACGCCGGATTGCGGCACGCGGTTCCGGGGTCTGCGCCGCACGTCGCGGCCCGACTATGTCATTAGACATATTTCAGCAGAACCACCCTGACAGGCAAGCATGAAAAAACCGCGCCCCGAAAGGCGCGGTTTTCTGTCTTTAGGACTGAAAGGTCGAAGCGACCGATCAGGCGTTGTTTTCGTCTTCGGCCGACTCGGGGGTGGCAACGGGGCCGCCCTCGTCGTCGTCGGAGGTCGCGCCGCCGATATCGTCGAACAGTTCGGCGATCTCGAATTCGGCTGCAGCCTCTTCTTCAGCCGCCACGTCCTGGATCGACTTGCCCGACGCTTGCAGTTCGGCCTCTTCGGGCGAACGTGCGACGTTAAGCTGGATCTCGGCGACGACTTCGGGGTGCAGGTGCACTTCGACGTCATGCAGGCCGAGAACCTTGATCGGCTGGCGGATGATGACCTGCTTGCGGTCGACCGAGAAACCTTGCTCGGAGGCGATGTTCGCCGCGTCGCGGGTGGTGACCGAACCGTAGAGGTTGCCGCCGTCCGAAGCCGAACGGATCACGACGAAGGTCTCGCCGTCGATCTTCGACGCCAGAGCTTCGGCTTCTTTCTTGGTTTCGAGGTTGCGGGCCTCGAGCTGCGCTTTGCGCTCTTCGAAGCTCTTGATGTTGGATTCGTTGGCGCGCAGTGCCTTGCCTTGCGGCAGCAGGTAGTTACGGCCGAAGCCGTCCTTGACGGTGACGACGTCACCCATCTGGCCGAGCTTGGCCACGCGTTCGAGAAGGATCACTTCCATCGGTCGGTCTCCTTATTTCACGGCGTAGGGGAGCAGGGCGAGGAAACGGGCGCGCTTGATCGCGCGGGCCAGTTCACGCTGCTTCTTCGCCGAAACGGCGGTGATGCGGGCGGGGACGATCTTGCCGCGCTCAGAGATGTAGCGCTGCAGAAGACGGGTGTCCTTGTAGTCGATCTTCGGCGCGTTCTCACCCGAGAACGGGCAGACCTTACGACGGCGGAAAAACGGTTTTGCCATGGTGTCTACTCCTGTCTACCGATCAACGGCGCTCGCGACGGTTGTCGCGTTCGTCACGTTTCTGCATCTGGACCGAGGGGCCCTCTTCGTGCTCGTCGACCTTGATGGTCAGGACGCGCATCACGTCGTCATGCAGACGGGCCAGACGCTCCATTTCCTGCACGGCTGCCGACGGGGCGTCGGTGCGCAGGTAGGCGTAGTGGCCCTTGCGGTTCTTGTTGATCTTGTAGGCCATGGTCTTCACGCCCCAGTATTCGGAATCGACGACTTTGCCGCCGTTGTCCGACAGGACCGTGGAGAAATGTTCGACAAGGCCTTCGGCCTGCGCGTTGGACAGATCCTGACGCGCGATGAGGACATGCTCGTAAAGCGGCATGCGAACTCCTGTATTTCGAGGCGGCTTCAAAGTTGGGCGTCTGACACTTCCGCAACCCAACACGAGAGGCTCCGCCGGTTCATAGCAAACGCGGAAGATGCGGCCTTATACGGGATGCGCGCCTGGATGCAAGGAAAAATCAGGGCTCCGAAGGGACGGTTGCGCCCTGCCCTGACGGGCTCGGCGCAGCTCGATCCGCCCCGGTCAGTCCAGCTGACCCGCGGCGAGGATCGGCCCAGGCAGCGGGCCGTTCTTGCTCGGACGGGATTCCTGAACGATCACCACGGCGGGCGCGTCCCCGTCGAGATCGACCGAGAGCGTCACAGGCGCGCGCCCGTCCCATTCGGCGATGCCGGTCAGGCTGGTGACGATGTTCTTGTAGGTCACCGTGCGCCCGGCATTCTCGCCGCGCAGGATGTCGACCGTGGCGGAGGGCTTGTAGCGCACGAGCTGCACCATCGCGGGCGTCTCCAGCTTATCGACCGGGCTCAGCGCGATCTCGTAATGATCGCCCTTCCCCGTGATCTTCAGATCGACCTCGGGATGGGCGTCGCTCTCGCGTGCGATGGCGGTATCGAGCGCCGCTTCCTGCGGCCCGATCAGGGCCTCGCGGCCGGCGATGATCATCTGCGGTGTGTAGACCGTGCGCTCGCCCGCGGCGATCGCATAGGATTTCTGCCGGGCGGAAAACTCAGGCTTTCCAAAGGGATCCTTCCAGCCGAGATAATCCCAATAATCGACATGCAGCGCCAGCGCGATCACATCGTCCCGATCCGTGAGCTCCTTCAAGAGCGCATCCGCCGGCGGGCAGGACGAGCAGCCCTGCGAGGTATAAAGCTCGACCACGACCGGGTCGTGCTCGCCTTCGGTGTCGGGATCGGGCGCCACGGGGTTCGGCTTCGCGGGGGTGTCGGACTTCTCGGAGGCCATCTGGTCGAGAAGCGCCTCGGAGGCGTTGAGACGCATCCCGGGCGGCGCGTCGGCTGCCCCTTGGGCAGACGCAAATTCCGCAAAGCTTACCAGCCCTGCGGCGAAAGCAGCTCCCATCGCGGTCAAACGTCCTGCGCGCACTCGAAAAACACTCCTCACTTCGCCGTCTTTATACCTAGCGTTTCTGCTCAGACCATGCCTAATCAATGTTTTGAGAGATTTCTTTCTGTCCGGGCGCGCGAAACGATATATGTCCAACGTATACGGCCCAAGCGCGGTTCAAGATGACGCTGGGTCGCTCCAGTCGCGTGTTTTTGTGTGCAATGGTATACTAAAAATGCCCCGACCCTCTTGAACGGATCGCGCGCTTGGGGCAAACACACGCCAGCGACACCCTTAGGACCCTTGAAGGGAGGCCATTCTCATGCCCATCGTTACCGGTAAGGATACCGCAAAGACCCGCCGCGAACTCAGCGTCGGTTCGAAAACCTATGCTTATTACTCGATCCCCGCCGCCACCGAGGCTGGCCTGGGTGATTTCTCGAAGCTGCCCGCTTCGCTGAAGGTGGTTCTGGAGAACCTTCTTCGGTTCGAGGATAACGGCTTCACGATCTCGACCGACGACATCAAAGCCTTCGGCGAATGGGCCGAGCAAGGCGGCAAGAACCCGCGCGAGATCGCCTACCGCCCCGCCCGCGTGCTGATGCAGGACTTCACCGGCGTTCCGGCCGTGGTCGACCTCGCGGCAATGCGTGACGGCATCAAGGGTCTTGGCGGCGACGCACAGAAGATCAACCCGCTCGTGCCCGTCGACCTCGTGATCGACCACTCGGTGATGATCGACGAATTCGGCAACCCGCGCGCGTTCCAGATGAACGTCGACCGCGAATACGAGCGCAACATCGAGCGCTACAAGTTCCTCAAATGGGGCCAGACCGCGTTCGAGAACTTCCGCGTGGTTCCGCCGGGTACCGGCATCTGCCACCAGGTGAACCTCGAATATCTCGCCCAGACCGTCTGGACCGACAAGGATCAGGACGGCACCGAAGTCGCCTATCCCGACACGCTCGTCGGAACCGACAGCCACACCACCATGGTCAACGGCGCGGCCGTTCTCGGCTGGGGCGTGGGCGGTATCGAAGCTGAAGCCGGCATGCTCGGCCAGCCGATCTCGATGCTGATCCCGGAAGTCGTGGGCTTCAAGCTCACCGGCGCCATGGTCGAAGGCACCACCGGCACCGACCTCGTGCTGAAAGTCGTCGAAATGCTCCGCGCCCATGGCGTGGTCGGCAAGTTCGTCGAATTCTACGGCGACGGCCTCGACAACCTGCCGCTGGCGCAGCGCGCGACCATCGCCAACATGGCGCCCGAATACGGTGCGACCTGTGGCTTCTTCCCGGTCGATGAGGAAACCCTGCGCTATCTCGAGCAGACGGGCCGCGACAAGGACCGCATCGCGCTGGTCGAAGCCTATGCCAAGGAAAACGGCATGTGGCGCGACGCGGATTACGCGCCGGTCTACTCCTCGACGCTCGAGCTGGACATGAACACGATCGTTCCGGCGATCTCGGGTCCGAAGCGTCCGCAGGACTACGTTGCGCTGACCAACGCCGCCGACGCGTTCGAGGGTGTGGTTGCCGATTACCGCGGCATCGACATCTCGTCGGAAGCCAAGAACATGGCCGCCGAAGGCCCGATCGCGACCAAATCGGTCACCATCGGCAAGACCGCCAAGGTCGAGGGCGAGGATTACGAACTGCATGACGGTTCGGTGGTGATCGCCTCGATCACGTCCTGCACCAACACCTCGAACCCCTATGTGCTGATCGGCGCGGGTCTCGTGGCGCGCAAGGCGCGTGAACTGGGCCTGAACCGCAAGCCCTGGGTGAAGACGTCGCTGGCGCCTGGCTCGCAGGTCGTGTCGGAATATCTGGAAGCCGCCGGCCTCCAGGAAGATCTCGACGCGGTGGGCTTCAACCTCGTGGGTTACGGCTGCACCACCTGTATCGGTAACTCGGGTCCGCTCCAGCCGGAAATCTCGAAGGCGATCAACGACAACGACCTGATCGCGACCTCGGTGCTCTCGGGCAACCGGAACTTCGAAGGCCGGATCTCGCCCGACGTGCGCGCCAACTACCTCGCGTCCCCGCCCCTCGTGGTGGCCTACGCGCTGGCTGGCGACATGAACATCGATCTGTCGAGCGATCCGATCGCTCAGACGCCGGATGGCAAGGACGTCTACCTGAAAGACATCTGGCCCTCCGACAAGGAGATCGCCGATCTCGTCGAGAAGGTCGTCACCCGCGAGAAGTTCATCGAGAAATACGCCGATGTCTTCAAAGGCGACGAGAAGTGGCAAGGCGTGGAAGTCGAAGGCGGCGAAACCTATGACTGGCCGCCGCAGTCGACCTACATCCAGAACCCGCCCTACTTCAAAGGCATGTCGCCGGAAGCCGGCACGATCTCGAACATCTCGGGCGCGGGCATCCTCGCCGTGCTAGGCGATTTCGTGACCACCGACCACATCTCGCCGGCGGGTTCGTTCAAGCCCGACACCCCGGCCGGGAAATACCTGGTCGAGCGTCAGGTCGCACCGAAGGACTTCAACAGCTACGGTTCGCGCCGTGGTAACCACGAAGTCATGATGCGCGGCACCTTCGCCAACATCCGGATCAAGAACGAGATGCTGGACGGCGTCGAAGGCGGCTACACCAAGGGCCCCGATGGCGAGCAGACCTCGATCTTTGACGCGGCGATGGCCTATGAGAAAGCCGGCAAGCCGCTGGTGATCTTCGGTGGCGAGCAATACGGCGCAGGCTCCTCGCGCGACTGGGCGGCGAAGGGCACCAACCTGCTCGGCGTCAAGGCCGTGATCGCGGAGAGCTTCGAGCGTATCCACCGCTCGAACCTCGTCGGCTTCGGCGTGATCCCCTTCGAGTTCACCGACGGCCAGACCCGCAAGGATCTGAACCTGACCGGTGAGGAAGAGGTCTCGATCGAAGGTCTGGAAGGCGAAATCAAGCCGCAGTCGATCGTGCCCTGCACCATCACCTACAAGGACGGCTCGACCAAAGAGATCAAACTCAAGAGCCGGATCGATACCGCGGTGGAGATCGAATACCTCAAGAACGGCGGCGTGCTGCACTACGTGCTGCGCAACCTCGCCAAAGCCTGAGGCTGACGGTTACGAGATTGGAGAAGGCCCCGCGAGCGCGGGGCCTTTTTCGTTGCGGGGGAAGCGATCCGCCTCTCGCCCCGGCATCAAGCCACGAGAGCAACCTTATATGCCCACCTTCCGGTCGAGACATCCAATAAATGCTTCAATAAAGCGTGCCGCCTCGGGCGAAAGTGTTTCGGGGAGAGGTCGACTTTGCGCGATTGGCGTCATCCATTCGCGATAATAGGCCAAGGCACCAACGCGGAAATCGGACGCGACCGCGTCAACGATCGCCTGCTCATCGGGAGAGAAATCAGGCAGCGGCGCAAAGCTCGGCTTGCCTCGATATACAGTCTTCCCACTATCAAGCGTAAACGCGAGTCCGGTTAGCGACTCCGCGCCCCATCGACTTGCACGCTCAACGCCGTAGCAGCGCAGATCCTCTGAGTTTACTAAAGCGATTTCCCGCGCCTGGGCATGGGTGACGACCACCGGGCACAGAAGAAATCCAAGTAGGAACGCTGCGGGTATTGCCTGCATGGTAGAGACCAAATTTATTTGCGACTAATAGACTTTCTCAAGACTATCGAGGGTGCACTCCGTTCGATCAAGCAAGGACTTCCCTACCCGAGGGGGCGTCTTCACCGTATTCCCGAGAACAGGCCGACGGGGCGGTTGAGAAATAACACGCATCCGCCCACATCTCGCGAGCGCCCACCCGAGGTCGGGCGCGGCCCTCAGCGCGTAATTCCCGCCATTCGCCCGGCCTGTGCTATACTTGACCTCTCACAAGGGAGGACGACGCGATGAACAGACGCGAGGTGTTGGCCCTGACAGTCGGGGCGATGACAGTGGGAGGCGCGTTGGGAGGCGCGCGGCCCGTGCAGGCCGAGGCGGTGATGGGCGATGGCGGGCTCTATCAGCAGCCCTTCTTCCACGAGGGCTTTCTCGATCTGGGAGAGGATCTTCAGGAGGCCGCCGATCAGGGCAAGGGGCTTCTGGTGATCTTCGAACAGCGCGGCTGCCCCTATTGCCGCGAGATGCATCTGGTGAATTTCGCCAAGCCCGAGATCACCGGGCTGATCGAGAAGAGCTACATGGTCGTGCAGCTCGATCTCTGGGGCGCGCGCGAGGTCACCGATTTCGACGGCGAGGCTCTGGAGGAGCGCGCTCTGGCGCAGAAATGGGCGGTGAATTTCACGCCGACACAGGTGCTGATCCCGGCCGCGAATGCAGGCGCGCAATCCGTGCGCGAGGCGGAAGCCTTCAGAATGCCGGGCTATTTCAAGCCCTTCCACCATCTGTCGGGGCTCGAATACGTGGCGAGCGGCGCTTACGCCGATCAGCCGTTCCAGCGTTTCTTGCAGGACAAGTTCTCGGAACTCAGCGCGAAGGGTATCGACCCGGACGTCTGGTAAGGTCCAAATGAAAACGGCCCGCGCGATTGCGCGGGCCGTCTCAAACCGTCACACGGGCTCAGCTTACGCGAGCGCGATGTTACCTGCCGACTGGCGGCCGTCACGGCCGGTTTCCAGATCGTAGGTCACTTTCTGACCGTCATCGAGACGCTGGATGCCAGCGCGCTCAACGGCGGAGATGTGAAGGAAGATGTCTTTGCCGCCATCGTTCGGTGCGATGAAGCCATAACCCTTGGTGCTATTGAACCATTTCACGGTGCCTTCGGCCATCGTGAGTCTCCTATTAAATTATGCTGCCTGCGAAATGCGTCAGCTCGGCGTAGTCAGTTCTTGAAAGCAAACTGAAGCCGTAAGGAGACAGTGCATCTGGGAATCAAACGTAGCGAGAGAATACATAAGGCGAACGGGCCCTAATTGCAATGATCAAAGCATGTGAGGGGGTTGCACGGCACCGCGATCGACGGAATTCGGCGTCCTCCCGCCGAGCTGCGAAAACATGCAAAAAATATATGAGATTTCGGACCTTTGCCTGCGTCGCCCGCGTTACTTCAGTGAACAGGTGAGATCTTCAAACGCTGAAGACGCAGGAGGACCCCCATGACAGCAGCCCCGCTCGGCCCCGGCCAACTCAACGCAATCGACCATGGCGGCTCGGGTCGGCCCGTGGTCCTGATCCACGGCTGGCCGCTCTCGGGCAAGGCGTGGGAAAAACAAGTCCCGGCGCTGATCGCTGCCGGTCACCGCGTCATCACCTATGACCGTCGCGGCTTCGGTCTCGCGGAAAAACCCACCGAAGGCTTCGATTACGACACGCTTGCCGCCGATCTCGATGCGATCCTTACCGCGATGGATTTGCGCGACGTGACGCTGGTGGGCTTCTCGATGGGTGGCGGCGAGGTCGCGCGCTACATCCGCAACCATGGCGAGGACCGTCTGCGCGCCGCTGTTTTCGCCTCCGCCGTGACGCCTTGCCTGATGCAAAGCGATAACAATCCCGACGGTCCGCTGACCAAGGAAGCCGCAGGCGAGATGGAACAGGGCCTGCGCGACGGGCGCGAGGCGTTCTTCCCGCAATTCGTCGAGAATTTCTACAGCGTCGACGGAAAACTCAAAGCCTCTGCCGAGGAATGCGAACAGGCGGTGACGCTGTGCAACCAGTCCGACCAGAGCGCAGCACTTGGCTGCATGGAGGCTTTCGGCACGACCGATTTCCGCGAGGATCTGGAGGCGGTGCGGGTCCCGGTTCTTGTGATCCACGGCGACAGCGACGCGATCGTGCCGCTCGAAGGCTCCGGTGCGCGAACCTACCACGCGATCCCCGACAGCCAGTTCTTCACGATCAAGGGCGCGCCGCATGGCTGCAACGTGACCCATTCGGAAGAGTTCAACATCGCGCTGCTCGAGTTCCTGAGGTAACGCCCCGCCGCTTTCGGCATTCTGTTTGCCCGGCCTGCGATCCCTTGCAGGCCGGGTTTCTCTTGCATACAATGTTCATGTTTTGTTTTCACTCAACCCGCTGCCGCTCCGATGACCACGCCCCACCCGTTCCCCCTGCGCGAAGGCCGCACCCATGAGGTCTGCGGCATCGGCACCACGAGCTTTGCCTGCGCGGTCTGCGCCAGCACCACGGGGCCGATCCTCTGGGTGAACGAGCGCCATCGCCGCGAGGGGCTCAACCCGCGCGGGCTGGTGAGCTTCTTCGACCCGGCGCGGCTTCTGCTGGCGCGCGGCAAGGACCAGACCGACACGCTCGCGGTGATGGAAGAGGCGTTGCGCGACGGCTCGGTGCCGCTGGTGATCGGGGAATTGCCGCGCGAGATCGGGCTGACGGCCGGACGGCGGCTGCAACTGGCCGCCAAGGAGGGCCGCGCCACGGGGCTGTGCCTGATCCTGCCCGATGGCGGCTCGAACGCGGCGGAGACGCGCTGGCACGCGATGCCCGTCTACGACAAGCTGCTGCGCGAGGGGGTGGACTCGCCCCGGCTGCGCTGGCGGCAGCTGAAGAACAAATCCGGCCCCTGCCGCGCCTGGGAGGTGGAGTGGAACGCGAAGACCCGCGCGCCCGAGATCCTCTCGGTCAATGACTGCGCACCCTCGAGCGTGCCGGTGTAGCCCCGCGCCTCAGAGGTCGAGCTTGTCCTCGATCGCGCCGATCTGGGCGACCGGATCGACGGGCCACTGACTGATATTCTGCAAGCCGCGATCTTCCAGCACCTCGCTGCCCGGATGATCCGCCAGCCATGCCTCGATCTGCGCATCCCGCGCGCGCAGGAGCGCCGCGAATTGCGGACGGTAGAGCGTCACCATTCCGCTCAGCCACAGGTTCACCGCCCAGTTCGGATGCGCCAGTTCGATCGCGAAATGATCGAGCAGCCGGATCATGTCCTCGGCGCGGTAGAGGCACTCATCCGTCACCCAGCGATTGGTCGTGAAAATGCGGATCGCCCGGCCCTTCGCATCCACGCTGATCGCGCCGATATGGACGAAGCGCGCCGCCCGGTCCTCGGGGATCTTCGCACCGGGCAGGTTCCACGGCTCCAGCCCCGGAATGATCCCTTCGGGGCGCATGAACAGGTGGAAATGCCCGTTCTCGCCCTCGGCCATCTCGCGCGCATCATGGGCGTGGTAGAAATAGTGGCAATGCGTCTCGGTATCGAAGACATCGCCCTGCGGGTAGCGCGACCAGACGAGGAAATCCCCCTGCCCGCGCAGCACTTCCGACACCACGCTCATCCCCGACTTCGCCAGCACCGTCTCGCATTCGAGCACGGTCTCGGCCGCGTCATGCATCTCCTCCAGGCGCGCACGCGGCAGCCCCTCGATCCCCGGATTGACGATGCGCAGCGTGGGCGCGGGCGTCGCCGGGTTGGCGCTGTCGGGTGACATCTCGGAGGGCGTTTCGGGTCGGGTCATCGGTCTCTCCTCATGCGAACGGGGCCAGCCTAGGCGCTGACCCCGTCCTTGTCATCGCGGCATCTGCGCTCAGAGCGGCTCCATGCCGAGCATTTCACGCACAGCCGGTTCGCGCGAGGTCTTCAGACCGACCTGACGGCCTTCCTCGATGGCGATCTCGTTCGGCACGCCTTTCGAGGCGCGGTAGAGCGCCCACATCGCGCCCACCCGGTTCGAGCTCTCGCAATGCAGCAGGATCGGGTAGTTCGCCGGGTCTTCGACGATCTTCGCGAATTCCGCGACCTGCTCCTCGGTCGGCGCCTTGGTCGGCACGGAGATCTGGATGTAATTCATCCCGGCCTTCTGCACGAGATCGCCCTCGTTCGGCGCGCCTTCGTCGGGCTTGAGCAGGCTCACGACGGTCTTGAAGCCGAGCATCTTGAGCATCGGAATGCCCGTCGGGTCGATGAAGCCACCGGTGCCGACATAGGGCGTCGCGCGCAGGTAGTTGTCGACGATCGGGGGCATCTTGTCGCCATAGGGCGCCTGGGTTGCCTTGACGGTGGTGTCATAGGGCCCGTTCGCCATCGGTGCCGCCTCGCTGCCCGCATCCGCGGCCTTGGCCGCCGAGGGCGCACAGGGGTTTGCCGCAGCCGGTGCGCAAGGGTTGGCGGCCGCCGGTGCGCAGGGGTTGGCCGGCGCACAGGGATTCGTCACAGCCGGAGCGCAGGGGTTGGTCGCCTGCGCGCTGGAGGTGGCGGGAACGGCGGCGCTCATCGCGACCGCAGTCACCGGCACCATCGCGGCGCGCAGCAGGCTCTTGCGTTTCTTATGCAGTTTCATGGACTTTTTCCTCCCTAGAATTTCGTCCGTATTACAAACCGTTACCCGCGCGCATCTGCCGATGCCGACGTCAGGGCGAACTCGTCGGCCTCGTCATCCGGGGCGCAGACCTCTTCGGCGGTGAACGGACCGCCGCGCGACCGCTCGAGGATCGTGCCGAGGCGGAAGCCCACGGCGGCGATGATGATCAGCGCCAGCAGGATCACCCATTCCGGCAGTCCGAAGAGCTGCGGCAGCGTCTGTGCCGTCGGCCCCTGACCAGCGAGGTAGAAATCCTTGATCGGGTCGAAGACCCAGGCGAAGACCGAGGTGCCGAGCACCATGCCGATCGCGAAGACCACCGCGTCGATCCGGCCGGAGGCCACACCGACCACCGACGTGCCCGGGCAATAGCCGCCCACAGCAAAGCCCGCGCCGATGAAGACGCCGCCCAGCAGGATCGCCCAGAAGAAGAGCGTCGGGATGAAGACCGCAGCCGGGCCCATCCAGCCCATTGTCCGCAGCACGTAAAGCCCCACGGCGCAGACGATCACGGCGGTGAACATCACCTTGAAGACCGAAAAGTCGCGCAGGGTGAACTGCCCCGTCAGCTTGCGCGGAGAGCCGAAGCCCGCCGCCTCCAGCGCGTAGCCGAACAGAATGCCCGACAGGAGGCCCGAGGCTATGCCGCTATCGTAAAGAGGGATGCTCATTGCCAGATCCTCCGCATCATCATGGAGACGGCGAAGCCCGCCGCGAAGAAGCCGATCAGGAAGACGAAGCCCGCCACGGCGAGCGTCGCGCTGCCCGACAGGCCCAGACCCGAGGTGCAGCCGCGCGCCAGACGCGCGCCGAAGCCCACCAGCGCGCCGCCCAGCAGCGCGTAGACGAGGCGATTGCCGCTCGTGGTGCGCGGGCCGCGCTCTACCTTGACCGAAATCCGGCCCGCGCCTTTCGCGCCGAGCCACGCCCCGATCAGGACGCCGACCACTTCCCAAGTGATCCAGCTCAGAAGCGGGCTACCCGCCGCCATGAAAGGCCCGAAATAGGAATTGTCTGCGGTCGCCTGCGGGGCGACCCAGTCATTGGCCTGTGCCGCGAAGCGGGTCACGAAGCCGGATGCGCCGAGCCCATGCCCGGTCACGACGAAGGTCAACAGCAGAGCCAGGCCGAGCGCGGTGCCGGCGGCGAGCGGTGACCAAAATGCTTTGGGTGCGTCTCTCATGAAAGCCTCCCTTCCTCCCATGATCATATTCATAAGTGATGATACAAAACGCCAAAGCCGTTTCAACTTTTTTCAGCGCCGCAATGCGGCAAATGACATACCATTGGAAAACGTCCTGCCCGCCCCATCTGAAAAATCATATAAAGACAAAGCTTTGACCCAATCCCCCACCGCCTTCACCGCGACGATCGACCGCGACGGCCGCTGCCAAACGGCCCAATCAGGGGCGCGGCTCTTTCCGTATTGGAGCTTCACCAAGCCCGTGATCGCGGCGCTGGCGCTGATGCTCGAGTCTGAGAAGCGGCTCGATCTGGACGCGCCGCTCGATCTGCCGGAGCTGCGCGCGGGGGGTACGCTGGCGCAGCTTCTGGAGCACAGCGCAGGCCTGCCCGATTACGGCACCCTGCCCGCCTATCACGCGGATGTCGCGGCGGGACGCACGCCGTGGTCGCGCGATCTGCTCGTGGCCCGGACGCTCGCGCTGCCCGCGCCATTTCCGCCCGGCGAAGGGTGGCGCTATTCCAACCTCGGCTACATGCTCGCCCGTGAGGTGATCGAAGGCGCCGCAGGCCCGAGTCTCGCGGAACTGGTGCAAGAGCGGATCGCAGGGCCGCTGGGGCTGGATAGTGTCCGGCTCGCCCAAACGCCCGCTGATTTCGCGGCGCTTCACTGGCCTGAGGCGCGCGACTACGACCCCGGCTGGGTCTATCACCGCACGCTAATCGGCACGGCGAGCGATGCCGCACGGCTGTTGCACGGGCTGGGCGGGCTGCTGCCCAAAGCCGCATTCGCCCACATGACCGCCTGCCGCGAATTGGGAGGCGCGCTGCCCGACCGCCCTTGGACGCGGCATGGTTACGGGCTGGGGCTGATGTGCGGCGACTGGGGCGACACCCGCGTCTTCGGCCATTCCGGCGCGGGGCCGTTCAGTTCCAACGCCGTCTATCACTGCCCCGAGACAGGCCGCACCGCCGCCGCCTTCACGCATGGTCCCTTCGAAGGACCGGCGGAACAAGTCGTGGCAAAGCTCGTGGCAGGGCGGTGAGGGCTGCGCCCGACTCTGGGTGGGCGCATGCGCTCCCTAGGTGGATTTCCGTTTATCGATCCACCTCTCCCCAACCTGCGTTCGCGCGGCGCCGGTGCAAATGCGCCCTCCCGGGGGGAGGGTCGGGCGCGGCCCGGGCTGGCCGCCCGGGCGCAGGCACGGTTTCACACGCGTTCTGACGCCTCGGGCACTCCCCTCATCGCAAGCAAGAGACGCCGCCAAAAAGAAAGGCGGCAACCTCCGTCGCCGCCTCTCCCAAGATACCGTGAAATCCGATCTCACACGCCGCTGTCGAAGGGCTCGAACGCCTCGGCGCGGGCGCGTTTCCAGCGCTTGAGATAGCCGAAGCGGTCGTCATCCTCGCGCAGGAGGAACCCTTCGGGCATGTAGTGGTAGATCTCGTCGCCCACTTTGAAATCGCGCTCGCGGTCGCGCACCAGCAGGTGATGCGGCAGGAACTGCCCCGGATGGGTGAGGCCCGCAGCCCCCGTCATCTCGGCCAGCGCCTTCATGGTGTTGCGGTGGAAATTGGCCACGCGGGTCGACTTTTCCGGCACGACGAGAGCGCGCTGACGGATCGGGTCCTGCGTGGTCACCCCGGTCGGGCATTTATTCGTGTGGCACGACTGCGCCTGAATGCAACCGATCGAGAACATGAAGCCGCGCGCCGAGTTCGCCCAATCCGCCCCGATTGCCAGAACCTTGGCGATATGGAAGGCGGTGACGACCTTGCCCGAGGCGCCGATCTTCACTTGATCGCGCAAGCCCGCCCCGCGCAGCGTGTTATGCACGAAGCTGAGACCTTCGACGAGCGGAAAGCCCATGTGATTGGCGAATTCCAGAGGTGCGGCCCCGGTGCCGCCCTCCTTGCCGTCGACCACGATGAAATCGGGGGTGATGCCGGTCTCCAGCATCGCCTTGACGATGCACATGAATTCGCGGCGGTGACCGACACAAAGCTTGAAGCCCACCGGCTTGCCGCCCGACAACTCGCGCAGCTGGCCGATGAATTCCATCATCTCCAGCGGGGTCGAGAAGGCCGAATGCGAGGCGGGCGAGATGCAGTCGCGATCCATCGGAATGTCGCGCGCCTCGGCGATCTCGGGGGTGATCTTGGCCGCAGGCAGCATCCCGCCATGGCCCGGCTTCGCGCCTTGGCTCAGCTTCAGCTCGATCATCTTGACCTGAGGATCCTGCGCACGCTTGGCGAATTTCTCGGGGTTGAAGCTGCCATCGTGATTGCGGCAACCGAAATAGCCCGAGCCGACCTCGTAGATCAGATCGCCGCCCTCACGGTGATAGCGCGAAATCCCGCCCTCGCCCGTGTCATGCGCAAACCCGCCCATCTTCGCGCCCTTGTTGAGCGCCATGATCGCATTGGCCGACAGCGCCCCGAAGGACATGGCCGAGATATTGTAGATCGACGCCTTGTAGGGCTGCTTGCACGCCTCGCCGCCGATCTCGACGCGGAAGTCGCTGTCCTCGATATGACGCGGCTTCACCGAATGGGTGATCCACTGATAGCCGGATTCCGAGACGCGGATACGGGTGCCGAAGGGCTTGGCATCCTCGATATCCTTGGCGCGCTGATAGACGATCGTGCGCGTCGCGCGGGAAAACGGAATGTCCTCATCGTCCCCCTCGATCAGGTATTGGCGGATTTCGGGGCGGATCTCTTCGAAGAAGAACCGCAGATGGCCGAGGATCGGATAGTTTCGGGTGATCGCGTGCTTGGTCTGGATCAGATCGTGGATCCCGACAAGCGTCAGGAAACCGAAAAGGATCGCGACGACCAGAAACCAATCGGTAAGGATCAAACCGGAAACTGCGGCGAGCGTCAGCAGAGCTGACAAGACGAGTGGTGAAAACCGTATAAAACGCGTGAACATGCCCCCTCCCGCGGGGTAAGTAGCCTCTGTTCCTGCGCGGACACTCTAGCGCGCGAGGGCTCTATGTCTAAGAACTATTACGCCCGCAACCCCGGATCGGACCAGATCGCGGCCTCCAGCGCGTCGAGCCCGTCCGTTAGCGCTGCAGGCCCGGGCTGCAGGATCAGGGTGGATTTGACCTCGTGAATCCGGTTTCGCGCAACAGCCGGAACGTCCTGCCAGCCTGGCCTTGCGGAAACTTTCTCGGGCCGGAACTTCTTGCCGCACCACGACCCCACGATGACCTCGGGCGCGGCGTCGATCACTTGTTCGGGAGTGACGATGCGATGCTTGGCTTTGCCCTCTCTCGCCAGATCGGCGAAGACATCGCGCCCGCCCGCGATCTCGATCAGCTCCGACACCCAGCCCACGGCAGAGATCAGCGGCTCATCCCATTCCTCGAACCAGACGCGCGGACGGCTCGGGCGCGGCTTGGCGGCGATCTCCGCCAGACGCGTCTCGTAACCCGCGGCGAGCAGCTCCGCCCGCTCGGTGCAGCCCACCAGCGCGCCGACCGTGCAGATCATGTCGAGGATGCCTGCGACCGAGCGTTGGTTGAACGCGTGAACGGCGACGCCCTCGCGCACCAGCCCCGCGACGATATCGGCCTGAAGGTCCGAGAAGGTCAGAACGAGGTCCGGCTCCAGCGCGAGGATCTTCGGCAGATCGGCGGAGATGAAGGCCGAGACGCGCGGCTTCTCCTGACGCACCCGTTTGGGCCGCACCGCGTAGCCCGACACGCCGACGATGCGCGCGTCCTCACCCAGAAGGTAGAGCGTCTCGACCGTCTCCTCGGTCAGGCAGACGATGCGCTCGGGCGGAAATGCCATCAGACCCCCAAGGTGGAAAGCGGTTGAAAAACGGGGCCTTCCGGCGTGTTCTTGAAGTGCGCGCGGATGTGGAAGACCTGCGCAAGAAGCGTCTCGGTCAGCACCTCGCCGGGCGCACCGTCCGCGACCAGCCGCCCGCGATCCATCACCCAAAGCCGGGTGCAATGGCGCGCGGCCAGCCCAAGATCATGCAGCGAAGTGACCACCGCCCCGCCCGCCTGCGCATGGGCGGTGAAGACCTGCATCGTCGCAATCTGCGCCGCCGGATCGAGGCCTGCGATCGGCTCGTCCGCAAGGATCAGCGGGCTTTCCTGCGCGAGCGCCCGCGCGATCAGCACCCGCGCCTGCTCGCCGCCAGAGAGCTGCGTGGCGGCGCGGTCGCGGTAGTTGTCGAGCCCCATCCGGCGCAGCGCTTCCTCCACTGCAGCCGCCCCGCGCGTCGCCTGATCGCGCCCATGCGGCAGCCGCCCCAGCGCGACGAGATCGGCTACCGACAGCCCCCAGGCAATCTCGCGCGCCTGCGGCAGCCACGCCGCCGCCCGCGCCCGCGCCATCGGGTCGAGCGCCGATAGCGAACTGTCCCCGCGATGCGCCAAAAGCCCCATCGCCCCGCGCAGCAGCGAGGTCTTGCCCGCACCATTGGGCCCGATCAGACCGATCACCTCGCCCGGCCCGACCTGCGCCGAGACGCGATCGACCACCGGACATTCGCCACGCAGAACGGTAAGGTTTTCCAGCTCCAGCATCAGCCCTCGCGCCCCATTTTTCGGATCATCGACAGGAAGAACGGCGCGCCGACCAGCGCGGTCAGCACGCCCAACTTCAGGTCACGCTCGGGCGCGATCACCCGCGTCGCAATATCGGCCAGCGTCAGCATCGCCGCCCCGCCAAGCGCCGAAGCCGGAAGCAGCCGCGAGGGCCGCGCGCCCACGGATTTGCGCAACAGATGCGGCACGACGAGGCCGACGAAGCCGATCGCGCCCGCGACAGCCGTGGCCGCACCGACCATCAGCGCCGTGCCGAAGACAATCTGAAGCCGTAGCCTTTTCAAGGAGATACCCATCGAAGCTGCAGCATCTTCCCCAAGGCTCAGCGCATCCAGCCCCGCGCCCGCGCGCAGCAGGATCAGCGCGCCGACGATCAGGAACGGCAGCGCCAGCGCGACATGGGTCATCGAACGATCGGCGAGCGAGCCCATCATCCAGAACACGATCTCGGCCGCGGCATAGGGCGAAGGCGCGAGGTTCAGCACCAGCGCGGTCGCCGCCGCCGCCAGCGCCGAGACGGCGATGCCTGCAAGGATCAGCACCAGCGCCCGGCCCTCGCGCCCCGCAAGGATCAGGATCAGTGCGACGGCCACACCCGCGCCCGCCAGCGCCGCCAGCGGCAGGGCCAGCGCGAAGAGCGCGTAGAGCCCGGTCTGGATCGCAATCACCGCGCCAAGCGCGGCGCCAGCCGAGGTGCCGATCAGCCCCGGTTCGGCCAGCGGATTACGCAAGAAGCCCTGCATCGCGGCGCCCGACAGCCCCAGCGCGGCGCCGACACCGATCCCGAGGATCGCGCGCGGCAGGCGCAGCTCGCGCATCACAAGGCCCGCCGCGCCATCGCCCGAGATCAGCGCAGAGACGCCATCAAGCGGCGAAATCCCCGATGGCCCGATCAGCAGTGAGGCTGCGAATAGCACCGCGCAGAGGATGGAGAGAAGGATGAGGATCGTGCGATAACTCATTGCGTCAACTTCTCTTTCTCGATTTCACGCCCGAGCTTTGCCAGCGTCTCCACCGCATTCAGCATCGCGGGCGCGCCACAGGTCCAGCTTGCATCGCGCAGCCCCCGCACGACCGGCAGATCGCGCAGCACCGGGTGCGCCAGCACCTCCTGCGCGCGGCTCGTGCCGGTGCCGCCTTGCGAGCCGCCAACGACCACCAGATCGGGGCGATCCATCACCAGATCTTCCAGCGGCAACCGGCCGCCCCAGTCCAGCCCCGGCCCGCTGACGACATTCTGAAACCCTGCCATTTCAAGGATTTGCCCTTCAAGGGTCCGCGGCCCGTAGCCATAGCCCGAGGGCCCGATGATCGCAGCTTTCAGCCCCGGCGCGGGCGTTTTGATCGCCGCCAGCCGCGCATCGAAATCCGCGAGCATCTTCGCCGCGCGGTCAGGATGGCCAAGCAGCTTGCCCACCGTCTCGATCCGGCCCCGAATTTCGGACAGCGAGGTGCCGGGCGGCAGTTGCTCGACCCGGATTCCGAGCGTGCGCAACATGCGGATCGTGTCCGGGTTCGACCAGGTGTCGGCCAGAACGAGATCGGGATGCAGAATAGAAATTTCCTCGGCGCGTCCGTAGTTTACAGGCAGGTCTTCAGCCTGTTTCCAATGCACAGACATCGACGGATCGGTGGCGAAATGGCTGACCGAGACGACCTGCGACGGATCGGCCAGCGCCAGCGCCAACTGATCCGTGCAGAGGTTCATGGACACGACCCGCGCAGGCTCCTCCGCCCATGCAGAGGAGGTCGCCGCCAAGGCGGCGAAAAGGGCGGCGCAAACCGCCCCTTTCAGATCAGAACCGCGCACGCAGCCCCACATAGGCGGCGCGACCCGAAGTGCCGTAGCCCGGCCAGAGCTGGTAATCGGTGTCGGTCAGGTTCTCGATGCGCAGATAGGCCTCTTTGTCATTGCCCAGATCGTAGGTCATCTGCGCGTTCAGCAGGCCGTAATCGGGCTGGCTCTGACGATCGGTGACCACGCGCATATCGGCGGCGAGCGTGAGCTTGTCAGTCACCTGCGCGTCGATCCCGGCGGTCAGCGTATGCCGCCCGAAAGCCGAGTTCCACGTCGAGCCGGCAGAGAGGCCATCGGGGTTCTTCGAGTCCAGATAGGTATAGCCGAGGCTGTAGCTGACCGTGCTGGAGATCGGCCCTTTCAGACCCAGTTCCAGACCCTGCCGCTTGGCGGTGCCCGAGGTCTGATAATAGCTGTAGGTCGTGTTGCTGTAGTCGATCAGGTCGTCCACCTCGATGTGGAACAGCGTCGCGGTCAGCTTATGCGCGCCGAAATCACGCTCGACGCCCAGATCGTAGCTCAGCGATTTCTCGGGCTTGAGATCGGGATTGCCCGCATAGCCGTCATAGAGCTCGTAGCCCGACGGCGCGCGGAACCCGTTGCCCACCGAGGCACGCAAGAGGGTCGCGGCATCGGCCTGCCAGGTGACGCCGAGACGGCCCGTGGTGTTGCCGCCGAAATCCGAGTGATCGTCATGGCGCGCCGAGGCGGTCACGTTCACCCCGTCCATCGGCGAGAAGGCATATTCGCCGAAGACGCCCGTATCGGCGGTCAGAACATCGCCCGTGACATAGGTGCCGGTATAGGTTTCCAGCGTGCGATCGGCGCCGAAGGTCACGCGACCCGGCCCGAGATCGGTCGAGGCTTTCCAGTCGAGTTTGCGGCGCTTGCCCTCGTAGCCATAGTCATAGACCGGATACCAGCGCGAGGTCGTGTAATAGGTCAGACCGAGCTCGTGATCGAGCGGACCTGTCGCGAATTTCGCGAAGAGACGCCCGCCCCGCTCCTTGTGGACGGTGTATTCGTTGCTGTCCGTGGGCGGCGAGCTGAAGCCGTTATCGAACTCGCCCCGATCGTTCTGCGCAAACCCGTTGAAGCCGATCAGCAGATTGTCGGAGATACGCTTCTGCGCACGCAGGCTCACGCGATCGGCGCGGTAGCCGTCTTTCTCGGTATTGCCGTTCTTCTTGTCGGCGGCCGAGAAGCCTGCGGTGTAGACTTTCGAAAGCTGGATCGCGAGCTCGTCGTCACCCTTCTTCCAGCCGAAGTTATAGGCCGCATTCGCGGTGTGGTAGGAGCCGAGCTCAAACTTGACGCTCTGGCTCACGCCATCCTCGGTCGGGCGCGGCGTGTCGAGGTTGATGACACCGGCGACCGCCTGCCCGCCATAGACCGCCGATTGCGAGCCGCGCATGATCTCGACCCGGTCGTAGTTGAACGTGTTGAACCGGCCCAGATCGGGCAGCACCTGCGGCGCGGACGGATCGGAGACGTCGATCCCGTCCACCATAACCTTCACGTAGTTCTGCGACACGCCGCGAATGGTGAAGCCGGTCTGCGCGCCCATCGGACCGCGCGACAGGATGCCGACGCCCGGCGATTGCGCGATCAGATTGGCAAGGCGGGTCTGGCCCGAACGCTCCAGCTCGTTGCGCGACAGCACGGTGACCGCCTGCGCGGTCTTGTCCGACGATTGCGGCTCGAGCGCGCCGTGATAGATCACGATCTCATCGAGTTGGTAAGGTTGGCTGTCTTGCGCAAGCGCAGGGGCTGCCAGCGCGGTGGTGAGCATCAGGCCCATGGTCAAACGGGTGCGGATCATATCCAATTCCCTCGTATCGCGACTCTGCGGTCGCGTGAACTTCGCATCGTAAGTCTTTGGAAATTTTTGGAATTTCCGCCGACGGTGAGAATGTCACCACTGACGGAAGACCGCCTCCGCTGCGCGCCCCGCACAGGCAGAAAGGATGAGCGCCTCGGCAGGTCTCCTGGCTCGCGGGTCTTGGTTTCGGCTGGCCTTCCCGGGTCGCCCCAGTGGCTCAGTCAGCCGTCACTCGCCGCTCACAGTTGCGGGGGCAGCCCCGGAATGAATGCACGCATCGCACCGGGTTCCCTTTTCATCCGCCAAGGCGGAACCGAAGTGCCCCTGCTGTGCCGCGCGCGCCGCAGTCTGTCAAGAAAATTTCAACTCTCGACGGCGGCTCTGCTGCGCCGGTTGAACCGGATCGAGGACAGGAGCGCTAGCCCGATCAGCCCCGCCCCGATCAGCCCGGTAATCACTTCGGGCACTTCCACCAGCGTCTGCGCGAACATGACGACGGAAAGGATCAGGATCGACCAGAAGGCGCCGTTCTCGAGATAGCGGAATTCACTCAGCGTGTTGCGCTCCACCAGCATCAGCGTCATCGAGCGCACATACATCGCGCCGATCCCCAGACCGATCGCGATCAGGAACAGGTTCTGAGTCAGGGCGAAGGCCCCGATCACCCCGTCGAAGCTGAAGGACGCGTCGAGCACTTCGAGATAGAGGAACGCGCCGAGGCCCGCCTTGGCCGTCTCGGCGGCGATATTCGTCCGGTCGAGCACGTGGCTGAGCACTTCGACACCGAGGAAGGTCGCAAGCCCGCAGATGGAGGCGAACATGAACTCGTCTTCGCGCCCTTCCGGCAGGATCCAGGTGAAGGCCAGAATGACGATCAGCACGAGGCCGATCTCGAGCCCGCGGATCGAGGCGAGCGCGCGCAACCGGCGTTCGAGTGCTCGGATCCAGTCGACCTCTTTGCCCTCGTCGATGAAATAGGTAAGCGCGACCATCATCAGGAAGGCCCCGCCGAAGCCCGCGATCGACAGATGTGCGTCCTCGATGATCTCGGCATATTCCGCCGGATGTTTCGCGGCCAGTTGCACCGCTTCCCACGGTCCGATCCCGGCGGCGATCACGACGATCAGCAGCGGGAACAGGATACGCATCCCGAAGACCGCGATCAGGATGCCCCAAGTCAGGAAGCGACGCTGCCATTTCGGCGTCATCTGGTGCAGCTTGTTGGCGTTGACGATGGCGTTGTCGAAGCTCAGCGAGATTTCCAGTACGGCAAGCACCGCCGTGATCATCAGGAAAGAGACCGCGCCGCCCAGCCCGCCGGTCTGGGCAAATCCCAGCGCGAACGACCCGACCAGCCCCGCAACGGTGACGGCGATGGCCCAGGAGAAATAACGGTACATGATGGTCATGCTGGCTCCGGCTGCATGGAGCCTCACTTAGGCTTCGCCCCCTCTCTTCGCAAGGGAGCGCGCCGTCAGAGTTGATCGCTGTGGCCCGGCAAGCGCGCCTCGGAACAGACCCGCTACAGCCCCGCCTCGTCGAGCCAGCCCATGATCCGGGCCTTGTTCACGCCGAGGTCGGATTTGCCGTAGACGAGATGGCCGCGGATTTGCAGCGAGTTGCCCTCGACCCAAAGCGTGGTGACGTCGGGAAAGCCGAAGAAGGCGGAGCGGGTGACATAGGCCACATGCCCCTCGTCGACGCTGCCGGCCACCTGCTTCGTGCGCGCGGTGGCGCGGATGATCTTGTCGAGCGCGGCCATTTGCACCAGCGGATCGGAGACCTCGCGGGCCGCCTGAAACCCGCCCGTCTCGGGGTGATCGCCGGGCGCTTTTGCCAAGCCCTCGACCTTGTAGCGCGCGGGATCAATCGGGGCGAAGCGCACCCAGCCATCGGCCACGGCCACCGCGGCCAGCCCGAGCGCGAGGATCGTCACGGCCCGGTTCATGCCGCGCTCTCCCGCAGCCCCCAACCGGCCAGCGCGATCAGCTCGGTCGCGACATGGGCGCCCGCGATGGCCGTCACGCCGGTCGGATCGTAGGGCGGAGAGACCTCGACGACATCGCCGCCGATCAGGTTGATGCCCTTGAGCCCGCGCAACAGCTCTGCCGCCTGCCAGCTCGCCAGACCGCCCCAGACCGGCGTGCCGGTGCCCGGCGCGAAGGCCGGGTCCAGCCCGTCGATATCGAAGGTGATGTAACAGGGCTTGTCGCCCACGACCGCGCGGATGCGTTCCAGCGTGGCCTCGACGCCCTCGCGATGCACGGAAGGCGCATCCACGATCGTCACGCCCAGCGTATCGGGATTGTCGGTGCGGATACCGACCGAGACGGTGTTCTCCGCCTTCACAACGCCCGACTTGATCGCCTTGTAGAGGAACGTGCCGTGGTCGATCCGGTCCATATCGTCATCGGCCCAGGTGTCGGAATGGGCGTCGAACTGAACGAGCGCGATCTCCCCGTGGGCGGCAGCGGCCGCGCGCACGATCGGCAGGGTAATGAAATGATCGCCGCCGAGCGTGATCGGCACGACGCCCGCCCCGAAGATCGCGCCCAGATGCGCCTCGATCCGGCCCGGCACCTCCGGCACATTGGCATAGTCGAAGGGCATGTCACCGTAATCGACGATGGCGAGTTCTGAGAACGGGTCATAGCCCCAGCCATAGGGCGCGTCGAACGCCTGCAGCGTCGAGGCTTCGCGGATCGCCCGCGGCCCGAAGCGCGTACCGGGGCGGTTCGTCACCGCCTGATCGAAGGGGACGCCGGTCACGGCGATCTGCGCGCCCGCGAGGTCCTTCGTATAGCGCCGCCGCAGAAAGCTGGTGGCCCCGCCGAAGGTGTTCTCGAAGCTCAGGCCACGCGCCTCTGCCCGCGTAAAAGCCTGATCCACTTGGATTTTCGCATCTTCCAGAGCCATGATCGCCCCTCCTTTTCGCCCGCGAAATCTGCGCTCGCCCTCGCGGGAGGTCAAGCGCCGTCGAGAATGGGCGGCAGCATACCGCGCCCATCAGAGCTCGGGATGGAGCCCGTGTTTCATCCGTCAGTTCAAGAGGTCACCGCGCGACCGAATCCGAGCCGACAAGAGGCGACGTAGCCACACAATGGACGGCGTGATAAGGTGACCCAACGTCACCCTGTAAAGACAAAGTCCGGCACGACCGGATCAACGACCTGCGCCGCGTGCTGATTTCACCGCCTCTCATGCGCTTTCAAAAAGTTTTCCGAACCGAACTGCGTCACACAAGGAGAGCGTCATGACGTTGCAGAGCACCACCTTTCCCCGAGAGGACGGCATCCTCTACCTCACCGAAGGCGGCACCGAGACCGAGGTGATCTATCGCCACGGTCACGAGCTGCGCGACTTCGCGATGTTCGAGTTGATGAACAAGCCCGAAGCGGTGCGTGACATGGAAAACATGTATCGCCGCTATCTCGACAAGGCAGCTCAACACGGGTTTTCGGCGTTGATGGCGGGGTTCGACTACCGCGCGAGCCCGGACTGGGGCGCGAAGCTGGGCTATTCGGCGGAAGGGCTGCGCGAGATGCAGCACAAATGCATCGACTTCCTGCGCGGTGTCTCGCGCGCTTACGAGGACCAGATCGAGCGCATCGCGATCGCGGGCTGTATCGGGCCGAAAGGCGATGCCTATTCGCTCAACCGCGATATCACTGCCGAGGAAGCCGAAGACTACCACGCCACTCAATGCGAGACGTTGAAGGATTGCGGCGTCGATCTGATCTGGGCTGCCACGATTAACAACATGCCCGAGGCGGTCGGGATCAGCCGCGCGGCGGCGCGCGTCGGGCTGCCGGTGAACATGTCTTTCACGCTCGACAGTTCCCACAAGCTGAAATCGGGCCCCAGCCTGAAAGAGGCGATTGAGGCGACCGATACTGAGGCCGGGACTGCGCGCCCGGATTCCTACGGAATCAATTGCTCGCATCCGCTGGAATTCGGACCCGCGCTCGAACCGGGAGATTGGGCGCGGAGGTTGCGCTCGTTGCGGCCAAACGCGGCGAAAATGGACAAGGTCTCGCTCTGCAAGCTCGGCCATATCGAAGAAGGCGATCCCGAGGAATTGGGCCAGATGATGGGAGATCTGGCAAAGCGCTATCCCGACATCGACATCTGGGGCGGCTGCTGCGGGACATGGGACAAGCATTTCGACCGCATCGCGCATTACGTGCGACAAGCGCGACAGGAGCCGCTGCCTGCGTGAACTCCGGCCCCCTCACTCCGGCTGGCAAATCTCTCCGCGCAGGATCGCAAGCCCCGTGCGCCAGACGAGCCCCACGATCACCACGGCAAGGATCGCGAGGAAGGCCACCGCCATGCGCAGATGCGGCTCGGAATGGGCGTATTCGGCATGCAGGAAGGTCGCGATGGTCAGCGCCGCGATGGGGAAGCTCAGCGCCCAGAAGCTCATCGCGAAGGGCAGACGCAGGATGCGCGGCAGCTGCACCGCGACAAGCGCGGCAAAGACATAGGCCAGCGACAGAAGGATATGCGCGAAAGGATCGACGCCCTGTCCGATCTCGGCCCCGGGCACGATCTGCTCGCCGGTCAGGCGCAGCCACGCGATGAAGGCCACCGCGGGCGGCGCGATCAGGATCACCAGCGTCGGCTGCAGCTTGCTCGGCAGGGGGTCGTGGAAGATCAGACGGTTGAAGACCAGCGTCAGCAGCACGAGCCAAAACAGCATCCCGGCCGAGAAGAACAACCAGCTGATCTCGATAAAGCCGAGCTGCGCGCCAGCCACCGGCACGATCACATTGCCCACCGCCGGGATGAACCATGCCGGGTTCAGCTGCCCGTGTTTGAAACTGCGCGTCCCGATCCAGTTGGTCACGACCGCGAGTGTCATGATCCCCTGCAGAGTCGTACCCGCCAGCCACAGCAGGAGCGAAAGCGAGGTCGAGACCGTCAGCGCCCCGGTCGCCAGCAGCAACAGCGAGATCGCGACGGTCGGGAAGAAGGCCAGCCGGATCGGGTGATGCCATTCCGCGCTCACAGCTTGCGGGTGCCGCACGGCCTTGGCGAGATAGAAGGCAGAGATCAGCACGAACACGGTCGCGGTTAGCGCGAACATCACCTGATAGGGCAACGGCCCGAGCCCGAGCGGCTTGGCTGCCGCACGCAGCGCCAGCGTGAAGCCCCCGAGCCCCATCGTCGTCGCATAGAAGGTGATCGGAAAATGCTCGAGCCGGCTATGCGCGGCGGGTGCCTCAGCTTGAATGCTCATCTTGCCCTCCCGGTGGCCATCGCCGCGCGGGGCCGAACGGCCCACAACGCGACGGATCAGATCACCCGCGCCGCGCCGGACCAACCCACGCGGCGGGATCACACCTCTCATTTACTCACGCATCCGTGTGTGAGGAGGCTGACAAATGGACGCATTCGCCGCGCCGGGCGCAGCGCGCATCTACGTCCCGCGCATATTGCCTCTGGCGGATCCCCGCTTGCGCCAAACCCGCTCTGTGACGAAAATTTTCAAGGAACGTGACATAGGTCAAACCTGCGAGGTAAACTTACCTATATCACCGCTTCGTGAGCTGGAGGAGTTGCGATGCGTCTGACCACACGAACCAATCTCGCGATGCGCGTGCTGATGTTCTGCGCGGTCAATCCGCATCGCACCGTGCGCAAACACGAGATCGCGGAGGCCTGTAACGCGTCCGAGAACCATCTCGCGCAGGTCATCAACACGCTCGCACGCGAGAATTTCATCACCACCCTGCGCGGCCGCGCCGGTGGGATGCAACTCGCCCGCCCGCCCGAAAAGATCGGCGTGGGCAAGGTGCTGCGCGCCTTCGAGGCCGCCCTGCCCTTCGCGGAATGTTTCGATACCGAGACCAACACCTGCCCGCTGCGCGACGCCTGTCTATTCCGCGATGCTCTGACCGATGCGCTCGAGGCCTTCTACGGGACGCTGGACCGCAAGACGCTCGCCGATCTGGTCGACAATAACACCGCGCTGGAGGCGATGCTCAGCCTGCCCGGCCTGCAGCCGCTGTCGATCTGCGCAACCGCACGCGCTGCGGAATAACCGCTGCGACACGACGCTCCGGTAGGTCCATATTTCTGACGCATTGCCGTGCGCAGCAGCGCTTTCGTGGCGGCAACGTCACAGTTTCATGACACCCGCTCACGGCAAAGAGATCAAAATTCAGTTTCGCTTGACCACCCCTTTTCCCGGCGAGAGCCTGTGTCTACTTGTCGCAGCAACGGGAAGACCCCGCTAAACGCGACTCATCACAAGGCTTAGGTCATGCAACAGCAATCGGGCACTCAATCAGGCCAGCAACAGCAAGGCGGCACGAACCGTCCTGGCCAGCAACAAGGCCAAACGGGCAATACGACCCAACAGAACGGCACCGTATTCGACGACTGGGCGTCCATCTGACGCCCTTTCTCGCGTCGCTATGATAGCGGCGCAGGCAGGCCCCGCAACCGGCATCTTCATTCATCGCCGGTTTTCGCGCCGCCTCCCATTCGATCTCTCTTCGCGCCGCTCTTGCGTGGCGCGAAGTCCAGCCTCAAACTGTCCCGACGCCAGCCCGCGCGACACTGATACCGCGCGCCCCGAAGGACAGTCCGGCACGATGAGCACCTCTCTCACATCCATCAAGGGGATCGGCCCCGCCACCGCCGAGGGCTTTATCCGCGCCGGGATCACCTCGGCCGAGGAGCTGCGCGAGATCGGCGCGGACGCCGCCTATGCCGCCTGGATCGAAGTCGGCAACCCCGCCCATTTCATCGGCTATTACGCGCTGCACATGGCGCTGCAAGGGCGCCCGTGGAACGACTGCCGTGGCGCGGAGAAAGCCGAATTCCGCAAGAAATTCGATGCACTTAAGGCGCGGATCGCGGCGAGCGACAGCGCCGCGCCTTCCGCAAAAGAGAAGGGCCGCGCCCGGCTGGACGCGGCCCTCTCGGAAATTGGTCTGATCGCGAAACGCTAGATCAGCCGACGATCTCGAGACCCGAGAAGAAGAACGAGATTTCTTCCGCAGCGGTTTCCGGAGCGTCGGAGCCGTGCACCGAGTTCTCACCCACGGAGAGCGCGTATTCCTTGCGGATGGTGCCCTCGTCGGCTTCCGCCGGGTTGGTCGCGCCCATCACTTCGCGGTTCTTGGCGATCGCGCCTTCACCTTCGAGCACCTGAACGACGACCGGCTCGGACGCCATGAACTCGCACAGTTCGCCGTAGAAGGGGCGCTCTTTGTGGACTTCGTAGAACTTGCCGGCCTGATCCATGGTCAGCTGGATGCGCTTCTGCGCGACGATGCGCAGACCGGCTTCCTCGAACTTGGCGTTGATCTTGCCGGTGAGGTTGCGCTTGGTCGCGTCGGGTTTGATGATGCTCAGCGTGCGTTCGATGGCCATGTGTGACCCTTTCCTTGTGGTTCGTGGCCGGTATCCGGTCCGAAATATCTGCCGCGCCTGCTACCATGCAGGGGAAGCCTTGAAAAGCCCTCATGGGCGGGGCTGCGGCGACTCTAGATTGGGTTTGTGACCGTTTGGTCAAGGCCGATCGGCAGGTCGTTGCGCGGGTTTGCGCCCGCCGATGCCTCCGGCGGGGATATTTTTGCCAAGCCGAACGGGCCGCGGCGCGCAGCAGCGATTGACTGTTGCCCGCCCCTGCGCCAAGTCAGGCCCCATGTTGCGCATCTCCGATATCTCCTTTTCGATCGAAGGCCGTCCGCTCTTTGCGAACGCCTCCGCCACCATTCCCGAAGGCCACAAGGTCGGCCTCGTCGGCCCCAACGGCGCGGGCAAGACGACACTGTTCCGGCTGATCCGCGGCGAGCTGACGCTGGATGGCGGCGAGATCGGCCTGCCCTCGCGCGCCCGGGTTGGCGGCGTGGCGCAGGAAGTGCCGTCCTCTTCGACCTCGCTGCTCGACACGGTGCTGGCCGCCGACGAGGAACGCGCGAGCCTTCTGGCCGAAGCCGAGATCGCGACCGACGCGCATCGCATCGCCGAGGTGCAGACGCGGCTGGTCGATATCGACGCGTGGTCGGGCGAGGCGCGGGCGAGCGCCATCCTGAAGGGCCTCGGTTTCGACATGGAAGCACAAAAGCGCCCCTGCTCGGACTTCTCCGGCGGCTGGCGGATGCGCGTGGCGCTCGCGGGCGTGCTGTTCGCGCAGCCCGATCTGCTGCTCCTGGACGAACCGACGAACTATCTCGATCTCGAAGGCGCGCTCTGGCTGGAAAGCTATCTGATGCGCTACCCGCATACGGTGATCGTGATCTCCCACGACCGCGATCTGCTGAACCGCGCGGTGGGCTCGATCTTGCATCTCGAGGATCGGCAACTCACGCTTTATCAAGGCGGCTACGACACGTTTGCGCGCACCCGCCGGCTTCGCCGCGAGGCGCAGACCGCCCAAGCCAAGAAGCAGGAGGCCCGCCGCGCCCATCTGCAGGGCTTCGTGGATCGCTTCCGCGCGCAGGCCACCAAGGCCAAGCAGGCGCAGGCGCGCGTCAAGATGCTCGAGAAGATGGAGCCGATCACCGCACCGGAAGAAGCGGCGAAACAGGTCTTCACCTTCCCCGCGCCGGAACAGCTCTCGCCGCCGATCATCGCGATGGAAGGCGCCGCCGTCGGCTATGGCGGGCCCGCGATCCTCAAGCAGCTCAACCTGCGCATCGATCAGGACGACCGGATCGCGCTTCTGGGCCGGAACGGTGAGGGGAAATCCACGCTTTCCAAGCTCTTGGCGGACAAACTTCAGGTGATGGACGGCAAGATCACGCGCTCGTCCAAGCTGCGGATCGGCTATTTCGCGCAGCATCAGGTCGACGAGCTGGACCTGAAAGAGACGCCGCTGACCCATCTCAAGCGCGAGCGCCCCGACGAGCATCCCGCCAAGCTGCGCGCGCGGCTTGCGGGCTTCGGCCTCGGCGCGGATCAGGCGGAGACGGCGGTGGGCAAGCTCTCGGGCGGGCAGAAGGCGCGGCTGTCGCTGTTGCTGGCGACGCTCGACGCGCCGCATCTCTTGATCCTCGACGAGCCGACCAACCACCTCGATATCGAGAGCCGCGAGGCGCTGGTGACGGCGCTCACCGAATATTCCGGCGCGGTGATCCTTGTCAGCCACGACATGCACCTGCTGGGACTGGTGGCCGACCGGCTCTGGCTGGTCAAAGGCGGCGCGGTCGCGCCCTATCAAGGCGATCTGGAAAGCTACCGCGCGGAGTTGCTGGCGCCGCCGCCCGAGGACAAGCCCGCGAAATCGGCCGCACCGAAAGCCGCGAAGCCGTCGCGCTGTGCGATGACCACCATGAAGCGCGAGGTCCGCGACTGCGAGGCCCGGGTCGAGAAGCTGAGTGACATGCTCGAGAAGCTCGACGCGAAACTCGCCGACCCCAAGCTCTACGAACCTGAAAAAGCCCGAGATCTCGCGATCTGGCAGGCCAAGCACACCGAGGCGACCAAAGCGATGGAGAAGGCCGAGGCGCTCTGGATGGCGGCGCTGGAGAAACTCGAGACCGCCGAGCAGGACTGAGATCATCGAAGGGGCCGCGCGCCCCTTCTTCTTGATACAAATATCCCCGCCGGAGGCGCCTGCCCCCTCAGCAAGTGCTGCGGCTCACAGCTTGTAGATGCCCTCGAATTTCCGCGTCAGATAAGCCAGCAGCGGCGTCTCGGTCGGCTCGAAGCCGCAGGCATGCTGGATTGTCTCGCGCGGGGTGCGCAACCCGCCGTGGACCCGCAGGTTCTCATCGAGCCATTGCTTGGCGGGCGTCGCATCGCCCTCGGCCAATGCCGCGTCGATACCCGGCGTGACCGCGCGCATCGCCTCGTCGAGACAGCCCGCATAGACATTGCCCAGCGCATAGGTCGGGAAGTAGCCGAACAGCCCCACCGACCAATGCACATCCTGCAGGAAGCCCTGGCTGGGCTTGGTGACCTTCACGCCGAAATCCTGCTCGAAACGGGTGTTCCACGCCTCTTCGAGATCGGCGACCTCGAGCTTGCCCGAGATCAGATCGCGCTCCAGATCGAAGCGCAGCATGATGTGGAGGTTGTAGTTCAGCTCGTCCGATTCCGTGCGGATGAAGCCCATATCGACGCGGTTGACCAGCGCGTGGAAGGCCTCCGCATCCATGCCGAGATCGCCGAACGCATCGGTCATACGCTGATGCAGCCATCCGGTGAACGGGGCCGAGCGGCCGAGCTGGTTCTCGTAGATCCGGCTCTGGCTCTCATGCACGCCCATCGAGACGCCATGGCCCAGCGGCGTGAAGCGATAGGCCGGGTTGATCGCCTGCTCGTAGGTGGCGTGACCGACCTCATGGATCGTCGAGTAGATATTGCCGAACGGGTCGCTCTCGGAGATGCGCGTCGTGATGCGCGCATCGTCGCCGCCGCCAGAGGAGAACGGGTGTACCGACATATCCAGCCGCCCCCGCGTCCAGTCATAGCCGAAGGCGGAGGCGCATTTGCGCGCCAGCCGCAGCTGGGCGTTCTCGGGGAAGACCTTGTCGAAGGGCTGCGGCGAGACCTCCGAGCCCAGCACCCGGTCGCGCAGTTCCACCAGCGGGCCGCGCATCCGGTCGAAGACCGTGGCGATTTCCTTCGACGTCGCGCCCGGCTCATAGTCGTCGAGCAGCGCATCGTAGAGATTGCCCTCGGACAGGCATTCGGCCTCTTCACGCTTGAGACGCACAACCTCTTCCAGCGTCGGCAGGAAGGCGGAGGCATCCTCATTGGCGCGGGCTTCCGCCCAGATGCCCTGAGACAGCGAGGTCAGACGCGCCATCTCGGTCGCAAGGCGCGCCGGGATGCGGGTCGCGCGGTTGTAGCTGCGTCCCACCAGATCGAGGACGCGCGCGCTGACCGCGTCATCGGCCTCGGCGCGGGCCAGCCAGTCCTCGATGCGCGGATCGGTGCGGCGCGCATGCAGCACCGATTCCAGCGCGGCGGATTCTTCGGCGCGCTGATCGGCGGCGCCGCGCGGCATCATCACCTCTTGGTCCCAGCTCAGCAGCCCGGCGATATTGCCCAGCGCTTCGGTTTCGCGCTGATGCGCGAGCAGGTCCTGATAGGCGCTCATACGCGGCCCTCCCGGATGGAACGAACAAGGGGGAAGCGCGCCATGTGACGCGCACGGATCACGAGGACCCAGGTGATGATAGCACCGAATTGGTGGATGAGCCCCAGCCACCAGTAATTAACCAGCTCAAGCGCGGTGGTGATGCCCAGCACCATCTGGAAGAAGATCATCGCCGCCATCAGCGCGAAGGCTTCCTTGGTGCGCGGATGGGCCGAGCTGCGCGCGCGCCATGCGGCGTAAAGGCCGGAGGCGAAGACGAGATAGCCGACCATGCGGTGCAGGAACTGCACGAGCGCCGGGTTCTCGAAGAAGTTGCGCCAGATCGGCGTGTAGTCGAAGCTCTCCGACGGCAGGAACTGCCCGTTCATCGAGGGCCATGTCGGGAAGGCGAGGCCTGCGTCGATCCCCGCGGTCAGCGCGCCGAGGATGATCTGCACGAACACGAGCCCGATCAGCACCGAGCCGATCCGGCTCAGGCGCGGCTCGGCCAGACGGCGGGCCTGCAGCAGCGCCGATTCCGGGCGCGAGAGCTGCAGCGCGAACCACGAGATCAGGCCGAGGATGATGAAGGCGAGGCCCAGATGGGTGGCGAGCCGATAGGAGGCGACCGAGGTCATCCGCCCCACGAGGCCCGAAGACACCATCCACCAGCCGATCGCGCCCTGCAGACCGCCCAGGACCCCGAGGCTGAACAGTCGCCCGGTCCAGCCCGTCGGGATCTTCTTGGTCAGCCAGAAGCCGATGAAGCCGATGAACCAGACCATGCCGATCAGGCGGCCCAGCTGCCGGTGGCCCCATTCCCACCAGAAGATGCCCTTGAATTCGGACACGGTCATGTTGGGGTTCATGTATTTGAACTGCGGGCTCTCTTTGTAATGGGTGAATTCCGCCTGCCAGTCCGCATCGCTCATCGGCGGGATCGCCCCCGAGATCGGGTCCCAGCGGGTGATCGACAGCCCGCTATCGGTGAGGCGCGTAGCCCCGCCCACGGCGATCATCGCCACGACCAGCGTGAACAACACAAACAGCCACATCCGGATCGCCCGGCGCGCACCGCGGGGCTTTGCGTCGATCATGCCGCCCTTGGGTTCGGCCCGCGTGGTGGTGCCCTCCGATCCAACTTCCTCGAAGATGCTGCGTTTCTCGCTCATGCGTGCGGACCCCCGGCTTGTCTGTCGCCTGTTCTTGGCAGAAATTTGCGCGAGGGCAAACTAGGCCGCCCCCTCACCGGGGGCAAGGGGGCGGGAAGGCGCAGGGCGCGCGGTCTCAGGGCACTTAGACGTGATCGGACAACGTCAGTCGAAATCCTCGCGGATGATGCGGTCTTCCTCGACGCCAAGCTCCTTCAACGTGGCCTCGATCTCATCGACCATCTTGTCGGGACCGCAGATGTAGAACTTGCCGCTCTCCTTCTCGACGAAGGGCGCGAGGAAGCTGCGATCGACATGCATCGAAACGACGCCCTTGCCGGGGTCGCTCTGGTCGGTGACGGTCCAGACGGTCTCCAGCCCCTTCATCGCCTCGAACTCGTCGCGCAGGATGATGTCGGCTTCCGTCTTGTTCGAGAAGATCAGGCGGCAGCCTTCGAGCGTGCCTTCGCGGGCCAGCCGCGCGCGCAGGATCGAGATGAACGGCGTCACCCCTGCCCCGCCTGCGATGAAGGTGCCGGGGCCTTCGTCCTTGATCGCGCCCCACGGGTCGGAGACCTCGACGGTCTCGCCGGGCGTCAGCGTCGCGATCTGCTCGGTCACGCCATCATGGTCGGGATAGCTCTTGATGACGAATTCCAGCGTGTCGCCATCTACCGGATTGGTGAAGGTGAAGGGGCGCTGCTCATCGGTCCAGCCCTCGCGGGTCAGGTTCAGATCGACTGCCTGACCGGGCGCGAAGTCGAACCCCTCGGGGCGCGGGAAGACGAGGTGATGCGTGTCATGGGTGACGGGGGAAATGCTTTGCAATTCGAGACGGGTGCTCATGGCGGGCTCCTTTCGTTGAAGAGCGAACGCGAGGCTTTGCGCAGACGTTCCCACCCGACTGGTCGGATGGGAAAGAAAAGGGCCGCGCGAGGGAATGTCGCGCGGCCCTTCGTTCTCAGCGGATCGGGCGGCAGGTGGGATCAGAAGCCCAGCGCCGCACGGATCTGATCGACCACACCTTCGACGAGTTGGGGATTGTCACGCGCGCTCTGCACCGCCGTGCGCAATTGCTCCTTCGTCGCTTCGGGCAGCTCGGAGGTGTCGACGATATCCATCACCCTGTCCGCGTCGAACCCTTCCACGGTCAGCGCCTTCGCCGCGCTCATCACGCCCTGCGCCGGCACCGGCTTTTGCGTGTCGCCACCGCTCGCGGTACCTGCGGGGGCCGCCGACTGTGCGGCATTGGTCGCGGCGGCTGCGGCGTCGGCTGCGGCATTGGCGGCTTGGCTGGCGGCATCGGCCGCCGCTTTTGCCGCCGTGCTCGCGCCTTCGACAGCGCTATCGGTCGCCTCCTCTTGCGCGCCGCTGGCGGCCGAGGCGGCCGCATTCGCAGCTTTCGCGGCCGCTTCCGCCGCCGCCGTGGCGGCCTTCGCGGCATCGGTGGCCGCCGCACTGGCCGTATCGCTTGAGGAATCCATCGTGGCTGTCGCGGCCTTACTTGCAGCGGAGGCGGCGTCCTTGGCCGCGTCACTCGCGTCGCTTGCCGCCTGCTGCGCGGTCTCGGTTGCTTTCGAGACGGCGTCGGCGGCGCTTTGGGCGGCGTCGGAGGCGGCGCTTTGCGCCTGATCGGCCCCGCTCTGCGCAGCCTCTTTCGCGGCATCGGCGGCATCCGCCGCCGCGTTCGAGCCCGTATCCATCGCGCCCGAGGCCTTTTCCTTCACGCTATCGGCCGCGTCGGACGCCGCTTGGCTCGCCTTGTCGGCGGCGGCCTTCACCGACTCGCCCGCAGACTTCACCGCATCGCTGGCCTTGTCCGCCATGCTCTTGTCGCCAGTCTCAGTGCCTGCCGCTGCGTTTGTCGTCGGATCGGTCGCGTCGGGCGAGTCTGTGATATCGGTATTGAGGATGATCAATCCGGCGGCCACCGCCAACACCACGATCGCCGCTGCCACAATCTTGTTCATCACGCTTTTTCCCTTGATTGCCTCTCTCTGCGGGCGGTATTCACCCCGCCTCGACCACTGGGCACAGCCACGCATACGGACCGCTAACGCGCCGCAAATGCCTTTGCCCTGCCCGGCAGGACACAACGCGTTTCCTCCCTGCCCGGTTCCCGTGCCTTTGCGGTTGAATACGGCGGCACTCGGGACTATCTTTTCCGCCCGAAATTACTCAATGGCTACAGAAGGATTCCCACCATAGCCCGCAGACCCCATAACGCCCCGCCGACCCGTGACACCGGCCCCCGAGTGAACGGCCGCATTCGTGCGACCGAGATCCGCCTGATCGGTGCCGAGGGTGAGAATGTCGGCGTGGTTACCCCGCGCGAAGCGATGACCATGGCCGAAGAGGCCGGGCTCGATCTCGTCGAGATCTCGCCCAACGCCAATCCGCCCGTCTGCAAGATCATGGATTTCGGCAAGTTCAAATACGAACAGCAAAAGCGCGAAGCCGAAGCCCGCAAGAAGCAGAAGACGATCGAAATCAAGGAAGTCAAATTCCGCCCGGGCACCGATGTGCACGACTATGACGTCAAGATGCGCAACGTGGTGAAGTTCCTCGAGAACGGCGACAAGGTGAAGGTCACCCTGCGCTTCCGTGGTCGCGAAATGGCGCACCAGGATCTGGGTCTCGAATTGCTCAACCGCGTCCGCACCGATGTGGGCGAGTTGGGCAAGGTCGAGAACATGCCCAAGCTCGAAGGCCGCCAGATGGTGATGATGATCGCCCCGGCGAAATAACCGCCCAAGCATCGCGAGATGGTTTGAACCCTCCCCTCACCGGGAGGGTTTTTTCATGGCCCGTCGCGGGTGGCTCGTGCATTTCGAGGGGAGGAAAAATTAAAGCGCCGCGGGAGGGAGACCCGCGGCGCATTTTGGGGAAGAGACGAGGGAGAACGTCTGTTCCTCTGGTCGGGTTCTGTGCGGTTTGGGCCGCGTCAGGGAGATCAAGAACCCGATGCACTTGTGATATGGGAGTATCCGTGTGCTGAACTTGACTTAGGTCAAAATTCATCCGGTTTGAACTGCGACAAACTGTTCCAATGGTCACGTTTCTGGCAGGGTCGGTGAGCCGCGTGTGAGGAAAACCTTACCAGAAGCCTGACACCCCGCCTTCGGACCTGTCTTTTCGGGCTCTCAAGACACACGGCGCGATCACGCGAGCGAGTCGCCCCGATCGAACTTTCAGCGTCTTTTTCTTCCCGTCCCATCCGGTCTTGCGCGCGCTCCTGCGCGATTGCCCCGGTTTCGCCATTCCCACCGCGCGAAATCGCCCCGTTCGGAGGCGAAATCGAACCCTGGACAGGCGCGGCCCGGAATCGGGTTACCGGCAATTGCGCGCTCTTTATCGCGTCACCCCCTGCGTGCTAGTTGGAACGAGAGGCAGTTTCGAGATCGATATGGGCAAGCAACGAGTGATCCGGCGCAGGATGCAGGCGCAGACGGGCAAGCCCGCGCTGCTCGACGCGGTGGGCTGGACCGAGGAGACCGATCTCGGGCCGCGCCACCATCTGCGCGCCTTCTTCGCCGCGCCGTCTCAGGCCGAAGATCTGAGCTTCGATGCCGTGCCCGGTGCGGCGCATCTGGCCGAGGGCCGCAATGTCGCGGGCGCGGTGATGGCGATTTACGAGCCGACCGAGCCGGGCCCGATTCAGGCCGCGATGTCCGGGCCGGACGGGCCAAGCCTGCGCGAGATTACCCCCGCCGCCCCCGATTGGGAGATGTTCGAAGGCCGCAACTGCCTGTTCGGGCTGCGGCTGGAGGAGAGCGTCGAGACCGTGCTCGATTGGCTGAGCTGGCATCACGACCACCACGGCGCGGCGGGTGCGGTGATCTTGAACCGCGCTCCCGAGGATGGCCCCGCAGGCACCGGCGAAAGTTTCGCCGATGCGCTCGAGGCGGGCATGGCGCTGCGCGAGCTGGACCTGCCGGTCGCGATCCTTGAAAGCCCGCTGCCGCTCGGCAAGCCGGGGATGGGGCCGGAGAACCATGTCTTCCTCGCGCCCGACGCCCCCGGCAAGGACCGGATGGAGCCGCCTGCCCCCGATCCGCAGCGCAGCCCGCTGGGTCAGGCGCTGGTCTTCGAGATCGCGAAATGGCGCTTCTTCGCGAAGGCGGCCTCGGTGCTGGTGCTCGACGTGACCGATCTGCTGGCCGCGCGCGAGCCGGGCCAGCCCTCGGCTTTCGAGGCCACGCAGGCTGCCGAGAACGGCGTGATCCTTCTGGTGGGCCGCCGCATCTACCCTTGGCGCGTGCGCAACGATCAGCCCGCGCGCTTCCCCGACCATATCTGCCGCCAGTTCGACGCGCGGCGCGGTATCGCCCGCTGGGGCTGCGCGCCGCAAGAGGCTGGGCTGGAGAATACATGGCGCCTGCTGCGGGTCAGCTATTGCCGGCCCGATCCGGGGCTGACCTACGGTTTCTGGCGCGCGATGGCGCTGCGGGTGCCGGGAACCTCTCCTGCGGAACTCGCCCCCAAGACCTCGCTGGTCGAGGACGAGCGCCTGCTGCACCTGTCGCGCGACATCTGGGGGTTCAAGCCGGTGCGCCCGCCGGTCTCCAAGGTGAAGGACGCGCCCGCTCAGGCGGTCGAGGCAGGTCGCACCGCCATCGTCACCACGATGAAGAACGAAGGCCCCTTCATCCTCGAGTGGATCGCCTATCACCGCGCGATCGGGGTGGATGATTTCCTCGTCTATACGAACGACTGCACCGACGGCACCGATACGATGCTCGATCTGCTGCAGGCGACGGGCTACGTCCAGCACCGCGAGAACCCGTTCCGCACGATGGTCGACATGAAGCCGCAGCACGCGGCGCTGGCCGCGGCGGAGACCGAGCCGGTGATCACCAAGGCGGGCTGGTCGATCTGCATGGATGTGGACGAGTTCATCAATGTGAAGATCGGCGACGGCACGCTGAAATCACTGTATCAGGCGATGGGCGAGGCGAACATGATCGCGCTGACATGGCGGCTGTTCGGCAATGCGGATGTCCACGAATACGCGGACAGCTTCATCACCGGGCAATTCACCCGCTGCGCCCCCGAGATCGTGCGCAAGCCGCATCAGGCCTGGGGCTTCAAGACGCTGTTTCGCAATATCGCGCTCTACAAGAAGCTGGGCGTGCACCGGCCCAAAGGGCTGAACCCGGACCTCTGGGATCAGGTGAACTGGCTCAACGGCTCGGGCCAGCCGATGCCGCGCGAGATGTTCCGCAATGGCTGGCGTTCGACACTCGACACCTATGGCTATGACTGGGTGCAGCTGAACCATTACGCGGTGCGCTCGGCCGAGAGCTTCCTCGTGAAGCGCGACCGGGGCCGGGTGAACCATGTCGATCGCGATCAGGGACTGAACTACTGGTTCCGGATGAACCACAACGCGGTCGAGGATCGCTCGATCCAGCGGATGCTGCCTGCGGCTCGCGCCGAGTTCGACCGGATGATGGCCGATCCCGAGATCGCCGCCGCGCATCACCATTCCGTCGCCTGCCACCGCGCGAAGATCAAGGAACTGATGGCGCGCCCCGATCAGCGCGAGTTCTACGAGACCCTGACCTCGGAGCGGTTCGAGGCGCTCTCGCGGATGCTGCATGTCTTCGGCTCGGCCGTGTTCAACACCGGCCCGCATGTGATCCCCGACGACCTGCATGCCCGCGATTTGCCCCACGACTTCTTCTTCACCGTCGACGCCCCCGACGAGGCCACGCACTAAGCGCGGCGCCTTTACCCCTGCGTGCTCTGACCTAGCTTTCCGCTCAAAGGAAAGGACACAAAACATGGCACGCATTTTCGTCATCGGCGCGACAGGCGGCGTCGGGCATCGGCTGGTCCCGCTTCTGATCGAGGCAGGCCACGAGGTCACCGCGCTGCACCGCAAACCCGAGCAGGCCGACAGCCTCCGCGCGATGGGCGCGACGCCTGTCCAAGGCGACCTGATGGAACTGACCGCAGGCGATTTCGAACCGATGTTCGAGGGCCATGACGCGGTTGTCTTCTCGGCGGGGGCTGCGGGCTCCGGCCTCGAGCGCACCACCCGTATCGACGGCGAGGCACCGCTCGACGTGATTGCCGCGATGAACCGCACCGGGGTGCCCCGGCTCTACCTCGTCTCCGCCTTCCCCGATGCCGGGCGCGGCAAGGAGATCAAGCCGGGCTTCGAGCATTACATGCTGGCGAAGAAGACGGCCGATGCCGCCGTGGTCGCGAGCGGGCTCGACTATGTCATCCTGCGCCCCGGCACGCTGATCGATGAGGACGGCGACGGGCGCGTGGCGCTGGCCCATGCGCTCAATTACGGCTCGGTCGCGCGCGGCCATGTCGCGGCTGTGCTGGCGGCGCTGATCGACACGCCCGAGATCAGCCATGAGATTCTGGAGCTGACCGACGGCACCGAGGAGATCGCGGCAAGCGTGGCCGCCCTGCCGCGCCACGTCGCCGTGTGATCCCAGACACTTGCGGGCGCGCGCGGCCTCACTACAGTGGCGCAATGCGTGCGCTCGCGATCACATCCGTCAAGAATGAAGGCCCGTTTCTGCTGGAATGGCTGGCCCATCACCGCGCCATCGGCTTCACGGATTTCCTTGTCTTTTCCAACGACTGCGACGACGGCACCGATGCGATGCTGGATCGGTTGCAGGAGATCGGCTGGCTGACCCATGTGCCCAATCCCGGCCCGTGGAAGGAAGGCCCGCAATGGGCGGCGTTGAAACAGGCCGATGCGCATCCGCTGGTGGCTCAGGCCGACTGGATCGCGGTGATCGACGTTGACGAATTCATCACCATAAAGACCGGCGACGGCACGCTGGACGCGCTGATCGAGGCGGTCCCGCAGGCGACCGCCTTCGCGATGACATGGCGGCTCTTCGGCAATTGCGGCGTGGTTGGCTTCGAGGACCGCCCCGTCACGCAACAATTCCCCCGCTGCGCGCCGCCGGACATGCTCTGGCCGTGGCGCGCGTCGATTTTCAAGACGCTGTTTGCCAATACCGGCGCCTATGCCAAGCTCGGCGTCCATCGCCCCCGCGCGCCGCAGGACGACAAGCTGGCGGGCACGCTCTGGGTCGACGGATCGGGACGCAAACTGCCGCCTCACTATCAGCGCCAGAAACTGTTCACCCCGCCCGGCAGCGCGCCTTACGACCTTGTTCAGCTCAACCATTACCCGCTTGGGTCGATGGAAGGCTACCTCGTGAAATGCGACCGCGGCCGATCCAACCGGCAGGCAGGCGCCTTCGACATGTCCTACTGGGTGGAGCGCAATTTCTCGGACGTGGAGGACGATTCGATCCGTCGCCACGATGCGGGCACGCAGGCGCGCCTCGCCGAGCTGACCGCCGATTCTGACCTGCCCGACCTGCACAATAAGGCGGTTATGTGGCGCAAAGCGAAAGCCCGCGCGCTTCTGCGCGAGGAGCCGTATCGCGCGCTTTTTGGCAGACTTCTTCTCTGCCCGCCAAGCCGCCCGCTCTCGCCGCAAGCCGCTAAACTCATGGTTCGCCTCGCAAAAGCGGCGATTACCGAGAACCCGTGAACAAACGCAGCCAACTAGGCCGATTGTTGCCCATTAAGAAATGTGGCGACAGATTCCTCGCTTGGCTCCTATTTGTGCCCCTTTCTTGCGGTGATACGTTGGTTGAGCAGAACTGGCGGTGTCCCGCCCGCGCCCGCAGCAAGCGACGCGCGCACGAAAGCTGAAAAGAGGCGAAGGTGAACAAGGCAGACACGGACTGGCGTGCACGGCTGGAAGCGATCGCGGACGAGACCGGCTATTACGAGCCGCTCGGCGCCGATCACGAAGTGCTGTTCCACGACGACTCGCCCGTCCTGATCGTCAGCTTCGAGACCCGCGCGCAGATCGAGGCCGATCGCGAAGAGGCGCTGCCCTTCGGCTACAAGATCGCCCGCGATGAGGGCTGGTCTGCACTCAGCGTGATCGCTTCGGACGAGAGCTGGTTCCGCGACCCCGCCATCTATGCCTATTTCGACCGTCTCGTCGACGAGGCCTTCTTCGAAGATTTCGACCGTGTGGTGTTCTACGGCGCGGGCCCCTGCGGCTATGCGGCGGCGGCCTTCTCGGTCGCGGCGCCCGGTGCCACGGTGGTTGCGCTCGCACCGCAGGCGACGCTCGATCCGACGCTCGCGGGCTGGGATGACCGGTTCCCGCAGACCCGCCGCATGTCCTTTACCGATCGCTACGGCTTCGCGCCCGAAATGCTCGACGGCGTGGAGCGGGCCTTCGTCTTCTATGACCCGTTCGAGCGGCTCGACGCGATGCACGCGGCGCTGTTCGCACGGCCTTGCGTGACGCTGATGCCGTGCCGGCATATCGGCCCGGACCCGGCGGCGGGGCTACTCGATATGGATATTCTCGACGAGGTTCTGATCGCGGCGGGCGCGGGCAAGCTGACCCCGTCCCTGTTCTGGACCTTCTTCCGCGCCCGGCGGCTCTCGAAACGCTACGTGATCCGGCTGGTCGACCATTTGCGCAGAGCGCGCCGCCCGGTGCTGGAGGCGATCCTGTGCCGCGCGGTCGGGACCAGCCAGAACCGTCCGAAATTCCGCAACCGCTATGAGGCGCTCGCCCAGAAGCTCGCCGAGCAGGGGGTCGAGTTGCCGGAGCCACAAGAACGGGCTGGCGCGGCCTGAGCCCCGATCGAGAGACTGAAACATAAAAAGGGCGCGCCCCGGCTTGGGCACGCCCTTTTTCAATGCGAGACGCCGGAGCGCCCCGAACCGCGATCAGATGTAGAAGCGGTCGCGGAACACGTGGCGCACGATGCCGTCACGGGTCAGACCCATATCGGCCAGTTCGGCGTCGCTTTTCGCGTCGAGCGCACGGATCTGCTCTTGGCGCGACTGGCGCTCCATATAGGCGACGAGGCCTTGCGTGATTGCGTGGCCCATACGGGCAAAGATCGATTGTTCGCCATGGGCGGTGGTAACGAATGCCATTGGAAACCTCCTGAGGTTCAGCGTTCAGGTCGTTTTCTCCCTTGGCACTGAATTTAGGTCAGCTTTGCTGCCAGTGGTACCGCCATCTCCGCATCCCCGCCATGCAATTGCTGCAGCGCGGCATGCGCGCTCCCTCTGGATTTGCACGCAGCCTCGGGCTAAGGACTTTTTCATGAGCACGATCACCCTTCCCCGCCCCGACGATTGGCACCTGCATCTGCGCGATGGCGCGATGCTGGAAGGTGTCGCCCCCGAAACCGCCCGTGATTTCGCCCGCGCGATCATCATGCCGAACCTCGTGCCCCCCGTGGTGCGCGGTGACGATGCCGCCGCCTATCGCGAGCGCATCCTGAAGGCGCTGCCCGAGGGGAGCGATTTCGAGCCGCTGATGACGCTCTACCTGACCGAGAAGACCGATCCGCAGGATGTGGCGCAGGCCGCGGCCTCCGGTCTGGTGAAGGCGGTGAAGCTCTATCCGGCGGGCGCCACGACGAACTCGGACTCGGGCGTGCGCGATTTCGACAAGGTGCGCGGCGTGCTGGAGAAGATGGCCGAGATCGGCTTGCCGCTTTGCGTCCATGGCGAGGTGACCCGCCCCGAGGTCGACATCTTCGACCGCGAGGCCGTCTTCATCGAGACCGTTCTGGACCCGATCCGGCGCAAGACCCCCGGCCTGCGCGTGGTGATGGAGCATATCACCACGAAAGACGGCGTGGATTACGTCGCCGCACAGGGAGACGATATGGGCGGGACGATCACCACGCATCACCTGATCATCAACCGCAACCATATCCTCGTGGGCGGGATCAAACCGCATTACTACTGCTTGCCGGTGGCCAAGCGCGAAACGCATCGGCTGGCGCTGGTAGAGGCCGCGACCTCGGGCAACCCGCATTTCTTCCTCGGCACCGACTCTGCGCCGCATGTGGACGCCGCAAAGGAAACCGCCTGCGGCTGCGCGGGCTGCTTCACCGCGCCCCATACGATGCCGCTTCTGGCGCATGTGTTCGAAGCCGAGGGCGCGCTCGATAAGTTGGAGGCCTTCGCCTCGCGCAACGGCCCCGCCTTCTACCGCCTGCCGGTCAACGAGGGCACGCTGACGCTCGAGAAGACCGACCAGCCCAATAGCTGGCCCGCCAAGATCGAGACCGGCGCGGGCCCCGTCACCCTCTTCGATCCGGGTTTCCCGGTCCATTGGCATGTAAAACACTGATTTCCAACTGCTCGAAATATCCCCGCCGGAGGCTCCCGGGCCAGCCGACGGACGCTCCGCGGGGGATATTTAGACCAAGCCGAAACCAGCCTTGATAAGGACGAGATGATGATCCCCAGCTCCTTCCCCAGCAAAGAAGAAATCGCCCGCCTGACCGCGCGGATGCTTCTGGAAATCGAAGCGGTGCATTTCAATGCCGACGAGCCCTTCACGCTCGCCTCCGGCCTGCCCTCGCCGACCTATATCGATTGCCGCAAGCTGATCTCTTTCCCGCGCATCCGCTCGACCCTGATGGATTTCCTCGCGGTGACGGTGATGCGTGAAGCGGGCTTCGAGGCCTTCGACAATATCGCGGGCGGCGAGACGGCGGGCATTCCCTTCGCGGCGATGGTGGCCGAGCGTCTGGCCCTGCCGATGACCTATGTGCGCAAGAAGCCCAAAGGTTACGGGCGCAACGCGCGCATCGAGGGCGCGATGACCGAAGGCCAGCGCGTGCTGCTGGTCGAGGACCTGACCACCGATGGCGGCTCGAAGCTGAGCTTCGTCGACGCGATCCGCGACACCGGCGCGAGCTGCGGCCATACGGCGGTGATCTTCTACTACGGGATCTTCCCCGAGACCGTGCCGAACCTGCGCGAACATGGCGTCGAGCTGCATCACCTGTGCACCTGGTGGGACGTGCTGGCGGAGGCGCGCGCACAGGGCAGCTTCTCGAAGGAAACGCTCGACGAGGTCGAAGCTTTCCTGAGCGATCCGCGCCCGTGGCAGGACGCGCGCAAGGGCTGAAACAGCCCGGAGATTCCTGTGGATGATCCTGTGGATGCTCTGGGGAGCGTTTTAGCTCCGAATCTCGCGCTTCGAAAATAATCGCGAGATGTGGTAGGCTCTCCACGGGCAAACACCATAAATTCCGAAAACTCCGCTGAAACAGCGGGGTTTTCCCCAATCTTATCCAGATTCCCTTTTCCCCCGACTGCGGCTAGAAGACCGCGCAGAGGGACGGGGACACCGAGGCAGGTACATGAACGATCAGGCACAACGACCCGATGAGGGACAGCCCGGCAATTTGCCCGCAGAGGGCACCGCACTGCCCCATAATATCGAAGCGGAACAGCAGCTTCTGGGCGCGATCCTCACCAATAACGACATCTTCGACCGGATCGCATCCGTCATCAAACCGGAGCATTTCTACGAGCCGGTGCACCAGCGCATCTACGAGGTCGCGGCGGCGAAGATCCAGAAGAACGCGCTCGCCTCGCCGGTGACGCTGAAAGCCTATCTCGAAGACGACGCGGGCCTTCAGGAGCTGGGCGGGCCGGCCTATCTGGCGCGTCTGGCGGGGGCGGCGATCTCGGCCTATGCGGCGCGCGACTATGCGTTGATGATTTACGAGATGGCGGTGCGCCGCGGGCTGATCGAACTGGGTCAGGATATCTCGTCGCGCGCGGGCAAGCCGCAGATCGACGACGACCCGAAAGAGCAGATCGCCTCCGCCGAGCAGCGGCTCTACACCCTCGCCGAAGAGGGTCAGGCGCAGAAGGGCTGGACCTCGTTCCTGTCGGCGGTGACCGAGGCCGTGCAATCGGCCAACGCCGCCTATCAGCGCGATGGCGGGCTTGCGGGCGTCTCGACCGGGCTGGTCGATCTCGACAAGAAGCTCGGCGGCTTCCACCCGTCGGATTTGCTGATCCTCGCAGGGCGTCCCTCGATGGGGAAAACCTCGCTTGCGACCAACATCGCCTTCAATATCGGCAAAGCTTACAAGAAGGGCATGCGCCATGACGGGGTCGAGGGCGCGATCGAAGGCGGCGTGGTCGGGTTCTTCTCGCTCGAGATGAGCGCCGAACAGCTGGCCGCGCGTATCCTTTCGGAAGCCTCGGAAGTGCCCTCGGAGCGCATCCGCCGCGGCGACATGACGGAGAGCGAATTCCGCCGCTTCGTCGAGGCCGCGAAGGCGCTGGAGAAATGCCCGCTCTATATCGACGACACGCCCGCCCTGCCGATCGGTCAGGTCGCCGCGCGGTGCCGTCGTCTGAAGCGGACGCATGGGCTCGACGTGGTGATCGTCGACTACCTGCAGCTGCTGCGCGGCTCGGGCCGGGGCGACAACCGCGTGCAGGAGATCGGCGAGATCTCGATGGGTCTGAAGGCCATCGCGAAGGAGTTGAACATCCCCGTGGTCGCGCTGTCGCAGCTTTCGCGGACGGTGGAAAGCCGCGAGGACAAGCGCCCGCAGCTCTCCGACCTTCGGGAATCGGGCTCGATCGAACAGGATGCCGACGTGGTCATGTTCGTCTATCGCGACGAATATTATCACGAGCGTCTCAAGCCACCGGAAGACGATCCGAAATTCGCCGAATGGATGCAGAAGGCCGAGCGCGTGCATGGCAAGGCCGAGGTGATCCTGGGCAAGCAGCGTCACGGGCCGATCGGCACGGTGGAATTGGCCTTCGAGAGCCAGTTCACGCGCTTCTCGGATCTGGCCAAGCCCTGGCAGGGCGACGGCAACGAAGGGTTCTGAGCGGGGCTTGGGGGCGCCGCCCCCGCCCCTTACGGGATATTTGGGCAAGCCCGAACCGCCAGAGCTCTGGCACGTATAATCGAGCAGAAACGGAAAAAGGGGGGCCAACGCCCCCCTTTTTTAATGTCTGTCGGTTGTGACGCGCGGCGCGCTCAGTAGAGGCCGCCTGCCGAGAGCGAGCCGAAATCGGCCTTCTTCTTCGGGATGACCTTCTGCTGGCCGGTCGAGGTGGTGACCGTCGTGGAGCCCGCATCGTCACGCTCGCCCTGCGCAAACAGCGGCAGGTTCGAGCCCATCGCGAAGCCGCCATCGACGACCAGCGAGCCGAGACCCGACATGTCCTGACCGGGGCGCAGATATTCGGCCTGCACGAATTCGCCGGTGGCGGAATCCGACAGACGCTCGCCGGTATAGCGGTTGAACTTCGCCCAGGTGCCGCCCGGCGGAACTTTGAATTTCGAGCCGCCGAATTCCTTGATCGCCTCGCGCATGAACTCGTTGAACACAGGCACACAGAGCGTGCCGCCATAGGCGTGACGGCCCAAGCTGCGCGGGTTGTCGTAGCCCATGTAGCACGAGGCCACGATGTTCGAGCTGAAGCCGGTGAACCACACGTCCTTCGCGTCGTTGGTGGTGCCGGTCTTGCCCGCGATCGGAACAGGCAGGTCGACGCCGTAGCCGGAGCCGCGCTTCACCACACCCTCCATCAGCGAGATCATCTGATAGGCGGTGATCGGGTCGATGATCTGGTCGCGGTGGCTGACGATCTTCGGCCCCTGCCCCTCGGGCAGGTTCGGATCCTCGCAATTGGCGCAGCTGCGCTGATCGTGGCGGTAGATCGTGCGGCCATAGCGGTCCTGCACGCGGTCGACCAGCGTCGGCTCCACCCGCTCGCCGCCATTGGCGAACATCGCATAGGCCGAGATCAGGCGGAACATCGTCGTTTCCTGCGCGCCGAGCGCATTGGCGAGGAACTGACGCATATGGTCGTAGACGCCGAATTTCTCGGCATAGGCCGCGACCGTCTCCATGCCGATTTCCTGCGCGATCCGGATCGTCATCAGGTTCCGCGAATGCTCGAGCCCGGTGCGCATCGGCGTCGGGCCGTAATATTTGTTCGACGCGTTCTTCGGGCGCCACATGCCCTGGGGCGTGTTGATCTCGATCGGCGCGTCGACCACGATCGTCTCGGGCGAGAAGCCGGAATCCAGCGCCGCCGCATAGACGAATGGTTTGAAGTTCGAGCCCGGCTGGCGCATCGCCTGCGTGGCGCGGTTATAGACCGAGGACTGATACGAGAAGCCGCCCTGCATCGCCAGCACGCGGCCGGTATTCACGTCCATCGCCATGAAGGCGCCTTCGACCTTCGGCACCTGGCGCAGCGTCCAGCGGATGAAGGAGCCGTCGCTATCCTTCGTCATCGCGCGGACCTCGACCACATCGCCGGTCTCCAGCAGGTCCTGCGCCTGTTTCGCGCGCGGACCAAGCTTGCCGTCATCCTTCAGCTTGCGCGCCCAGGTCACGTCCTCGGGCGGAATCCAGTGGCCGTCTTTGTCTTCCTCGATGCCTTCGATGCCGATGCGGGCCGAGCCGCCCTCGAAGCCCAGCACCACGGCCGGGTGCCAGCCGTCGATGTCGCGCGGGGCTTTCGCGGTCGAGACATCGGAGAGCGCGGCGCGCCAGTCGGCCTCGTTCTTCAGCTTGTCCTCGGCGATCTTCGCCCCGGTGCCGCGCCAGACGCCCTGCTCGCGGTCGTATTTCTCCAGCGCATGTTGCAGCGCCTTCGTCGCATGGGATTGCAGATCGGGGTTCACGGTCGCGCGGATCGTGAGGCCGCCGCCAAAGAATTCCTCTTCGCCGAAGCTCTTCGACAGCTGACGGCGAATTTCGTCGGTGAAATAGTCGCGCGGCGGAAGCTGCGCGCGGAACGGGGCGTAATCGCCGTTCTGCACCGATTTCAGCGGCTTGTTCTGCTCCGCCTCCATCGTCGCCTTGTCGATCCGGCCATCCTCATACATCCGGCGCAGCACGTAGTTGCGGCGATCCACGGCGGTCTTGTAGTCGCGCACGGGATGCAGATCGGCGGGTTTCTTCGGCAGCGCCGCGAGATAGGCAGCCTCGCCCACCGTCAGATCGGCGAGCGGCTTGTTGAAATAGGTCTGCGCGGCAGCAGCGACCCCATAGGAGTTCTGGCCGAGATAGATCTCGTTGAGATAGAGCTCGAGAATACGGTCCTTGCTCAGCACATGCTCGATGCGCGAGGACAGGATCAGTTCCTTGATCTTGCGCTCCACCGAGCGGTCTGCAGAGAGAAGCAGGTTCTTCGTCACCTGCTGGGTGATCGTCGAAGCACCGCGCACGTCGCGCCCGCCCGACTTCACGGCCGTGAACATCGCCGCCGCGATCCCGCGCGGATCGAAACCGGGGTGGATGTAGAAGTTCTTGTCCTCGGCCGAGACGAAGGCGCCCTTCACCCGATCGGGAATGTCGCGGATCGGCACGAAGAGGCGGCGCTGCTCGGCGAATTCGTCGATCAGGCGGCCGTCGCCGTTATAGATGCGCGAAATGGTCTTCGGGCGGTATTGCGCAAGCTGGTCGTAGCTCGGCAGATCGCGCGAATAGATCCAGAAGATCGCCCCGATGGTGAGCGCGGCAAAGAACAGCCCGGTCACAACCCAGGAAAACACGCCGCCGATCGAGCCGAGAATGAAACGGATCACAGATACACCCCTTGCCTCGGGGCAGATCACCCCATCGCGCCAGCCTATACATCGCGCCTTCGTGACGGTCAAAGTAATGTGCGCTCACGCTTCCGAGAAGACTCCGCATGGTCACAATCCCGCTCAATGGGCGGATGACCGCGCGTCAGACCGGGAACAAAACGCGATTATTGGCGCAAAAGCTTCGCTTCCGCCGCATCGCCCTGCGCCCATGTCTCGACGCCTTTCGTGATCGCCTCGGCCATTCGTGCGCGCCAATCGGGATCCTTGAGCCGCGCGCGATCGGCGGGAGACGACAGGAAGCCCAGTTCCACGAGGACCGAAGGGATATCGGGCGATTTCAGCACCGAGAAATTCGCGCCCTGCACCGGGCGTTTGTGCATATGCAGTCCCGCGCCCTTGATCGCGCCCGCCAGCACCTGCGACAGCCGGACCGAGCGCGGCTGCGTGTCGCGCCGCGCCAGATCGACGAGAATATGGGTGATCGCATCGCCCTGCCCGTTCAGATCGACGCCCGCGAGGATATCGTCGCGGTCGTGGCGCTGCACGAGCTTGCGGGTCGCCTCGGTTTCGGCGTGATCCGCGAGCCGATAGATGGTGGAGCCGGTCGCCTTCCCCTCAGCGATGGAATCGGCATGGAGCGAGATGAAGAGATCCGCGCCCGACGCCCGCGCCACCGTCACGCGGGTTTCGAGCGGCACGAACACGTCCTGATCTCGGGTCATCACCACCTGCATCCCTGCCCGGCGCATCGCGTCACGCAGTTGGCGGGCGAAACCCAGCACGATATCGGCCTCATGCGCGCCGCCATCCTCCGCCCCCGGATCGATGCCGCCATGGCCGGGATCGAGCACCACTTTCAGCGGTCGCGTCCCGTCCTGACGGCGATGCGGCGCGACGGTCGGCGCGGGTTGCGGCAGATCCCACAGCGCGGAATCGGCGGCCCCCTTGCGCGGGGTGAACTTCGCCGCCGGCACCTGCGCCAGCGTCAGCGCGATCTCGGGGTCGCCCTTGGTGCGCTCTTCCGAAGTGACGAGGCGCATCGGATGGGTAAGCTCGGCCACCATGCGCGACCAGCCGGGACGGAACTTGCCCCAGCGCAGCCCTTTGATCTCATCGCTGCCTTTCAGCAGATTTTCGGGCGGGTTGGCGCCGAAATTCACCTCGCGGAAATCGATGACGAGCCGGTAGGGATCGGCCAGCAGAAAAGCGCGATACGGCACGGGCTGACTGATCCCGAGCGTGATCGCGACCTTGTCGCCGTTTTGCGCGATCTGGCTGCGGTCGGGCGCATATTGCGCCAAGGCAGACAAGTCCTGCGCCCGCGCAGGCAGAGCCAGCGCGAGAGACATCGCGAGAAGAAGAATAAACCGCCCGATCATACGCGCCCCGTTTTTATGCGCTTTCGTTTTGCGGGCACTATAGCGGCCGGGTTCGCGTGGAGCAAAGGGCGAATGGGCACGTTGGCGCGGGCGCCCAGCCACCGACGAGGCGGCGCGCCCACCCAAGGGTCGGGCGCGCCCCTCATCGCAACCTCAGCGGTTCTCCATGAAGCTCCGCAGCCGCTTGATCCCCTCGGCGACCCGCTCGGGGCTTTGCGCATAGGAAAAGCGGATGGTCTGCGCGCCGCGATGGGGGTCGAAATCCATCCCCGGCGTGACCGCCACCCCGACGCTCTCGAGGATTTCCGCGGCGAAAGCGGCGCTATCCTCAGTCAGCTCCGACACGTCGGCATAGAGGTAGAACGCCCCATCGGGCGGCGCGATCCGGGTAAAGCCCATCTTCGGCAGCTCTTCGAGCAGCATCTGGCGGCTCTGCCCGTAGCGCGCGACATTCTCGGCCATCTCGTCGAGGCTCTCCAGCGCGCCCAGAGCCGCCACCTGGCTCGCATGGGGGGCGCAGATGAACATGTGCTGCGCGAGGCGCTCCACGGTGCGCAGATGGCTTTCCGGCACCACCATCCAGCCCACGCGCCAGCCCGTCATCGAGAAATATTTCGAGAAGGAATTGATCACTAAGACGTCGTCGGAAACCTCCAGCGCCGAGACCGCACGGCCCTCATATTGCAGCCCGTGATAAATCTCGTCCGAGATGAAGGCGATGTCGCGGGCCTGACAATGCTCGATCAGCGCCTGCAGCTCCGGCTTGCCCAGCATCGTGCCCGACGGGTTACCCGGCGAGGCCACGATCAGCCCGGCCAGATCGTCCGGAATTTCTTCGGGCGTCGGCTGGTAGCGGTTCTGCGCCTCGGTCGGAATGCCCACCGGCTCAATCGAGAGCGCCTTGAGGATCTGGCGGTAGCTCGGATAGCCCGGCTCGCCCAGCCCCACCTTGTCGCCCACATCGAACAGCGCCGTGAAGGCCAGCTGGAACGCCCCGGACGAGCCCGACGTGATGACCACGCGCGCGGGATCCAGATCGATGTCGTACCAGCGCTTGTAGAGCTTCGCGATCCCCTCGCGCAGATAGGGCAGCCCCAGCGCCACCGTGTAGCCCATCGGCTGGCTCTCCAGCGCCTCGGCCAGACGGCGCTTGGCGGCTTTCGGCGCGGAGGTGCCCGGTTGGCCCACTTCCATATGCACGATGTCGCGGCCCGCAGCCTCCGCCTCTGCCGCCATGCGCAGCACATCCATCGCGATGAACGGTTCCACCTGCCCGCGTTTCGACTGCCGCATCCTGCCAACTCCTTGCCGCTTGAGATTTCGCCCAAGGGGTTAGGCCGAAGCCACCCGAGCGTCAATGCGGCGTCGATGCACGCATATGTCGCCGCGCGCCTCGCGATGAAGCCGCGTCCTGCGCGTTAACGCCCTCTTGATCCCGCGCGCCCGAGCGGTCAGGTTGCTTGCGAACCAACAGGACCCGATCCAAAGGATACGCCCATGCTCCGCACGCTTCTGGCCGCGACCGCCTTCGCCGCGCTCGCCACGGCCGCCCCGCTCACCCCGGCAGCCGCGCAGGATTTCGACTTCGCCAACATGTCCGACAGCCAGAAATCCGCCTTCGGCGACGCCGTGCGCGAGTACCTGATGGCCAATCCGCAGGTTCTGGTCGAGGCAATCAACGAGCTGGAAGCCAAGCAGCAGGCGCAGCAGGCCGATAACGACACGCAGCTGATCAAGACCAATGCGAAGGATATCTTCGAGGACGGCTACAGCTGGGTCGGCGGCAATCCCGATGGCGACATCACCGTCGTCGAGTTCATGGATTACAAATGCACCTACTGCAAGAAAGCCTATGACGACGTCTCAGACCTGATCTCGAAGGACGGCAATATCCGCTTCATCGTGAAGGAATTCCCGATCCTCGGGCAGCAATCGGAACTCGCGGCGCGCTTCGCGGTCGCAACGAAGCAGATCGAGGGCGACGACGCCTATGCGAAGATGCACGACACGCTGATGAAGGCCCGCGGCAATCTCACCGTCGAAAGCCTGAGCCAGTTCGCCAAGGACCAGGGCCTCGACCCCGATCCGATCCTGAAGCAGATGAACGATGACAAGGTGACCGAGGTGCTGCGTCAGAACTACCAGCTGGCACAGCGCATGGCGATTTCGGGCACCCCGGCCTTCGTGATCGGCGGGCAGCTGCTGCGCGGCTACGCGCCCGAAGCGGCAATGGCGAAAATGGTAGCAGAAGAGCGCAACGCCGAGTGATCCGCATCTGAAGAACGCCGCGCACGGCATTCTTTGGATTGAGATTTTTAAGATAGCAAGCGCCGTCCGGGTCAATCGCGATCCGGGCGGCGTTTTCATGTCGTTTACCGTGCGAGTCCGAAGTTTTCACGTCTTAGGGGGCCGTTAATGGATCGGGCGTAGCCTGCCCTCGAAAAGGACTGTGATGCGACTCGAACTGCTGCTTATGACCCTCTCGGTGCTCTGCGCGCCGATCGCCGCCCTCGGCATGCTGCCAGAGGACCGACCGGGGCTTTACCTCGTGGTAGTCCCGCCTTGGCGCGCCGCCGATCCGGTGATCGCCGCCGCAGGGGCGCACCCCGTGGGACCGGTGCGCGCGCCCTTGGGGGAATTCGCAGCAGCGGATGCGCCGGGCACGCTCGCCCGGCTGCGGGCGGCGGGCGCATGGGTCGTTCTCGACGCCAAGAAAATGGCCTGGCTCTGCGGGGCGGCCGAGATTTGAGGGACCTCTGATGATTGACGGGAACACCGCTGGGCCGACCACTGTGCAAGCGCCACAAAAAGACGCGCATATGCGCCAGGTGCGGAAATTGCTGGCCTTCGGAACAGTCGCCATGGCCGCCATCGTCACGGCAACCGCCTATCTGGTGGGCAATGCCTTCCTCGTGGCCAGCGTGACCGCCTGGGTCTTCGCCTCTGCCGCTCTGCTCGGGTGGCGGATGCGCGATCGGCGGCGCGGCAACACCATCCTCGCGCAAGGGGTGATCGGCCAGGCCGTGGCCCTCACCGCCGCACTCTCCGGGCATCCGTGGCAAATCGATGCGCACCTTTCGTTTTTCGCGCTGATGGCCGTGCTGATCGTGATGGTCGACAACCGCGCGATCTTCTTCGCCGCAGCGACCATCGTGGTGCACCACCTCGCGCTCTCCGTCCTGATGCCCAGCCTGATCTATCCCAGCGCGGATATCTGGGAAAATGTCTCGCGGTCGCTTTTCCACGGCGCGACCGTCGCGATCGAAACGGCGGTGCTCGTCTATGCCGTTCTCAACCGCCGCCGCATGGAAAGCTCGATGGAAGAGCGCGTGGCAGAGGCGATCGACGCCACCACCCAAGCCGACGAAGCCCGTCGTCGAGCGGAGGGAGAGACCACGCGCGCCCAGCAGATGCAGGACGCCGCCAGCGAGGCCGCCCACAAGGCAGAGGCGCTGCGCATCGATGCGGAACGCAACGCGCGCGAGGTCGAAGAAGCGACCCGCCTCGCTCGCCTGGCCGAAGAGGATCTCGCCCAGGAACGCGCCGAAACCACAGCGCGCCAGACTCGCGTAGTCGAGGCGCTCGAAATCGCACTGCAACAGCTCTCGCGCAAGGACCTCAAGGCCCGGCTCGGTGAGGTGGATGCGGATTACGCGGGGCTCGCCGTCAATTTTAACACGGCGATTGAGCAACTCGAAGGCGCCATCGCCCTCGTCACCGGCCACAGCGTCGACATCCGCCAACAGATCGGCGAGATCAGCGCTGCCTCGGCCGCGCTCTCCACCCGGGCTGAGAAGCAATCGGGCACCCTTGCCGACGCAGCCGCCTCGCTCAACGAATTGACCTCCTCGGTGCAATCGGGCGCGAAAATGGCAGCCGAAGCTGCGAGTGCGGCCAGCAATGCGGAAACCGTCGCCAAGGAAAGCGCTGCGGTGGTCAGCGAGTCGATCCGCGCGATGAACGAAATCGAAACCAGTTCGAAACAGATCGAGCGCATCACCTCGGTGATCGACGATATCGCTTTCCAGACCAACCTCCTTGCGCTCAACGCTGGTGTGGAAGCTGCCCGCGCAGGTGAGGCCGGTCGCGGCTTCGCCGTCGTCGCCTCTGAAGTGCGAGACCTCGCGCAGCGCTCCTCCGCCTCCGCAAAAGAGATCACCGCACTGATTGAAGCCTCGGGCCAACAGGTCAGCACCGGCGTCGAACTCGTCAGCAAGACCGTCGCCTCGCTCGAAGGCATCGTGAAATCGGTCGAAGAGATTTCGCAGCGCGTCGCCCAGATGGCCCGCTCCTCCGAGGAGCAGTCCCGCACCCTCGCAGCGATCAACGGCTCGGTCGAACAGCTCGACCACGCCACCCGCCAGAATGTCGCGATGTTCGAAGAAACCACCGCTGCAAGCAAAATGCTCGACGACCTCGCCGAGGCACTCCGCAAAGCCGTGACGCAATTCTCGACATCTCCCGCTGTTCTGGAGGACCGAGACGCGCTTCCGCGAGCGAGTTGACGATTGGCCCGGTTCAATAGCCGGAGCGCTCGACCGCGGCGAGGACCATGCCGCTCGCCGAGGCCCGCGACGCGGCAAGTCGATCGCGTTGGGCTGCGAACCGGATAGGACTGCGTGCAAAATGTTTGCCGCGATAAAAAAGCCGGCGCGGTGAGGCGCCGGCTATCTTGGTGGTATTTGTCATCGAGCCTTACGAGGCGGGCACGACGTAGACGATCGCACGGCTATCAGGGTTCACGAAGACCGTGTTGTCGTTGATGTTGCCATAGGCATAGGTGCTGTCAGGCACCGGCGTCAGCGTCACCATGTCCGGAATGACCTTGCCGGTCGCGACTTCCCCGTCGAGATAGACCGGCGCGACGGGGTGCTTCTCGACCCAGGTGATCGTGGTGGGCTCGGGCTTGGCCGCAGCGCCCACACCGGCCGAGCCGATCAGCGCGCCGACGACGGCGCCCACGGGACCACCCACGGCCGCACCGGCTGCGCCACCAGCAGCTGCACCGGTCAGTGCCGCAGCGCCTTGGCCATCCTTGTTGGCGTTATCACCCGGGACCTGGATCTGGTTCACGGTGACCGATTGCGGGCCGGTCGACAAAAGCGCCATCTGGCCATCGACCATCACACCCAGCTGACCTGCGGGCGCATAGCCATTCATACCATCGAAAGTCACCTGACAGATCGTGCCATCAGGCAGACAGCCTTCCACCGGAACGATGGTGCCGTCGGAGACCGTCGCGATCGTTTTCGACGAGGCCTCGACCCCGGCATGGATATCGAACTCGCCTTGGGCGGTGGCCATCAGCGGCGGGCTGGTCTCGGCAAAAGCGGTACCGGCGATCATCGTGGTGCTGGCGGCAGCAGCGAGGATAGTTGCGAACTTGCGGGTCATTGGAATTACCTCCTTTATTACCCTGACCGCCACGAGGGACGGCCTCTCTCCGTTGTGGGGAGGGAAATGTGGAGGGGCGCCAATTCGTTCCCCCGGAACCCTATCACGGCAGCGTGATAGGGGCCGATTTCGGGGGCGCTGCGGCACTTTTCCGCTTATTCGGCGGCGGCTTTCTCCGCTTCGATCTCGGAAGCCTTTTTCTCAACCAATTCAACGATATGGTCGATCATATCCGCGTTGGACTGCTTGTGATCCTGCTTGCCGGCCATGTAAACCATGCCCGATCCGGCACCACCGCCGGTAAAGCCGATATCGGTCATCAGCGCCTCGCCGGGACCGTTCACGACGCAGCCGATGATCGACAGCGAGATTGGCGTCTTGATGTGTTCGAGCCGTTCTTCCAGCTCCGCCACGGTCGCGATCACGTCGAAGCCCTGACGCGCGCAGGACGGGCAGGAGATGATCTGCACGCCGCGGGTGCGCAGCCCCAGAGACTTCAGGATCTCGAAACCGACCTTCACCTCTTCGACCGGATCGGCCGAGAGCGAGACCCGCAGCGTGTCGCCAATGCCCATCCACAGGAGGTTGCCCAGCCCGATCGCGGATTTCACCGTGCCGGAGGTCAGGCCCCCCGCCTCGGTGATGCCAAGGTGGATCGGCGCGTCGGTCGCCTCGGCGATGCCCTGATAAGCAGCGGCAGCGAGGAACACGTCCGAGGCCTTCACCGAAATCTTGTATTCGCGGAAATCGTGATCCTCGAGAATGCGGATATGGTCCATCGCGCTCTCGACCATCGCGTCGGGGCACGGCTCACCGTATTTCTCCAGCAGGTGCCGCTCGAGCGAGCCCGCGTTCACGCCGATCCGGATCGAACAGCCGTGATCCTTGGCGGCGCGCACGACCTCGGCCACGCGCTTCTCATCGCCGATATTGCCGGGGTTGATGCGCAGGCAAGCCGCCCCCGCCTCCGCCGCTTCGATCGCGCGTTTGTAGTGGAAATGGATATCCGCCACGATCGGCACCGGGCTCTCGCGGCAAATCTCGCGCAGGGCGCGGGTGCTGGACTCGTCCGGGGTCGAGACACGCACGATATCCGCGCCGACATCGGCCGCGCGGATCACCTGATCGAGCGTCGCGCGCACGTCCGAGCTGTCGGTATTGGTCATCGTCTGCACCGAGATCGGCGCATCGCCCCCGACGGGGACATTACCGACCATGATCTGGCGAGACTTGCGGCGGTAGATATTGCGCCACGGACGGACCGGGTTGAGAGACATGCAAACGCTCCTTCGAGACCTCGGCTCCTGATACGCCAAGGCCCGCTGCGGTGCAACGGGCCGGGGCGGATCGTGATCTGCGGTTTATTGCTGGTCGGTCTGCGCCGGCGCGGCGGCATCGCCCGCATCGGCCACGGCGATCATCTTCGCGAGGTCCTTGTCCTGCGCGAGATTGGCAACCGGATAGTCCTCGTCCAGCGCGGCCGACGACAGCTTGATGTTCTTCGTGACCTGACCGCGCTTGCCGACCGGGCCATGCGTCACGCCGTTGACCGCGAAATAAATCGCGCCGGATTCGCCCGTGCGCATCGTCGGCGCTTCTTCGAGCTTGGGCAGCACGTAGCGTTCGCCCGCATCCATGACCTTCTCGAACAGCGTCGCGCCATCGGCAGACTTGATCCGCACCCAGGACGGGCGCACGGCCAGCACGACGACATCGGGCTGATCCGCTCCCAGCGCCTTGGCGACGGCGGATTGGATATTGTTCTCGGGGCCCGCCGCCGAGGCGAGCTGCGTGCCCTGCGGCGTGTTCGGGGAGGTGTTGGATTGCGCCAGACCGATCAGATTGGGCGTCAGGCCCGGAGCGGCTGCACCCACGCCCTGCCCGGCCAGCGCGCCGGTCGCATTGGGGTCGATCGAAGCGATCGGCCCGTCGCGCGAGACCAGAACCGGCGCGTCGAGCGCCGCCGGACGGTAGATGCGCGCGGAGCGCTCGGGTTGGTTGACCTCGGGCAGCGTGTCGTCGGCCTGCGCCATTTCGGGTCCGTCCTTGACCGAGTCGAGCGGGTCGAGATCGGCCATCACGCCGGGGGCCTGATCCACCGGCGTCAGCTGCACGCGCTGCACTTCCTGCAGCACGGTCCAGCCGCCATAGCCGATACCGCCACCGATCAGCGCCAGAACGAAAAGCGCACCGACGGCACGCGGCTCGATCTTGGTCCAGAGCGATTCCTTGCGCGGAATGAAGGCGGGATTGGCGAGCGCCTCGGCCATATCTTTCGGGTCGCGCTGCGGCTTCGGGCCGGAGGCGGCCTCGGACATGCCATGGGCGGGCGAGTAGCCAGCCTCGTTGCAGAAGCGCTGGAACGACCATTCCGGGTCAAGACCGAGATAGCGCGCGTAGGAGCGCACATAGCCCGCGATGAAGGAAGGCGTGTCGAAAGCCTCGACGTCGCAGGCTTCGATGGCCGCGATATAGGCCGCTTTGATCCGGAGTTCACGCTGGACATCAAGGAGCGATTTGGCGAGCGTCGCCCGCTCGCCGCGCATCACATCGCCAAGACGAAGTTCGAAATCGTCGAACCCTTTAGGTTTGACTTCGTCCCCCGTCGAAGGTTTAGCCCTTCGCCCGATCATGCTGCCTGTCCCTGCCGTTGCCCGCCTGCGTCGATTCGGAGCCAATAGCCCCTTCGATTAACAAAGGCTTATCACAAGCAAGCGAGCCGCGCACGCGCCTATGTGGCTTACGCGCTGGCTTCGGCGCGATTTAGCTCACAGCGCGCCCAAAGCGCGTCCATGCCCTTGACCAGACCGTCAATCATACCGGTGTCGTGCACCGGCGAGGGCGTGAAGCGCAGACGCTCAGTGCCGCGGGGCACGGTCGGGAAGTTGATCGGCTGGACATAGACCCCGAACTCGTCGAGCAGCATGTCCGACAAGGCCTTGGTATGTTTGGGGTCTCCGATGATCACAGGCACGATATGCGAGCCGTGGTCGATGATCGGCATGCCCATACCTTTCAGGCGCATCTTGAGAATCTTCGCGTGCAGCTGCTGCTTGTCGCGCAGCTCCTGACCGCCCTCGCCTTTCAGGAAGGCGATCGACGCGGCAGCGCCAGCCGCAACCGCCGGCGGGATCGAGGTGGTGAAGATAAAGCCCGGCGCATAGGAGCGCACGGCATCGACCATCTTGGCCGAAGCCGCGATATAGCCGCCGAACACGCCGAAGGCCTTGCCCAGCGTGCCGTTGAAGATGTCGATCCGGTCCATTTCTCCCAGCTTCTCGGCGATACCGGCCCCGCGCGGGCCATACATGCCGACTGCGTGCACCTCGTCGAGATAGGTCAGCGCGCCGAATTCCTCGGCCAGATCGCACAGTTCGGAGATCGGGCCGAAATCGCCATCCATCGAATAGACCGACTCGAAGGCGATCAGCTTCGGCGCGGCCGGATCGTCGGCGGCCAGCAATTCGCGCAGATGCTCGACGTCATTGTGACGGAAAATGCGCTTGGCGCCGCCGTTGCGGCGGATGCCTTCGATCATCGAGGCGTGGTTTAGCTCGTCGGAATAGATGATGAGGCCGGGGAACAGCTTGGGCAGCGTGCTCAGCGTCGCGTCATTCGCGATATAGGCCGAGGAGAAGACCAGCGCGGCCTCTTTGCCGTGCAGATCAGCGATCTCGTGCTCCAGACGCTTGTGATAGACCGTCGTGCCCGAGATGTTGCGCGTCCCGCCCGAGCCTGCGCCGGTGGCGTCCAACGCCTCGTGCATCGCGGCCAGCACGACCGGATGCTGGCCCATGCCCAGATAGTCATTGCCGCACCAGATGGTGATGTCCTGCTTCGACCCGTCCGGCTTGGTCCAGACGGCATGGGGAAAATTACCCTTCTCGCGCTCGATGTCGATGAAGACGCGATAGCGGCCTTCCTCGTGCAGCTTGTCAATCGCCTGATCGAGTGCGCGGTCGTAATCCATCTCGTGCTTCCCTTGCATGACTGTTCGCTGGGTCTGCCCTACCGGGCACCACAAAGCGCGACATTGATAAATGTCAAATTCCTCTCCCTGAAGGGCAAAAATGTCGCAAATAGTCATGAAAAGCAAACATTCAATTTTCGCAATTTGTCGCGCCCTCGCGTCACCCCCTCTGGACAGTCCCGCGCGCAGCCCTAGGCTGAGGCCAAAATAAAGGAGGCCTGCATGGCACTGAACGAGGTTCTCACCGAAATCGATAGCGGCCTGGATGCCGCAATGGACCGTCTTTTCGAGCTGCTGAAAATCCGCTCGATCTCGACCGATCCGGCCTATCGCGAAGAGACCCACGAAGCTGCGGAATGGCTCGTCAAGGAATTGAAATCGCTGGGCTTCGACGCCGAACTGCGCCCGACCACGGGTCATCCGATGGTGGTTGCGCATTCCAAGGGCGAGGGCCCGCGCCTGCTGTTCTACGGCCACTATGACGTGCAGCCGGTGGACCCGCTGGAGCTGTGGAATACGCCCCCCTTCGAGCCGCAGATCGAGGACACCGAGAACGGTCGCGTCATCCGCGGACGTGGCGCGTCCGACGACAAGGGCCAGCTGATGACCTTCATCGAGGCCTGCCGCGCCTACAAGGCCGTTAACGGCGAGCTGCCTGGCAATCTTGTGATCTTTCTTGAAGGCGAGGAAGAATCGGGCTCGCCCTCGCTGGTGCCCTTTCTCGAGAACAACCGCGAAGAGCTGACCTCCGATCTGGCGCTGATCTGCGACACCTCGATGGTCTCGCCCGGCGTGCCCTCGATCGCAGGCAGCCTACGCGGCATGCTGAAGGAAGAATTCACCCTCCACGGGCCGCGCATCGATCTGCATTCGGGCCATTACGGCGGCCCCGCGCTGAACCCGCTGCGCGAGATTTCCAAGATCATCGCGAGCTTCCATGACGATCAGGGCCGCGTCGCGGTGGATGGCTTCTACGAGGGCGTGCATGAAGTTCCGGCCGAGCAGCTCGAAGCGTGGAAGACCTGCGGCTTCGACGAGAAGGAATACCTTCAGCACGCGGGCATGACCGTGCCGCATGGCGAAGAAGGCTATTCGACGCTGGAGCAGCAATGGGCACGCCCGACGCTGGAGATCAACGGTCTCTGGGGAGGCTATCAGGGTGCGGGCTCGAAGACCGTGATCCCGGCCGAGGCGCATTGCAAGATCACCTGCCGTCTCGTGGGCGACATGGACCCCGCCCATATCCGCAAGGCGCTGCGCGCCCATGTCGAGGCACGCCTGCCGGTCGATGCACGCATCACCTGGGACGGCGATCTCGACGGCGCACCGGCTTCCGTGATGGACACGTCGCGCCCCGAATTCGAAGCCGCGCGTCAGGCGCTGAGCGACGAATGGAACCGCGAGGCGGTCATCGTCGGGATGGGCGGCTCGATCCCGATCGGCTATTACTTCAAGTCGATCCTCGGCATGGACGCGATGCTGATCGGCTTCGCCAACGATGACGACGCGATCCACTCGCCGAACGAGAAATACGACGTCAAAAGCTTCCACAAGGGCATCCGCTCCTGGGCGCGCATCCTCGACCGGATCGCGAAATAAGCACGCAGCCGGGGGCTTCGCGGCCCTCGGCAGACGCAATTATCGTAGAAGGCTGCCGGAGCTTGGCCCGGCAGCCTTTTCATTTGTCATCGGGGCGCACTCATTTCGCAGCTTGCAGGGCAGTGCCGAAGGGCGGCTCAGCGCTTTTGTCGACTGGCTGACGGAGATCAGCGGACCGACGCCTGCCTCAGCGCTCGGTCAGCTTCAACTCGATCCGGCGGTTCTGGGCGCGCGCTTCGGGCGTGTCGGCGGTGTTCACCGGGTCGAACTGCGCGAAACCGGCGGCGGCGAGGCGTTGCGGCGGGAAGCCGAGGCTCTCGACCATGTATTTCACCACCGACAGCGCGCGGGCCTGACTCAGCTCCCAGTTATCCTTGAACTCGCCCTGCCCCGACAGCGGCGTGTCGTCGGTATGACCATCGACGCGGATGATCCACGGAATGTCGCCCGGGATTTCCCCACGCAGCTGGTCGAGGAGCGAAGTCACCTGTTTGATCTGCGCGCGGCCCGCATCCGACAGCGTCGCGGAGGCCGGCGCAAACAGCACCTCGGAGGAGAACACGAAGCGGTCGCCTTCGATCTTCACGCCCTGCTTGCCCTTCAGAAGCTGCGACAGCTTCCCAAAGAATTCAGAGCGGTAGTTCTCCAGATCTTTCGCCTTGGCCTCGGCCTCCTTGCGCATCTTCTCCTGCAGATCGGCGCGTTTCTTTTCCTCGGAGGCCGCACGGGCGAGCGCCGCGTTCAGCTGCTGGCCGAGATTATCGAGCTGCACCTTGGCCGCGGCATCCTTCTGCTGCGCCTCGTCGAGCACGTTTTGCAGCTGCGCGAGCTGGCTGCGCAACGCCGCGACCTGCTGATTGAGCAGCGCGACTTTCTTCTGCGCCCCTTCCGAGATCGCCTGCTGATCGGCCAGCGCCTTCTGCGCGGTGGCTTTCAGCGCGGCCTGCTTCTCGGCCTCGGACAGCTGCTTGCCGAGCTGCTTTTCCAGATCGTCTTTCGCGGTCTGCGCGGCGGCGAGCTTGGTCAGCGTGTCCTCGGCCTTTTTGCGCGCTTCTTCGAGCTGCAGCGTCATCGCCGCGACCTCATCACCCGATTTCGTCAGCTTGTCGCGCAGATCGGCGATGGTCTCCTTGCTCAGCCGGATTTCGTCGGCCTTGGCGCTCGCATCCTGCTGGGCGGCGTTGCGCTCGCCCACCAATTGCGCGACGCGGGCCTCGAATTCGGTGATCTTCTGCTTGGCATCGGCCAGCGCGGCCTTGCGGTCATCGAGCTGCGAGGTCAGCGTCGCGATCAGCGAATCCTGCTGGTCGGCCTTGTCCTTCGCATTCTCCAACTCGCCGGTCAGCTGCTGCGTCTTCGTCTGTTGCAGCGACAGTGCCTTGGCGAGGTTCGACACCTGTTCGTTCAGCTGGATCAGCTCGCCTTCCTTGGTGCTCAGCGTGTCACGCAGCACCGATTGCACGATCATGAAGATCGACAGCACGAACATGAGGACCAGAAGAAGCGCCGTCATCGCATCGACGAAACCCGGCCAGATATTGGTCGAGAACCGATTGCCGCCGCGCCGTGCCAGAGCCATGAATTAATCCTCGCGATGCGGTTTGTAGCCGAGGATCGCGCGCGTGAGCCCCGCGAAGTCATGGCGCAGCTCGGCCATGCTTTCCTGCCGCCCGGCGCTGACTTCCTCGAGCATCCGCATCATCTGCTGGTCGATCGAGCGCAACCGCATCCGGGTCTCCATCAGCGCCTCCGCCTCGGGAGCGCCCTCGGCCGTGCGCTGCGCGAGGTGATCGAGCGCGCCGATCAGCCGCTCCTGCCCCTCGGCCATCTGCTGCAGCGCGCCTTGCTGGCGGTGCCGCGCATCCATCTCCGCCGAGAGCCGTTCCGACAGGTCGTGAATGGCGTTCGACAGATGCGCGATCCGTGCTTCGGTCTGCACGCGCCCCGCATCGGAGCGCACGAACAGCGTCTGGATCTGGTCCATCTGCTCGGACATGTGATCGAGGACGCCCGCCACCATCGAGCCTTCGCCATCGCCCCCTTCGAGCGCGGTGAAGGAAAGCCGCGTGATCGAGGAAATCCATTCCTCCAGCTCGCGGTAGAACCGGTTCTGACCGTGGCTCGCGAACAGTTCCAGCAAGCCCACCACCAGCGAGCCCGCAAGACCCAAGAGCGACGAGGAAAACGCCGTGCCCATGCCGCCCAGCTGCGCCTCCAGACCTGTCATCAGGTTGTCGAACACGCCGATCGCGCTCTCGCCTTCCTTGGGCGCCAGTGCGCGGATCGTCTCGACCACCGCAGGCACGGTGGTAGCGAGGCCGTAAAACGTCCCCAAGAGGCCGAGGAAGATCAGCAGCCCTGCGATATAGCGGGTGATGTCGCGCGCCTCGTCGATCCGGGTCGCGACGGATTCGAGGATCGAGCGCCCCGAGGAGGAGGACACCGCGCGGCGCGCCTCGCGCGAGCCCAGAAGGGACGCAAGCGGCGCCAGCATCGACGGCGGGCGCACCTGCGGACGACCCGGGCGGTCAGCGGCGAAGCTTTCGATCCAGTTCACCGCCTTCACCAGCTGCACCACCTGCCAGAAACAGGCGAGGATGCCGAAGACGAAGACCGCGAGGATCACCCCGTTCAGCCAGGGATTGGCGAGGAAAATCGGGAAGATGCGCGAATAGGCGAAGTAGCCCCCCGTAGCGACCAAGCCGAGCACCAGAAGCATCAGGATCACCTGACGCACGGGTTGTGAGAATTGCGGCTCCAGCCGGATCGGCTCTTCCATTATTGCCCCTCTTGCCTGTTTGCGCAGAGCCTAGCGAGGGTGCAGCCCTTCGCCAAGGGCTATCACGACAAGTCGTGCAGCCGTGCCACCAATGCATCAAGATGGGGATCGGGGATGCCCAATTCGTGCAGATGCTGGGCAGTATTGAACAGATAATCGCGGTTCGGACCGCGTCCGCCGGTGGCGCTGGCGATGATCCGGGCCTGCTCGTCATCGGAAAGCCCGCCGCAATACTGATCGTGATGGCGGTCGATCACATAGGTGACCGCGCGCACGCGCCGCCCGTCATTCAGATCGACGTCGACCTCGCGTTCCAGATAGGCCGAGGTGACCAGCTCGCGCTCGCGCAGATAGGCCATGACCGCGTCTTCCTGTCCGGGCTTCACTGCAAAGGCGAGCCCCGCACAAGCGCCCTGCCCCTCGTCGAGCGCCAGCACCAGCCCCGGCGCTTCGGGCGTGCCCCGATGCACCAGCGAGCGCAGGCAGAAGCTGCGCTCCCAACCCGGCGCACGGGCGAGCATCCGCTCGTCAAAATCGAAGCCGGGGTTCCAGATCAGCGAGCCGTAGCCGAAGACCCAGATCCTGTTGTCGTCGCACTGGTCCTGCATGAGAACACGGCTTACATGGGGTTCACCCGATTTGCAAAGAGGCGAAGATGCGCAAACTGATCATTCTGGTGCTGGTCGCGACGCTGGCCTATTGCGGCTACTGGTTTTACGGCGCGCATAAGATCGAAAACGGCGCGCGCGACATGCTCGCGCAGGCCCGGCAGGAAGGCTGGGGCGATGCGCAATCGGTGTCGCTGGCGGGCTTCCCCTCGCGCTTCGATCTGACCTTCGACAAGCCCGAACTGAAGGATCAGGGCGGCCTGTGGCACTGGAGCGCGCCCTTTGCGCAGCTCTTCGCTCTGGGATACGAACCCAATAAAGTGATCGCCTACCTGCCCTCGGGCCAGTCGCTGCAACTGGGCGATCAAAGCTACAAGCTGACGCAAGAGGACATGCGCGCCTCGCTGACGGTGGGCTATTCGACCGCGCTGCCGCTGGAGCGGGCGATTGCCGTGATCTCCGCGCCGGTGCTGACGCCCGCGGGCGAGACGGCCCCCGCGCTTTCGGCCGATCAGCTGCGCCTCGCCATCGAGCGCAAGGACAAGGCGCAGGGCGCGCTCGGCGGCTCGGCGCAAGCCGCCGATCTGGTGATGCCCGCCGCCGCCTATCGTCTGGGCGCGGAGGCGAAGTCGCTGAAACTCCCGGCCGATCTCCTGGAGCGGGTCGACCCGAAGGGCAAGCTGCCCGACACCATCGCACGCATCCATTTCGACGCGCTCATGGGCACGCGCGAGCCGATTGACCAGACCGCGCTGGAAGCGGGCCTACCGGGGCTGATGACGTTCTCGGTTTCGGACCTTTCGCTGAGCTGGGGCGGCAACGATGTTTCGGTCGAGGGCAACCTGACGGTCGATCCCTCGGGCTATCCCGACGGCACGCTGACGATCCGCTCTGCCTCGTGGCGCAACTGGGTCGGCATCGCGCAGAGCATGGGTCTGATCGGCAAGGACCAGATGAAGCTCGTAACCGGGATCGGCGCGATGCTGGCCGCGAAGAACCCCGATGGCGCGCTGGAAGTGCCGCTTGTCTTCAAGGACGGGCAGATGAGCCTCGGCCCGGTGCCGCTCGGCCCCGCGCCGCAGCTGGTCGCGCAGCGGCAGTAAAGGTTAACGGCAGTAAGCCCCGCCGCGGTAGCTGGCCACGTCCACGTGGATGTGGTCCTGATGGAAGCGATCCGATTTCGGCCCCAGCACGGTGCCGAACGGGCCGCAGGCCGATTTGTGCATCCGCTTGATCACCCGGCCCTTGCGCCAATCCTTCAGCACGGTCAGCGTCTCGCCGTTGCGCAGGACCACGCCCGAGACGTCGATCGCGTTGCCCTTCGCATGTTCGGACAGCTTCGCGCCGGGTTGCGAATTGCGGCTCCGGCAGGAATAGGAGGCTGCGATGCGGATCGCCTCGATCCCCCCGCCGCGCCGTCCCACCGCCGGTTTGATCCCGCGATCGACCCAGCGCTTGAAAGACTTCGCTGCCGAGCAATTCACTCGCACCGGCGAAGTCAGACGGATACCGGAGACGGAGGTGATCTGCACCGGGTCGGCGATGCCGCAGCGCCCGGGCCCGTCGATCGGCGCGATATGCGCGCCTTCCAGCCCGGCAATGCCGCAAAGCTCGCCCGAGGAGGAATAGCGCGCCGAGCGCCGATCTTCACCGCGCCCGCAGGAGCCAAGCGCAACCACTGCCGCAAGTGCGATCAGCGCCGCTACTCTCATGCGTCTTTCTTCGGCGCACCGCGCCCGAAATCGGGCGCATCCGTATCCTGCCCGGCCTCGATGATGCCGCGGCGGATCGCGCGGGTGCGCGTGAAATAGTCGTGCAGCATGTCGCCATCGCCCATGCGGATCGCGCGTTGCAGCATGAACAGCTCCTCGGTGAAGCGGCCGAGAATATCGAGCGTGGCTTCCTTGTTGGTCAGGAAGACGTCGCGCCACATCGTCGGGTCCGAGGCCGCGATCCGGGTAAAATCGCGGAAACCCGTAGCGGAATATTTGATGACTTCCTCGTGGGTTACACGACGAAGATGATCCGCCACGCCGACCATCGTATAGGCGATCAGGTGCGGCGTATGCGACACGACCGAGAGCACCAGATCATGGTGATCGGGCACCATCTCGTCAGTATTCGCGCCCATCGCCTCGACCAGCGATTTCAGCCGGGTCAGCGCCTCGGGGTCCGTGCCCTCGATCGGGGTGAACAGCCACCAGCGATTGGCAAACAGCGTCGCAAAGCCCGAGCGCGGGCCGGATTGTTCCGTCCCCGCCAGCGGGTGGCCGGGGATGAAATGCACGCCTTCGGGCACGTGCGGGCCGACCGCGTCGATCACCGCGCGTTTGACCGAGCCGACATCGGTGATCGTAGCCCCGGGGGCCAGATGCGGCGCGATCTCTTCGGCGATCTTCGCCATCGCGCCGACCGGCACACAGAGCACGACCAGATCCGCGCCCGCGACAGCCTCGGCAGCGGTCTCATAGACGGCATCGACCAGCCCGATCTCCAGCGCGGTGTCGCGCGTCTCGGCGGAGCGCGCATGACCGACGATCTCGCCCGCCAGCCCCTTCTCGCGCATCGCATGGGCCATCGACGAGGCAATCAGGCCGAGCCCGATCAGCGCGACCCGCTGGTAGAGTTGGCTCATCTGGGCACCTCGATCCCGCCTGCCTTGAAGACGCCGATCAGATGCGCCACGCGGCGGCACGAGGGCTCGTCGCCCACGGTGATGCGCAGGCAGTTGGGCAGGTTATAGCCCGCGACCCGGCGCACGATGATCCCTTCGGATTTCAAATAGGTATCGCAATCGGCAGCCTCCTGCTCGGAGGCCAGACGTGCGAGGATGAAGTTCGCCGTGGAAGTGTCTGACGGAACACCCTTTTCCGCCAGCGCTTCGGCCAGCCAAGCGCGCAGGCGCGTATTGTCATCGCGGCATTTGTTGACCCAGTCCTGATCGCGCACGGCGGCCTCTGCGGTCTCCTGCTGCGCGGTCGAAAGGTTGAACGGCCCACGGATGCGGTTGAGCACGTCGATCACTTCGCGCGAGCCGTAGCCCCAGCCGACGCGCAACCCGCCGAGTCCGTAGATCTTCGAGAAGGTCCGCGTCATGAAGACATTGGGCAGGCGCGTCGCCAGCTCCGCCCCGCCGTCATAGCCTTCGACATATTCCGCATAGGCTGCATCGATCACCAGCAGCGCGCCTTTCGGCAGCCCCGCCGCCAGCCGCTCCAGTTCCGCCAGCTGGATCATCGTGCCGGTCGGGTTGTTCGGATTGGCGAGGAAGACGAGCTTGGTCTTCTTGGTGCAGGCGCTCAGGATCGCATCGACATCGGTCGTGCGGTCGCGCTCCTTGACCTCGATCGGGGTGCCGCCCGCGGCCATGGTCGAGATGCGATACATCAGGAAGCCGTGCTCGGTGAACACCACCTCGTCGCGCGCGCCGACATAGGCCTGGCACAGGAAGTGGATGATCTCGTCCGAGCCCACGCCGCAGATGATCCGGTCGGGATCGAGCTTATGCACCTCGCCGATCGCCGTGCGCAGCTTGGCATGGTCGGTCGGGGGGTAGCGATGCATCGAATGGGCGCATTTCGCGAACGCGTCCTTGGCCTTGTCAGAGGGGCCGAACGGGTTCTCGTTCGAGCTGAGTTTGACGGCATCGGTGCGCCCCGCCACATGGGAGGCGCCGCCCTGATAGAGCTCGATGTCCATAATACCGGGCTGGGGGCGAATATGCGTGGTCATTGTGCACTCCTGAATCGTGGCCCGAGTTCTATCCGCCATGGCGCGACAGGGCTAGTGAGAAGATCACCCGCATAGCAGACGCGGCAGGGATGCAACGGATGTCATAGCACGTCGATGATAGATGTATTGCCCAAGGGTGCCGCAGGGCAGCGCCCGACCGCCGGATGGGCGCGCTTCCTTCAGAGGTCGCCCCTTTATCTCCCCACATCCGCAAGACCTCGCCGCGCGCGATGAGGCCATAAAAGCGCCCGCCCGAGGCGGCGGTCGGGCGCTGCCCGGGCCGCTGCGCGGCTGCTCCGGGCAAAGGCGCGCCCTCGCCCATCGCCCAAAAGAAAAAGGCCGCGCCCCGAGGGCACGGCCTTTCCTAATGATCGGCGAAGACTGAGAGATCAGTTCTTCGCGTAGAATTCGACCACGAGGTTCGGTTCCATCTGAACCGCGAAGGGCACGTCGGACAGAGCCGGGGTGCGCACGAATTTCGCGGTCAGTTTGTTGTGGTCGACTTCGAGGTAATCCGGAACGTCACGCTCGGGCGACTGAACGGCTTCGAGAACCAGAGCCATTTGCTTCGACTTCTCGCGGACTTCCACCACGTCGCCTTCTTTCAGGCGGTACGAGGGGATGTTCACTTTCTTGCCGTTCACGAGCACGTGGCCGTGGTTCACGAACTGGCGCGCTGCGAAGACGGTCGGAACGAACTTGGCGCGGTAGACCAGCGCGTCGAGGCGGCGCTCGAGCAGACCGATCAGGTTTTCACCGGTGTCGCCCTTCACACGCTCGGCTTCGGCGTAGATGCGGCGGAACTGCTTCTCGGTCAGGTCGCCGTAATGGCCCTTCAGCTTCTGCTTGGCGCGGAGCTGGATACCGAAGTCGGACAGTTTGCCCTTGCGGCGCTGACCGTGCTGGCCGGGGCCGTATTCACGACGGTTGACGGGCGACTTGGCGCGGCCCCAGATGTTCTCGCCCATGCGGCGGTCGATTTTGTACTTGGCAGACGTGCGTTTGGTCACGGCTGATCTCCTTCATTATAGTTTCGAAGGGCGTTGTCCTCCTCCGGGCCTCGCGGCGACCGGCGACAGGTTTCCTCTTGCGAGGTCCACCAACACCAATGAATAATCCCGGCAACTCGCGTTACCGGAATGGCGGGCTTATACAGCGGCGCACGCGGGTGTCAACCACTCCGGCCGCCACATCGGTGCCGCGCGAAGTCAGCCGCTCGTCCCCCGCTACTCTTCTCGGTTGCCCCGGAACGCCACGGCCTCGCAGTTTCGTGAGTGTTTTGTGTTCGCCACCCCCCTGTTCAGAGCAACATTTCAAGCCATGATTGCGCTAACGGGACGCGTACCGGATGCGCGCCCCGGCGCTGCCCTGTCCGTAACCGGCACAGGCGGCGCGCTGGGGCAAGGCGATGCCACCCCACGGGAGGAACCCATCCGGCCTTAGGAGGATTATAATGAAAGACATTCGTCGCTCGACGTGCGGAACCGCCGCGCGTCTCGCTGGAACCAGCGTTCTCGCGCTTGGCCTGATTGCAGGTGCCGCGCAGGCTCAAGGCATCACCGCCGACAGCTTCGGCGCTGATTTCTCGGCCATGGGCCAGCTCAAGGACGTCGCCGCCAAAGGCAAAGGCAAAGTGGGCGTGCTGCTGCCCGACACAGCAAGCTCCGCGCGCTACACCTCGTTCGACGAGCCCTACCTGAAGAAAGCCTTCAAGGCAGCGGGCCTGTCCTCGGACGATCTGATCATCACCAACGCGCAGGGCTCGGAAGCCGACCAGCTCACCCAGGCGCAAACCGACATCAGCCAGGGCGCGACCGTTCTGCTGATCGACCCGATCTCCTCGGGCGGCGGTGCGGCTGTCGAGAAATACGCCAAAGAGCACGGCGTCGCGGTCATCGACTATGACCGGATCACGCTTGGCGGCTCGCGCGACTATTACATCAGCTTCGACAACGAATATGTCGGCGAACTGATCGGCAAGGGCATGGAACAGTGCCTCAGCGACTGGAACATCGAGAAGCCGAATATCCTCGTGATGGCGGGCTCGCCCGATGACAACAACGCCACGCTGTTCAAGCAGGGCTACATGAGCGTGCTGAAGCCGAAATTCGACGATGGCAGCTACACCAATGCGGGCGAGCCCGCAGGCACCTGGGACCCGTCGGTCGCACGGACCACCTTCGAGCAGCAGTTCACCGCGCATCAGGACATGAACGCCGTCGTCACCCCGAATGACGACAACGCAAACGCGGTCATTTCCTATCTCAAGACGCTGAAGGTTCCGCCGAAAGCCTTCCCGACCACCGGTCAGGACGCGACGGTCACCGGCCTGCAGAACGTGCTCACCGGCTACCAGTGCGGCACCGTCTACAAGCCGATCTATCTGGAAGCTCAGGCCGCCGCCGCGCTCGCGCTCTACATGCGTGCTGGCGACACCCCGCCCGACGGTCTCGTCAACGGTAAGGTCAATGACAGCCAGGGCGGCATGGACGTGCCCTCGATCCTGCTCAAGCCGATCTGGGTCACCCCGGAGAACATGGCCGACACCGTCGTGAAAGACGGCTTCGTCGACACCTCCAAGCTTTGTGCGGGCGACGCAGCCGATGCGTGCAAGGCCGCGGGCATCGGGAACTGATAGCCAATGATGGACACGGGTAACGGTACCGGGTCCCTGACGGAGGATCGCGACGCGATCCTCCGTATTCGGGGTCTGGAAAAGAGCTTCGGTGCAGTGCAGGCGCTCAGCGGGGTCGATTTCGACGTCCGCCCCGGCGAGGTAACGGCACTGGTCGGTGACAATGGCGCGGGCAAATCCGTGCTGACGAAAACCATCGCTGGCATCCATGAAGCCGATGGCGGCGTGATCGAATGGGAAGGCAATGAGGTCCGCGTCCGCTCGCCCCGCGACAGTGCGGAGCTGGGCATCGAGGTCGTCTATCAGGACCTCGCGCTGTGCGACAATCTCGACGTCGTGCAGAACATGTTCCTCGGTCGCGAAATCCTGACCAACGGGATGCTCGACGAGGATGCGATGGAGCGCGCCGCGGCGGAGACGCTGCAAGGCTTGCGCGTGACCACGCTGCGCTCGATCCGCGCGCCGGTCTCGGCGCTTTCGGGCGGTCAGCGGCAATCGATTGCGGTCGCCAAGGCCGTGATGTGGAATTCCAAACTGGTGATCCTCGACGAGCCCACCGCGGCGCTCGGCGTGGCCCAGACCGGTCAGGTGCTGCAACTGGTGCGCCGCCTCGCCGATCAGGGTCTCGCGGTGGTGATGATCTCGCACAACCTCAACGACGTCTTCGCGGTCTCCGACCGGCTCGCGATCCTGCGTCTGGGCGAGATGGTCAGCCAGGGCCCGATCGAGGAATACGACACGCAGCGCGTGGTCGAACTGATGACCACGGGCAAATCCGATCACGTCGTCGAAGCGGGCGCGATGCGCGCCGCCGCCTCGATCGCGGCGGAGAACGCCAAGGATGTCGCGGCCCAACGCGAGGCGTCGGGCGACAGCGGCCCCTCCGCCGTGGTGGGCGCCACGACCGAGGATCAGAGCTTCTCGAGCTACCTCTCGCGCACCTGGGCGAAGATCAAGGCGGGCGAGAGCGGCGTACTTCCGGTTCTGCTGGGCTTCGTGCTGATCTCGCTGATCTTCCAGTTGCAGAACCCGAAATTCCTCTCGCCGGGGAACGTCGTGAACCTGCTCGTTCAGGGTTCGGTCTTCATGATGATCGGGATGGGACAGGTCTTCGTGCTCTTGCTGGGCGAAATCGACCTGTCACTCGGATTCGTGGCCGGGATCGGGGCGACGGTGGCGACGCTGCTGGTGGCACCGGGCACCGACTGGCCGTGGTGGGCGGCGGTTCTGGCAGGCTTGGCCGTGCCCGCGGTACTGGGTATCTTCCAGGGTTCGCTGATCACGCGGCTCAAACTGCCCTCTTTCGTGGTGACGCTGGCGGGTCTTCTGGGCTTCAACGGTCTGATGATCCAACTGCTGGGCGCCGGGGGGACAATCCCAGTCGCGAGTGACACGATCAACAACTTCGCAAATGGCACGCTGAGCCCGCTGATGGGCTGGCTGATGACCGGAGCCGTGGTTCTGGTCTTCGCGATCATGACCTTCAGCAAGGATGCGAAACGCCGCAAGAGCGGCCTCGTCGCTCCGCCTATGGGTCTCACCGTCGCGAAGATCGCCGCGGCCGTAATCGCGGGTATCGTGCTGGTGACGATCTCGAACATGAACCGCGGCGTCGCACGCTTCCCGCTCTCGGGCATGCCGTGGGTGATCCCGATCGTCTTCGCGGTGCTCTTGGCATGGTCCTTCCTGCTGGGACGGCTTAAATTCGGCCGCTATGTCCTCGCGATCGGTGGCAATGCAGAGGCCGCGCGCCGGGCGGGCATCAACCTGCGCCTGATCCGGACCGCAGCCTTCACGCTGGCCGCGACGACGGCGGGTCTGGGCGGCATCATCTACGCCTCGCGCCTGCGCTCGATCTCCACCAGCTTCGACGGCGGCACGATCGTGCTCTATGTCGTCGCGACCGCGGTGATCGGCGGCACGTCCCTGTTCGGCGGGCGCGGCCATCCGATCCACGCGATCCTTGGCGGTGTCGTGATCGCGGCGATCGTCAACGGCATGGCGCTTCTGGGTCTGCCGGCGGCGGTGCAGCTGATGGCGACGGCAGCGGTGCTGCTGGCATCGATCACGGTCGACGTGGTGGTGCGCCGGCGCGGCGAGACGACCCGCTAAGCCAAGCGAAACCCCTTGAAAACGAAACGCGCGCGAGACATCTCGCGCGCGTTTTTCATTGCACCCGGCGCCCCTGCCCCACGCCGACCCGCGCCCTCGCCTGCGCCATCTCCGCCCCACGGGAGGGAAATCGCAAACCTCCCGAAATTCCGCCGAAAAACCGCTTGTCTCCCCCCGAGACGATCCCTATACGGGTCCGCGGAGACGTGGCCGAGTGGTCGAAGGCGCTCCCCTGCTAAGGGAGTAGGCCCGGAAGGGTCTCGAGGGTTCGAATCCCTTCGTCTCCGCCATTACGCCTTGATTTAATTGAATTATTTTCAATTACTCAGGCGCTACCCACCGAAAAACCCACCAAAGAAAAAACGCTTGGGATTCGTGGCCCTACGCATCGCGCGCCCCTCGATCAGTAGGGGGTGACCCAATCTCTGGGCGAGGCAAACGGCAAACCGTGGCGCTCGCTCGACGCGCACATCCGCAATTGAGGGAACGGCCCCCTACCCCTGTTTTGCGCCGAGCATATTGCAAACGCGCCGAGGGTGCGGGTTTCCGGTTGCATACTGAGTGAACAATCGAAGCCCCCCGCAACAACGCCTGCACCAGTTTGTTCAACTTGTGTGAATGCACGGGCGGTTTTCGTATACCTCAAGAATTGCCTTACCTCCGCATGTCTCGAGTCCAAGGCTCGCGCTTCGCGCCTCTTCGGGCTTATATTTGATGAAGTTGTCAGCTTCCGGCAGCTCCCAAGCCGTAACGCTTCGGGTGACGATAACTTTCCTGTCTGAGGCGACCGTAGATGCAAAGTCACGTGCGGCTTGGACTGACGCAAGCTGGTTTTGAGAACGAAAGTTGAAAGAGTGGTAAGGCACCAGCTCGACAGATGCGACCCGGCGCGCGAGATCGGCTAGGGCGTTTCCGTAATGGCCGTCGAAATGCTCAGTCGCGATACACTGGGCCACCGAGCGGAATTTTCTCTCCCACCAACTGAAACCACTAGTCCAAGCCCACTTTGGATCTAGGAACATATGGCTACGCTTCTCTTGCCGAAGCGAGCCGATAAGTTCATCGCGATACTCCGGGCAGGTTTCCTCTGCGAAGTAGTCAGACGCAGAAAGGCCTGGATTTGCCAAGAGGATCAGAATTTCAGCATCTTCTAAGTCACCGAAATAGGGTTGCGGCAGCAAGTGAAGATGAAAGTTGGAACGCGGCATATTCCCGCGTTCCAAAGCACTTACGAAGGTTTCGTAAGACGAAACATCGAGCTGAATATGGCTCTCCGAAATGGTGTCGTCCGGATGCTGGAAGCGCATCGCACCCGCAGGCGCTTTGCCCCAATCTTCCAAAGGCGCTTGGTTCCAAAAATCTAGTAGCGATGGCCTCATCAAGGGTCTCTTCCTTTCAGAGAGCAACCTAGGCGTCTAAGCTGGGCACTACCGGCAGAAATAGGCGTCGCCTTGAATCACGGTGCCGTCGCCACGCGTAGAGCTATTGGTTTGGACGAAAGCATTGCCTCCTAGTGCAGCGACCTTGTTGCGCAATTTGTTGAGGGCGCTTTCTGCGTCTTGAGTGGTCCCCATTCCCCAGGATTCAGAACCGGACACTGGACCTAAGAAACGACAATCTGAGACCGAATGAATCGATACTTGGCGAACTAATTGTGCCTCAGGACTCAACTCAGCAACACATGCTGACAAGAGAGAAAGAACACCAATCATCAAAACTCTTTTCATTCGCCACTCCAAGCTAACTGCGAAGACCTCACGAAATTGAGACTAGGCACTGAACCGGCAACCTGTCCAGCTCCCGTGACCAGCTTCCGTTCGATCTAATCTCAAAATGAAATATCGACTGACAACTCCTAACCTGTCCTGCTAATTGCCCAGCGCCGTTTCTGCGTCTCTCGGATGCGCTCGATGCCTTCGGCTGTTTTCGGCCCGGTCGATAGCCCGCCGTGGAATTTGCATCGCCGCTTACCGGAAAGGCTGAGCGCTTTGCACGGATGCCCTTTTCGCGTCTTGGCTCCACATCGCACACGGCGCTTAGCCTGTCTCGCTTGCTCGCGTGCAAGGGCTGCGGCCAGTTGGCCCTCAAGCCATGTCGTTTCCCCCGCAGTCATACTAACACCCCATCCCATGCGCGCGCGTATCGGTTTCAGAAGCATTCAAAGGAGCTGTCATGCCAGCTAAGGGGCCTCGCCGGTGTTGCTGGAAACGCTTAATTCTCCGATAGTAATTCTTCAAAAAGAAGTATCGAGAGCCTGACAGTGAAAAAATTAGTTTTCGCCTTTGTAGCCATAGCGATTCTCGCCCCTTACTCGTCGATTGCGGGGCCCGATGCAACGACCCAGTATCTCCAGCGAGACGTGGCAAGCACCTTCGACTTTGGCATGCTTCGTCTCAACTTGCGCTTAGAGAGCAATGGTCTTGGCAGCGCCTCCTATAATTGGAGTGAAAACAGAATTTACATTGTGCCCAACTTAGACACCGCCTCTAGTCTGCTCGAGAAAGACGAGCGCGAAATTGAGAGAGTTTGTTCGGGATGGATTCAGCGCGTAAGGGGCAATGCGGTCATCGGTGTTGACGGTTCACCTATCTTGGGTCACAGCACTTACTCGTGGTTGTTCTCTCACTACGGCTATGAACGATCGAACGAACCCGAAAATCTCTATTCAGATCTCGACAAGATTTTCGTGCTCAGTTGCGGTGGATCGAGCAAAGCAATTTATGTAACGCTCACCGCACCTCTTCTCGGGAGCACGTATGCCGTTGAGAAAAAGCCTAAGGAGTAGAGTAGATTGCAACCTAGGCAGTCAATTCATTGTCGCATGCCGGTCGTCTGCACTATGTGGCGCAAATCTGCTCCACAAATATAACCTTAGTCCTTCCCCCCTTCTTCCCCGTCCTTCCCGCGCGGCGCGATTTCGGAAATTCGGGCGACGTTCGGCGCAGCATCCATACCGGGGCGCAGGCGCTCAAGGCGGTATTGCTGGCGATGTGAGCCGGGGCGGTATTTGGTCGCCACCCCCAGAAGCCCCTCATTCTCCAACATCCGACGCGCCGCCCGAAACCCACGCGCTGACAGATCGGTCAGCCCCGCCGCCTTCATCGCCCCGTGATCGAGCGCGAAGCGTTTGCCGGGGTCGTGCCCATGCAGATCGACCAACAGAACGTAGAGCGCGATTGCATCGCTCCCGCCCGGTTTACCGCGCAGGGCGTCATGGGCCAACCTATGGACGGAGAAGGCACTGTCCCGCCCGTGATATAGCTCGCCCCTGAGCAAGCGTTGCCATGTCCAATCGGCAATCCCGCGCAGTTCCGCACCGGGCATACTGGAAGGGGCTGCACATCGCTCATCACGCAGCACGACAAGACGCGCGGTCAGCTCATCAGGGCCGCTGACGGTTTCGACCATCGCAATGGCTTCGCTGACCAAGGCTTGGTGACGCTCACCCTCTCGGATCGGCTCTGGCGCACCCGTCACCGTTTTCGCGCCGTAGATTACGGGCAATCTCTCCACCCCCAGCACCCCCTTTGCCGGAACATAGCGCCCGCCATCGGGCCGCTGAGAGAGCGGGCCGACCACATAGGACCGCCCGCCCGATTTCAGATCGACAGGAAGCCCCTCGGCGCGCAAGTTCGGCGTTGCACCGCCCGCACGGTAGTAGAGATGCCGCCCCCTTGGGGTGAGCACATGCACCGGGCTTGGGCCGAACCGGGCTTCCATTTCCGTGACAAGGGCGGGGTCGTCGTGGTCGCAGTCGATCACGGCCAACCCGTCGAGCCTCACGCCATAGACGCCCACCCCGTGGCGATGGAGCGGGGCCAGCACTTGGCCCAGCTCTACCTTGGGCGCGGTCCAATTCCCGATGCCAGGTGTTTTCCCGTCATCGCCGCGCCCAAGCGGCAAGAGGTGAAAGCCTGCCAGTTTGAGCCGCACAATCTCTTGCCGGATTTCCTTGGCCAACAGGGAAGCGCGCTGGGCCGTCATCACCACCACCCCCCATAGACCAACGGGGCCAAGCTGCGGGCTTGGGCTTCGCTCAGCCCCCGGCGCATCAATCGGCGGATCTGGGCGCGCATCATCGCGCACCCCCTCGGTCGATCCGCGCGACCGTCGAGCGCAGGACGTAGCGCGCATGGGTGCCGGGAAATGCCCCCTCGTGGCGCTCGTGGACCGTCTCGATCTGCACGCCCTGTTCCTTGAGCTTATGAACGTATGCGCTCCAACGCGGGCCGGGATGGTCAATCGGGGTGCACCCCTTCGCCCCGGCGCGGATCAGGTTATCGAGCGCCCAGCGCAGCCGCCCGTTGAGATGGATTTCAGCCCGTTTCCCGTTGCCTTCGGCAATAAGGTATCGGGCATGGTCAAAGCCATGTTTCGCCATTCCTTCGGCTCCTGTTTTCATTTGTAGAAACAGGGGCGCTGGGCTAGGGTCGCGGTGTTCCAACACACACGAAACTAGAACCGCCGCCCCCGATTGTGGGGCGCGGTTTTAGCGCTGCGCAGCTTCCCAGCGTTCAAGCTCTGCGAGGTTCCAGCGGGTGCATCCCGGCGAAAGCGTCACGGGCTTGGGAAAGCGCGGATCGGTCTTGGCCCAGCGCCACGGCGTCGAACGGTGGACGCCATATCTTTGGGCCAGTTGAAGGTCGGAGAGGTAGGTTTGTGCCATGCGGCGTGCTCCAATCGTTTAACGCTGAAATCCGTCGCAGGATTGCGCAACGAAATCGGCACACGAACCTTTTTCGATTTCGAATGAATTATGAGCGCCTTGGCCCCGGTTTCGATAACTCAGGGTGCAGGTTTGCGGCTACTCGCCAAACGGCTCTCCAAGCATCAGTTTTCATTCCGGGACAAACGAGGCTTCGAATTTCATCTCGCTTTAGCGACGTGTCGCTCTTTGCAAGAGAAACAATCTCATTGATTATCTCCCGCTCACCTCGCATTTCGCTCGGTGAGCTCGCCTCGTTTTCTGAAATGATTTCCTCGATACTTGATGGCCGATACTTGTTCAGGATTTGCGGAGAACAACCATCGAGATGAGCAAAAGTGTCTCGGATCTTAGCGATTGCAGCGAAGTCAGAAAGCGCTTTCAGGAAAGGCACCGAAGCGCCGCTTGAAAGCCTAGGTGTCGGCTCTCGATCAAGTTTAGCCTGCGTCTCGTCTAGTCGCTCTGATGCAATCTCTGTGTAGCGCTCGAGCTGGTGCTTCGAAATCGTGAAGGTGACGATGTCAATTGCTGGGTGAAAACCTAGGAAGCGGTTTCGGACGGGCTTTTCACGGTAGAAAGCGTGCCTTGCAAGAAACACCGTTCCACCTTGAGGCGTGCAGAGCGAGAAGCCCGGCTGTCGGAAAGCAAAGGACATAATATCCAACTGTGTAAGCTTGGGCGTATCTTCGTCGCTCCAATCGCGAGCATCGCGATAAATTTCCGCAAGGGAAACATAACCTGAGTTGCAAAACATCACCCAATCCTCACCACATCAGCGCCAGCCCGCGCACGGCCAGCCAAGTAATCCGCCCAAGCGTCCATCATGCCGCGCCGCTTCTCGACCATATCACCGCGCCGATAGGCGGCTTCCACGGCATTGCCGACCTTGTGGGCCAGTGCCACCTCGGCCATGTCGCCGGGAAAATGCGTCCGCTCTGCCACCCAATCGCGGAAGGTCGAGCGCAGCCCGTGCGGCACCGCTGGGCGCTTGCTCACGCGGTCCACATAGCCCACCCCACCCTCTGCCAGCTTCGCAGCGTGCAGGCGCTTCATCGCGGCGCTCAGAGCCATATCTGACATTTCGCCCCCCTTGGGTGCGGGGAACACATGGGCGCTTCCTTGAAAGCGCGGCAGAGCTTTCAACAGCGCCAGCGCATCCGCTGAGAGCGGCACGCGGTGTTCGCGGTCCATCTTCATCCGCGCCGCCGGGATGATCCACAACGCCGCCTTAAGGTCGATTTCCTCCCAGCGCGCGCCCCGCACCTCTTGCGAGCGCGAAGCGGTCAGCGCGGCAAATTCGAGCGCACGATTGCTCATTCCCTCACGCTCGCGCAGATCGGCCAGCCATTGCGGCGCGTCGTCGATCTGCAAGGCGGGTTGATTGGCGTTGCCCTTGAGCTTGGCAGGCGCGGGCAACAATTCCTTGAGGTTGCCGCCCCAGCGGGCCGGATTGTCGCCCCTGCGATAGCCCGCGACCGTGGCCCAAGACAGAACCGCCTCGATCCGCCCGCGCAGGCGGGATGCCGTTTCGGTCTTGTTGTGCCAGATCGGCTCCAAGACGCGTAGAACGTCCTGCACGGCAATATCCTGCACCAGCATCTTGCCCAGATCCGGCACGGCGTAGGTTTCGAGCGTGCTGCGCCATTGCGCGCGGTGTTTGTCATTCTTGAAGGCGTCGAGCTTGGCCGACAGGTATTGCTCTACCGCATCGGAGAAGGTCAGCCCCCGGCGCTGGGCCGCGACAAGGGCCGCTTTGTTGGCCTTGCGCTGCTCCACGGGGTCTATCCCTGCGCGGATCTGTTCCTTGGCCTCTCTGGCCCGCTCACGCGCTTGGCTTAGGGTTACATCAGGGTAGCCGCCCAAACCGATTTCCCGGCGCTTCTCGCCAATCGTGGTGCGCAAGAGCCAAGACCGCCCGCCCTTTGGCGTGAGTTGCAGGTAGAGCCCCGTCACCCCGCCCACCGGATGGATTACGTTTCGCCCCGTGCCGGGATGCGCGAGGTTCTTCACCTCCAGCGCGGAAAGCTCTTTGGCGATTTTCGGCATGGGAACCTAACTCACTTGCCCAGCATCCTACCCACCATTAAAGATGCACACCCCTGCGATTGATTGCAATGGGCCGCGAAGGCGTCTTGATTAAATCACGCTATTTTATTGGGTTAGCGCGACAGGTTCTGACAGGTTGCAAAACCCTTCGGGCGGGCTTCGTCTCCGCCATCACTCAGTGCGGAAAAATCCAATCTGTTCCTGCCAATCGGTTATCGGGACAGAGCAAAAGCCCTTCGCCACGCGTGAACACCCCAGATCATCCTCGGCCACACCGTATTGAACGATGAGCCCGGTGCATCTTCTATTGCTCGATGGGCCACATGCTCGACGACCTTCGGGTCGATCAGATGACCGAGATCATCCGGCGCGGGATGCGGTGGACGGCGCGCGGGTCTGCACAACCGACCTGCCCCCAGCGATCCGGGACTGAGCCGTGCTATGCGCTGCGGGAATACGCGCTCAAGAATGTCGCATCGGGGCATTGGAGCGACGTATGTGCTCGATTGGAAGATGAAAAATCGTCGTAGGCGCGGGGCACCTTTAATCCGGGTTTGCGCCCGGTCGCCACGCGGTTCATTCTCCGCCTCGAATTTCCCCCGGAGGCCATCATGGCACGCCAGACAAAGCTCATCCTCTGCCCGATCAACCTGCGCCACGCACAGGTCGAGCATCATGCCTATATGGAAGCCGTCGAGATGGCGCGGCGGCGCCGTGCGAAGCTGATCGTGGCGACGATCGCGCCCGAGATCGAGCGTAACCTCAACATCTACAACTCGGATACCTACTGGGGCCAGCAGCTGCGCAAATTCCTCAACGACAATCCCGCCAGCGGGGTGACCGAGGTCGAGATGGTCGTGCGCAAGGGCGCGGTGCATCGCCAGATCGTCAAGCTGGCGGATGAGCGCAAGGTGGACCTGATCGTGATGGAAGCGGCCAACCCGAAGGTGCAGGACTACCTTTTGGGCACCACAGCGTCTCATGTCGTGACCCATGCGGAGTGCTCGGTCTACGTCGTGCGCAGCTAAGGGCTGGCCCGGGGTGCGACGAGCACACCGGGCAGCGCCCGACCTCCCCCCGGGAGGGCGCTTTTGCGCCACTTGCGCGCGCATGAAAGTCGGAAGGGTGCGGCGGGATAAAGTGTAGACCACCAAGGTCGGGAACATGCGCCCACCCGAGGCCGGGCGCTGCCCTCTCGATGCGCCATCCCACGGACTGGCGCGCGCTCCGCTTGCCAAGGCAAATGAACTGACTTTTGGGAAAAGCCCGCGCCTGTCGCGCGGCAGGTCGGACCCGCCCCAATGCAGGGGCGGATCCCTTTCTTCTTACCTCTTGGCAGTCTCGCCCGAGGACTGCGCGGGCACCAGTGCGCGCATGATCGAGGGCATGGTGAGGCTGCCCACCGGCTCGCCCCTCATCATCACGCGGTAGCGGCGGTCGAGCGCCCCTTCGGCCTTGGCGATGACGCTCTCGAGGTTGTCGTTGCCGTCGATATCGCCCGACATCTCGCCCTCCGGCGCGCCGCGCTCCATCACCGAGCGCACGCGCAGCACGCGGGCGCGGTTGATGTCGGCCACGAAGTCCTCGATGTAGGGATCCGCCGGGTTGAGCAGGATCTCCTGCGGCTCGCCCTGCTGAACCACCCGACCGTCATTCAGGATCACCAGGTGATCGGCGAGCTTGAGCGCTTCGTCCAGATCGTGGGTGATGAAGATGATGGTCTTGTGCAGCTCGGCCTGAAGCTCGAGCAGCAGGTCCTGCATGTCGGTCCGGATCAGCGGATCGAGCGCCGAGAAGGCTTCGTCCATCAGCATAATGTCCGAGTTCGACGCCAGCGCCCGGGCGATGCCCACGCGCTGCTGCATCCCGCCCGAGAGCTGGTGAGGGTGGTGATCGCCGTAGCCGCCGAGCCCGACGCGGTCGAGCCATTTCTCGGCCTCCGCGACATAGTCCGAGGCCGGGAAGCCGCGGGTGGCCAGCGCCATCGCCGTGTTCTCCGCCACCGTGCGGTGCGGCAGAAGGGCGAATTTCTGGAACACCATCGACATCCGCTCGCGCCGCAGCTTGCGCAGCTGCGCCTCGTTATAGTCGAGGATGTTCTCGCCATTGACGATCACTTCGCCAGCGGTGGGCTCGATAAGCCGGTTGAGGTGCCGGATCAGCGTGGATTTCCCCGAGCCCGAAAGCCCCATGATGACGGTGATCTCACCCTCTTTCATGTCCACGTTGATGTCGTTGAGCCCGAGCACGTGATTGCGCTTCTCGAGCAGCTCCGGCTTGCCCATGCCCGCCTTGACGTCTTCGAGCGCCGCTTGCGGATCCGACCCGAAGATCTTGTAGAGGTGTCGGATCGAGACCTTGATATCTTTCGTCATGTCTGTCTCCTCACTTCCGGCTCTTGCTGGTGTCGATCCGGGCGAGCGAAGCTTTCGTCACGCGGTCGAGCAGGATCGCGATGATCACGATCCCGAAGCCAGCCACGAGACCCGTGCCCAGTTCGAGCGACCGGATGCCGCGCAGCACGAGCACGCCGAGACCCGGGGCCGAGACGAGCGAGGCGATCACCACCATGGCGAGGCTCATCATGATCGTCTGGTTCACACCGGCCATGATGTTGGGCAGCGCGAGCGGGATCTGCACGCCGAACAGCTTCTGGCGCTTGGTCATGCCGAAGGCGTCTGCCGCCTCGATCACGTCGGGATCGACCAGACGGATGCCGAGATCGGTCAGGCGCACCACGGGCACGATCGCATAGAGGATGATCGCGATACCGTAGAGCTTCGGCTCGGTGACCGAGAACAGGAAGATCAGCGGGATCAGATAGACGAAGGGCGGCAGCGTCTGCAGCATGTCGAGGATCGGGATCACGGTGCGCTGGAGCCGGTCGCTCCGCGACATCGCAATGCCTATCGGCACCCCGAAGAGGACGCATATGAAGGCACAGACGAAGATGATCGCCAGCGTCTGCATGGCCGCCTCATAGTGATTGATGAAGGCGAGAAAGGCGATCGAGACCAGCACGAAGACCACCAGTCTCCAGGAGCGCGTCACCAGCCAGGTGATCAGCATCAGGATCGGCACCATCAGCCACCACGGCGTGTTGGTCATGATCCAGAGCATGTCGCGCAGGGCCCAGCTCAGCGGCTGTGTGAGCGGGTCCACGACGGCGCGCAGCCCGCCACGGATCGCGAGGAAGCCGTCCTCGAGGCCTTGCGTCACGTCGCGCGAGGGCGGGATCGCCCCGCAGGCCTTGTTGAGGGCGTCGAGCGAGGGGAAGGGCCAGTTCCAGAGGCTGGGGCCCTGCGTCGTGGTGCCGTCGGTCTGCGCGATCAGGTCGGCCATCGACGTCATGCCGCCGCCACCGTCGCCGCCAGCCGAACACCAGTCCTTCAGCCCCACCGCGTTGAAGAAATTCTCGTAAGCTGCCATTGGTTTTCCGGGTCGCACAGGGAGACCCGTCCCATGTTGTTGCGTGATTGATCGAAAAAGGACGGGGCCTGTCCCGGCCCCGTCCATGTGTTGCGCGTCAGGCGCGCGTCACGATCATCCGCCGATCAGCTTCGAAAGCTTCTTCTGGGCATCGGCATCGAGCCAGTTCTTCCAGGTGTCCTGGTAGTTCTTGATGAAGTAGACCGCCGTCTCTTCACCCGAGGCTTTGTTCTCGTCCTGCCAGGCGAGCAACTTCGACATGGTGTCGGTCTTGAAGCTCATCTTCGAGAAGAACTCGGTCTCGGCCGGGTGGGTATCCGCGAAGTCGCTCGTCACCGAGGTCAGAACCGGAGCTGCCGGGAAGTCCGAAACCTGCGGGTTCGACGCGTCCTTGTTCTGGAGATTGTCGAACTTGGCCTTGTCGTAATCGCCAAGCTTCACGCGGGTCATGTCGTAGTTGCCCATGACCACGGTCGGGCCCCAGTAGTAGCCGAACCACGGCTTCTTGTCGGCGAAGGCCGAACCGATCGACGAGGCGAGCGTCTGGCCGGAGCCGTGGTTGAACACCTTGATGCCCGAGCTCTCGAGGTCGAGCGCCTTGATCAGGTTGTCGCTCACGACGCGGCAGCCCCAGCCGTCGGGGCAGTTGTTGAACGTGCCGCCGACCCATTCGGGGTGCGCCATGACGCCCTCGATGGTCTTCAGCTCGGGGTGCTCTTTGGCGAGGTAGGTGGGGATCCACCAGCCTTCGACGCCACCCGGCTGGAGCGTCTTGGCGACGCGCTTGATCTTGCCTTCGCTCTCGAGCTTCTTGTAGGCGTCGCCCGCCGAGTTCAGCCACAGGTTGGTGACGACGTCGGGGCGGCCGTTTTCGGCGATCGAGGTGATCGCGGGAATCGTGTCGGATTTGACCAGGCTGGTGTTACAGCCGTAGCCTTGGTCCAGCATGAACTTCGCGATGTTGGTGGTGACTTCGGCAGCGGCCCAGTTCATCTGGGCGATCGAGATGTCACCGCATTGCTCGGCGGCACGGGCGGTTCCGGTCTGGGCTGCAAAGCCGGTGACCATAGCGGTCGCACCGGCGACCGCGAGAAGTGTCGTCTTCCGCATATGTTTTCCTCTCATCCGTTGGATTGTTCACGATCGTTTTCGGATCGCATTCGCCTTGCGCGTGATGAGACCGTCCGACCTCCCCGCGCGGGCGTGCTTCCACCCGGGGGAGCGTCTCGGCCCATCGTCGATCTTCAGGTTGCGCAGTGCACGCGAATGCGCCCGTTCGACGATTGCCGCGAACGGTAGCGCCGGTGCTCCCGATCAGCAATCGTCCGCCGGTCACATTAATTTGAGAAAAGAGACAGGGAACCCAATGATAACTGGAGGAAATTTTGTAAAAGGAGACACTTGAGGGGCGACAGAACGGCAAAGAGATCCGGCACCCGGGGGATGCCGGACCGACAATTTTTGAGCATGTGCGCGCGAAGTCGCTAGGCGCGCCTCCGTTGCGTGAATTGACGCACTGACGCGCCTGCACGAGACGACGTCGCCTCGCCCCCTGCCCGCGCAATTTTCCGCGTTGCCCGGGCCGCACGCCCGGGCGCTCGGGATCAGACCGCCATGCCGTCCGCGTCGAAGAAGACCGTGCGATCCGGCTCGAAGTTCAGCCCCGCCACATCGCCCGGACGCAGATCGGTATCGCCCGCGACGCGCACGTTCACGGCGCCCAAGGGGCCGCAATCGAACAGGATGAACGTGTCGGCGCCGAGGAATTCCACCACGTCGACGCGCCCGTCGCATTGCCCCTCGCCCTCGGCCACCAGCGAGATGTGCTCGGGCCGGATGCCAAGCTGCGTGGCTTGCGGCGCAGGACATTCCCCGCCGCGCCCGCCTTCGAGGCTGTAGCTGCCGCCCGAGACCGCGCAGGGCATCACGTTCATCTTCGGGCTGCCGATGAATTGCGCGACGAACAGGTTCGCGGGCTTCTCGTAGAGCTCGCGCGGGGTGCCGACCTGCGCGATCTTGCCGTATTCCAGCACCACGATCCGATCCGCCAGCGTCATCGCCTCGACCTGATCGTGGGTGACGTAGATCATCGTGCGCTGGAGATTGCGGTGCAGCCGCGCGATCTCCAGCCGCATCTCCACGCGCAGCGCCGCGTCGAGGTTCGACAACGGCTCGTCGAAGAGGAACGCCGTCGGGTCGCGCACGATCGAGCGCCCGATCGCCACGCGCTGACGCTGACCGCCCGAAAGGTCCTTGGGCCGCCGGTCGAGGAAGCTCTGCAGCTTCAGGATATCGGCCGCCTCGTCGACCTTGGCGCGCCAGTCCTCCTGCGGGGCCCCTGCCATCTTGAGCGAGAAGCCCATATTCTCGGCCACCGACATATGCGGGTAGAGCGCGTAGGACTGGAACACCATCGCGAGGCCGCGCTTGGAGGGCGGCTGGTCGGTCACATTCGCGCCGTCGATCTCGATCGCCCCGCGCGAGGTATCCTCAAGCCCGCCGATCATCCGCAGAAGCGTGGACTTGCCGCAGCCCGAGGGCCCCACGAAGACGACGAATTCGCCGTCCTTGATCTCGAGGTCGATGCCCTTGATGACCTGGGCGTCGCCGAACCACTTCTCGACACCGTTTAGCGTGATCGAACCCATTTCACCCCTCCTTGCCGGCCCAGGCGAGCCAGACGGCCGCCGTCCAGGTAAATGCCTTGCCGCCCGCAGCCGCGCCCGTCATCGGGTCGAAATACTCGACGAAGCCGTAGCGCCCGATGACTTCGCGGGTGCGCTTGCGCACCTCTTCGCCAAGCGCGACGCCGCGTTCCGAGGCGCCCTCGCCGATCATCATGTTCATCATCCCCCAGGTCGGGCCGCGCCAGTAGCGCTTGGCGTCGAACCGCGGATCGAAAGGCGCGAGCGACGGCACGCCATAGGGGGCCGCATCGAGCACGCGGGCCAGATGCTGCTCCATATGCGGCGCGTCGAGCCCGCCGAACCAGCACAGGAAGGAGGCGTTGCTCAGCGCGTTCGACCAGATGCCGTTGTTGCAGTTGTAGCTGTCGTAATAGCCCATGCCGGGGTTCCACAGCGCCTCTGCTCCGGCTTCCAGCTCGGCCAGCTGCGTGGCCATGTCGCCGGTGTCGAGGTCCTGCCCCTCGCCAGCCGCCAGCAGGTCGCGCAGGCCGCGCATCAAGATGAAATGCATCGTCGGGTCGGCCACTTTGAACGGGTTGCCCTCGGCGACTTTCGCATCATCCCAATCCAGCGCCTTGGCGCGCTGCACCAGCCAGATATAGCGGTCGTAATCGTATTTCGTCGGGCGCATCGAGGCGTCGACATGCTGGGTGTCGCGGCGCTCGTAATAGCCCACGTCCTGCGGGTCGATCCCGCTCATCGCGTCATCCCAGTCCGGCGCGTTGTCACGCCCCGATTCCCACGGATGGATCACGAAGATCGCGCCCTTCTCGTCGCGGCGCCATTTCAGGAACCACTCCGCCCATTTCTGCATCTTCGGATAGAGCGCGGCGAAGCGGGCCGCGCCTGCCTCCGGATCAGCCGCCAGAAGCCGCGTCGCGAAGCTGAGTGCGACCGGCGGCTGGGTGATTCCCGAAGACGCGATCGGCCCGTTGCAACCCCAGACGTCGGGGCCGGGGAAGTAGCCCGGATCGGGCTTGTGGAAGATGATATGCGGGACCATGCCGTTGTCCCACTGCCCCGAGAACAGCGTCTCGATCTCCTGCCAAGCGCGGTCCAGGTCGAACTCGGCGAAGCCGAGGCTCGCGAAGGCGCTGTCCCAGTTCCACTGGTAGGGATAGAGGCCGTCGGTCGGCACGGTATAGCCGCCCCGGTCGTTCTGGGTGAGGATGTCGCGCGCCGCGGCGTCCCGGTCGGAGAAGTCGTCTGCGGCAGCCAGAGTTTCGGTCATCATATCTTATCCTTTCACCGCGCCGGCCGTCAGGCCGCGGGTCATGAAACGTTCGAGCCCGAGGAACAGCGCCATGATCGGCACCGTCGCGATGACGGCGCCCGCCATCAGGTGCTGGCGCGGAATCTCGGAAGAGTTGAGCGAGGCAATGCCCCGCGTGAGGGTGAATTTGCTGGGATCGTCGAGGAGCATGAAGGCGAGCAGGAACTCGTTCCATGCGATCATGAAGACATAGAGCCCGACCGAAGCCATCGCGGGCAACGCCAGCGGCAACGTGATCTTCCAGATCACCTTGAGCCGCGAGAGCCCGTCCATCAGGCCCGCCTCCTCGACCTCGACGGGGAGGCCACGGAAATAGCCCTGCAGCATATACAGCGCGACCGGGATCGTGGTGACCGGGTAGACCATGACGATCCCGAGGATCGAGTTACGCAGACCGACCATCGAGTAGGCGATGTAGATCGGCAGCGCGAGCACGATCATCGGCACCATGTAGATCAGCAGGATGCCACGCGAGAACACTTTCTGCCCGCGGAAGCGCAGCCGCGCGACCGCATAGGCGCCGGGCACCGAGAACAGCAGCGTCAGCAGCACGGTCAGCACCGAGACATAGAAACTCGTCCAGAGGTAGCGCCCGAAATGGAACTGCGTCATCAACTCGTAATAGCTGTCGAACAGATGCCAGCCCCGGCTCAGGTCGATCGAGAAATCGAGCGGGTTGAGCATCAGCTGCTGCTGCGACTTCATCGAGGTCATGACCATCACGTAGAACGGGATGACCACGATCGCGGTGAAGAAGATATAGCCGAAGCCGGTGAGGAAGCGGATCACCGCATCCTCGAACTGGTGGCGCGTGAGCGCACCGAACCGCAGCTCGCGCAGGATCGAGTTGAGCGGGATCGAGACCGCTCCCGCCAGCACCACGCTCAGCGCGACGCGCCAGACAAAGTTGAAGCTGTCGTCGAATTGCAGCGCGCCGAGGCCCACCGCCATCAGCGCCAGCGCCACGATCACCGCCACCGCATCCGCGGCCCAGCGATTGGCGATGCGCACCCGGGCAAACCCGGTCGCAAGCCCGAGGATCAGCGACCCGATCAGAGCAGGCTTGGCCGCAGCGCCGGTCGCAAAGGAGATCGCAACCCCCAGCGTGACCGACATGACCAGCGCCCAGAGCGCCCCGATGATCGGCCCGGTGAGATAGCCTTTATGCAGGATTTTCATAGCCCTTCCTCCCGGCTCATGGTGCGGAAGAACAGCCCCGAGAAGACCAGAAGGCAGGCGAAGATCACCACGGCGACCGCGGCACCCGCACCGATATTCGACACCGCGAAAGCCTGTTCGTAGACATTGACCGTCAGGACCCGCGTGCCGGCATTGCCGCCGGTGAGCAGGAAGATGTCGTCGAACTTGTTGAAGGTCCAGATGAAGCGCAGCAGGAACAGGACCGACAGGATCCCCAGTAGCTGCGGCATCGAGAGATACCAGAATTTCTGGAACGGAGAGGCCCCGTCCATATCCGCCGCCTCATACATATCCGTGTCGATGCTCTGCATCCGCGCGAGGATGAAGAGGAACGAGAGCGGGAAATAGCGCCAGATCTCGAACACCGTCACCATGATCAGTGCGAGCGGCTTGGCCCCGAAGAAGTTGATCGCGCCTTCGCTCACGCCCATCTGCACCAGCAGCGCGTTGGCGGAGCCCGAATAGGGATCGAACAGCGTGATCCATGTGAAAGCCACGGCGATCACCGGGGCCACATAGGGAAAGAGGTAAAGCCCGCGCAGGATACCCTGCCCGCGGAAGCTCTTGTTCAGGAGCAGCGCCGCAAACAGCCCCACGACCAGCGCGCCCAGCGTCCCGAAGACCGTGTAGAACAGCGTGATGCCCAGCACGCTCCAGAACTCGCTGCCCGAGAAGAGCTGGCGGAAGTTGTCGAGCGTGAAAGTGGAATTCGTCAGGACGTTCGAGACGTGACCGGTCGCCGTGACCTCGGCGTCACGCATGGCGCGCTCTGCCTCGCGGGTGTCCCCCGTCACCTGCGCATCGACGCGGAAGCGTTCGTTCGCGCCGGCCTCGAGCGTGCCGAAATCGCAAGACAGGTCCTGCCCGTCCATCGCGCAGCCCTCCGGCAGATCGCCGGTCAGCGCAACGCCTTCAGGCAGGGTAACGTTCAGACCCGCCTTGGTCATCTCCTGCTCGCGCGAGGGGTTGATGACGCGCAGCTCCAGAAGCGCCTGATCGCCGCGTTCGCGCAGCGCCACCCGCGTGCGGATCTCGGCGGGACGCAGATCGCCCAGCGTCACCGGCTTGAAGGAGATCCAGAAGATCGCCAGCAGCGGCACGATCACGACAAGCGCCACGATCGCGATGGTTGGGAACAGCAGGCCCCAGGCCAGGCGCGCCTCGCGACGAGCAAGCGCGCCGCGCCCCTTGGGCGGCGATATGTCAGTCATGACAGTCTCCAATCCATGCAGTCAGAGCGGGCTTTGGTCCCGGGGCAAGGCGCAACCGCCCTGCCCCGGCCAGAGGTCGGATCAGTTGATCTTGCCCAGCTCGTCGTTCATCTTCGCGACCGCATCCTCGGCCGAGATGTTGCCGTCGATGAAGTCGCGCACAACCCGGTTGATGACCTGGCTGTTGAGCATCTTCGAGGCCAGCGCGAGCTGCCCGTCCTTCACGCCCCAGCGCTGTGCGGTGTCGAGACCCTTGGTGATCTCGTCGACCACGGCCGGCGCGTAGAGATCCTTGAGCGGCGCCTTGCGATCCACGCCCACCGGCAGGGTCGCCCAGAGCTTGGTGAACTTCTCCGGATTCTCGTCGGTGCCGCGACGGGTCGGGAACTTGCCCTCCGGCGCGATCGACAGCGTCTGCTCGTAGCCGTCATTCATCGAGTAATCGACGAATTGCTCGGCCGCTTCGGTGTCGGCATCGGCGGTGATGGTGAAGTAACGCAGGTCCGCCCAGCTCGCACCGTCGGGGTTCGACGGGCCCGCGAGGTTGGTCACGACGCCGGTATCCTTCGACAGCTCGGTCGAGGTCGGATCGTCGTTGATCATCGGCGGAGCGCTGTCACGCAGACCGGCCAGCTCGTCGAGGATGAAGGGCGACCACATGATCATCGCCGCCTTGCCCGCGAAATACAGCTCGCGCGACTGCTTCCAGTAGTTCTCGCCGGGCGGGGAGGCGTCGGCCAGCTTCTTGTAGAAGTTCAGCACCTCGACCGTCTTCTTCTCGTCGAGCGGCTTGAAGCCGTCCGGCCCCACCGGCGAGACGCCGTTGGCGAGGAAGATCTGCTCGAGGATCTGGCTCATGTAGTTCTCGTCGACCTTGGTCGCGGCGACGAAGCCATACATGCTCGGCGGATTATTGAGCTTGTCGAGCGCGGCTTCGATCGACTTGAAATCGGTCGGCGGCGCGAGGCCCGCCTTGTCGAACAGGTCCTTGCGATAAAGGATCATCTGGGTCCAGCCGTCGACCGGCACGGCGGCGTAATCGCCATCCGTCTCGACCATTTTCAGCGCACCGGGCGCGAAGGTCGCCGGATCGAGCTTGTCGACCACATCGGTGCTCGCCAGCGTGTCGACGATGCCCGCATCGGTCCAGGGCAGCACGTTTTGCAGCGGCGTGTAGATCACGTCGGGCAGATCACCCGCCGCGAAAGCCGCGGTGGCGCGCTGGTTCAGGTCGCTTTCCGTCACCGGGATCACGTCGACGGTGATGCCGGTCTTGGCCTTGAAGTCGTCGGCCATCTGCTGCTGCTTGGCCAGACGCTCAGGCTGTTCCTCGGTGGTCCAGAACTTGATCGTCTCGGCCTGCACCGCGACGGCGCCCGCCATCAGCGCCAGAACGGTCGAGCCCATCAGCATCGCCGTTTTATGTCCTCGAATTAGCTTCATTTACTTTCCTCCCAGTAGATTTCGTTTCTCTTATGGGTCGACGGGCGGCCCGTCAGAGCCTCCCGGTTCCAGTTGCGCCGCCACCAATTCCGTCAGCTCTCCGGGCGGCGCACCGCGGAGCTGCGCGATCAGCAGTGACGCGAGACGCGCGCCCGCGTGCTGGCTGTCGACTGCGAATGTCGTGAGGGGCGGATCGACCATCCGGCCCTCGGGAATACCGTCATAGGAGATGATCGACAGGTCGCGCCCGATCGTCAGCCCCCGCTCGCGCGCCACGTCATAGGCCCCGAGCGCAGTCGCGTCGGTCGAATAGACGATCGCGGTCGGCGGATCGGGCAGATCGAGCAGATCGCGCGCCGCCTGCGCCCCTTCCGAACGGTCGGAAATCTCCATCAGTTCGAGCGCGGGATCGAAGGGCAGACCGGCCTCTTCCAGCCCCTCACGGTAGCCGTCCCGGCGCAGTAGCGCGAAATTGTAGCTTGCGTGCGACCCAGCAAAGGCGATGCGGCGATGACCGAAGCCCGCCAGCCGCGCGACCGCGGCGCGCATCGCGCCCTCGCCATCCACGTCGTACCACGACAGACCCGGATCGGGCTGACCGTGACCGGTGCGGCCGAACAGCACGAAGGGCACGTGTTTCGCCTGCAGGAACTTCACCCGCGGGTCCACGACCTGCGTCCGCGGCAGGATAAAGCCGTCGACCTTGTGCTCCTGCAAGAGCCGCGTGACCGTGTCCTCCATCTCCTCGCGCGAATTCGACGAGGCGATCGTCAGCGTCCAGCCTTCAAGCGAGGCTTCCTGCGTGATCCCGCCCAGAAAATCCGTGAGGAACGGCCCGTAGCGGTCCGGCGCGTCGAGCTCGAGCACCAGACCCAGCGCCCGCACCCGCCCCGTGCGCACGGCCTGCGCATAAGGCATCGGCGCATAGCCCATCTCGGCGGCGACGCGCGCCACGCGCTCGCGGGTCTCGGGAGAAATGTCGGAATAATTGTTGAGCGCCCGCGACACGGTGCTCTTGGTCAGGCCCAGCGCCTGCGCAAGATCAGAAATCCGCACCCGGCGCGGCACCGGTTCGGACGGTTTCTTATTTGTGTCGCGAATCTCCTCCATGGCGAGAGACTAGGTTAACGAAACCGATTTCGTAAAGCCGAAACCGGTTTCGAAACACGAATTCAGCCTCAAGTCGCCGTGTGCCGCGCTGCGGCAATGTGGCTATTGACGGGCCGTGTTGAGGCCCGAGAATTTTTGAAAAACCTTGCGAAATCAGGTTACTAAAGGACGACTTTGACACAGCGGAGGACCGTGCGTTTGCCGTCCTCTTTCGCTGCACCGGTAGTCCGCCAGCGCCCGGCCCGGGGAAACATCGCCCCATTGCGATCACAGCTTGGTGTTGAAGACAAAACCGCCGCGCGCGCCTATCGAAGAAAATCCCCTATTCACATGCTGTTACGCGCGACTGTTAAGCGACCCGGCTTCGCCGCCCGGCGCCGGCTCCCTTTCCTTGCAGCTGAACCAAAGGTCCCTCTCGTCCGTTGACTTACAGGGCAATCCAAACGCGCCCCCGAGTTTTTCAAAAGTTTCCTCAAGGACTGACCAGCATCAGCCTTCAGCGGAAAGGAATTGCCATGTCAGTTTATCTCCACGGCCTCTCGACGGCCCTGCCGCCGCATTGTCTCGCGCAATCCGAGGTGCGTAAGCGCGCCGAGATCATCTTCGGCGAGACCTACCCGCAATTCGAGCGGCTCTCGAAGACCTTCGACACGGCCGGGATCGATCGGCGCTATTCGGTCGTGCCGATCGATTGGTTCTCGGAGCCGCACGGCTGGGCTGACCGCAACGCGGCTTTCATGGAAGGCGCGAAGGCGCTGTTCATCGACGCGGCGCAGGCGGCCCTCGACACCGCAGGCTGGCAGGGCTCGGAGGTCGATTGCGTGGTCACGGTCTGCTCGACCGGGCTCGCGACGCCCTCGCTCGAGGCGCAGGTTCTCGGCGAGATGGGATTTCGCGACGACATCATGCGGGTGCCGATTTTCGGTCTGGGCTGCGCGGGCGGCGTCTCGGGACTGTCGACGGCGCAATCCATCGCGGCGGGGCGTCCGGGGGCGAAGGTGCTGCTCGTCGTGGTCGAAACCTGCTCGCTTTCCTTCCGTGCGGATCGGATGCAGAAGGCCGATATCGTGGCGGCCGTGCTGTTTGCGGACGGCGCGGCGGCGGCCTGTATCAGCACCGAGGCGCCCGGCGCGGGTCAGGTGATCTCGCTCGGACAGGGGCACCAGAAGATATGGCCCGACACGCTCGACGTCATGGGCTGGGATGTCGATGAGATCGGCTTCGGTGTGATCTTCGACCGCTCGATCCCGGGCTTCGTCACGTCCGAGTTCGCGGAGGCAGCCGATGGCGCGCTCAAGGCCGCGAACCTTAACCATGACGAGATCGACCGCTATGTCTGCCACCCCGGCGGCGCGAAGGTCGTGGAGGCGATCGAGGGTGCGCTGCATCTGGAACAGGGCGTTCTGGATGCCGAACGCGCGGTGCTGCGCGAGGCGGGCAACATGTCCGCCCCCACGATGCTGTTCGTGATGCGCGCGGTGTTGGACGCGGGCAAGACCGGGCAGATGATGGGCTGCGCGCTGGGGCCGGGCTTTACCGCCTCCTTCCTGCCCTTCCATGTCGGCCCGGCCCAAAACGAGAGGGAGGCCGCCTGATGGTCCTCCCGAGCCTCCTGTTTCTGGCCTTCATCGTCGTGCAGCGGCTGAGCGAACTGGTCATCGCCAAGCGCAACACCGCTCGGCTTCTGGCGCGCGGGGCCCATGAGGTCGGCGCGTCGCATTACCCGGTGATGGTTGCGATGCACAGCGCCTGGATTCTGTGCCTGATCGTCTTCGGGATCGGCCAGCCCGTTCACCTCGGTTGGCTCGCGATCTTCGCGGTCCTGCAGGTTCTGCGCGTCTGGATCCTCACCAGCCTCGGCGGTCGCTGGACGACGCGGATCATCATCCTCGACGAGCCGCTGGTCGCACGCGGGCCGTTCAAATACGTCTCACACCCCAATTACATGCTGGTCGTGGCGGAAATTTTCGTGGCCCCGATGGTGTTGGGGCTTTTCTGGGTCGCGATGCTGTTCACCGTGCTGAACGCGGCGATGCTCTGGGTGCGGATCGGGGTAGAGAACAAGGCCCTCGCCCCGATGCGCGCGGGCTGAATGCGAAACGGGGGGCGATTGCGCCCCCCGTTTTGTCTCATCCGCTTGTCTGACGTGGCTCAGCCGCCCAGCACCCGCGGAAGCCACAGCGTCAGCGCCGGGAAGCCCAGTAGAAGCGCGACGCGCACCAGCTCGGACAGGAAGAACGGGAAGACGCCCCGGAAAGTGGTGCCCATCGGCACGTTCTTCGCCAGCGCCGAGATCACGAAGACATTCATCCCCACCGGTGGCGTGATCAGCCCTAGCTCCACCACGACAAGCGCGAGAATGCCGAACCAGACCTTCAGCTCGTCGGTCGAGAGGCCGAAGCCCGAACCATCCGCCATCTGGTAGAGCCCGCCATTGATCTCGACCAGCACCGGCCAGAAGAAGGGCAGCACCAGCAGGATCATCGACATCGAGTCCATCAGGCAGCCCAGCACGATCAGCGCGATCAGCAGGATCGCCATCACCATCATCGGCGGCAGGCCGGAATTCACCGCCATATCGGCAGCCGCCTGCGGCACCCCTGCCCGCGACATGAAAATCTTCAGCAGCTCGGCACCCAGCAAGATCAGGTAGATCATGCCCGTGGTGCCCGCCGTCTCGAGGATGGACGAGCGCATCGCCTCGCGCGACATCAGCCCGCGGAAGAGCCCGTAGACGAAGACCGCGAAGACACCGATCGCGGCAGCGGGCGTCGGGTTGTAGAAGCCCGCATAGATGCCGCCGATCACCACGCCGAAGATACCCAGCACCGGAAGCACGCCGCGCGTGGCCGCCCAGAACTCCGCCTTGTCCGACACGCCCTGCGCGGGGCCTGCGCTCGGCACGAGGCGAACATAGATCGCGATGGTCATCAGGAACAGCACGACCGCGATCAGACCGGGGATCAGCGCGGCCATGAACATGGTGACGATATTGGCCTCCACGATCACCGCGTAGATCACGAGGATCACCGAGGGCGGGATCAGGATGCCCAGCACGCCGCCCGCCGCGACCGAACCGGTCGCGAGTGCGGGCGAGTAGTTGTAGCGCTCCAGTTCCGGCAGGGCGACCTTGCCCATCGTCGAGGCGGTGGCGAGCGAAGACCCGCAGACCGCGCCGAAGCCCGCGCAGGCGGCGATCGAGGCCATCGCGGTGCCGCCGCGCATCCAGCCGAACCACGCGTTCGCGGCGCGGAACATATCGCGCGACAGGCCCGTCTTGGTGGCCAGCGCCCCCATCAGGACGAACATGGGCACGACCGAGAGGTCATAGATCGAGAATTGGCCGTAAGCGAGCGTCTTCAATTGGCTCAGCAGGATCGCCGGGCCGTTGATGATCGCGGTGCCGCCAGCGCCCACGACGATCATGGCATAGGCGATGGGCACACGCATCACGATGAGCCCCACGAGAATGGCGAGGCCCAGCAGGCCGAGAGTAATCGGGTCCATCAGGCACGCCCCGTCCAGTTGTCCCGCAGGCTCAGCGCTGCGGCGATGAAAAGTAGCGCCAGCGAAGCAAGCGCGGGAAGGTAGGCCCACCAGACCGGGATCTGCAGGATCGTGGTCGCGAGCGAATAGGATTTCTGGTCGAGCATCCCGAAATACATCCGCCACAGCAGAAGCGCCGCGAAGCCCAGCGCCAGCACCGAGCCGATGGCAGAGAAGCGGCGCTGCACGGCGGCGCTCAGTTTCGAGGTGAAGATATCCGCCGTCACGTTCTGATCGGCGAGTTGGCAATAAGGCAGGAACATGAAGGCCGCGATGGCGACCCCCATCTCCGTCAGCTCGAAGTCTCCCGCGAAGGGCAGCCCGATGAAGCCGCCCACCACGGTCCAGACGTTTACGGCGACGATCGCTGCAAGCACCCCGCCTCCGGCGAGGGCCCAGGCATAGATCGCCTTGCGCAAGAAAGTCTCGGTTGCAGAATGCATGATCGTCGCCGCTCCGTTGGTTACTGGCTCGCCAGGTTCTTTTCTTCTTCAGCGGTCAGCTCGCGGGCTTCTTTCACCAGCGCCGAACCGTCGATGCCTTGGCCTTTCACCTCGTCTTCCCAACGGGTGACGACCGGCTGCATCGCATCCTTGAAGGCTTGGGTCTCATCGGCCGAAAGCGTGATCAGCTCGTTGCCATCCGCTTCGGCGGCCTTGATCCCGTTATTGTCGCTGGTGCGCCAGATATCACCGACCTGCTTGAGCCACTCCTCGTCGGAGGCCTTGCGGAACGCCGCTTTGACGTCGTCAGGCAGGCTGTCCCATTTCGCTTTGTTCATCGACACCTGGAAGATCGAGGTGCCCAGACGCCAATGGTCCTGCCCTTCAATCTGGTACTGGGTCTGCTGCTGCAGCTTCAGCGCGGGGATGATTTCCCACGGGATCAGCGCGCCGTCCACGACCTTCTTCGAGAGCGCCTGCGGCAGTTCCGGCACCGGCATCGCGACCGGCTGCGCGTTCAGCGCCTCGATCACCCAGGCCCCCGTGCGCGACGGCGTGCGCAGCTTCATGCCCTTCACGTCGGCGGGGCTGTGAACCAGGGTATCCACGGTGTGGATGCCGTTGCCCGCATGGGCATGCAGGAACATCACTTCGAGGCCCTTGTCCTCGTATTCCTGCTTCAGCTCCTTATCGAACATGTCGCGCATCGCGAGGTTGGTCGCGGCCGGATCGTTGTTGAAGACGGTCGGCAGTTCGAACACCTCGGTGCGCGGGAAGAGACCCGGCGTGTAGCCGTTGAGCGTCCAGACCAGATCGACCACGCCGTCACGCGCCTGCTGCACGAGTTCCGGCGGGCGACCGCCCAGCGTCATTGCCGGGTAGATGTCGATCTTGACCTTGCCGTTCGAAAGCTCTTCGACGCGCTTGGCCCAAGGCTCCAGCATCTGCGTCTGCACCGGCGCCTTGGCGCCAAGGAAATGGTGCAGCTTGAGGGTGATCTCCTGTGCGAAGCTCCCGCTTGCCCAAAGCATGGCCGCGGCGCTCAACCCCAGCAGTTTCGTAAATTTCATCGTTATTTCCTCCCTTTATGCCCCTCGCGCGGGGGCGGTTCGGCCTGTCAGTAAGGCAGGCCCACGTAGTTTTCGGCAAAGCTCTTGCGTGCGGTCTCCGACATCTGGAGATACTCGAACTCCGCGCGCTGCATCCGGCGCTCGAACGCACCCGTTTCCGGGAAATCGTGCAGCATCGAGGTCATCCACCACGAGAAGCGCTCGCATTTCCAGACCCGCGACAGCGCCGTCTCGGAATAGGCGTCGAGCCCTTCGGACGTGCCGTGGTTGTAGAACCGATCGAAGGCGCGGTGCAAATAGTAGACGTCGGACGCCGCGAGGTTCAGACCCTTCGCGCCGGTCGGCGGCACGATATGAGCGCTGTCACCCGCCAGGAACAGACGCCCGTGGCGCATCGGCTCGGAGACGAAGCTGCGCAGCGGCGCGATCGACATCTCCAAAGGCTCGCCGGTGACCAGTGTCTCGGCCACATCGGCCGGGATGCGGGTGCGCAGCTCGTCCCAGAACCGCTCGGCGGGCCAGTCTTCCAGCTTCTCGCTGAGCGACACCTGCACGTAATAGCGGCTCAGCGTGGGCGAGCGCATCGAACACAGCGCAAAGCCCCGATCATGGGCCGCGTAGATCAGTTCGGGCGCGGCGGGCGGCGTCTCGGAAAGAAGGCCGAGCCAGCCGAACGGATAGGCGCGCTCGAACTCCTGACGATGGCTTTCCGGGATCGCCTTGCGCGAAGGACCGTGGAAGCCGTCGCAGCCCGCGACGAAATCGGCGGTCAGGGTCTTGGCCTCGCCCTCATGGGTGAAATGCACGGTGACGCCGTCGCCTTCGATCCCCTCGATTGCCGTCACCTCGGCCTCGTGCAGCACCGTGCCGCCGCGCGCATCGCGGGCGGTATACAGGTCCTGCGTCACCTCGGTCTGGCCATAGACCATCACCCCGCGGCCCGTCAGGTCCTTGATGTCGATATTGAGCCGCTCGTCATGCCACGAGATCTCGACCCCGTCATGGATTTCGCCCTGCCGGTCCATTCGCGCGCCCACGTCTGCGGCGCGCAGCAGATCGACGGTGCCCTGTTCGAGCACCCCGGCCCGGATCCGCGACAGAACATAGTCGCGCGAGCGCCGTTCGAGCACGACGCTCTCGATCCCATGCAGGTCGAGCAATTGCGACAGCAGCAGCCCGGCCGGCCCCCCACCGATGATAGCGACTTGGGTCTTCATGCGTTTCCTCCGCAAAGGTCATTGCAGCGCTGCGCAAAAGCGCGCGCCTGCGCCGGGGACTGCCCTGCCGCCAGAAGCGGATCGGTCAGGGTGTCCCCGTCGAGTTCGGGATAGGCGGCCAGCAACGCCGCCACCGGATCGGGTGCGGCCATCGCCTCTTGCACCGCGGCCTTCGCCGCGTTGCGCGGCAGCGTCTTGGCCAGCGTGAAAATCGCGCGCTCGGCGTAAGGGCCGAAGCCCGCCGCCTCGAGATTGGCGCGCATCCGGGGCGCGTCGGTCTGGAGGCCGTCCAGCATATCTCCGGCGAGGCGCAGCGACGCTCCGCAGGCCACGAGGATCGGGCGCAGGCTCATCCATTCCAGCGCCCAGGCTGCGCCGTCGCGGAACTGACCATGCAGTGCGGATTCGAAAAGGCTGACCTGCAGATGCGCGGCGTGACGGGCCAGTGCGATCAGCGCCTCGGCGGCCACGGGGTTCGACTTATGCGGCATGGTGGACGAGCCCCCGCTCGCGATCCGCACCTCGTTGATCCCCGACTGCGCGAGCGTCACGACATCGGTGCCGATCTTGCCCAGCGAACCGGTCAGCAGCACCGCCTGCGCGCCGGTCGCGGCCATCGCGTCACGGCGGCTGTGCCACGGCTGATCCTCGGCCTGCAGGCCCAGCGCCGCGGCCATGCGGTTGCGCACCGCCTGCGCCTTGTCGCCCAGCGCCGCATCGGTGCCGACTGCGCCATGCAACGAAATCCGCCCAGCGCCTTGCATCACGGCCATCCGCGCCGCCGCGTCGATCAGCGGCTGCCCCCAGGACGCCACCAGCGCGCCGAAAGTCACCGGCAGGCCGATCTGGCTGCGAGTGCGCCCGGCCATCACCGTCTCGGCCTCGCGCCCGGCCAGCGCGCCGGTCACACGGATCACGCGCCGCAGCCGCGCCGCGATCACGGCAAGCGCCTGCGTCATCAGAAGCGCCGTCGCACTGTCGATAATGTCTTGCGATGTCGCTCCCCAATGGAGCGCCTGCCCCGCCTCTTCCGAGAGCTTGCCGCGCAGATCGCTCAGCAGCGCCGGAACCGGCACGCCGTCGCGCGCGGCCCCTTCGGCCAGTGTCGCCGGGTCGGGCTGGTAGCCGGTCAGCTTGTCCGCGATCTCGGTCGCGGCAGCCTCGGACACGACCCCCTCGGCAGCGCAGGCCTCGGCCAGCGCCACTTCGACCCGCACCATCGCCGCCAGCAATGCGGCATCGTCGAGCATCGCACCCAGTTCCGGATCACCGTAGAGACCGGACCAGAGCGGGCTGTCGAGGGGCGACAGGCTCATGCGGCCCCCTTCATCGGCAGCGCGAGGATCTCGCGCGCCTGCTGCCATGTCGCAACCGGACGGCCCGCCTGCTCGCACAGATCGACCGTGCGCTGGACCAGCGCCGCATTCGACGGCGCAAGCGTCTCACGATCCAGCCGGATATTGTCCTCCAGCCCGGTGCGGCAATGGCCGCCGGTCTCGATGCACCATTGGTTGACGACCACCTGCCCCGGCCCGACGCCCGCGGCGCACCATGTCGCCTCGGGCAGCACCCGCGCACGGGTCTCGCGCATGAAATCAAAGGCCGCGCGGTCGACGGGCATTGCGTTCTTCACGCCCATGACGAATTGTACATGGACATTCGCGGGCAGCCGCCCGTCGCCGACCAGTTTCGCGGCCTGAAAGATGTGGCTGAGATCGAAACACTCGATCTCGGGGCGCACGTCGTAGGTCTTCATCTCGGAAGCCAGCCAGTCGACCAGATCCGGCGGGTTCTCATAGACCCGCGTCGGGAAGTTGTTCGACCCGACCGAAAGCGAGGCCATGTCGGGCCGCAAAGGCAGCATCCCGCCGCGCGTCTTGCCTGCGCCGGAGCGCCCACCCGTCGAGAGCTGCACGATCATGCCGGGGCAATGCTGGTGCAGCCCCTCCATCAGCCGCGCGAAGCGGTCGGGGTCGGAACTCGGCGAGCCGTCCTCATTGCGGACATGGCAATGCGCGATGGTCGCGCCCGCCTCGAACGCGGCCTGCGTCGACTCGATCTGCTCGGAGATCGTGATCGGCACAGCGGGGTTGTCGGATTGCTGCGGCACGGAGCCGGTGATCGCGACACAGATGATGCAAGGGTCCTGGGTCATGGCTCAGATATCGAAGAAGACGGTTTCGCCTGCACCTTGCAGACGGATTTCGAAGCGGTATTCGCCCGGCCCGGTCGCTTCGGCGACCATCGTGGCGATCCGGTCGCGATGCTCGATCCGCGCCAGAAGCGGGTCGCCCGACAGGTCGTCCTCGGGGAAATACATCCGGGTATGGAGCCCGTGATTGATCCCGCGCGCGAAGATCCAGAAGGAGATATGCGGCGGCGTCTTGCGGTCGCCCGAAAGCGCAATCGCGCCGGGCTTGATCGTCTCGAAGGTGATCTCGCCGGTGGTGAAATCGGCGGGAATACGGCCGAAACCGGAGACAGCCGGGTCGGCCCCCTCCTGCCCCGGATAGATACCGGCGGCGTCAGCCTGCCAGGTCTCGACGAGACAGTCGCGCAGCGGCAGATCGCCCCCGTCGACGACGCGGCAGGTGATCTTGATCCGGTCGCCTTTCGCCTCCTCCCCGGCAATCTCGCGGCCCAGCGTCTCGAAGGGCACATCCTCGATGCCGCAGGCTTCGGGGGCGAGACCGATATGGACGTAAGGCCCTGCCGTTTGCGAAGGCGTCAGGATCGGCTTGTCGAATTTCTGCACCATCACAATCCCTCCGGGCGGTTTTCGAAATGGGTCTGGCGGTGGCCGCGCAGCACGATGTCGAAGCGATAGGCAATCGCGTCCATCGGTTTCGTCTCGCCCATGTCGAGCGCCGCCACGAGCCGGTCGAGCGCGGCCTTGTCGGGGATCGTCTGTGCGATCGGGCAGCGCGCGATCAGCGGATCGCCCTCGAAATACATCTGAGAGATCAGGCGCTGGCCGAAGCTGTGGCCGAAGATCGAGAAGTGGATATGCGCGGGACGCCATTCGTTCGGACCATTGGGCCACGGGTAAGCGCCGGGCTTCACGGTGCGGAACGCGTAGGAGCCGTCTTCGCCGGTGATCGTGCGCCCGCAGCCGCCGAAATCGGGATCGAGCGCCGCCAGATAGCCGTCTTTTTTGTGGCGGTAACGCCCGCCCGCATTGGCCTGCCAGATCTCGATCAGCGCGTTGGGGATCGGACGGTTGTTCTCGTCCAGAAGCCGACCGTGAACGATGATCCGCTCGCCGATGGCGCTGGTGCCGGGGCGGGCATAGTTCAGCAGCAGGTCGTTATCGAGCGCGCCGAGCTTTACATGGCCGAAGGTCGGGCCGGTCTCCTCGCTGGGCGAACTGTCGAAAGAGATCAGCGCGCGCTCTGGGCTGCGCAGCACCGAGGTCTTGTAGGTCGGCGTGAAGAGAGGCGGATGGATACCGGCCTCGCGGGGGATCAAACGACCGGTCATTGGCCCATCTCCTTCAGCGTTTCCTTGATGATCTTGATCGCGTGATTGGCGCGCGGCACGCCCGCGTAGACCGCGACATGCAGCATCGCTTCGCGCAGGTCTTCCGGCGTGGCGCCCGTGTTGGCGGTGGCGCGGGTATGCATCGCGATTTCCTCGTGATTGCCCTGCGCCGCCAGTAGCGCGATCGTCACTATGGAGCGTTCGCGCGGCGTCAGGTCGGGCCGCGACCAGACCGAGCCCCAGGCGCCTTCGGTGATGAATTCCTGAAACGGCGCGTCGAACTCGGTCTTGCCCGCATCGGCGCGGTCGACATGGGCGTCGCCCAAGACGCGACGGCGCGTTTCCATCCCTGCTTCATATCGCTCAGACACGCTCATGCTCCTTCAGAAATTCAGTGATGAGGCGCGCCAACTGCTCGGGCGCCTCGATTGCGGGAATATGCCCCGCGCCCTCAATCAATTCGGCCCGCGCGCCGGGAATGGCGGCGGCCATCTCCATGACCTGCTCGGGCGGGGTCGCGCCGTCATGGCTGCCCGCGATCACCAGCGTCGGGGCGGAAATCTCGGACAGAGCGTCGCGCAGATCGGCCCCGGCGAGCGCCGCGCAGCAATTCGCATAGCCCTTGGCATCGGTGCGTGCGACCTCCGTCACCCAGAGCGCGCAATCAGGATGGGCGCGGAAGGTGGGGCCGAACCAGCGCTCGATCACGCCTTGCGCCATCGCGGGCAGACCCTGGCTTTCCACGGTGGCGATCCGCTCGGCCCAGCTTTCTTCGGTGCCGATCTTGGCGGCGGTGTTGCTGAGAACAAGCGCGCGCACGCGTTCAGGGGCGATCCGCGCGATCTCCTGCGCGATCATGCCGCCGATCGAACAGCCGACGAAAACCGCACGCTCGATGCACAGATGATCGGCCACCGCCAGCGCGTCCTGCGCCAGATCGGTGATCGTGGGGGCAGCGTCAGAGGTCGCGCTGAGCCCGTGGCCGCGCTTGTCCATGCGCACCAGACGATAGCCGGAGAGCGGGGCGACAAGCCCATCCCACATCCGCAGATCGGTGCCCAGCGAGTTCAGACATATAACCGGAACGCCCTGTGCCACACCGTCTTCGCGGTAATGGATATGGCCCCAGTCGCAAATAAGTGCGTGCATCCTCTTCCTCCCACCATAATCTTTTCTGAAGTTTTCGCTTGAGCCAAATATAAAATGCACGTTAATCCATAACCCCATGGCTATGCATAAAGGTCTCAAGCTGCGGCACATCCGCGCCTTTCTCGACACGATCGAGGCAGGCGGCGTCTCTGCTGCGGCGCGCAAACAGGGAATTTCGCAGCCTGCCCTGTCGAAAACCCTCTCCGAGATGGAGGCGATGCTGGGCGGCGCACTGCTGGAACGGCGCGGGCGGCGGCTGACGGTGACTCCTGCGGGCGAGGCGTTTCGCCGCCATGCGATACAGGCGCTGCAGGAGCTTGAGGCAGGCGCCGCTGCGCTGAGCGGCGACGGGATCGGCGACGTGATCAATGTGGGCGCGCTGCCGACCGTGGCGGGCTCGATCTTTCCGGGCGTCGCGCTCGACTTCAGCCGCGCCCATCCGGGCACGCGGCTCTCGATCAGCACCGGGCCGAACCTGTATCTGCTCGACCGGATCCGCTCCGGCGCGCTGGATCTGATGATCGGGCGGATGCCGGCGGCGGGCGACATGCCGGGGCTGCGCTTCGATTTCCTCTATGAGGAAGAGGTCATCCTCGCGGCGCGCGCGGGCCATCCTTTCGCGAACAGCCCCGCCCCCGAGGCACTGCGCCAATGCGACGTGATCCTGCCCACGCGCGGCGCGATCATTCGGCGCATCGTCGACGATTATCTGGGCGCACAAGGCATCACCGAGCCGCGCTGCCCGATCGAGACCGTGTCGCTCGCGACCGGGCTCGGGCTGCTGGAAGGGTCGGATATGCTGTGGTTCATCTCGCGCGGCGTGGTGGCGCGCGAACTGGCCTCGGGGCTTCTGGTGAGCCTGCCGCTGGGCGCGCAGTTCATGTCGGGCGCGGTCGGGCTGACGATGAAGCACGAGATGACCGAACGCCCCGAGGTCGCCCGGCTGACCGCGATGATGCATGAGGCCGCCCGGCTGCGCGAGGCGACAACACGCTGAGGCGCGGGCAAGCCGCCCTGCCCCGGCGTATTACACCTCAAAAGGCGTTATGATCCGGGCGAGGTCGCCGCAGCGCGCGCCTGTCTTTGCGCTTGCCTGCGCGCCTTGAAGGCCGCGACCAGACGCGGGATGCGATGTTCCTTGCCGCGGCTGGCGAGATGGTCCTCCATCACCTTGCGGTAAAGGTAGATATCCTTGCGGCCTCGGGTCGACCGATAATACCAATCCTCGCTCAGCTCGCCCGTGACCGCGCGCGCGATGACCGCCTTCAGAAGCTCCATCCGGCGCAGCACCAGCGCCGTCTTGTGCCCCTGCCCGAATGCCTTGAGCAGCGTGACGTTATCGCGCGGCAGACGCCCGACCTGTCGCATATCCTCTTGCAGGAAGGGATCGCAGATCACCCAGACCTTGGCCGCAGCACCGCTATGTTCAGCCGCATCCGAGCGCGGCAGCGACCAGTCCTGATCGCGCCCCCGCGCAAAGCGCCGCTCCCACGGGACCAGATCGCGCGCGAGCGTCGTCTGCGGGCTGAAGGCCACCACTTCGCAGCCCGGCGCCAGATCGGCGAAGGCCAGCGCGCCGAAGCCGCCCATCGAGGTGCCCGTCATCACGACCCGCGCGTATCCTTCGAAAAAGCCCTGATCGCGCAAAGCCTCCATCCGGGCGATCAGCCGCGCGTCGCGAAACCATGTCGGGCCTTGCGCAACCACGCCCAAATGGCTCCAGCCATTATCGCGGATGAATTTCTCGGCCCATGGCCGGATGTCATAGCCGGGATAGCCCGCATCCGAGAGGTTATCGAACGTCACGACCAGCGTGGCCGGATCGCGCGCGACATGGATCAGCGCATGAACCCCGAGCTTTTCATAGAAGCCGTCGCGGGGACCGGCGGGAAAAATCTCGCGATACCAATCGGGCAGCTTCTCCTCGAGCCCGGTTTCGCCCCCTGCGGCGTCGTCTTCGAAATCATCGGCCATCGAGATCGCTTTTTCCTGCTCGGGATCGGTTGAGGTCTGACATTTTTTCTTGCGCCGATCAATTACATACGGATGGTTTGGTGCTATCGTCACGGCGAATGCGAGATAAGAAAAACCAAAGAGATCGGGCACATTTATGGCAACAGGGAAGCGGAGCGCAGAACGTGGCCTGAGCCGCAGGATGCGGAGTGGGTCGACCCCGTCATATTGTGAACGAGATTTCGTGCATTCTCGCCCCCGTTGGACGCCCGACGTCTCCACCGAACTTACCGGATACCGCCCCCACGCAGCCTGACCGCCGCGAAAGACCTTTCCAAACAGGAGCCTACCCTTGTCCCAACTGCCGACGATCGCGACCCTGTGGATCGGAGACCGCCTGTCCTGGCTCGAACAGCTGAGCCTGAAATCTTTCGTCGATGCGGGCCATGACACGCTGCTTTATTGCTACAACCTGATCCCGAACGCCCCGCCCGGCGTGACGCTGCGCGACGCGCGCGAGATCTTTCCGGGCGACGAAATCATCCGCCACAAGCGCACCGGCAGCCCCGCGATCCATGCCGATCTGTGGCGCCTGCATCTGATGGAGAAGACCGATTACATCTGGGTCGATGCCGATGTGCTTTGCGTGAAACCCTTCGATTTCAAAGATGATTACGTGTTCGGGCTGGAGAAGCCGCACCTGATCTGCAACGCGGTGATGCGCTTGCCTGCGGAGTCGCAGACTCTGCGCGGGCTGCTGGATTTCGTGGCCGACCCCTATGCGATCGGGCCATGGCTGAAAGAAGAACAGCAAGAGGAACTGCGCGCAGCCCGCGACCGCGGCGAACCGGTGCATTTCTCCGAGCAGGAATGGGGGCTGACCGGCCCTGCCGCGTTGAGCCACTTCCTGCGCGAGACCGGCGAATGGGACCATGCGCTCTCGCAACAGGCCTTCTATCCGATCCCGTTCAAGAACCGGAACAAGATGATCATGTCGCGCTTCGACGTGGAGACGGATTTCCTGACCGACGAGACCTATGCGGTGCATATGTGGGCGCGTCGGATGAAGCCCCGTCTGGAAGAGGCCGAGAACAACCGCCCCCGGCGCGGCAGCTACATGCACAAGGCGTTGCAGAAACACGGGATCGACCCGTCCGGGGCCCCGATCCCGCCCAAGGTGAAACCCGTCGACGCCTGAGGCGGTGGGGTCTCCGGCAGTCGACGCGGGGTGCGAAAGCGCAGGCCCTGCCCGCGGCCAGCCTTGACCTCGACGGTCCGCTGACCCATCTTTTTGCTCAGATGCAGGTCACACTGAACGCCCGAGTGCTCGAACCTGCATTCAGATGATGTTAGCCTGCTGTTTCGTTGACCCGGCTTGCAGCCACAGACAATCCGCCTTTGCTGTTCAGCCCGGAGGAGGTCCGCCATCAGCGCTCAGATACTCGCCGCCGTGATACTTTTGCCGTTCGTGTTCGTCGCTCTCTACGCGGGCATTCACGAGTTTCTCCGTTTCAGATCGGAGGGACGGGCGAATTACGGTCTGATCTTCGATGAAGAGACGGGAACCTCCTACGTGACCGGCATCGCGGAAGAAGAGGACGCGTTCGACCCTGACGACTTCGATCCCAACGACTACAACGAGTCAGAAGTCGCCGAGGAAACGGATGAGAGCAAAACCTGAGAATTGCGGCCTCTGAGCCTTCTTTGTCGGCGCGACCGCTCGCGGGGACAGGCATCTTCACACCTTTTCGCGCTTGAGCGCCTAGGGACGTGGCACGTGCCTGTGCGATGCTTTGCGGTCAGCCGTCCGCCTTCGTGACGCTCTGCGCGACCAGCCAGTCGCGGAATTTCTTCGCCTTTGCGGAGGCGCGACGGTGAACCTTGATGTAGAAGCACTGTGGCGACACCACGCTTTCTGACCCGAGCGCGACGAGCTCTCCGGCCTCGATCAGGTGGCCGACCAGACCGTCCCAACCAAGCAGAGCGCCGACACCCTCCTTCGCCATCTGCAGCCCGATCATGTAATTGTTGACGGTGATCCGTTTGCCGGTCGGCCGCGGAGCGCCGAGCTCGGACAGCCAATCGGGCCATTCGGTCCAACGATGGCGCTCGCGCGTGATGTGGATCAGCGGGACGCGGTGCAAGTCATGTGCGGCGGTGATGGCATAGCGCGCAGCAAATGCCTCCGATCCGACCGCGCAGATGCGGTCCTGAAAAAGCTGCGTGCAGGTTTCGTCCCCCTCGGGAAACTCGCCGTAATGAAGGCTGAGATCGACGGTCGCTTCCAAATCCACCGCGTCGCTCACGATTTGCGAGACGTTGATATCCGAATGGTTCAGCCAGAATTCCGTCAGTTTGGGAGTGAGCCACAAAGAGCTGACCGCGGTCGAGGCCAGCACCATCACGTCGTCCTCCGCGACAGGCCCGCGCATATCCCTCACGACGTCGGATATCGCCTCGAAGCTGCGCTGCACGGCGTTGAACAGATAGGCCCCCGCCTCGGTCAATTCGACGCCGCGATGCTGGCGGCGAAACAGCTGCTGACCGAGCTCCGTCTCGAGCGCCCGAATCTGATGGCTGACGGCCGTCGGGGTCACGTTCAGCTCTGACGCCGCCGCCTTGAAGCTTAATTTTCGGGCAGCAGCCTCGAAACAATTCAGTGAGCTAAGCGAGGGAAGATCATAGGGGCGCTGCATGATGTCGGTTTCGAACCATTCCGTGTCGAAATATGTCTTAGGTGAGCTGAACTCACCCGGGATGAATATTTATGACGTTGAGAGGCACGAAAAAGCAAATTTGAAATGAGGTGAAATCACGCTTGGATAGGAAAGGCCGCGCCCGTGACACCTTCTCTTGCCGATCTGCTCGCACATCGCAAACCCGGATATTCGCTCGACCGGGCTTTCTATACCGACCCGGGCATCTTCGAGGAGGATCTCGAGCATATCTACTACCGCGAGTGGCTTTATGCGATTCCGGCCTGTCAGCTGGTCAAGACCGGCGACTATGCGCGCCTGAAGATCGGAGCCTATGACGTCATTCTGGTCAAGGGCAGCGACGGCGAGATCCGGGGCTTTCACAACACCTGCCGCCACCGCGGCTCGATCCTGTGCAAGGCGAGCGCGGGCCGCGTGGCCAAGCTCGTCTGCCCCTATCACCAATGGACCTACGATCTGGATGGCAGCCTGCTCTGGGCGCGCGAGATGGGGCCGGAGTTCGACCCGAAAGAGCATCGCCTGCACGCGGTTCAGACCCGCGATCTCTGCGGCCTGATCTATATCTGTCTGGCCGACGACGCCCCTGATTTCGAAGCATTCGCGGCCATGGCGCGCCCCTATCTGGAGGTCCACGACCTGCACCGGGGCAAGGTCGCCTTCACCTCGTCGATCATCGAGGAAGGCAACTGGAAGCTGGTCTGGGAAAACAACCGCGAGTGCTATCACTGCTCGAGCAACCACCCCGAGCTGTGCAACTCCTTCCCGCTCGACCCGGAAGTCGCGGGCGTCTCCGCCGATGGTTCGATCTCGGCCCGGCTTCAGGGGCATTTCGACCGCTGCGAGGCATCCGGCGCGCCTGCGCAATTCCGTCTGGGTGGCGACGGCCAATACCGTCTGGCGCGGATGCCGCTGCAGGACAATGCCGTCAGCTACACGATGGACGGTCAGGCGGCGGTGCGCCGTCCGCTCGGGCGCGTCGCCCTGCCCGATGCGGGATCGCTTCTGAAATTCCACTACCCGTCGACCTGGAACCACTTCCTGCCCGACATCACACTGACCTTCCGGGTCATGCCCATCAGCCCCACGCAAACCGAGGTGACGACCTGCTGGATCGTCGATCGCGATGCGGTCGAGGGGGTGGATTACGATCTGGATCGCCTGACGGAAGTCTGGATCGCCACCAACGATCAGGATCGCGAGATCGTCGAGGACAACCAGCGCGGCATCAATTCTCCGGCCTATACGCCGGGGCCCTACAGCCCGGATTGGGAGTCCGGCGTGATCCAGTTCGTCGACTGGTATGCCGACACCATGACTCGCGCGCTTGCCCCGCGCAGCGTCGCGGCGGAGTAGGCTCATGGCTGCAACTGCTCAACCGCTCCTTCAGTTCTGGACCGATGACGAACCGCTGGAATGCGTCAACTTCCTGCCCGAGGCCCCGAATACGGCGAGCTTCACCTTTCGCCCGCCCTCGGGAGCGCTGTTCCACTTCAATGCCGGGCAGTTCGTGACGCTGGAATTGCCGGTGGCGGGCGGCCCGCTGCACCGGACTTTCACGATCTCCTCCTCGCCGTCGCGGCCCACCTCGCTCACCGTCACGGTGAAGGCGCAGCCGGACTCGCTCGGCACGCGCTGGATGCTCGACAATCTGCGCCCCGGCATGCGGATCAAGGCGTTGGGACCGGCGGGGATGTTCTCGAACGTCGTTCATCCGGCGTCGAAATACCTGTTCATCTCGGCAGGCTCCGGCATCACTCCGATGATGTCGATGACGACGCAGCTCTATGACGCGGGCAGCGACCCGGACATCGTCTTCATCAATTGCGCGCGTCGTCCGTCGGAGATCATCTTCCGCGAACGGCTGGAGCATATGGCCTCGCGCCTGCCGGGGATCGCGCTGACCTGGGTGGTCGAGGAACAGGATCGCTACGCGCCCTGGACCGGGATCAAGGGGCAGTTGAACCAGCTCATCCTCGGTCTCGCAGCCCCCGACTATCTCGAGCGTGAAGTGTTCTGCTGCGGCCCCGAACCCTTTATGCGCGCGGTGCGCGAGGCGCTGACCGGTCTGGGCTTCGACATGGACCACTACCATCAGGAGAGCTTCAACGCCCCGATCTCCGATCGCCCCGTCGAGCCCGAAGACGACGTGACCCCCGACGAGGATGCCGCCGTCGAGGTCACCTTCGCCAAATCCGGCAAGACCGCGAAGATCAAGGAGACCGAAACCCTGCTCGCCGCCGCGAAAGCTGCGGGCGTGCCGCTGCCGTCGGGCTGCACTTTCGGCGTCTGTGGCACCTGCAAGATCAAGACCAAAGGCGGTCAGGTCCACATGGTCCACAACGGCGGCATCACCGATGACGAGATCGAAGAAGGCTACGTTCTCGCCTGCTGCTCGAACCCGATCGGCGACGTCTCGATCGACGCCTGACAGCCCCCTGCCCTCAAGACCCGACCTCAAGGAGTCCGCCCATGTCCAGTGATCCGCTTCTGCAGCCCTATCAGCTCAAGCATCTGACGCTGAAGAACCGCCTGATGATCACCAGCCACGAGCCCGCCTACCCCGAGGACGGGATGCCCAAGGATCGCTACCGCGCCTATCACGTCGAGCGGGCGCGCGCGGGCGTGGCGCTGACGATGACGGCGGGCTCCGCTTCTGTTGCGCGCGACAGCCCGCCGGTCTTCAACAACATCCTCGCATGGAAAGACGAGGTCGTCGGCTGGATGAAAGAGCTGACGGATGCCTGCCACGAGCACGACTGCGCCGTGATGATCCAGCTGACCCATCTCGGCCGTCGCACCCGCTGGGACAAGGCCGACTGGCTTCCGGTCGTCTCGTCGAGCCATGAACGCGAGGCCTCGCACAAGGCCTTCCCGAAGAAGGCCGAGGATTGGGACATCGCGCGCATCATCGAGGACTATGCCGATGCCGCCGAACGGATGAAAGCGGCAGGGCTCGACGGGATCGAGCTGCAAGCCTATGGCCACCTGATGGATCAGTTCTGGTCGCCACTGACCAACGATCTGGACGCCCCCTATGGCGGTAGCTTGGAGAACCGCCTGCGCTTCACCTTCGACACGCTCAAGGCGATCCGCGCGCGGGTGGGCGACGAGTTCATCGTGGGCGTGCGCTACACCGGTGACGAGGACCTGCCCGGCGGCATCACCCGCGAAGAGGGGCTGGAAATCTCGCAGCGTCTGAAAGACAGCGGCATGGTCGATTTCCTCAACGTGGTGAAGGGCCATATCGACACCGATGCGGGCCTGACCGATGTGATCCCGGTGCAGGGCATGCGCAGCGCGCCGCATCTGGATTTCGCCGGAGAAATCCGCGCCGCCACCAAATTCCCGACCTTCCACGCCGCCAAGATTCAGGATGTCGCCACCGCGCGGCACGCGATCGCGGAGGGCAAGCTCGACATGGTCGGCATGACCCGCGCCCATATGGCCGACCCGCATATCGTCGCCAAGATCATGCGCGGCGAGGAAGAGCGTATCCGCCCCTGCGTCGGCGCGAATTACTGCCTCGACCGGATTTATCAGGGCGGCATGGCGCTGTGCCTGCACAACCCCTCGACCGGGCGCGAGTTGGAAGTTCCTCATGAGATCGCCAAGGCCGATGCGCCGCGCCGCGTGGTTATCGTCGGGGCCGGTCCGGCCGGGCTCGAGGCCGCCCGGGTGGCCGCGGAACGCGGCCATGAGGTCATCGTGCATGAGGCCGCCAACGATCCCGGCGGACAGGTGCGCCTGACCGCGCAATCCAAGCGCCGCCACGAGATGATTCAGCTGATCCAGTGGCGTTTCGCGGAATGCGAGCGTCTCGGCGTGAGCTTCCGGTTCAACAGCTATGCCGACGCGGACACCATCCGCGCTGAACAGCCCGATGTCGTCGTGATCGCGACCGGCGGCCTGCCGCATACCGAGGTGCTGGACGCAGGCGACGATCTTGTGGTCTCGTCCTGGGACATCCTGTCGGGCGACGCCCGCCCGGGTAGCAACGTGCTGATCTATGACGACGCTGGCGACTACGCCGCCCTGCAGGCCGCCGAGACCCTCGCCGCCAGCGGTGCCAAGGTCGAGGTCATGACGCGCGACCGCAATTTCTCCTCCGAGGTCATGGCGATGTCGCTGACCCCGTCCTTGCGCGAATTGCAGGCCCGCGACGTGACCTTTACCGTGCTTTGGAAACTGACGGGCGTGGCGAAGGACGGAAACGGCTTGGTCGCGCGCGTCGGCAGCGATTACGGCGCTTTCACCCGCGAGCGACAGGTAGATCAGGTCGTCGTCAATCACGGCACCCGCCCGCTCGACGACATCTATTTCGATCTTCGCGAAGACGCGATCAATCAGGGCGAAGTCGATTACGAAGCCCTGATCGCCGGCCAGCCGCAAACGGCCACGCGAAACCCGAGCGGCGCCTATCAACTCTTCCGCATCGGCGATGCGGTGGCTGCACGCAACACCCACGCGGCAATCTACGACGCCTTGCGGCTGATGCGCACGGTCTGATTGTGGTTTCAGGCGAGTGGCACGCCGCGGCCTCCCACGACACGGGAGCCTGGGGCACACTGCGCAGGCTGCGGTCAGTGCAGGGGTGTAGGTCTGCCGTCAGGCCAGCCAAAGCGCAAGACACCGCCCAAAGGCGGCATTTAACGAA